>CACMUL010000003.1 GCA_902616855.1 uncultured Alphaproteobacteria bacterium | reverse complement strand
TTTTATCTTGTAGAATTTTAGATAAAACCATTCAAGACTTTGAATTTAATACCTCATTAATGAGCTCAGATCTTGAGTCATTTTTAGATACCAAATTAGGTGAGAGAATTCAGGCATTAATTGAAATCGATGAACTTCCAATTGCAGAGATAGAATTAAATAGACTTCAAAACATTACAAATGATAGATTTAAAAGACTCATACTAAATTTTTCTATTAAAAATGATCTCACTTCCTTGCAAATTAAAACAGCAAAATACTTGTTTAAAGAGGATGCCCCGATAGATTTTTTATATCCAAATCCAAAATGGATTCAAGATTACAATTTCAACAGTATTGACCCAACTATTATTATTAGCTTGATTAGACAAGAGTCGCAGTTTAGTGCTTTCGCAAAAAGTGGTAAAAGTGCATATGGATTGATGCAAATTCTTCCATCAACGGCTCGTATGGTAAATAAAAAACATAAATTTAAGTCTAATCCGAGAATATTATATGATCCTGAAATTAATGTTGAGACAGGTAGCCTTTACCTTCAAAATTTATTATCTATTAATTATATTAATGGAGATTTATTAAAGGCTTTAATCTCATATAATGCAGGGCCAGGAAATCTCTCAAAATGGATGAAGAAAACTACATTTAACGATGATAGTTTTCTTTTAATTGAGTCTATACCTTCAAGAGAAACACGAATGTTTGTTGAGAGAGTCCTAACTAATCTTGTTATTTATGAATTAATAAATCATAATTCATTCAATTATGCTGATGAACTTATAGCCACTAATACTATCTTGATTAATGATTGATGAAAAAATAACATTTAAACAAATAAATATTGCCGTAATCACTTTGTCGGATACAAGAAAAGAAAGTGATGATAAATCAGGTAATACATTAAAAGAACTGATACAAAAAAAAGGACATTCTGTCTCCCATTATCAGATTATTGAAGATGAACCTAAACTCTTTATTCCTATTATTCAAAAATTAACAGCATCTATCGAACACGATGTAATAATTACTTCAGGTGGGACTGGTCTGACGGGAAGAGATAATACCATTGATGCCTTAAAAAAAATATCTCAAGTTGAAATTCCGGGATTTGGTGAATTGTTTAGACAATTAAGCTATAAAAAAATTGGAACCTCAACTATACAATCTCGAGCAAGTGCATTTTTATTAAATCAAACTTACATCTTTTGTTTACCTGGATCTACTTCTGCTGTCAGAGATGCTTGGAATGATATTCTTTTTCATCAATTAGACATAAGACACAAGCCGTGTAATTTTATTGAACTAATACCTAGACTTGATGAGTGAATATATTGTTGGAGTCGACGAGGTTGGCAGAGGATCTCTTGTTGGAAGTACAATAATTTGTGCTTTTAGATCACAAAATTCCTTATTTGATAAACTTCCATTTAGTGTCTCTGACTCAAAAAAAATAAATAAAAAAAAAAGAGAGGAAATATATGAATATTTCAGATCAAATAAAGGTTTCGAATATAATTATCAAATTATTTTTGGAAAAAAAAAATTTATTGAAAGGTTTAATATTCACAATGTAGTTTTGCAAAGCATGAAACAATCGATAATTTTGTTGTCTAAAAAATCAGATACAATCATCATAGATGGAAAATTTATTCCAAGCGAAATGAAAGGTTATAAGGTGAAGTCTTTAATTAAAGCAGATGATAAAATTAATCAGGTGTCAGCAGCTTCAATTATAGCAAAAGTCTTCAGAGACAAATTACTTTTGAAGCTCCACTCATTAGATGGTAATTATCAATGGAATAAAAATGCTGGGTACGGTACAAAGTCTCACTTAAGCGCTATTTATACACATGGGGTCAGCAAATATCACAGGACCACTTATCAACCTATAAGTAATCTTATCAAAAAGTTATCTACTTAGTTATCAACAGTAGAGTAAGTTTTTTTTACACAAGATTCTTTATAAATATTATGATTCATATGTGTTGAAATCAAATAACCTATATTTAGGTGATTGTCTTGATCTATTGGCTAAGATTGAAGATCAGACAATTGATTTAGTTTTCTTAGACCCTCCTTATAATTTACAATTAAACAAAGTCTTAACTAGACCAAATCATTCCATTGTCAATGGAGTCAATCAGGATTGGGACAAATTTGATAGTTACTCGAGTTATGATGATTTTACCTTTTCTTATTTAACTGAGTGTAAAAGAGTACTTAAACCTGATGGGGGGTTATGGATTATTGGTTCATATCACAATATTTTTAGAATTGGAAAAATTCTCCAAGATTTAAACTTTTGGATTTTAAATGATGTGATTTGGGCCAAATCTAACCCATTACCTAATTTTAGGGCAACAAGACTTACTAATGCACATGAAACTCTTATTTGGTGTTCAAAAAAACCTAAATCTAAGTATCAATTTAATTATCATACTTTAAAGGTTGCAAATGAAGACAGACAAGAAAGAAGTATTTGGAACTTTCCAATTTGTTCAGGTAAAGAAAGGCTTAAAAACAATAAAAAACAAACAGCTCACCCAACTCAAAAACCATTAGCTTTGATGAAAAAAATTATTATTCAGTCATCGATACAAGGAGATCTAGTACTAGAACCTTTTGCAGGCACAGCAAGTTTCTGTGCTGAAGCAAAATATTTGGGTAGAAATTACATAGGTTTTGAAAAAGATGAGACTTATTTTAATTTAGCTATTAAAAGATTAAAAAAAATTAAATCTTTAAAAAATAATTTATTAGAGATTAATGAAAAAGATAAACCAACACAAAAAATACCCTTTGCAAGTTTAATTGACAATGGACATTTAAAACCAGGTGCTAAACTCTATAACAATAAGAAAAGCTATAAAGCTACAATTTTATCAGATGGGAGTATTTCATATAGAAATGAGAGAGGATCAATTCATAAAATTGCTGCAAAAGTAAATAAGACATCGAGTTTCAATGGATGGGATTATTGGCATTATGAAGATAAAAAAAAGAATTTAGTATGTATCAATGAAATTAGAAAGAAGATGAGGAACTAATTTAGTATCCTTTTAAACAATGTTGGTAAAGCAAGCTGTTTAGTTTTTGACTTTTCAATCCAAACTGAATTATTAATATTAAATTTTTTAAGATTAAATTTATAAACATTTATTTGAAAAAGATTGTTTGTAATTACAAATTTAAAACTTTTTATTTTTTCTTTATTTTTTAGTTTTAAACTTGCAATAAATTCTTCATCTAAATTAGAGGGTAAATGAATAAAATTTTTGTAATATTGAAATTTTGGTTTCTTTATAAAACAAATATGTAAAGGGGAATTTATTAAATAGAAATCTATTTGCTTATTATTCCTTTTTATATTTTTATTATTTTCAAATGATTTGAAAGCTGATTTACAAAAGCTAGAAAATATACATTTAGAACAATTTGGGTTATTTTTTTTACAAATAATTGAACTAAAATCCATCATTGACTCAGCTAAACTTCTATAGGAAATCTTTTTTTTACAAGCCGAATTTAGTATATTTTCAACCTCATCATCTTTGAGTTTTAAACCAGATAATCTCTGTATTAATCTTTTTACATTTACATCTACTGGAAATGATTTTTTATTATGGCCAATGGCTAATATCGCGCTTGAGGTATATTTCCCAACACCTGGCAACGAAATAAGACTATTTCTGTTATCTGGCAATTCGCCATGATAGATATTGTTAATAATTGTTACCGCTTTAAATAAATTCTCTGCTCGGTTGTAATAACCTAATCCGGACCAAACTTTTAATAAATGTTCTAATTTTTTAGTCTTAAAGGAATTAAAACTTGGAAAAATATTAATTATTTCTGATATTTTATTTTCTACTGTTTTAACAGTAGTTTGTTGTAGCATAATTTCTGATAAATAAGTTAAATATAAACTTCTATTCTTTCTCCAATATAAGTTTCTTTGATTTTTTTTAAACCAATGTAGGATCAAAGGGATAAATTTGTTTTTATGAAAAAATTCTCCAAACTCAATGATATTGCCTTTCATCTGGTTAATAAGGTAAATAAAAAAAAGCTAAAAATAAATACTCTTATTTTAAAAAACTGGGAGTATATTTTTGGTCAAAACAATAAATTTGTTCAGTTAAAGAAAACTATAATAAACAATAAAACAGAATCTGTAATTTTTGAATTAAGTGTAAGCCCTGAAAAATCTTTCGAAATGCATTCAAAGACAAATGAAATAGTCATAAAAATTGAGGAAGTGACTGGTGTAAAAGTAAATAAAATCCTATTTTTTCAAGATCTTTATGATAGAAATTTAGAAAATAGAAATATTTCAAATTTATCAATGAAACAAGAAGGAAAAACTCTTAATAATCAAAATTTTAATGGTATAAAAGACAAAGAAGTAAGATCTATTTTTGAAAATATTAATAAAAAGTTGTATGAAAATAATTAGACTATTCTTTGTTGTAGGGGCGTTATTTGTAAACCCAGCAATTTCAAAAGATTACGAGTACAAACAATATTTACAAGACAACAATATTAAACCTCTAATTAAGTCATATGAAGAAAATTCCGTTGATATTATTGAATTTTCATCTTTTAGCTGTTCGCACTGTGCTGCTTTTCATAATGAAACTCTTCAAGAATTAAAAGAAAGTGACGTTTATAAAAATATTAATTTCTACTTAATTGATTTTCCACTTAACCAAGCTGCATTTTACGCAACAATTGTAGCAAATTGCAATGAAAGTATTCGTTCTAGCTATGTTGACTCTGTCTATGAAAACTATGATGTTTGGACAAAAGCAAGTTCTGGAGAAGAAATTATTGAATTACTTAATAGCTATGGATTGCAACATGGTCTTGGGGATGAAGAGTTACAATCTTGCTTAAAAGATGAGAATTCTCATAATGAACTTTTATCTCTTCAAGTTGATGCTCAAAATATTTTTGGTGTTGAGAGCACACCAACATTTTTAATTAATGGTGAGAAAGTTCAGGGTAATCGACCTGCATCAGAATTTATAAAAATAATAAATAAAAAATTGAATAATTAATTTGTTATCTTTAGATAAACTCTCAATTAAAGGTTTTAAATCTTTTGTAGAGCCAACAGATTTTGAAATCAAAAATGGTCTTACTGGTATAGTTGGTCCTAATGGTTGCGGAAAATCAAACATTGTTGAAGCAATAAGGTTTGGTTTAGGGGAGGTCTCTGCCAAACAACTTCGCGGCAAAGAGATTGATGATTTAATTTTCAATGGAACTGATAATCGGCCCTCATGGAATATCGCTGAAGTAGGTTTGTTTGTAAATATTGATGGAAGTGATTTAGAAAATAAATTTCAATCAAAACAATTAGAAATTGCTAGAAAGATATGGAGAGGAGAAGGAACGAATTCATTCATAAATGGTAAAGAGGTAAGATTGAAAGATATTCAATTGCTATTTGCCGACGCCTCCACATCAGCTAGATCAACTTCGATAGTTAGTCAAGGTCGTATTGGAGCAATCACCCAAGCGAAACCAGAAGATAGAAAAATGGTTTTAGAGGAAGCTGCGGGAATACTTGGTCTGCAGTCCAGAAGACATGATGCAGAGTTGAGGTTGAAAGGTGCTAATAATAATCTATTGAGGGTAGAGGATGTTATTCAAACATACGAAGAACAATTAGCTATTCTTAAAAAACAAGCTAAAGAAGCTGAAAGATTTAGAAATATATCAACTTTAATCAAGAATGCGGAAGCGTCAGTATTTTTTGTAAAAAGAAATGAACTTCAACTTATTCTTGAGAAACTTAATGAAGAAAAAGATAAAATAAAAGTAAAACTCGCTGATTTCCAGGGTGATGTGTCAATTCAAGATCAAGCTTATGAAGATTTAAAAGTTAAAATTCCACCAATGAGAGAGAAATCATACTCATTGAATAGTGAACTTGATAGGTTGAATATGACTGTAGAAAATCTTAAACAGGAAGAATTACGTTTTGAAGAGCACAAAATAAACCTCGAGCATCGTGTAAAACAACTTAATCAAGACTTACTAATTGAGCAAACACAATTTGAAGAAACAACCAGTAAAATCAAAACTATTAGGAAAGATATTGAAGATTTATCCTCTAAAGAATTTGAAGCTGAAAATCGAGACAGTAACGTCAATCAATCAGATAGAAGTTTATTAAACAATATTTCCTTTGATAAAAAATACGAAAATGCAGTGGCTGCTATTTTTGGTAAAGAACTTTTAGCATCATTGGAACCTGATGATATTTATTTTTGGAGAGAGCACTCAGGTGAGCAGGCCAATAAAGAGTTCAGTTTTCATTGTGAACCAGCTTCTAAAGTTATTAAAGCTCCAAACCAAGTAATGAATAAGCTTAATAATGTTGCCATTGTGTCTTCAAAAAAAGAAGGGTTAGAAAATCATACAAAAATAAATATTGGACAAGCTATAGTCGATCTAGAGGGTAATTTGTGGCGTTGGGATGGACTTTTTATTTCCAGTAGTTATGAGGCTAATATCTCAACAATACTGTCAGAATTAAAAGAAAAGAGGCTAAACGATCTTAAAAAGCAAGTGCTTGAGTGGGAAAGAATTTTAGAGGTCACTGTTCAAAAAACTGAGGACTTAAATCAAAGAATAAAAACTGCTAAAGAAGAATTAGAAATTTCTGAAAACAATCCAGGAGATATTGATAGCAAAAGACAATTTTTACTTAATAAAATTAAGCAACTAGATGACGAAAAAAAACTTTTTGACAATAAATTACAAGAGCAAGAAAATCTTTTAGAAAGCCTCTCGAAAGAGTTGAGAAATAAAGAACAAAATTACTCTGTTGTAAAGGAGGAGTTAATACGAAAGGAGTCAGAAATTTCAAATTATTCAAATAATTTAACTCAACTCGCTCAATCATGTAGAGAAAAAATTAATGTTGATTTATTAAATTTAGAAAATGAGGTAGATAAATTCAAAAGAGATGAAGATTTAGAGACAGCAGAGAAAAGAGTATTAAGATTAAACGCTGAAAGGGAGAGAATTGGTGCTGTAAACTTACTTGCTGAAGATGAATATGTAAAATTAAGAGAAAAAGTTGATGAAACAATTAAAGATAAAAATGAAATTCAAGAATCTATAGAAAAGTTACATGAGGCAATTAATAAAATTAATAAAGAAGGTGTATTGAGACTAAAAGAAGCTTTTAAAATTGTTAATGAAAATTTTGAGAGACTATTCACTAAATTATTCGGTGGAGGTAAAGCATATCTAAAACTTATCCAAAATGATGAAGATCCTTTAAACTCTGGTTTGGAGATATTTGCCAGTCCTCCAGGTAAGAAAATGCAAAATATAACTTTATTATCTGGAGGTGAGCAGGCTTTAACTGCAATTTCATTATTATTTGCCGTATTTATAGCGAACCCTTCACCTTTTTGTATATTGGATGAGGTTGATGCTCCTCTAGATGACAATAATGTGGATAGATTTTGTAGTATGGTTGAAGAAATTTCAGAAAAAGTTCAAACCAAATTTATTATTGTTACTCATAATCGAATGACAATGTCTAGAGTAGACAGACTCTATGGTGTTACAATGCCCGAGGAGGGAATTTCTCAAATAGTCTCTGTTGAATTAGAAGAAGCCGTAAAGTACGCTGAATAATGGCAAACGATGAAGAAAATGATAGTAAAAAGCCAAGTATGCAAGGTCTTAGCTTTGCTTATAGAATCTCAACTGAATTATTAGGCGCTTTAATTGTTTCTGTTGTTATTGGATTGTTGATTGATAAGATGTTTGATAGCAAACCTATTGGTTTAATAACGTTGATAATACTTGGTTTTTTTGCAGGTTTATTGAATATTTACAGGCTTATACGTCGCATAGAAAACTCTAAATAAATCTGTTTTATTACTTCATGGCTAAGGGTGAGAGTCCTCTAAAACAGTTTGAAATACAACCCATTGTTGACATTAACTTTCTAGGTTTTGATATCTCTTTTACTAATTCTGCTCTATGGATGACTATTACAACAGCGTTTATTTTAATTTTTTTTACAGTGCCTTTTTTAAAAGCAAAAAAAACAAACTCTGTAAGTGACCTTTACCCGACCAGAATGCAAGTTGCTGCTGAGCTTGGTTTTAATTTTATAAATAGTTTATTAGCAGACACTGTAGGCAAAGAGGGCAAAAAATACTTTCCTTTAGTTTTTACTTTGTTCATGTTTATTTTATTTGGAAATCTTTTTGGTATGATTCCTTACAGCTTTACTTTTACTAGCCATATCATAGTAACTTTAGCTCTTGCAATGGGTGTGTTTATCTTTGTTACAGTTTTAGGATTTGTAAAACATGGCGTAAAATTTTTTAGCTTTTTTGTTATCCCTGGCTTGCCCGTATATATGCTTCCTTTATTGATACCAATTGAAATTATATCTTATCTCTCCAGACCGATAAGCTTATCTGTTAGACTTTTTGCTAACATGCTTGCTGGTCATACTTTACTTAAAGTTTTTGCAGGGTTTGTATCTGCACTAGGTTTTTTTGGAATTTTGCCATTAGTATTCATAATAGCTTTAACAGGTTTAGAAATATTAATTGCATTTTTGCAAGCATATGTTTTTGCAATATTAACATGTTTGTATATTAACGACGCTTTACACTTACACTAGATGAACATAAGGAGGTAAATATGGAACTAGTTGAAGGACTAAAATACTTGGGTGCAGGTCTAGCAGTGATCGGCGTGATCGGTGCTGGAATTGGTATTGGCAATGTTTTTGCTGCTTTTATTACTGCTGTTGGAAGAAATCCAGCTGCAAGAAACGAAGTTTTTACCATGACAATGTTAGGTTTTGCCCTAGTTGAAGCTATTGCTTTATTTGCATTGGTCATAGCATTAGTAATTCTGTTTTCTTAACAGGGACTGACTAACGGATGCCTCAATTAGAGCAAGTAGAGTTTTTTATATCTCAGCTTTTTTGGCTGGGTGTTTTTTTTGTAATACTGTTTTCAGTATTGACATACATAACACTTCCTAAAATTAGAGCTTTTTTGAATCAAAGAGATGATTTTGTAAAATCACATATCTCAAAACAAGATGAATTAATCAAAAAAGCTGAGTCAATAATTGAAAACTACGAAGCTAAACTTACTGAGGCTAAGAACCAAGCATCAAAAATTATTAATGATGCCAAAGATAAAGCTTTAAAAGAAAGTGAAGACTTAATCAAAGCTACGGAAGAAAAGATCCAACATGAAATCAAACAAACTGAGGAAAGAGTTGCGAAAGAAAAGGATACTGCGATATCTGAACTAAACGATCAACTTAAAGACTCAGCAACTAATTTTTTGTCAAAAGTAACTAACATAGAAAAGGGTAATATCAATCTTTAATGGGCTATTTATTTCAAGATCCTAAGTTCTGGTTATTAATTTCATTTATTACATTTATTATTCTAATGATTAAACCTTTCAAAAGTATGATGATTGGTGGTCTAGACTCAAAAATAAATGAAATAAAAGAAAATATTGATAAATCTCTTAAATCCTTTTCTGAAGCAGAAATAAAGTTAAAAGAGGCAGAAAAACAAACTAAAGATCTAACTAACAAAATTGATGAGATCATAAACAATGCTAAGTCCCAGTCTAAAGTTATCTCAAAAAATATAATTGATAAAACCGCCTTAACGATCCAATCAAAAGAAAAGAACTCTCTGGACAGAATTAAACAAATAGAGCTCTCTGCTGTCCAATCAATTAAAAATCAGGCTTCAATTGAGCTGAACAAATTAATTATTAATTATTTTTCAGAAATATCTGAGGATAGTAAGGCTAAAATATTAAACAAAAGTATTATTGATCTTAAAACTATTAACTAACAACTTTAAACCACCATTGTTTTAAATAAGTATCTTTATCTATCACAATTTAAACTCTAAAATTAACTATAAATGGCAGTTTATACCGAAGTATCTCTTTCTGAGGCTCAAGAATTATTTCAACCTCTAGGAAAAATAATTGAATTTGAGGGTATTAAAGAGGGAGTTGAAAATACCAATTATTTAGTGAAATTAAGCGATAATAGAAAATTTATTTTTACTCTATTTGAGAAAAGAACTGAAGAACAAGATTTACCTTATTTTAATAATTTAATGAAATTATTTCATGATAATGGCATTTCTTGTCCATTAAGTTTGACTTTGAATAATAAAAACTTATTTAAAATAAAAGGTAAACCCTGTTGTATTTATAGTTTTATTGAAGGTAGGCCAGTTTTGAAACCTAATTTAGAGCAATTAAAATCACTAGGAAATTCAATTGCTCAATTACATCAATTTGGAGATCATTCTGAACTTTTTAGAGAAAATATGATGCTATTACCTACATGGAAGTTTATTACAAGTCAGTTTTCTAAAAACGAAACAAAATTAAATTCTAGTGAATACAAATATATATTGAATAGCATTCATACATTAAGTGATAGTTTTCCACAAAATTTAAGAAAGATAAACATTCACGCAGATTTATTTAAAGACAACATATTTTTTGTTGGTAATCAGGTTTCAGGATTTATAGATTTCTTTTTTTCCTGTACAGATACAATCATTTATGATTTGGCTACTTTTGTGAATGCTTGGTTTTTTTCAAAAAATAAATTTATTGAAGAAAATTATGTGAGTTTCTTAAAATCTTATAAAGAGAGTATCGAATTAACAACAGAAGAGAAAAGCAATTTTAATTTTTACTTAAAAGTAAGTGCAATTCGTTTTTTTTTAACAAGAATTTATGATTTAAATTTTAATCTTGAAGGAGACGTTAAACATAAAAATCCCTTAGAGTTTTTTGAAATATTTAAATTTCATGAAAAAAATAATTTACAGGACTTCTTTTGATAAAGGTATACACAGATGGCTCATGTCTAGGAAACCCTGGAAATGGGGGTTGGGCGTTTTTAATAATTAACAAAAATGATATTTCTTATAGAGCTGGATTTGAGAGAAATGCAACAAATAATCAAATGGAGCTAATGGCAGCAATCAAAGCGTTAGAATTTCTTAATCAGCATAATGATATAAATCTTAATACCGATAGTAATTATGTTAAGCAAGGCATCACAAATTGGATATTTAATTGGAAAAAAAATAATTGGAAAACTTCATCTAAAAAGCCTGTAAAAAATAAAGAGCTTTGGGAACGATTAGACGAATTAAATCTTAGTAAAAATATTAATTGGAGTTGGGTAAAGGCACATAATGTCGATGAATTTAATAACCAAGTTGATATTCTTGCTAGAAAAGCAGCAGAAAATTTAACTGAGTCTTCGTTTAACTAGTTCAGCTGCTTCAAGGTTTTCAATAGGACCTATTGATGACAAAGTCAAATTTGAGTCTAATATTTTTTTTCTTGCTTTTTCAAGGTCCTCTAATTGCACAGAGTCAATCTTCGAAATAAATTCATCGGGAGATCTGACCTTATTATGCATTAAATAACTAGAAGCGTTAGATCTACATCTTGTTGAGATACTTTCCTCTCCTTTTAGAATTCCCACTTTAAATTTAGCTTTAGTCTTCGTTAATTCCTCCTCAGTAAAGGTATTAGCATTAATATTTAATTGATCACATAGTACAGGTATTAATTCTTTAACTTCCTTATGCCCTGTGCCGGCATAGACATAAAAAATACCTGAGTCAGAAAAGAAATCACCACTGCTATATATGCTATAAACCAATCCTCTTTTTTCCCGAATTTCTTGAAATAATCTTGAAGACATACCAGAGCCAAGAAGTGTTGAATAAACTCTTGTTGCATAGTAAAGGTCTGAATGAATATCTACACCCTCAAAACCTAGTAACAACTTTACCTGTTCTAAATTTTTCTCTTGGCGGTATTCTCCACCAACATAAGAAGATTTTGGAGTATAATCGTCGTCGCCATGAGGGAGATTTTGGAATTTCTCCTCAACAAGTTTAATTATTTTATCCTCTTCAAAATTTCCTGACACAGAAAACACCATTTTTTTTGGGTTATAGAATCCTTTCATAAAACCCTCAACTTCATCCCTTGATATAGACTTTATAATTTCAGCCGTACCTAAAATTGACCTGCCCATGGGTTGGTCAGGGTAAGCTAACTCATCGAATTTATCAGCAACAATACTATCTGGCTCATCAGCATACATTCCAATCTCTTGTAATATGACGCCTCTCTCTTTATCGAGTTCCTTAGAGTCAAAAGTTGAAAACTGCAATATATCGCTAATTACGTCTATGGATAGTTCAACATTTTCCTTTAAACCACTCATGTAATAAGCAGTTATTTCTCTTGAAGTGTAGGCATTGTGAGAATTACCTACTAGCTCAACCTCTTTTGCTATTTGAGCAGCTGATCTATTTTTAGTTCCTTTGAATGCCATGTGCTCTAATAAGTGAGCAACACCATTAATTTCTTTTCGCTCATTTCTTGCCCCGACCTTGTTCCACATTCCTACACTTACTGTTTCTACAGTGTTTACATAATCTGTTATCAAGGTCATACCATTTTTAAGCTTATGAGTATTAGGCATGTGCTTCTATATAATCTCCTAGTTCCTTGTAATTGTTGTCTAAAATTGCAAATTTTTCATCATTAAGAAATTCTATGTTTTTATCATATTTTACATTGTTACCTAATGCCTTTTGGACAGTTTCCTGAAATTTTACTGGATGGGCACAAGCAAGACACATTGCTTTTTTTAATTTTAATTTTTCCGCACATACTATGCCAACAGCTGTATGAGGGTCTAATAAAATTTTGTAATTTTCATATGTGATTTTAATTTGATTTTCAACCTCTTTAGAAGTTGCACTCTCAGATAAAAATTTCTCAGATAATAACTTATGAATAGAACTTTCTAATTTTTTATTATGTTCATTGTTTTGTATATTTTGAAAAAGCTCATTTGTTGCTCCTGGTCCTAGAAGCTCTGCTAAAAGTCTTTCAAAATTACTTGATATTGTTATATCCATGCTAGGGCTATTAGTTTTTACTACATTGTAAAGATGTAGATCATTATTGCTTATAATTCGATGTAAAATATTATTTTCATTTGTCGCAACAATTAACTTATTTATTGGAAATCCCATTGACTTTAGCAAATGAGCAGAATATATATTTCCAAAATTTCCACTTGGTACAACAAAATTATCAATATTATGATTAAGATATGACCATGCATAATAAATTGATTGTGGTAGCACCCTAAACCAATTAATTGAATTCACTGCAGTAAAGCTATATTTATTATTTATATCTTTATCTTTAAAAAGTTTTTTTACTAAATTTTGACAATCATCAAAACTTCCATTTAGGGCAATATTAAAAACATTTTTACCTCCACTAGTTGTCATTTGTTTTCTTTGGAAGAGAGATGTGGAGTTATGAGGATGTAAAATAAAAATACTAATATTTTTAATATCTTTAAAGGCTTGAATTGCAGCAGAACCGGTATCACCAGAAGTTGCTCCGATAACTACTAACTTTCTATCTAGTTTCTTTAAATAGTATTCATATATCTTAGCTAACAAACACATAGCATAATCTTTAAAAGCTAGTGTCGGACCATGAAATAAATTTAAGAGATCGTTGTCACCTATGTTTGATATTGAGACAATTTCTTTATCAAATTTGCCATAAGCCTCGTCAATAATTTTTTTGATTATTGGGGCTTCAAATATATCTGATAAAAAAGGGGTTAAAATAAAATTTGCTATTTCAAAATAATTTTTTCCTTTTAATGCATTTATTTGATTATTACTAAATTTTGGAATTTCATTTGGAATAAATAGACCTCCATCTGGTGCTAGACCGAAATTGAGTACCTGCTCAGCAGAGTACTCTTTTTTATCATCTCGCGTACTTATATATTTCATTTAACAAATCTATCAACCAAATGATCTAAATAATATTTTGAGTTTAAATTCTCGCCAGAAATGCTTTTTAACATTTCATCAGATGAATATAAAGAGGCTTTTTGATGGATATTAGTATTTAACCAAATGATTAAATTATTTATATTTTCTTCATTAGGGTTGTCTAAAAAAATATCAAATAAAGGACAATTATATTTAATTTGTGAGGCTATCATTGCACCAAGTGCATAAGTAGGGAAATAACCAAATATACCTTCATACCAATGAATATCTTGGAGAACCCCCTCTGTTTCTGAAATTAGATTGATTGACAAATTATTTAAATAGTTTTCGTTCCATAAATTTTTAATATCTTTAAAGTAAATTTTATTTTTAAATATCTCTTTTTCAATTTTATACCTGATGTAAACATGGATCGGGTAAGAAAATTCATCAGCACTAACCCTTATAGGATTAACTCTCACAGTATGATAGTGCTCTAAAAACGATTTTTCCAAATCTTTAGAGTTATCAAAAATATTGTTTATAATTTTAAAATAAACCTTTGATTTAAAGATATGATTTTCAAAAAAAAGAGATTGGCTTTCATGGACGCTTAAACTACGAGATTGACCCAATGGCTCATAAAGATATTCATTAGGTCGATTCTGCTCATAAACTCCATGGCCTGTCTCATGAAATAATGCTGATAAGGACTCTAATATATTGTCTTCAAACCTGGTTGTTATCCTTACATCATTTGTAGCTCCTCCACAAAAAGGGTGATGAGATTGATCAATTCTACCTCTGTCAAAATCAAAGTTGAGTTGTTCTAATTTTACTTTCACCATTTTTAATATTTCTGAGTCTGAAATATTTGATTTATAAACAAGAGGTGATTTAATTTTTTTAATATCCAAATATTTAGGTATTATTTCTCTCTCAATTACTGAAAAAAATTTGTCTATCTTTGATGAGTCATAATCCATATCAAATTTTGAAATTAATGAGTCATAAGGTGATAGATTAGTAGCTTTAGCTAATTGACTAGCTTCCTCATGTACTAAAACTAATAGATCATTGAAATCTTTTTCAATTACCGAAGAATCATTTTTTGATCTAGCCTCTCTCCATAAATGCTCACAAGTTAGTTTTTTTTTTATCAGTAGAGATTTCAAATCTGGATCAATAGCATTTTCTTTGACGATAATACTCTTCATTAATTTTAAACATATACTATCTGCTTCGCTTAATTTTGTATTTTCAGCTTTTTGAATTTCTTCTTGAATCTCTTCGCTTCTAAATATTCTATCTGTAAAGTTAGATAAAATAGACATTTGCTCTGATCTAGATTCAACACTTTTTTTTGGTAAATTAGTTGCATTATCCCAAAATAAAAGACCGCTGACATCGTTCAAAACATAGTAGCTTTTAAAATACTCTTTAAGTTTATTCATATTTTCTTCTTATAATTAACAGCATAACGATACTTGACAAGCTAAGCAAAAACCAAGTTATTGAATAATTCAAATGATTATTTCTCAAAAATACAAGAGGATTAAAGGTATATTTAGATACCCTATCATCTAGCAGAACAAAATAATATTTAGATAGGAATGTATATTGATAAAACTGACTAAAATCAGTTTTATTAATAGAGTACCAAGTATTATTAGATAAATCATTCTCTGGGGTAAAAAAAGGTTTATCTGAATTAAAATCTCTTATGTATACCTTAGGATTGTCGATTGATTGATATCTTTGAATGATATTTTGAACTTGATCTACATCTTTGTCTAAAAACCATCCAAAATTAATGACACTGTATATACTATTTTTGTACTTTACCGGAAGTATTAGGTGATAACCTGGTTTTCCTTTAAATGTTTTTGACTCTAAATAAATTGGTTTGTTTAGAATTGTATAATTATCATCTAATTTTACTGTTACTAAATTATTGTAATTCAGTACATCTGAAAACAAAGTGGGATTGAGAATTGAATTACGAATATTATCCATTAAATCATTTTTCCAATTTAGCCGGTAAAGTTGCCACGATCCTAAGATAAAGGTTAAAATAGAAATTCCTATAAATACAAATGTTAATGATGACTTATTCATAAATAAAAAATTGAATTAAAAGTAAAAGATATAAATGTTTGGTTTATCTTCCCCACCAATAGATACTTATGTATAAAAACAACCAAACAACATCAACAAAATGCCAATACCATGCAGCTGCTTCAAAACCAAAATGTCTTTTTGGGGTTAAATGACCTTTTCTTATTCTCAATAAACAAACTAATAAAAACAAAGTACCTATTAGTACATGAAAGCCGTGAAAACCGGTTGCCATGAAAAAAGTTGAAGGATATATACCTTCAGTGAAACCAAAAGTTGCATGTTGGTATTCATATATTTGTAAAAGAGAAAATATAAAACCTAAAAAAACCGTGTAATATAAACCTTTAAGAGCCTCTTTATTATTACCCTCTCTTAATTCATGATGTGCCCATGTACAGGTAGTACCTGATAAAAGTAAAATTAAGGTATTTAAGTATGGGATATCTAGTGGGTCAAAAGTTTCAATTCCTTTTGGAGGCCAAACTCCTATTCCAAGAGTGCCTGTAAAAACTTCTTTGTACTCATCTAAAAATGTTTTAGGTAATAGACTTGCATCGAAAAAAGCCCAAAAGAAAGCAACAAAAAACATAACTTCTGATGTGATGAACAGAGCCATACCCCACCTAAGACCAATCTCAGTGATTGAATTGTGTACTTTCAAAAAAGTACTCTCTTTTATTATGTCTCGCCACCACATAAACATAGTAAAAAGTATTAGAACAAGACCTGCTAGCATAGGCCATAGCATCTCATAGTGCATATACAAAATAGCACCTGAAACTAGAAAAAGAGCTGAAAAAGCACCAACTAATGGCCAGGGACTAGGATTTACAAGATGAAATTTATGTTTCTTTTCAGAGTCTTTAAATACTAAATCAACCATTTAAACAATATTTCATTCTTTTTTCTCAAAAAAGGTATATGACAAAGTGACATTCTTAGTCCTACTTGCCTCAGGATCGTCAAGTATCAATGGATCTAAATAGAAAGTGACAGGAAACTCAACAACTTGATTTGGTTTTATCGTTTGATCAATGAAGCAAAAGCATTCTATCTTATATAGGTATGGACCAATTTTAGGTGGTAAAATGTTAAATATAGACGTACCTGTTGAGCTAACGTCAGTATTATTTTTAGCTTTAAAAACAACATCATACTTTACACCTTCTGTAATATTCATTTTTTGAGGAGCCTCGAACATCCAGTCCAAACCTTCATTTACCTGGGCTGAAAATATTACTTTTATATCAAGTTCTCCCAAATTGATATTTTGTTGTTGTTCCTGAATTTTTACTTCTTTATTAAAACCTTGAAATCCAGTCAGATCACAAAAAAGCTTATACAATGGAACAGAAAAAATTACCAGACTTACCATAAATCCAAGTATCAACATTAAAAAAATTAATGTTTTATTTTTATTTGTTACGTTCAAATACCAGATTTAATTCTAAATATTGTAATGAAATAAAATGCTGTTACGAGCATGAAAAGTAAAGCCAAGACTAATAAATTTTTATTTTTTCTTTTCATTAGAATAAATATTTATCAATAACTGTTAGGGTAAAAATAAGAAAAAGATACACAATTGAATATCCAAAAAGTTTAATTGAGTCTTTCTTAATATTTTGTGACTTATTGAGTTTAAAAAGTTTGTAAATAAAATATGCATTGAGAAGATTGGAGCCTAAAAAAAAGCTCATTCCCGCGTATTTAAAAAAATATAGAGAGTTTACTGATGCAACCATTAAAAAAGTATAAATATTCATCATAAAAAGTGTTTTTTTTATGCCATGTTTAACGGGGTACATGGGTATATCAGCGTCAGAGTAATCTTGGTTTCTAAATATAGCTAATGCCCAAGAGTGTGGAGGTGTCCATAAAAATATTATTAAGCATAATATTAACGGGTAGAAAATTTGTTCATTTGAAATACTTATCCATGCAATCACTGGAGGGAGAGCACCAGCTAAACCACCAATCACTATATTTTGTGCAGTTTTGTGCTTGAGATACATTGTATAAAAAACAGAGTAATAAAGAATTGTAAATGCCAATAAGATTGAAGCCTTAATATTTCCAAAGAAAAATAAACCTACCACAGAAAAAAAAGAAAAAATTAATCCAGTACCAAGTGCCGTATTTGCTGAGATATTTCCTGAAGGAATAGGTCTAAACTTTGTTCTATCCATTTTAGAGTCAATTATTCGATCAAACCACATGTTTAAAATAGCTGAACCAGATGCTCCCATTGCTATAAGGGTAAGAGCCATTCCTTTTATAAATAAACTTTTATCAGATGGTGCTAATAGCATCGCACATAAAGCCGTAAATATTACAAGCGAGATTACACCAGGTTTAATTAGTACATAAAGTTGTTTTAAAAAATTAACAGCTTGCAAAAAGAACAGGTTTTGTTCTGTCTGCACAAAGGTTTGATGATGCTTTTTTTCTAACACAAATTAATTTTTCACTTCGGGTAATGTATCAAACTGGTGATAAGGTGGAGGAGACGGTAATGTCCACTCAAGTGTTTTCGCACCCTCACCCCATGGATTTGCTTCTGCTTTTTTGCCTTTAAATAATGCGTAAATTATTATGAAAATAAAAAGAATAAATGAAGCAAAAGATATATAGGACCCAATTGAGGATATAATATTCCATCCAGCATAGGCATCTGGATAATCTGGAATACGTCTAGGCATGCCTGCTAATCCTAAAAAGTGTTGCGGGAAGAAGGTTAAGTTAACGCCTAAAAAGAATAACCAAAAGTGTAATTTACCAAAAAACTCAGAGTAATTTTTTCCACTCATTTTACCAAACCAATAATAAATTCCGGCAAAAATACCAAACACCGCTCCCATACTTAAAACGTAATGGAAATGGGCAACAACGTAGTATGTATCATGTAAAACGACATCAATACCTGCGTTTGCTAAAATTACACCTGTTACACCACCTAGAGTGAAAAGAAAAATAAATCCTAGAGCAAATAACATAGGGGTCGTAAATGTTATAGATCCACCCCACATTGTAGCGATCCAACTAAAAATCTTAACACCTGTGGGTACAGCTATGACGATTGTAGCAAGCATAAAATAAGCTCTAACATTTGCGCTAAACCCTACTGTGTACATATGATGAGCCCAAACAACAAAACCAATAAATCCAATAGCAACCATTGCATAGGCCATACCTAAATATCCAAATACAGGTTTTTTTGAAAATGTGGATACAATGTGTGAGACGATACCGAAAGCTGGTAAAATCATAATGTAAACCTCTGGGTGACCGAAAAACCAGAATAAATGCTGGAATAGAACGGGGTCCCCTCCACCGGCAGGATCAAAAAAAGTTGTTCCAAAGTTTCTATCTGTTAAAAGCATTGTAATAGCTCCACCTAGAACTGGAACAGCAAGTAAAAGAAGGAATGCTGTAACTAACATTGCCCAAACAAAAAGAGGCATTTTATGAATTGTCATCCCGGGTGCTCTCATATTCAAAATGGTTGTAATAAAGTTGACGGCACCAAGTATTGATGAGGCACCTGCTAAATGAAGTGAAAAAATGGCCATATCTACAGCAGGACTACTGTGTCCTGTAATCGAACTTAAGGGTGGGTAAATAGTCCAACCAGTTCCAGCACCGCTCCCAACAAACATCGAACCTGCAATTAAAAATAATGCAGGAACCAATAACCAAAAACTAATATTATTCAATCTTGGAAAAGCCATATCAGGTGCGCCAATCATTAGTGGAATAAACCAATTTCCAAAACCTCCTATTAATGCAGGCATTACGACAAAAAAGATCATTAGTAGTCCATGAGCTGAGATAATTACATTCCACATTTGTCCATCTGCCACAAACTGCATTCCGGGTTCAGATAATTCCATTCTCATAATAACTGAAAGGGCACCACCTACTACACCAGCTACAATTGCATAAATTAAGTATAACGTTCCAATATCTTTATGGTTTGTGGAAAAAAACCATCTTGTGAAAAAGCCTGGCTTATGATCGTGATGATCATCCATTGCTAATGAATCTGAACTCATAAATTATTCTCCTCTAATTTTATTAAATTATTTTGTGAAATAATGATTTCCTCATTTGTTTCGTTAGTTTTAATATCTTCATTGATTGCGTAATTGTTTTTAGCTTCATTAGCCCATGCAATAAATTCGCTTTCAGGTAATACTTTTACAACAACTGGCATAAACCCATGACCACTACCACATATTTCAGAGCATTGTCCTCTGTATATTCCTGGTTCTTTAACATTGACCCACGTTTCATTGAGTCTTCCAGGGACGGCATCAGTTTTTAATCCCATTGAGGGTACAGCCCAGCTGTGCAAAACATCTCCAGCAGTTATAAGTATTTGAATATTTTTATTGGCAGGAATTACAAGAGGATTGTCAACTGTCAAGAGTCTTAAGTCTCCCTCTTGAAGATCTGCATCTTGAACCATGTAACTTTCAAAATAAAAGTCACCGTGATCGGGGTATTCGTATTCCCAATACCACTGATGACCAATGACTTTAACAGTCATATCATAGTTTTCGCTTTTTTCTTGTTGGTATAAGAGCTTAAAAGATGGTATAGCAAGTACTACAAGGATTACAATTGGTATTGCAGTCCACAAAACTTCAACAACTGTATTGTGAGTTCTTGTAGATGGAATTGGGTTTCTTTTTGCGCTGAAACGAAAAGAGACATAAAAAAGAAGAAATAAGACAAATAAAGTAACTAAAGTCATTACAATCAAAATTATGTTATGGAGTCCAACTACACTGCCCATCAAATCTGTGGCAGGATTTTGAAAACTTAACTGCCAGTCAGTGGCTTGTTTTCCAAACGCCTTAAAAGATACAAGAAAAAAAAATACCGAAAATATTGACTTCATCTTAGACATATTAGTAATCTTTTTTGTACAGTATATTGACAGGATGTCGCTTAAACCCGCTATAATTATGAAAAATAATGAAATGTTAAACTAAGTGCGGCAATAACTGCTGTATCAGCTTTCAAAATGTTTGGGCCTAGACTCACATTAAAGAAATTTTTTGAGCTATCTGAAATAAATGCTCTTTCCTCCTCCTCAAAACCACCTTCAGGCCCTATAACAACTAAAATTTCACTATTTGGTTTTATTTTAGCTTGTGATAGATGAACTCCTTTAAGATTTTCGTCGAACATCAGCACTGTTTTACTAGACATGATATTAGACCTATCTTTAAGGTCAATTAACTTGTCTATCTTTGGTATTGATAATCTTCCACTTTGTTGAGCAGCACCTAAGGCATATGTATTAAACTTATCAAGATTAATCTTTGTGTTTATAGTTCTATTAAATGATGTTGGAAATAGACATCTCACACCCATCTCAGTTGATTGTCTTATAATTAGTTCACTGTTTTGGTATTTTATGGGAGAAAACATTAAGTCTATCAAAGTTTCTGCTCGAGGTGCTGAGATTTGACTTATCGATTTCGCTTTTAAAAAATTTTTTTTTATATCAATTATTTTGCACTTCCATTCACCAGAAATATTGTTAAACAAAGAGATCTCATCTCCTATTTTTAGCCTTATAACTTTTACAAGATGGATATAATACTTTTTTTCTAGCTCATAAGTGCTACCCTGCTTTATAATTGAATTAAAATAAACTCTCTTCATGAATAACAATTATAAGAATAATTTAATTTTTAAATTATTTCCACCTTTCACACACCCATACATTCTTTTAATTAGATTGGATAAACCTATTGGTTTTCTTCTACTTTTTTACCCAATTAGTTTCATTTTAGCATCCTCAACAAATGGTTTGTCTAATAATATTTTAATTTTGTTTATAGTTTTTTTTATAGGTTCAATGATTATGAGATCTGCTGGATGCATAGTAAATGATTTTATTGATAGAGACATTGATAGGAAAGTTAGTAGAACACAAAATAGAGCTTTAGCCTCATCACAAATAAGTTTAAAGAATTCACTCATACTATTATTTTTTCTTTTAATAATAGGTTTAATAATTTTATTACAATTAAATTATGAAGCTATTGTATTAGGGCTTGTTATCACTCCTTTAATTATTTTATACCCTTTAGCAAAAAGATTTTTTTTCTTACCCCAATTAATTTTAGCTTTGACTTATAATTGGGGCTGTTTTATTGGCTGGGTAGCAATGGGCTCAAACATACCCTTTTCATCTGTTCTCATTTTATATGTGTCACTAATTTTTTGGACGCTTACTTATGATACTATTTATGCTACTCAGGATGAAAAAGAAGACAAAGAATTAAAATTATACTCTAGCACATTATTTTTTGGAGCTGGAAGAATGATCATTTTAAATTTAATGATTTTTTTTAAATATTTTTTATTGGCTTTTTTTGGAAGTAGCTTGAATTTCAGTTTTTTATACTATGTCTTATTAACAACGATTTTCTTGATAAACATTATAGATCTCAATTTTATGTGGAAAAATATACCCAAAAAGGCTAGCTCATACTTTAGTCGCAATAACTATTACGGTATCAGCATACTTTTTAGTATAATAATAGGAAGTCACCTTAATGTCTGAGTCTAAAGAACATTTTATAAGAATTTCTAAATTATTTCTTAATTTTAAATTAAGAATGTTTGTTGCTATTTTATGTATGATTATTGCAGCTCTATGTACAGGTTTTCACGCATGGTTGGTTAAACCAGCTCTTGACAATGTTTTGATTAATGCTGATAGGTTTTATTTATATTTTATACCCATTGCTATTTTAATTACTGGAATAATAAAAGGGTTAGTAACTTATATCCAAATTACTTCTTTACAATTTATGAGTCATAGGATTATTGAAAAACTCAGACGTGATGTTTTTAAAAATATAATAAATGTGCATTATGGGTTTTTTATTAAAAATAAAATAGGATCATTAATTACGAGAATTACTACAGATACTTATTATTTAAGTGGGGCAATGGCCAACACATATACTGCATTAATAAAAGACTCTTTAACTTTGACTGTTTTAATAGGAAATATGTTTTATCAAAATTGGAAATTAGCATGCATTTCAATAGTGATTTTTCCATTAGCTATTGTTCCAATAAGAGTTTTAGGTAAAAAAATTAGAAGAGTCACAAAAAACTTACAAGAACAAGTTGGAACTTTAGCCTCAAATTTAGAAGAGGTCTTTAGAGGAATCAAAAATGTAAAATCTTTCAATGCAGAAAATTTTGAAATCAAAAGAGTTAATAAAGAAATTGAGCAAGCTAGAGAATTGAATTTTAAACAGGAAAAAATTACCGCTAGATCAAGACCTTTTACGGAAACATTAGGTTCAATGGCAGCTGGTTTAGCAATATTTGGAGGGGGTATTTTTGTAATTAACGAAAATATGACAGCTGGGCAATTGATGAGTTTTTTAGTAAGTCTAATGTTAGCTTATGCACCACTTAAAAACCTAATAAATGTCAATGTTTTACTTCAAAGCGGTCTTGGTGCTGCCTCCAGAATATTTGAATTTATAGATTTTAAAAACGAAACAATTGGAGGGTCTAAGATAATTAAAAATTTCAAAACTTTGAGTTTTAAAGAGGTTTTTTTTAAATACGAAAATACAAATAAAAATATAATTAACCGAGTTAATTTTAACCTTAGAGCAGGAAAAAAAGTTGCATTTGTGGGACCCTCTGGTGGAGGTAAATCAACACTTATGGCTTTATTTTTGAGATTATTTGATATCACTAAAGGTGAAATAACAATAAATGAAATTGATATAAAAAAATTAAAATTAAATAGTCTTAGAAATATATTTAGCCTTGTTAGCCAAGATACAGTTTTATTTGATGGAACTATATCAGAAAATATAAAATATAACTCTGGTCTAAATCAATCAAATATAAATCAACTTGCAAATATTGCATGTGTAAATGATTTTGCAAATAAACTACCTTTAAAATTGGATACTATAATTGGAGAAAATGGAATTAAATTGTCTGGGGGGCAAAGGCAAAGAATTTCAATAGCGAGAGCTCTTGCTCAAAAAAGCCCTGTTGTATTATTAGATGAACCAACTTCAAATTTAGATCTTAAAACAGAGTCTAAGTTATTCAATAACTTGTATCATTTACCTAAAATTACAATGATCGTAGTTGCACATAGATTAAGCACAATCAAAAATTTTGATGAAATTTACTATCTAGAAAATGGTGAGGTAATTGAGAAGGGTAGTCATAAAACCTTAATGGCAAAGAAAAAAAATTATTATAATCTTTATCAAAGACAGATTAAAAAAAATGCTTAAAAAATTATCTAAGAATAAATTCTTTAAGTTTATTTTTGTAAATTTAATTTATCTGTCATTATCACTTATAAAAAAAACAAGTAATTGGTCAGGTGTAAACGAAGAGGTAATAGAAAAACAATTAAAAGATAATAAATCAATCATTGTACTTATTTGGCATAACCAACTTATGGGTTCTACATTTAGTTGGAAATTTAAACCAAAATTAAGACCCGTTGCAACATCTCACAGAGATGGTCAAATAAGTACTTCTGTTCAAAGAAAATTTGGTTTAGATCCTCTTTTACGCGAAAAAGATAAACCGACCGCTTTAATAAAAGAAATCACTTTAGCCGTAGAAAAAGGAGAGTGCATTTATATCACACCAGATGCACCTCATGGACCACCTTATGAAATTAACACTAATATTTACAAATTAGCTAAAAAGTTTGACTTAAAGATCGCTCTGCTAACTTTTAAAACCAATCGTTTTTTTCGTCTTAATAATTGGGATAAATTAAAAATACCATTACCTTTCAGTAAAGGTATTTTTTTTTGGGGTGAAGAAATAATAAACCCAAGTCAGTTCGACGAAAATTCATTTAACAAATACATAATAGACAATTTGAATAAAAATTTAAAAATAATCGATGCTCATTTTTAGCTATAGATTATTACAACTTGTGTTTTTTCCAGTGATTTTATTCATTGGTTTAATTAGGATATTTAATAAAAAAGAAAATTTTTTATCATATAAACAAAAAATATTAGCAAAGCAAAATTATACACAAATCAGACAAAGTGATTTTTTAATACATTTTGCTAGCATAGGCGAATTGAATTCTATTAAATTCTTAGTGGATAGGCTTCATAATAAAAAAATTGTATTATCATGTTCTACATTGTCATCTTTTGAATTATCAAAAAAATTATACCCCAACCTTATTAGTATATTTCTTCCTTTAGATTTTTTTTGGAATGTAAATATTTTCTTATCAAAAACAAATTTTAAAAAAATTTTATGGATTGACTCAGAAATTTGGCCTAATTGGTTAATGATTTCAAAAAAGAAAAATTTAAAAAATATCTTAGTTAATGGCAGAGTATCGGATACAAGTTATGTCAGATGGTCAAAATATCCAAATTTAAGTAAAATAATTGGAGAACAATACGATTTAATTTTTGCACAAAGTAAAAAGGATCAAGTGAACATAAATCATTTATTTTCTAAAAAAGTTCATTTTTTTGGGAACTTAAAATTTAATATTAATCCAAATATACCAGACTCAAAAAAAAAGATCGTTTGTTTTGCAAGTATTCACTTAAATGAATATGATAAAGTTATAAATATAATAAAAAGATTAAATTTAAGGGAAATATTTGAAGTAATTATTATACCGCGTCACATTCAATTCTCTAATAATTTAAGTGAAAAAATTATTTCTGAAAATTTAGAAAAAATCAAAGTGCATAATAAATTTGGGGATATTATGTCAATTTTTGAACGCTCAAAAATAGTATTTATGGGTGGTTCTTTAATTAAACATGGTGGACAAAATCCTCTGGAACCTATTTCAAGAGGTTGCTTTGTGCTTTCAGGAGATTTTAATAAAAATTTTGAGGAAATTTATCTTGATCTAGAGAAACTTAACCTTTGCAAAACAATGAATAGTGATAATTTAGAAGATATAAGTAATGAAATTAACAGACAAATAGAAGAAGACTTTCATAATGTTAAGGAAATTGAAAATTTTATTAATAATAATAAAAATAGTTTAAAAAATATTACTGAGATGATTGATAAATGTTGAAAGCTCCAAAATTTTGGTATCAAAAAACAATTTCTTTAAATGCACTTCTTCTCTCTCCTTTATCAATAATTTGGTCAGTGGGAAATTTAATCAAAAGAAAACTATCAAAAGTTCAAAAAATTGACTTACCAGTGATAGCAGTTGGAAGTGCTATAATTGGTGGTTCAGGCAAAACACCTTCAGTATTGTACATTTGTAGAGAATTAAAGAAGATGGGATACATACCTCATATTATCTCAAGAGGTTATGGTGGGTCTACTACAGTAGATGAAGTTATAAAAGTAAAACCTCATATGGACTTTAATTTTGTAGGAGATGAGGCTTTAATGATGTCAAATTATTTTCCAACATGGGTTAGTAAAAATAAATTTCACGCAATGATTTCAGCAAAGGAAGATGGTGCAAATATACTTGTACTAGACGATGCACTTCAATCTTACAATGTATATAAAAATATATCGATTTATGTTTATGACTCTATCCAATCATTTGGTAATAGACTTTTAGTTCCCTCTGGACCACTAAGAGAGTCAGTAAAAAATGCAATTAGAAAATCACAAATATTTTTTTTAATTAATACAGAAGTGTGTAGTGATTTAAATGATAATCACTTTAAGCATATTTTAAAATATAAAATAGAAATCAACCCAGAATTTAAAGAAAAAAAGTTAATTGCTTTTGCGGGTCTGGGTTTTAATAAAAAATTTTTTGACCAATTAAAATCTGAAAATTTAAATTTAGTATTAACAAAAGAGTTTCCTGATCATCATCAATATACTGTCGATGATATATTTTTATTACTTGATCAAGCAAATAAAAATGATGCTTTTTTAATAACAACAGAGAAAGATCATGTAAGGATACCTGATGAATTTAAAAGCTCTGTTGGAATAATACATGGAGAAATAGTATCTGATAACAATCTAGGATTTACTACGGAAATTGAAAAATATATATAAAGTTTTTAGAAATTATATTGAGTTTGTATTTTTTATTATACTTAAAAATATATTAGGATTATTTAGTTTTAATTTTGCCTCAAATGTTGGAGGAATTTTAGTTGGTTTTTTTGGAAAATTTACAAAATATGAGCAAATAATAAAAAATAATTTGAAGGTATTAAACCTTAATGATGAAAAGAGTTCAAGACTAACAAATGCAAATTTAAAAGAGACAGGTAAAGTTTTTTTTGAATTTTTTAACTTAAATAAATTTGATTGGAAAAATATAGATTTTG
The DNA here is from genome assembly GCA_902616855.1 of uncultured Alphaproteobacteria bacterium. GTDB lineage: Bacteria > Pseudomonadota > Alphaproteobacteria > HIMB59 > HIMB59 > HIMB59. The sequence continues at coordinate 111,169 of CACMUL010000003.1, read as the reverse complement.
ATAATAATCATATCATAGACGAGATAAAATCGCACAAAGGTCCTAAAATCTTTATATCAGCTCATATTGGAAACTGGGAGCTAACAAGAAATTTTATCTTACGTCATGGTTTCACATTACATTCAGTTTATAGACATGCAAATAATGAGAAGATCGATAACTACATTCAGAAAAATAGAAAGAAAAATAATGCTTTTTTTTATAAAAAAGGCTCTGAGAGTGCTAAATCCATGATTAAGGCCCTTAAACAAAATGAAGACTTAGCTCTTCTAATTGACCAAAGAGATAGTAGTGGTTTAGAAATAGATTTTTTTGGAAAGAAAGTACTTGCAACAGATGGTTTTGCTAATTTGGCAATTAAATACAAAACAATGATATGTCCAGTATACTCCATTAGAAATCAAAATAACAAATTTCAAATAATTTTTGAAAACCCTTTACGTTATGAAGAATATAAAAATTTAGGTGTAAAAGGCCTAGTTGAGATGATTCACAAAAAATATTTTGAAAAATGGATTACACACTCTCCATCACAATGGCTATGGGTACATAAAAGATGGAAATTATAATTTTTTTTTAATACTCATTACTCCGTCTTTCAAAGTAACATCAAATTTATTTAATTTTTTTAAAGTTTGTATACTTTTAATAATTTGATTTTCTGATTTCAATATTGCATACCCTTTTTTTAAGTTTTTTTCTATCGAAGAGGTATTTAGTATCTTATTTAATAAATATAATTTTTGAGAAAAAATCTTAAATTTATTTAAAATTAAAGTTTTGTTATTATTATTTATGTATCCAATCTTGCTTTGTATATCTAATATTTTTTGTTTTGGGCTATTGTCTTTTAATCTAATCAATATATCATTAAAAAAATTTGATTTATCGTAAAAGGAATCATTAACTATCTTTAAATTTTCACCGTTTATTTTACTTAATTTGTTCTCAACATCTTTGATCGAATTTGAAAAATAATTTACAGAATTTTTGAATCTCAATAATAACTGTTCTATTGATAAATATTTTTGTTCGATAGATTGATTTAGTTTTACTTGTAAATCCTGAGTTTGATTTAATAAATAATTTTTATCGGGAACTGCAATTTCAGCTGCTGCAGTAGGTGTTGGTGCACGCAAATCTGAAACATAATCTAACAAGGTATAGTCAGTATCATGACCAATAGCTGAAATATTAGGAATTTTTAATTTAAAAACTCTTTTTATTAAATCGGGTTCGTTAAAAGGCATTAACTCTTCCAAAGAACCTCCCCCTCTAGCAAATATGATTAAATCTGGCTTTAAAAAGTCTTTTGAGTCATGATTTTCAATAAGATCTAAAAAATCTATAATTTCGTTATGAGAATTTTTACCTTGAACAGAAATAGGGAAAACCTTTATTTGAGTAACTGGAAATCTCTCGGAAATTCTATGAATTATATCATGAATTACTGAACCAGAGGATGACGTTAACACACCAATAGATTTTGGATACTTAGGTAATTTTTTTTTCTTATCATCATCAAACAAACCCAGCAGGGATAATTCTTTTTTCCTGTCTTCAATAAGCTTTAGTATTGATCCTGTGCCACTATACTCAACCTGATCAATAATGAGTTGGTAAACAGATCTACCAAATTTAGAATAAGAGGATATCCTACCATAAAAACTGTATTCAGTTCCCTCTTCAATTTGAACTTGCAAATTTTCATAGCTTCCTTTCCAGCATATGCAGGATATGACCTCATCGTTTTCTTTAATTGAAAAATATACGTGTCCAGAACTAGCTATAGTTATTGATCCTACTTCTCCAACTAACTTTAAATAAGAATAGTTTTCCTCCAATAAATCTTTTATTGACTTATTCAGTTGTGATACAGTGTACTCAAGAATATTATTCACAAAATAAATATACTTTATTATGCTATATAAATGAATGTCATAGTTGTAGGATCTGGCGCCCGAGAACATGCTTTGTGTAGAATTCTTCACAAGTCCTACCTTTGTGAAAAAGTATTTTGTTTTCCTGGAAATTATGGAATTAGCCAAATTGCAGAGTGTAAAGATATCTCAACCAAAGAGAATATTGTTGAGGAATGTATTAAAATTAATCCAGACCTCGTTGTTGTAGGTCCGGAAAACTATTTATCAGAAAATCTTGCGGGAGAACTTAGAAATAAGGGTTTAAATGTTTTTGGGCCTGACTCTGATGGTGCAAAACTTGAGTCTTCCAAGGAGTTCATGAAAGAATTTTGTCAATCTCACAATATCCCAACTGCAAAGTCTCAAACTTTTGTTGATTTTGATGAAGCAAAAAACTATCTCGAAAGTTTTGATGGGCCCATAGTTGTAAAATATGATGGATTAGCTGCTGGTAAAGGAGTATTTGTATGCACAAATACAAATGAAGCAATAGAGGCTTGTGAAAGGATTTTTATAAAAAAAGAATTTAATCAAGAAAACAACAAAGTTGTTATTGAAGAATTCATTGAGGGAAAAGAATTGAGTTTTTTTACAATTACTGACGGTGATAAATATTTAAATATTGGTTCCGCCCAAGACTATAAAAGAGTTGGAAATAATGATACTGGACCAAATACTGGAGGAATGGGTACTATCAGCCCTGCCCCTATTTTAGATAATAATCTTGATATGATTATTCAGGATCAAATAGTAAAAAAAACTATAGAGGGTTTAAAGAATGACAACATAGCATTTCAAGGTGTTATATTTTTTGGGATAATCGTCAATGAACACAATCAACCATATTTACTGGAATACAATACTAGATTTGGAGATCCTGAAATTCAAAGTATTTCTCTTAGGATAAAGTCAGATTTTTTATCTTTACTTCATTCAACTGCAACAAAAAATTTAAATTATGCAAATATTGAATTATTTGAAAATAAAAAATCAATTTGTTTAATTTTAGCAACGAAAGGATATCCAGGGAATTACCCTAAAAATACTGAAATCAGAAATTTGAGTGAATTAAAAAATAATGATGAATTTTATATTTTTCATGCGGCAACTAAATTAATTAACAACAAAGTCTTTTCTAATGGAGGTAGAGTTCTATCAATCGTTGTACGTGGAGATAATTATCTTGAATGTAGAAATAAAGTATATGAAATAGCAGATATTATCGATTGGCCTGAAAAATATTACAGATCTGATATTGGTGCTAATATTTAATTCTCTTATTCTTAAAAAATTTTTTTATTAAATTTTCTTCATTATTTTTTATTAATTTATACTTTACCTTCGATATAGTTTTTCTACTGGGATTTTCATTTTTAAATAAATAATAAACCTCAGATAACCTTGAAGATTTTATAACCTCTTTGCACATATGACATGGTTCTAAATAAGATATCATTATGAGACCATCTAATCTCTTCTGATTTAATTTTTTACATGCCTTTCTTATACATAAAATCTCTGCATGTGCTGTTGGATCATTTGAAGCAATTTCTTGATTGAAAGATCTAGCAATAATCCTCTCATCGATCGGGTCAACTATTACAGATGCGATAGGAATCTCACCTTTTTCCATAGCTAATTTACTTTGACTAAGTACAATACGTATAAAATTTGTTAGGTTGTTCATTGTGAATAGATCCCCAGTCATAGGTATTACAACTGATTATAAGGAAAAAGAAAACACATATTCTAAATATCCTTGGTTTGCTTTAAGACGCCATTATTCAGACTGTTTACATCAGTTTGGATGTACACCAATAGTACTACCTATAACAGAAACTATAGAAAATATTGATTTTTTAGATGGCTTACTCATCTCGGGAGGGGACTTTGATATTGATCCAAAATACTACGGAGAAAAAATACAGTCAGATAAAATTCAAACCATTAAAGATAGGACTAAATTTGAATTTAAAATATTAGAAAAATATTTTCCCCTTAATAGACCTATTTTGGGAATATGTGGAGGTTGCCAACTTCTAAATGTATTTTTTGGTGGTAGTTTAATCCAAGATATTGGGTCATTTATTGAACACGAACAACTCAATCCAAGAGATGAGACTAGTCATGAGATAGTTTTAAGTGATACATCTAATCTAAAGATATTTAAAAATAGTCAAAAAATTTTTGTGAATAGCGCTCATCATCAGGGTATTAAAAAAATCGGTCAAAATTTAATAGTAGATGCTTATGCGCCTGATAATCTAATTGAAGCATTTCATCATAATCAACATCCATTATGTATGGGCGTTCAATGGCATCCTGAATTTTTAATAACAGATTTTGATAAAAGTATAATAAAGCTGTTTACAGATCATGCAAAAAATAACGTTTAGTAAAAAATTATCAATTCAATTTAAAATTTCGAGAAACCAAGCAGAAAATTTAATAAAAAATAAAAAAGTTACTTTAAATGGTAATATTGAAACAAGACCGTTTATATCAGTAACTGATAAAGATATTTTTGAATTTGAAAAACTTAAATCAAATAAACTTAATATAATACTATTTCATAAACCTCGAGGTTGTATCACTTCCAAAAAAGATGAAAAAGATAGAAAAATTGTTTATGATTTTCTTCCTAAGAAATATCACCAGTATCACTATATTGGTAGATTAGATTACAATTCTGAGGGTTTATTACTATTTACAAATGAGACCTCTTTTAAAAGATATATGGAACTTCCTAAATCAAATATTAAAAGATCTTATCTTGTTAGTGTAATGGGTACATTTGATCAAAATAAGCTTAAATCAATTAATAAAAAAATTTATGGAAAAGAAATTTATAAAAAACCTAATGTAAAATTAGTTCACTCTAATACAAACAAACATGTACTGAGATTTAATCTTACTGAGGGAAAAAATAGAGAAATCAGAAATATTTGTGCATTATTCAATTTAAAGGTAGAAAAGCTTAAAAGGATCTCTTACGGACGTTTCCTATTAAAGTCTATAACCTATGGTGAATACAAAGAAGTGGGGGTTAATGAGAGTTATCAGCGGTAAATATAAGGGGAGAAAGATAATAGTTGAGTCTAAAAGCGATTACAGACCAACCTTAACAAGAATTAGAGAGGATATATTTAACTTATTATTGCATAATAATGATCTGAATTTAGACATTAATGAAGTTATTTTATGTGATTTGTTTGCAGGAACAGGTTCAATTGGTATAGAGGCATTATCTAGGGGTGTTAAAAAAGTAATATTTAACGATATCGAAAAAAATCATACTAATAAAATTGAAAAGTTTCTAAAAGAAATTAATGAAATAAATTATGAAATAACTAATTTTGATCCTTATAAACAAAAAATAGATATTTTAAATAATTGCCACGTAATTTATATTGATCCTCCGTATGATCATGCTTTTGAATTAATTCAAAAAAAAATATTGATAAATATTCAATCAAATATCTTAGTCATATTGGAAAGTTCAAATTTAATAAATTTAGATAATCTCATATTAAAAAAACAATACAAAAATAAAAATTTATTTTTTTTTAGAACTTAATATATTTTAAAATAATTAATGAATTTAATAAAAAATTTTTTAAAATATCTAAATTCACCAAATGCACAAGCAACACCAATTAGTACAAATTGATATAAAGGAAAAATTAATATTAATCTAATTAACCAATATAAAAATTTATTTGTAATATAGTTTTCTATTGATACAAGTTGAAGTAATGGTTCAGATAAAATAACAGAAAGAGAACCTGCTAATCCAAAAATTACAAAAATTTTTAATAGATGTAACTTAGAATTTGCACCAAAAAAATTAATCAAATTATTTATCAATTTATGCTTTCGTATTTTTCTTTAAAATTTCAACAGCTGGTTGATCAAGAAAATTAATTTTTTCAAATTTAGACCTTAAATATATGTCAAAAATTAAGAAGAAAATCAGATAACAATAACTAGTAAAATCATCTTTAATTGAAAACTGTGTAACTAAAAATTTTTTTTGCATTAGGGTTTTTATAGCACCCTCCTCTAATGTACTCATTAAATTGTAACCTTTAATTAAACTTGCATTGGAAATGATTGTTTTATTTCTATTTTCAATTTTAAAAAAATAAAAATGTTTATCATGCGGGCCATCAATATAGAGTTGAAATTGACTATGCTGATCAATTGAGCCATAAGAGGATATGTAATTTTTTGCTCTTTTATTTTTACCTAAGCTTTCTGCAAAAATTTGCCTATACCACTCATTAATAGCATTTACCTTATCGTGATAACTAAGGCCTACAAGAATGTTTAAGTTAAATTTTTTTTCATGGGCAATAGAGTAGTTAATATACTTTGATAGTTTAATATGATTTTTTTCAAATATTTTTTTTGCTTTATTAAATGACTTTATGATTGAAGGTAATGAATGTCCTATCGATAAAAGTGGGAGTAGTGATGTTATTGAAAATATACTAAATCTTCCGCCTATATTTGGGTCATGATCAAAACATAAAATATTATTTTTTAGGGCAAATTTTCTCATGTAATTATTTTTATTTTCTGTAATAAAAATAAATTTTTTTACAAGCGTTGAAATTTTTTTTTGTTTGAAAATTTTTATGACTAAATTTAGAAAATATTTAGTCTCAATAGTGTTACCTGATTTAGAAATGAATATAAATTTATCATTTTTATTAATATTTAAATCCAATAGTGTGTTTTCGATCTTAACCAATGAGGGGTTATCATAAATAAAAATATTTTTATCAAGGCTATAGGGATCTAAGAATTGGCATAGTAATTTCGTACTTAATGAAGACCCTCCCATTCCAAATACGTGAGTTCTAAATTTTTTATTTTTGAATATACTTAGATCATAACTATTAAAATAATTTTTTTGTAATATTGGATTAAACATATCTAATGAAAAGAATTCATTAATTGAATAGTTGGTATTTGTTTGTTTAATAAACCTTAAGTTTTTAGAATTATTTTTTATTTTCATGAAATAATTGACTCAATAATAAAAATTCTTGTAACTACTTTTTTTTACCCTTAAAAAGCCTCTGGAAAAAATTTCCTTCTTCCTCTTCAGTATCGTTTTCCTCTATTATAATCTCATTTCCATTATCAATTTGTTCAATAATATTTGGATTTGCTTCATTTGCATTTGTCTGGTTAAGTATTGACTCTATCACTGGATTATTTGAGATTTCAGTATTCGTTGTGTTTTCATCTGCACTATTTGGCAGGGGTAAATCATTTGTTGGAGGTATAATAAGTTCTTTATTATATCCGACACCAACTTCGTTTCTTATTTCTCTTTGGCAAGATACCAAAAGCACTAATAAGACTATAAATATACTTTTCATAATTTTTTATTCAAAAACAAGATATTCATCATCAAAATAACAAAACCAACAGTAATACAGCTATCAGCAATATTAAAAGCTGGCCAGTGATATTTTCCTATGTATATGTCAATAAAGTCAATAACAAAACCCCTAAATATTCGGTCTATAAAATTGCCCAATGCACCAGACAAAATCAAAGTCAAAGTAAATTGAAAAACCTTATCTTGTGTTTTTATGAGCAAATATAAAAAATATGAAATAATTAGCAATATTACTATTGAAACTACTATTTGATTAAGAGTTGGATCATTCAATAGTCCAAATGCAAAACCGTAATTTACAACAAATGTTAAATTTATAATTGGGAATAAAGACACTGACTCATAAAGATCAAAGAAATTGATAACTAAAGCCTTAGTGATTTGGTCCAAAGTGACAAGGAATAAAAATAAAAAAAATAAATTTAAGTTAAACTTATTTTTGAAAAGTTTTCCAAACATCATCACATCGATTGCATAAATTATTCTTACTAGATAATACTTCTTGTAATACAGCCCAGCATCGCTCGCATTTTTTTCCATCAGCTAATTTTATCTCTACATATATTTCCTCATCTTCAATACTGATAGATTCCTGTGACCTATTTGAAATATCGTGTGTTTCAACATTGCTGACAATGCACATTTCAGCCAAATCTAAATCTGATATTATTTTTTGTGTATCTTTCGATAAAAATAAAATTACTTTGGCTTGAAGGCTTGAGCCAATTAATTTTTCATTTCTTTTTAGCTCTAAGGCGGAGGTAACACTTTTTCTTACTCTTTTTAGTTCTTCAAAAACTTTTTCAAGTGAAATATCCTTATAAGTAAATTCGTCATCTTTAACATTTTGTAATAAAATACTTTCTTCGTTACTATAACTCCTAGACTTCCATGCTTCTTCACATGTAAATGAAACTATGGGTGAAAGCCATTTTGTTAAAAACTCAAATATTATATGTAAACATGTTGAAGTTGATCTTCTTTTTATGCTTTTTATATCATCACAATATAAGGAGTCCTTTCTAATATCAAAATAAAATGCTGATAGCTCAAGAGTGCAGAAATTTAGTAAAGCAGTGTAAATCGCATGATAATCATGTTTTGAAACTAATTCTTTAAGTTTTTCATTAAGGATTGAAATTCGAGTTAAGAGATACCTTTCTAATTCAGGCATTTCTTCTGGGTCAACTAAATTTTGTTTATTAAAGTTATTAAGATTTCCTAAAAGGAATCTTAGTGTGTTTCTTATTTTTCTGTATGAGTCTATTTGGTAGTTGATAATCTGATTATCAATTTTTAAATCCTCAGAATAATCTGATGCAACAACCCAAATACGCAATATATCTGCGCCGTATTTATTGATTATTTCATCTGGGGAAATAACGTTTCCGACTGACTTAGACATTTTTCTACCTTTACCATCCACAACAAAGCCATGTGATAAAATACATTCAAAAGGTGCCTTGTCTCTTGTTCCGCACGACTCAAGTAATGAGGAGTGAAACCAACCTCTATGTTGGTCAGAGCCCTCTAAATACATCGATGCTGGCCAGTGAAGATCCTCTCTAGCCTCTAATACATAAGAATGAGTTGAACCACTATCAAACCAAACTTCAACGACATCTTTTACTTGTTCAAAATCATTTGGGTCATATTCAGGTGATAAAAATCTTGAGGGTTCGGAATTAAACCAGGCATCGCCTCCCTCTAATTCATAAATCTTTGCAATTTTTTCAATAATATTTTGATCGCGTAGAGGTTCACCTGTTTTTTTATTGACAAATATTGGCAAAGGCACACCCCAAACTCTTTGTCTCGACACGCACCAATCCGGACGGTCCTGTATCATACTTCTTAATCTTTTTTGTCCTTGTTTTGGGAAAAAATCAGTTTCATCAATAGCTTTAAGTGCTTTTGTTCTTAAATCGTTTGTGTCCATTGAGATAAACCATTGTGATGTATTTTTATATACCAAGGGGGCTTTAGATCTCCAAGAATGAGGATAGCTATGAACTAAAATACCTTGTGATATTAGGTTATTATTTTTTTTTATTTCATCACAAACATTTTGATCAACTTTAAAAATGTGTTGGCCATTAAATACAGGAATATGATCATAATATATTCCACTTTCATTTATTGTCATGGGTAGTTCTAAATCATGTTGTTTACCCAAAATAAAATCATCCATTCCATGTACTGGACAAATATGAACTATACCAGTACCTTGTTCAGTAGTTACAAAATCACCATGAAGAATAGGAACTTCAAAATTATATCCAGAGTCGTATAAAGTGTGTTTACAAAAAGTATTTGTTAATTCATGACCTTTGATGGAAAAATTAACTTTATATTCTTCAATTTTATTTTCTTTAATAAATGACTCAATTAAATCGCTAGCTATAATAATGTTTTTGTTTCCATCATTTATTCTTAAATTTAAAGATTTGTATTCAATATCGTTATGAACTGCCAGAGCTCTATTCCCTGGTATTGTCCAAGGAGTAGTTGTCCAAATTACAATAGAGTGCTCTTTTAATTTATCGTTATCAGTTTTTGAAATTGGAAAACAAGCATATATTGTTGTTGATTTATGATCATGATATTCAACCTCTGCATCTGCAAGTGCTGTTTTTTCTATAACTGACCATAAAACAGGTCTGTGTCCTTTATAAATACCACCATTTTTGAGAAACTTTCCTAATTCTCTTACTATTTGTGCCTCTGCATGAAAATGCATAGTTGTGTATGGGTTATCCCAATCGCCAATTACACCCAATCTTTGGAATTCTTTTTTTTGAATAGATATCCACTTATTAGCAAAATCTCTACACTGTTTTCTGAATTCAATCACAGGTACATCGTCTTTATTTTTCTTTTTAGCTCTGTATTCCTCCTCTATTTTCCATTCAATGGGTAGTCCGTGACAATCCCATCCTGGAACATAAATAGAGTTTTTATTTAGAAGTTGTTGATATTTTACAATTATATCTTTTAAAATTTTATTAAGGGCATGACCCATATGAAGATGGCCATTTGCATAAGGAGGTCCGTCGTGAAGAATAAATTTTTCTTTAGAATTGGATTGTTCTCTTAATTTTTTATATATGTCATTTTTAAGCCATTCATCTAGAATTCCTGGCTCTTTTTTAGGCAAGTCAGCTTTCATAGAAAATCCAGTCTTTGGAAGAGTAATAGAGTCTTTAATTTCCATAATTTAATATTTTTTTTGCTTCAGCGATATCTAAATTGATTTGATTTAATAATTCTTTTATACCATTAAATTTTTTCTCTTGTCTAATCTGTTTATAAAAAAATAATTCTATATTCTTATCATAAATATTATTGTCAAAATCAAACAAATAGGCCTCAACAATTGGCTTTTCTTTATTAAAGGTTGGTCTTATACCAAAATTAACAATACCAAAATAAGTATTTCCATCAATCGTGGTCTCTACAGCATAGACACCATATGGAATAATGATTGTATTGAGAGGGTACTCAATATTGGCTGTGGGAATACCAATCGAACGACCTCTCTGATCGCCTTTAATAACTTTACCAGAAATACTAAATTTTCTTCTCAAATCTTTATTTGCCAATTCAATATTTCCTAAATTAAGATTTTCTCTTATTTTACTTGAAGAAACTTTGTTATTATTTTGCTCATCGAAAATGAGATCAATTTCGTTTAGTTGAATATTATTTTTCTCACAAAATATCCTTAAGGTCTCTATGTTTCCTTTTCTAAGATACCCATACTGAAAGTCTCTTCCTATTAAAATTTTTTTGGTATTAAGTTTTCCTAATAAAATTTTATCTTCGAATTCTAGATGATTTAGTTGAGTAAATTTTTTATTAAAATGTAAGTCAATTAAATAGTCTAAACCTAAGCTCTCTAAAATCTCTTTTTTTTTTAATTGAGAATTAATCATAAAATTATTTTGTTTTTTAAAATAAATTTTTGGATGTGGTGTGAATGATAAAATAGCAGATTTAGATTTTGATATTTTAGTTTTTTGTATTAAGTTTTTAATTATCTCTCTATGGCCTTTGTGAATACCATCAAAGTTACCTATTGTTAAACACAGCTTTTCATCAATGTTAATTTCTTCAAAACTACTATTGATATATTTCATAGAAAGAATTAAACGGTGTGATATTTGCTCTTATAATAAATAAGGGGTTTTTTGGTGTTTAATTTTATACAGTTTGTTATTAAACATATGATTATTGTATGATCGCCTGATATAACTTTTTTTTCAACTTTTGCCTCTAATAGTCCCAAAGACTCCGGAAAGAAAGGAACTTTATTATTCGCAATTTTATATTTTGTATTCACCCACCTCTTCTCTAATGATCCAGCAAATTTATTAGATAAATTAAGTTGAGATTTAGCTAAAAAATTTACATTTAAAGGACTATTTAATTTAAAACTTTTTAAATTTAAATTTTCATTTCCAAGACAAAATAAAAACTTTGGAGGGACAAGAGAAAGGCTTGAGAAAGAGTTGACTGTACAACCAAAAAATTGTTTTCTATTTGTTCCATTTGTTACAATCGTAATACCTGTGGCAAATAATGAGAAAACGGCCGTTAAATTTTTAATATTTTTCATAATTTTATTTATTGTTGGTAGCGCTGGAGAGACTCGAACTCTCACGAGGTTGCCCTCACCGGATTTTGAATCCGGCGCGTCTACCATTCCGCCACAACGCCTTAAAATAATCTTATTTACTTATATTATTAAGACAAATTAGGCAAATTGATAACTAATTGTGTATTTATTTAAATTTAAGAATAATATCTCGATACTTTGGAATACATTTATTTTATGGCGCCCATACTTACTTTTGCAATGACTGCTGCCATTACACCGGGACCTAATAATATAATTCTTTCAACAAACGCTGTTAATTATGGTTTTAAAGCAACAATTCCACTTATGTTAGGTGTCTTTTTTGGATTTTTATCGGTTTTAACTCTTTGCTTATTAGGAATAGGAGAGATTTATGAAAACTATCCATATTTTAAGAATTTTATAAAAATTGTAGCCACGATCTTTTTAACTTATCTGGCTTATAAAATTTTTATTTCAACTGAATTTTCAGACAATAATAATAAAAGAAGATTTACATTTAGAGATATTTATTTTTTTCAATTAATAAATCCTAAAGCTGTAAGTGTTTCCATGTCTAGTTCTGCAATTTTTATACAAAATAAATTCTCATATTTTGAGGAATTTATTTTAATCTTTTTTTGTTTTATAATTTCAACATCAACTAGTGCTGTAGTTTGGGCTGCTATTGGGCACTCATTTAGAAAATATCTTAATGATAAAAGAAAAATTATTTATTTTAATAAAATTATGGCTGTATTGTTACTAGGCTGTGTTTTTTATATAATTTTATGACAGTAAATTTATTTAAATTATTTTTCTTTTTATTTATTAGCTTCTTACTACTTACCCCTATAGCCTTAGTTATAACAAATGGTTTGAGTGCAATTTTTTTAGCCAATGAGCTTTACATTAATAGATATTTAATTGGGTCTACTAAACTCATAGTAATGGTAAGTATTTTTACAACAATCATCAGTGTGCCATTGGCATGGATAAATACAATGACCGAATTTTGGGGGCGAAAATTTCTACAAATATTTGCAATACTGCCCTTAGCAGTTCCAGCCTATATTTCAGCATATACTTATGCCGAAATTTTGGAGCCAGGTGGTTTTATAAATCTCAAATTTTTGTTTTACGATGGTTTCTCAATAAGAAATAGTATTGTGGCTTCGCTAATAATTTCTTTATCTTTTTTTCCATATGTTTATATCCTAACTAGGATTGCGATCATAAATTTCTCAACAAGATATATAGAGGCTGCAAAAACTCTTGGTAAAAATCCCTATCAATGTTTTTTTAAAATTGGATTACCCATGGCCCTACCTGGAATAGCTGCGGGACTAGCATTAGTTTTGATGGAAACAGTAAATGATTTTGGTGTTGCTGATTTTTTTGGTCTACAAACACTTTCAGTTGGAGTTTTTCATTATATAGCGATATTAAATGACTTACCTTTAGCTTTCTTATTGGCCTTAATTATTATTTTAGTAATGGGTTTCTTATATTTTTTTGAGCAAAAATTAAGAGGTAAAAGGAAATTCAATAATAATACTTATGAAAATATTCAGTGGTCAAAATATAAATTAGGAAAGTTCATTGGAATAATTACATTAATCTTAGGAGCCTTACCTATTATGTTTGGCTTTATTCTGCCTTTTATTTTTGTAATTTATACTTTTTTAAATAATTTAAATTTTATTGATTTTAATAACTATTTTAACTCACTATATAATTCAATCGTGCTTGGAGTTATTGCTGGAATTGGATGTGCTATAATCTCAGTATTTATTAGTTATTACTCAAGATTTACTAAAAAAAATCAAATTATATATTACAAAAAAATAATAAATATTGGATATGCAATACCAGGTGTAGTAATAGCTTTAGGAGTGCTTTTCTTTTTATTTTATTTTGATCGATTGACAACATTATCTTTGTCTACCACTTTATTTGGCTTGTCCTTAGCTCTGATAATTAGATTAATTGCTTTATCAAATAATTCTTTAGACTCAGGTATGGAAAAAATTGGAAAATCAATTGATGATGCCTCAAGATTAATTGGAAGAAGATCGTCAACAACATATTTTCGAATAATTTTACCTCAGGTAAAGTTGAGTATATTAGCAGGATTTTTTTTAGTATTTGTCGATACTGTTAAAGAGTTACCTATTACTTTACTACTAAGACCTTTTAATTTTGATACGCTTGCTACTAGCCTATACGAATATTCGTCAAATGAAATGTTTGAATATGGAAGTTTGCATGCTTTAACAATTATTTGTTTTCTTTCTATCGTAATTTATTTGTTCGATAATGTACTAGAAAAAAGAATGTTGTCAAAAACGAAAAAATAATTATTTAAATTTTTTCATTAACTTTAGTGTTTCATCACTAACGTGATGCTCAATACCTTCACTGTCATTTTCTGCAGTCTTTCTGGAGACACCTAACTTAATTAAGAAATTATAAACAATTTCATGCTTTTGTTTTGACTGTGTGGCTAACTTTTCTCCCTTTTCTGTCAAAAAAATCGAACGGTATGGTTCAGATTTTGCTAAATTAAAACTTATTAAACGCTTCAAATTTTTATTAACAGTAGCTTGTGATACCCCAAAATGTTGAGCTAAATCAGCATTTTTAACATCACCTTTATTTTTTAAAATTTCTTGAATAGCCTCAACATAATCCTCTAGTATTTCGTTCTTATTTTGACTTCTGATATTTGAAAATTGATATGGCTCACTAGATCTAGTGTTTTTCATAGCTGGTTCAATCTATTTTGTTAACAATTAAAAGTAAAGAATTGTTTGACTAATATTTAGTTATATCTATATTGTTTAGCCTAGGCTAACAATATGACAGAATTAGTATTAGAATTAAGTAGAAAATTTCAATATTTAAGATTCTCAAAAATTTTCCTCTTTATATGTATTCTCCTTCTTTTATTTTCTGAACAGACTAGAAGTATTTTAATTTCATCATCTAGTGACGCCTACATAGCTGTATCTAGCTTTGTTGGAGTGACACTTCTTCTATTCGTTATTCTTGAAAAGAGAAATTTTAATTTACAAAAATTAATTTTACAAAATAAGAAATTTGAAATTCCCATTTGCTCTATGTTAGGAGTTATACCTGGTTGTGGTGGAGCAATAATGGTAATGAGCTTATTTACTAGAAAAGTAGTTTCTTTTGGGGGTGTGCTCGCAGCACTTATTAGTACTATGGGCGATGCAGCCTTTCTTCTCATTGCAACAAAACCCCAAGCTGCTTTAATCATACTACCAGTAACCTTTATAGTTGGAATAATATCTGGATATGTTGCTCAACCTTTTACAAAAAATTTTTTACAAAATAAAATTAATAAGAATGTAAATACAACCCATTTACCTAAAAACAAAATATCAAATAAGTTTTATTATATTTGGTTTTTATTTTTAGCACCTGGATTTATTTTGGGAATGTTAAATGCTTTTAACATTGAACTAAACTTTAATTTTATCGGAATTAATGTGGTTGAAGTAATGGCATTTATTTTGGCGATATATTGTGTCTTGTTGTGGGTTTTGAATCCATTAACAGATATTCAAATGGCATCAATACACGAAAATTCCTATAGAAAAGTTGTAGATACAACTTGCTTTGTTACTGTTTGGGTGATTATTTCATTTGTTGTCTACGAATTAATTGATTTGTCAACTAATGGTTTAATATTTGAATCATTAATACTATTTGGTCCATTTATTCCACTTATGGCTATACTAATTGGTTTTATTCCTGGATGTGGTCCTCAAATTATGATCACATCCATGTATGTGGGTGGTCAAATTCCTATGTCCGCACAAATAGGAAACTCTATATCTAACGACGGTGATGCACTTTTCCCTGCGATAGCCATATCTGCAAAGGCAGCAATAGTTGCAACACTCTACAGTGCGATCCCAGCTATTATAATTGCTTATCTCTGGTATTACCTTATAGGTTAAATACTAAATATTAATTAATCGATATGATTTGGAAGAACTTACATATATTTGTTGAAAAAAAATCTAAATCAAAATATTCACAATATTTTTTATCTTTAGTTGCTTTTATAGAAAGTATTTTTTTTCCAATTCCTCCGGATTTAATTTTAATACCAATCGTTTATTTTAACCCTAAAAAGTTTTTAGCGACTGCACTCAATTGTACGATATTTTCAGTCATTGGTGGAGCTTTTGGATATATCATAGGGTATTTCATTTTTGATATTGCCCAATCTTATTTTGATATAAGCAAGCAGGGTGCATTTATGAATTTTTATAATGATTGGGGTATTTTTGCAGTTTTTTTGGGTGGTTTTACACCTATACCTTACAAAGTTATAGCTTTAACAAGTGGATATGCTCAATTTAATTTTATCTATTTTGTACTCCTTTCATTGTTATCTAGGGGGTTGAGGTTTTTTATTATTGCTTTTATCATTAAACAATTTGGAAAATTAGGTATGGAAATTTTACAAAGAAATAAACTATTAATTTTTATAATCATACCTCTTGGAATAGTCTTTTTTATTTATTTATTTTTTTATCATGATTAAAAAAACTCATATTTTATTTCTTGTTTTTTTGTTTTCGCTGGTAGCTATGTCTTTTGCTTTAATATTACAATATTCATATGGTCATAGCCCATGTAAATTGTGTGTATATCAACGAGTTCCATATTATTCAATTTTGATATTGGGTGTATTTTATTTTTTTATTAAGAGATATTTCAATTTAATTTATATATTACTAACTATCTTACTTCTTGTTGAATTAGGAATTTCCGGTTATCATTCTCTTACAACATTTGGAATAATTGAGTACACCGGATGTGAAGCTGCCACGCTTCCAAATGATATTACAAAATTAAAAGAAGAATTAATGTCTAATACATTAATTACCACATGCTCTGATGCCAACTTACCTTACTTTGGTATTCCATTATCAGTTTATAACTTCTTGTTTTCAATGACTTTTCTGTTATTAATTATTTTCAATGCCTACAAAAAAGAAAAATAAATCACTGAGCAGTGAAGATAAAAAATTAATTGAAGAAATTATCAGAGTTGATCACGCAGGTGAGCATGGAGCAACGCAAATATATCGAGGACAATTAGCTATTTTTAAAGAAAACACAGAATTTGGTAAAGAAATTAAGGAGATGGCTGACCAAGAAGAAATCCACAAATCTACTTTTGATGAGTACATAGTAAAAGAGAATGTGAAACCAACCGCTTTATTTCCATTTTGGAATTTAGCAGGTTATGCCCTTGGATTAGGCACTGCATTAATGGGGAAAAAAGCTGCAATGGCATGTACCGTTGCTGTTGAAGAGGTCATCGGTCAACACTATGAGGAACAAGCCAAGGAACTATCTAAAAGAAAATTAAAACCAGATTTATTGAAGACTGTAAAAAAGTTTAGAGAAGATGAGCTAGAGCATCATGATACAGGTGTTGAACACCAAGCTGAAATGACAACTGGATATGTTCTTTTAGCTAAAACAATAAAACAGCTATGCTATACTGCGATAAAAATAACTAAAAAATATTAATCCTTCTCTAAGACACTATCCCAATATAAATAATCTCTCCAACTCGAATGAAGATAATCAGAGGGGAAATTTTTACTTTTTAATCTTAAAGAATATTGAGAGGGTTCTTTAGGTTTTCTAAGTAATTTAAAACCAACTTGACTTAAATCCCTACTTCCTTTGGTCCAATTACATTTTGAACATGCAGTCACAACGTTCTCCCAATTTGTCAATCCACCTTTTGAACGAGGTATCAAATGATCGAAAGTTAATTCTTTTGTTGAAAATTTATCATTGCAATATTGACATGTGAAATCGTCTCTCAAAAAAACATTAAATCTTGTAAATGCAGGTTTATGACTATGTGGTATGTAGTCTTTGAGTGCAATAATGCTAGGGAGTTTTATTTCAAATGATGGGGATGAAACCTTTTGATCATATTCTTCAACTATATTAACTCTATCAAGAAAAACTGCTTTTACCGTATCCTTCCAACTCCAGATGGATAAGGGGAAATAGCTAAGTGGCCGGTAGTCTGCATTTAATACTAAAGATGGACAATGATTCGAGTTAATCATGGTTTGATATTAACATATCCAAAAAAGAGAGTGTTTAATAGTTTATTAATTCCAGTGTTCATACAGCTTGTTAATCTCATCTAAAGCAATTGGGCTAATTGAATGTGCGCAGTTATCATCTAAGACCAGTTTACTAGAAAATTTTTTTGATTCCAAAAACGAATTTGTCTCAACTGCCCTATTAAATGGTACGACGTCGTCCATTTTTCCATGAAAAATTAAAAAACTAGATTTATTTTCAGATATTTTCAAATCATTTAAAATTTCTTTTGGCAATGATCCTGATAATGAAATGATACTGTGAAAATTTAAATTTTTTTGAAGAGCATAATATGTCGCCAACATAGAGCCTTGAGAGAAACCAATGATAGAAATCTGAGTTTCATCAACTGCGTGTTCATGAATTATTTTCTCAATTATTTTTTCAAGATGAAAGAAGGCTGATTTTAGACCATCTTTTAATTCTTCAATTGATCTTTCTTTTAATGGAAACCACTGATACCCAAAATAATTGAATTCACAGGGTTCCGGGGCATTAGGAGATATAAACTCAGTTTCTTCTTTTTCCAAAGATATATAATCTTTTAAGGAAATTAGGTCATTTCCATTAGACCCATAACCATGCAAAAATAATACAATTTTCTTCATCAATTCTTCTTAAATTTAATAATTAGACATTTATAGATAATTTGATAACTATTTACCATGTTTTCATCTACTGTATTGCCTTTTGTTTTAGTTGTATCCATGATTTTAGCTCTTCTCATGGTTGTAATTGGTGTAATAGCTATGGCAAAAAATGGAAGTTTTAATAAAAAACACAGTAACAAACTTATGCGAATGCGAGTATTGTTTCAAGGTATTGCTGTTTTAGTATTCGCTGCGATAATATATTTATCAAGATAATTTAAATTACTAAAATCATGAATAAGAAAAGTAAAATACTATCAACCACGATTAATAAAAGCACTTCCAGTTTAATGGATGATTTTAATAGCTCAATTGATATTGATAAAAGATTAATTGAAGAGGATATTGCTGTTACAAGTGCACATGTAATAGCTTTAGTAAAACTAAAAGTTATTTCAAAAAAAGAATCTCTTACTATTCAAAAAGGATTAAATTCAATATTGAATGATCATAAAAAAGGTAGACTAAAATTTTCAAAGAAAAATGAGGATATTCACATGAATGTAGAGTCTTTCCTTAATAAAAAAATAGGTAATGTAGCTAATAAGATCCATACTGGAAGGTCTCGTAATGATCAGGTAGCAACTGATACTAGATTATGGACAATCAAAGCCTCCAAAAATTTACAAGAAGAGATCAAGAATTTAATGAAGTCTATTTTAAATCAAGCTCGCGGAAATGAAAAAACTATTATTCCTGGATTTACTCATTTGCAAGTTGCACAACCTGTATCTTTGGCTCATCACTTAATTGCATATTTAGAGATGTTTAAAAGAGACTTAAATTATTTTGATTTTTGTATAAATAACAGCGATGAAAATGTATTAGGCAGTGCTGCTTTAGCAGGTAGTAATTATAATTTAGATATAAGTTTATTAAATAAAAGTTTACATTTTTCAAAATCTAAAAATAATTCTATGGATGGTGTAAGTGATCGTGATTTTTGCATGTATTTTCTACATGCTAGTTCTTTAACTGCGACGCATTTAAGTAAATTATCATCTGAGCTAATTTTATGGTCAAGTAATTTCATGAAGTTATTTAATATAAGTAGTGAATATTCTACAGGTAGTTCCATAATGCCTCAGAAAAGAAATCCCGACTCATTAGAACTTGTAAGATCAAAAACGAATAGCATTAGAATTAAGTCAATAGAACTCTCAAATATCATTTCAAACCTTCCTTTAACTTATTTCAAAGATTTTCAGGAGGATAAAAGGATAATATTTGATTGTTATGATGAGTTAATAAGCTGTATTAAAATTATGGAAAAAGTTATTAACAAATCTAATTTTGAAAAATCTATTGGAAGAGATTTATGCAATAATTATTTTGCTACATCTACAGATTTAGCAGACTATCTAGTTATAGAAAAGAAAATACCTTTCAGAGACTCTTATAAAATTATTGCTGATATAGTAAATTATGCTCAGAAAAAAAATAAAAATCTCTCACAAATAAAAATTGATGAATACCAAAAATTTCAAAAATCAATTGATAAAAATATTTATAAATATGTTGATATAAATAACAGTATATTAAGAAAAAAAACACCCATGAGCTCAAATCCAAAAGAGGTTTCTAGAGTGATAAAAAAATATATTAAATTTCTTAGAGTAAGATGATCAAGTTTTTATTAATAATATTATTACCTATATTTATCATTGGCTGTGGAAACCAAAAACCTAATAAATTACCGGAGGGTGTTGTAGATAAATCTCAATATCCATTTCCTCCTAATGATGACTATGATTACCCTGAGAGCGAATAATGCTGGATAAAATATTAAAAGAGTTTTCTAGTCCTTTTTATCTGTATGATGAGGATAAAATTAAAAATAAGATAAGTTTTCTAAATAATTTAGAATTAGAGTTTCCTAGAAAATTTAATTTTGCCGTCAAAGCTAATCCTAACCTTGCAATTTTAAACCTTATTCATCGTTGTGGTTTTGGTGCTGAAGTTGTCTCTGCTGGTGAACTATTTAAATCATTGAAAGCCGGATTTGAACCTGAGGATATCATATTTGATGGGCCAGGAAAAACTGATTTCGATTTAAAGTACGCAATCACGCAGAAAATTCGCTCTATAAATGTTGAAAATATTGAGGAAGTTGAATTCATTAATGATTACTCTTTAAGTAAGGGGCTAAAAACAAATATTGGTATCAGAATAAACCCCGATATTGATGGGTCGACCATGGATAAGATTACTACTGGTTTATCAGGAGGTAAATTTGGTATTTCAATTAATCAAATTGACTTCGATACAATCTCTAATTTAGAGGGGGTAAACTTAAAAACACTTTCTGTTCATATAGGGAGTCAAATAACTGATTATCAGAAGTTACTTGGTTCATATGAAAATCTAATCAAAATTGCAGATGAGCAAAATCATAAAAATAATATAAATATTGATACTTTAGATTTTGGTGGAGGATTTGCTGTTCTTGATCACTCAGATAAAGAGATCAATTTTGATAGTTGGAAAAATAATTGTAACAAAATACTTAGTGGTAAAAATTATAATATTATTTTTGAACCTGGAAGATTTATAGTAGCTGATAGCTGTGAACTTATCAGTAAAGTTTTATATATAAAAAATAGTGGCAATAAGAAAATTGCTATTATTGACTGTTCATTTTCTGAATACATTCGTCCAGCTTTGTATGACATAAAACCTCCAATAAAAGTTTCAAACAATTCAAAAGATGTTGAAATTTATGATATCGCAGGTGGAATTTGTGAGTCTACTGATTATTTTGTAAAAGATATTGAACTACCCAAGATAAAAGTTGGAGATAATTTAATATTTATGAATGTTGGTGCTTATGGATCCTCTATGTCCTCAACATATAATAGTCGACCTCGACCTCTAGAGGTATTATTCAACAAAGATGAGTATCGTGTAATCCGGTCTCGTGATACCTTAGAAGATCTATGTAAAAATGAGATCATGTAATGATAATATTTTTAAAGCGTGTAAATATTATAATCGCCTTAATTTTATTATTTTTAACTCTTGGTTTAATTAAATTTAAAAATAATTTACCTCATGATCCTGTAAGTAACTTTAATGTTGATGCGATTGTTGTTTTAACAGGAGGGAAAGGAGAGAGAATAATTGAGGGTTATAAACAAATAGAAAATTCTAATCAAAATAAGTTGTTTATTTCTGGTGTCGATAATACTTTTAATTCAGAAGTTGTATTAGTGAATATTCTTAACTTTGATCAAAACATTGTTGAATGTTGTATTGAGGTTGGATATTTATCAAAAAATACTTATGAAAATGCATTAGAAACAAGATATTGGGCCTTAGAAAAAAAAATAAAATCGATTTTATTAATTACTTCAGATTTACATATGCAACGTGCAGAATTTTTATTTAATCAACTATCAGGTTTAAAAGTAACTCCTTATTCTGTAAGCAATAATGACATAGTCATTCCTTTTGAAAAATTGGTAGAGGAATACATTAAGTTAATTGTCTCAAAATTAGTTTTTATAAAAAAATATGAAATTTAGTTTTTTAATAACATTTTATTTTACAACAGCTATTGTATTAATTATTTCTTTGTTAGGCCTTCCCTTCAAATATACAAAATTTAGATTTTTTGTGCTTTTCTTTACAAGGAACATGACAGTAATTTTAAAACTGTTCGGAATTAATATAGAAGTAATTAATTCTGATTTAGCTCACAAAAAAGGTTATCTCTATGCAAGTAAACATCAGTCAATGTTTGAAACTATATACTTTAATGAGCTCTTTTATAATCCTGCATATATTTTAAAAAAAGAATTATTGAATATTCCATTATTTGGGACCTACCTTAAAAAATTGGGAATGATTGCTATTGATAGAAAACAAGGAATCCATAGCCTTCGTTATGTAAATCAGCAAACAGCTGAATATTTAGATCATAGACCTGTAATAATTTTTCCCGAGGGAACCAGAACAACCTTTAAGGATCAACCTGATTTAAAACCTGGAATTTATTCTATGTACAAGTCTTTAAACAAGCCAGTTGTGCCTATTGCTTTAAATTCTGGAAAATTTTGGCCTAAAAATAATCAGATTCATAAAGGCTCCATAACAGTAGAGTTTAAAGAGCCGATACCTCCAGGGTTAAGCAAGCAAGAATTTTTAAATAAACTCAAAATGGAGATAAATAGTCTTAATCATTAGGAATAAACTTTCCTGCCTGTCTTGCCTTAACAATTCTATCTCTTACGTTTTTGGTCTTCTTTAATTTTGTTAATAAATTCTTAGAATTTCCATGATTGAGGGTTTTAGAAAATTTTTTTAATTCACTTATGAAATTATTAGTTAATTTTTGAATTTGAGAATTATTTGCTAAAAATATATCCCTCCACATTTCTGGATCACTTCCTGCTACTCTAGTAAAGTCTCTAAATCCACCAGCAGAAAATTTTACAAGCTTTGAATTTAGTGAAGATTCTTTTTTCATCGCCGTCAAAACTAATGAATAGGAAATTAAATGAGGCAAATGCGAAGTCAAGCTAAGCACTTTATCATGCTCTTTTGCAGACATAATTTCTATTTTCATATTTAGTGACTTCCAAAACCTAACTATCTTATTTATGTTTGTCTTGGAAGTTTTTTTTAAAGGACAAATAATATTATATCTATTTGTAAATAGTCCATCAATTCCATTCTCCAGTCCAGCTTTTTCAATACCTGCTATTGGGTGTGAGGGAATAAAATTAAATTTATATTTTTTTTGATTATATAATTTTTCTATATTTACTTTTGTTGAGCCCACATCTGTAACAATTGTTTTATCTAAATTAATGTTGCTAAGTTTTTTGAATATAGATTGATACTGGAGCATAGGTACACAAATAATTATAAGATCAATATTTAAATTGTTGATTTCTTGAAGTGATTTCAAAACTTTTACATAATTTATTTTTGATTTATTAATTCTAATTTTGAGGTTATTGGATTTATCAAAGGCAAAAATATTAACATTTTTGTATTTTTTAATTACTGATCTTGCTATTGATGATCCAATCATTCCAAAACCAATTATGAGAATATTTTTAAACATTAAATTTATTGGCTATTTTTAATGCCTTTTTCATGTCACTTTTTGTTCCAATGGTCATCCTAACAAAATTATGTAATCCATATGATGACAATGATCTGACTGTAATTTTATTGGAGTGTAAAAAATCAACAAATTTTTGAGTTATTGATGAACTTTTAAACTTTAAAAGGATAAAATTGGCCTGAGTATCAATGGTTTCAAATAATTTGTTATTTAAGCCTCTGCAAGTAAGAGATTTGTTTACAAAATTATTTTTTACAGAGTCATTAATCCATTTTTTATTTTTCAAAGACTCTTGAGCTGCAATACATGATAATCTAGATACATTAAAAGGCTTTTTATATTCATAGAGTTGAGAAATAAGCTTTGAATTAGCATATCCCCAACCTACTCTTAAGCCGCCTAAAGCAAATATTTTTGAAAAAGACCTTGTTATAATCAAATTAGAATATTTTTTAACTAATTGCATTCCATCATCATATTTTTTATCTCTAATATATTCACAGTATGCTGAGTCTAATACAACAATTGTTTTTTTACTTATTTTATTTAAAAATTTAATTAATTCATTTTTGTAAAAAATAGACCCTGTAGGATTATTGGGGTTAGCTAAAAAAACAATTTTTGTTTTTGAGCTGATCATTTTACTTAAATTTTCTAATTTAAATTGAAACTCTTTATCATCATATTTTTTTACTTTGCATCTAAAGTGTTTTGCATAGATTGAATACATAGCAAAAGCATATTTAGTAAAAACGACTTCATCATTGGGTTTTGAAAAAGTAGCATATATCATTTGGAGAACTTCATCTGAGCCTGCGCCTAATATAATTTGTTTATTATTTATTTTATAAGTTTTAGCAATTTGATTAATTAAACTCTCTCCATCAAGCTCAGGATAGATATTTGAAAATTTAATATTTTTTTTTATTAATGACTTTACAGATTTAGCTGGGCCATAGTTGTTCTCATTTGATGAAAGCCTTACATACCCTTTAAATACTTCTGCTCCACCCTTGTAGGTATTTTTTGGT
This sequence comes from uncultured Alphaproteobacteria bacterium, assembly GCA_902616855.1. GTDB lineage: Bacteria > Pseudomonadota > Alphaproteobacteria > HIMB59 > HIMB59 > HIMB59. The sequence goes on along the minus strand of CACMUL010000003.1, from coordinate 86,281 downwards.
TGGCTATTTTTCATAATTTTTCGATAATAAATAAACTATATAAAGAAAATATCATCATTTTATATTGAAAATTAATCCAAAAAGCCTTAAATTCCAGTTTCACCGATTTGATAGCAGCTTGCGGGTGTAAAACAGCTAAAGCGTATCTCCCGCAGTTATCTTTCGAACAGGTTTAAAAATGAGAGAAATAATTGCAAATACTGAATATCCAGGTTTCTTACTGAAATGCCAAGAAGAGCTATTATTGGACTCTGGTAAAAAAATAGAGAATTTTCAAATCGCTTATCAAACATATGGAAGTCTTAATGCTCAAAAAAATAATGCAATTTTGGTTTGTCATGCATTAACTGGTGATCAATTCCCTGCAGAGGAAAATCCTATAACTAAAAAAAATGGATGGTGGGAATTAATGATTGGACCCGATAAGCCTATTGATACGAATAAATACTTTGTTATCTGCTCGAATGTTCTTGGGGGCTGTGTTGGAACGACAGGTCCTAATGATACTAATCCTGATACCTCAAAAATATATGGTTTAGATTTTCCCACCATAACGATTAGAGATATGGTGAGAGTACAAAAAATACTTGTTGACGAGCTTGGAATATCCAAATTGCTTTCTGTAGCAGGTGGTTCAATGGGTGCAATGCAAGTTCTACAATGGGCTGCTACTTATCCGGAAAGTGTGAGGTCTATTATGAGTATAGCAGGTTCATTGAAACACTCTGCCCAAAATATTGCATTTGACGAGGCAGGAAGACAATCCATTATGTTGGATCCTAAATGGCAAAATGGAAGATATTTGGAGAGTAATGAAAAACCTGAGAATGGTCTCTCTGTTGCTAGAATGATAGCACATATTACTTACTTATCTGAGAAAGCTTTTCAAAATAAATTTGGTCGAAATTTACAAGAAAAAAATGATTTATCTTTTGGCTTTGGAATAGACTTTCAGGTCGAAAGTTATCTTCGTTATCAAGGTAGATCTTTTGTTGATCGATTTGATGCTAATAGCTATCTATATATGACTCGAGCAATGGATTATTTTGACGTGAAAGATGAAATTATTGCAAATAAAAAAACTATAATTGATAATTCGATCCGATTTCTAGTTTTATCATTTACCAGTGATTGGCTATTTCCAACAAAAGAGTCAAGAGAGATAGTATCTTTATTAAATTCTATTGGGTCCAATGTTAGTTTTGCTGAAGTCGTATCAGATAGAGGTCACGATAGTTTTTTATTAGATGAGCCACAATTTTTTAAAGTTGCTCAGGGATTTTTAAAGGGAATAAAATGAGAAAAGACTATGAGATCATTTTAAATTTAATTCCAGAAAACTCAAAGGTGTTGGATATTGGTTGTTCTGATGGAGAGCTAATCACTTACTTAGAAAATAAAGGAATAAGTGCTCAAGGTGTGGAATTGAGTCAAGAAAAAGTAATCAAATGTTTGGAAAAAGGATTAGATGTAATACACGGTGATATAAATTTAATAGTTGAAGATTTTCCATTTAATCAATTCGATTATTGTCTTTTGACTCAGACAATTCAGGCAGTTCAAGAACCAGACCAATTATTAAACACCCTCAAAAAAGTAAGTAAAAATATCATTGTGAGCTTTAATAATTCGGCACGTCTGAGTAAAATTTCAAATTTTCTTTTAACAGGAAGTTTTGACTCACTTTTAAAAAAAGCAAATAGTGATCACTGGTATAATACTGATTATATTCACCCATGTAGCATCAAAGATTTTAAAAAATTAGCAACAGATTTAGATCTAAAAATAATTTCAACTTTTGATGTCCTTTCTCAAAAGAAATTTGAAAACGGTAAAATTCCTTCAAATTTATTTTGTAAAGAAGTTCTCTTCCATATTACTAATGAACAATAAAAATATAATTTTTGTCTATAACGCCAAAGGTGGTAAATGGAACTATATTCTTGATACAGTCCATAAATATGCCTCCCCCAGCACCTATGATTGCAATTTATGTAAAATTACTCACGACCTGAAAATGCGCGAGACGTGGAAGAAATTTATAGAGAGCTCACCACATAATTTTAAGTTTTTACATTCTGAAGAATTGGAAGAATTTAATCTTCTAAATTACAAAGATGACCTGCCTATATGTCTTGAGGAAAAAGAAGGTAAATACAAATTATTGATAGATAAGAAACAAATGAATGAATTTAAAAATGAATTTGAATTAATCAATATTTTAGAAAAGATATTATAAACCGACTAAACCCAAATAAATTAATCGAAGCGAGCCTATCACTACAAAAATATTGATAATGGTAAAAAAAGAATTATCTGAAAGTTTACTATTCATCCAGTGTCCCAAAATTACTCCTATTACTGCAATTGGTGAAAAAATTAAATAACTATATAACTTCTCAAAGTTTAATATTTCCAAATAGAAATACGGGATTAATTTAAATAAATTTATTAAAGCAATAGAAAAAACTACGCCTGCAACAAACTGCACTTTTTTATTATAAATTGCCATAAAATATATATTTAATGGCAATCCTCCAGAGTGGAGTACAAAACTAGTAAACCCCGCTAGTGCTCCCCAAAAAGATTTACTTCCATAAAAGGGTATTTTTTTTAAATTTCTGTTATCTGCGATTAAGTAATTAAGCAAAACATATAGTAAGGAAATTGATCCAATAAAAATACTTATCATTGATAAATTGATAAATTTAAACAAGATTGTTCCAATAATGACCCCCAATAAAGAATATGGTGCAATTGACCATAAAATTTTATATTCGAAATGTTTTCTATTTAAAAACAAAGCGATTACATCACATACAATTAACATTGGCATTAATATAGCTATTGCAGTTAAAGGACCATAAGTTATGGATAAAAGGGTTACTGAAATTAAAGCCAATCCACCCCCGGAAAAACCTGATTTCGAAATCGCAAATAAAAGAATAGAAAAAGAAACTATTAAGTAATAACTAATATCTAACAAAAATTTATCCTATATTTTAAATCTCAATATAAATTAATATTAAGTCGGCACAAAATTTTTAATAGGTATTTTTTTTTGTTTTTTTGAACTCTTTGCGTAAACAATCTTTTTACATACGCAAATCATTAGTCCTCCCATATAAGGAAAAAATAATTTACCTATTTTTTCAATTGTTCGATGTGACTTGTAATTTAAATAATGATTCCATGGAGGAAAGTGCAAAAATGTTTTTCTATAATCAAGAACCAAAAAGTCTTGTATTAGTGATTTAAATTGCTTGTTTGAGTAAGATCGACCAAACCCAAAAGGGTTGTTATCATACCGAGTCCATATACCTGATCTTCTGGGAATAATTGATAAAAATAAACCGTTTGGCTTAAGTATTCTCCATATTTCTTCAATACTACTCTGGGGCTTATCAACGAACTCAAGTAAATGAGTTGATATTACCACATCAACTGAACTTGGATCCAAAGGTAAGAAATATTCATGTATTGTTTGGTGTTCGAAATCGTATTTCTCTTTAACATTACCATCTAAAAATTCTGGCTGCATAGAGGATATTTGTAAATTTTTATTTTGCTTACTAAGAAAAGAAAGAAAAGGGTTTGTATAACCATATCCACAAATAACACTATCGTTTACGGAATTTAAATGGGTGTTTAATTGATGACGTATGTTGCGTTTAACAATAGTGCCTAGTCTTGAATTATAAAAACTATAAATATCGGATGCGTTGATATCCATAGTTGTATTTTAACGAGATTTACATAACATTCTATTTCTTATGCAAAAACCTAATGTGTATTTGTTTCCCCAATTAGATGATAACTATGGATATTTAATTAAAAATCCTCATGAAACAAAAGGAGTGCTAGTTGATCCCTCAGATCTAGATATGTGTTTGAAGATACTTGAACTAAATGATTGCAGTGCTTCTCACATAATCATTACACATCATCACGATGATCACATTGGTGCTGTTGATGAAATTAAATCAAGATTTAAATCTTTAGTCATAGGGTACAAAAATGACTCCAAAATACCAAAACCAGATAAAGAAGTTGAGGATCAGGAAATTTTTGAAATACATGGAAATGAATATAAAGTCATACATACTCCTGGGCATACGCTTCAACACATAAATTATTTTATGCTAAAACATAATATTTTATTTTCTGGGGATACTCTATTTAGCATTGGATGTGGAAGAATGTTTGAGGGAAATCCTGAAGTTTTTTGGAACAGTTTGTCTAAGTTAAAACAATTACCTGAAGATACAAAAGTATATTGTGGGCATGAATATACTATGGCTAATTTAAAATTTGCCCTAAACATAGACCCTGATAATGAAAAGCTTAATGAATATTATAAATGGGCCTCACACCAAGAAAAAGAGCATCGACCAACAATTCCAACAACTCTCTCAGACCAATTGCTCTGTAATCCATTTTTGAGATGTGACACAAATCAATTTATGAAATTTTTTGACACGCAAGATGCAACAGAGGTATTTGCTAAAATGCGCTCTGCAAAGGATAATTACTAGAAAATTATTTTAATCTTGGTGTTTTAATGAAATGTGCTAGTTTCAGAATACTTATGAAAGACACTTTTCAATTAGATAGCGATATTGCTGATGCTTTTCAAAAAAAGCAAATGGATAAAGTATGTTCTCTATACTATGAAGCAGCAAATTACTTCGAAGATAAGGCTGATATTGAAGCGGCATGTTTTTTCTATACACAAGCCTTAGTCATGGCTTTAGAAGAAAATCATGAACTTAAGGAAAAGATTATTTACAAGCTTGAAAAATATGGCAGAAGTAAAGACGCAACTTTAAATTAAATAAAATCTGAATGGAAAAATCTACCATTCAACTTCCTGATACTTGGCTTGAACATTTAAAAGAGGAATTTAATCAAGATTATATGATTAAACTCAAAAGAAAACTTTTAGAATTAAAAAAAAATAAGATTATTTTTTATCCTCCAGGAAAACAAATTTTTAATGCATTTAATTTAACTCCTTTAGACAAGGTGAAGGTAGTGATATTAGGTCAAGATCCCTACCATGGACCTGGCCAAGCTCATGGGCTCAGTTTTTCTGTACCAGAAAATATAAAACCACCACCCTCACTGTTGAATATTTATAAAGAACTTCAAGATGACTTAAAAAAAGAGGTGAATTACAACAATGGTAATTTAGATAAGTGGGCTAAGCAGGGAGTATTTCTTTTAAACACAACTCTTACAGTAGAAAAATCCAAACCCCTCTCACATCAAAAGTTTGGTTGGGATATTTTTACAGACAAAGTTATCTCAGTTATCAATAATGAATTAGAAAATATTGTTTTCATATTATGGGGTTCGTTTGCTCAATCAAAGAGAGAGATAATTGATTCGAATAAACATCTTATTTTATCAGCACCGCACCCTTCCCCATTATCGGCTCACCGCGGTTTTTTTGGGAGTAAGCCTTTTTCTAAGACAAATACCTTTCTAAAATCAAAACAAATTGATATGGTTGAATGGTAATGAAGACTGATGTTGAAAATCTCGTAGGGTTTATTGAAAAAGCAGTTATTGCAATAATATTAGTAGCTACTATTACAGCCATTATGTTTGAGATAATGAGAATGATAGAAGTTCAGTATGTAGAGTTAGCTGATCTACTCCTCTTGTTTATTTATGTTGAGGTTATTGGAATGGTTCGAGTCTACTATGTTTCCAATCGTGTTAGAATGACATATCCTTTATTTATTGCTATTACCGCTTTATCTCGTCTTATTATACTTCAAGGTAAAGACTCAAACCCGGAGCTTCTTCTTTACGAAGCAGGAGCAATAGTCTTAGTTGCGATTGCAGTCATCATTCTTCGACTTAGGTATGTCCCAATACTTCGTCCTATTGAAGATGTTGATGAAATTAAACCTAGAAGCACAAAAAAGTAATAAAATTGAAAAAAATTGCAGTCATTGGAACTGGGCTTAGTGCGCTTTCTCTAGCATATCACTTGCCTGCACTTGATATTACATTTTTTGAGAAATCCTGGAGACCAGGTGGAAGAATAAGCACAAGAAAACATGAGCAATATGCTTTTGATCATGGTGCTCACTATTTGAAATTAGATCATGGTGTTATTGGCTTAAATGAATTTTTAAAAAAAATTGATGCTATTAAAGTTTTAAAAGGTCAATTTTGTTCAAATATCTCACAAAATTCTCCAATTGAAGATAAAGAGGTCATTGTTGGTAAAGATGGAAATGAATCAATTCCTATAAAGATACATAAATCACTACACTACCCTACGCATTTTTCAAAACAGATAACCAACATTGAAAGCCATAATAATGAATATTTCTTAATCGCAGCGGATGAGAAATTTGGACCTTATGATTATGTTTTTTGTAGCATGCCCTTTGAACAATCAAAAAAATTGTTAGATCAATTTATAGATTATAGCGATATTCCTGAAATAGAGTTTGACTCCATTTGGACAGTCATGATTGCATTTAATAAAAGATTGGGAGCTCCGTTTCAATTTGGATATCACTTAACACCTGAAATTAGTTTCTTAATGAATCAAAATTTTAAACACGAATTTTTTAATGAAGAGTGCTGGGTTGTAAATATGAGGGCTGATTGGACAAAAGAGTATTACAACATAGAAAATTATGTTTTAGAGGATTATGTAGTAAACCAAATGAAAAAGTCTTTTCAATCAAAAGCTGATGCTGTTTTTAAGAAGTCACATAGATGGAGATACTCTTATACAAAGAAAAGTCTAAGAGATCAAAATTCAAAAAGATTCATTGAGTCCATAGATCAACGGCTATATGCCTTTGGGGATTGGTGTGAAGGTCCAAGTATGCAGGATGCTTGGTTATCTGGTAAGAAATTAGCACAACATTTTAGTGAAATAAGGCTAAAAAATTAAATAAAGGTTGAGAAAAATAAAAATTAGGAAGTTCTTCAATGCGTTTTGTTATAAATTTTTTTCCATTTTAAATAGTCTTGGTCATTTAACATAAATCTCATCAAATTTTTAACATCATTTTTATCAATATTATATTGCGAATTTATTATTTGATATGGTATCTCGTCGTTATGTGCCAAGAATTTAATATGATCTAATTCATAGGGTGTTAAATATTTCATTAAACTATAAACATCCGACATACATGAAAACTATACAAAAAATAGTATTTAAGTCTAGTTCGTGGAAATGTATTACCTAAAAATTAATAAAAGGGGATTTTTCTGTATTCTATTTCAAAGCAGCAAAAAAACTATCTGATTTATTGCAATCGCCGTAATAAGTTTTTTTCAAATTTACACTATCAGGATAAAATATGTTTCTCTCATATCTAAGGATTTTTTTATAAAGGATAAGGGTATTAAAGGAGAAGTCTGTTTCAATTCTAAAATGATAGCTTACGTCATCTTCCCCCATGTACTCATATTGTAAATCTTGAAATCTCTCCTTTAATACAAAGAGGTTTTGGTCAAATGAGTATTCAAATTCATTTATATCCTCATTTTTAAATTCAATAATTTGTACTTTTGAGTAATCAATAAGAGATGTTTCTTGACAGGCTAATTTTATACTCTGGCCGAAAGATAAAGTTGGAATAAAAAATAATATAAAAAAAAACCTCATAATTTAATCCATTATACTTGCTTTAAATCCATACTCTGAGATAGCTTTTTTTCGAAAAAAACCCTCAATTTTTATCATCGTTACAAAATTGTTTGAACATTTAAGAAGAGCTTTAAAAGGTTTAGCAGATCCTTTACAACTTACATCTTTACCATTAGCATCATGTGTTTCACCACAGGCACATTCGTATTTAATAGAACCATATCCATTGAGTCTCAGTAAATGGGCAGCTTGTAAGGGGTTGTTTTTGAGTTTTTCTCTTACTTCCTCTTTATTGTTTAATATCTCCATTAAGGAAATAATCTTATTTAATCCCCTCTCATTATCCACATAAAAAAAGTAGCTAGAAGTATAAGAGAGATTGTTAAATCTACCCAAAGAGTACCGGTAAACATCTAATTTTAATTTTGAATTGGTATGGCGTTTTCTTCATTCATTAGTATAGGTCTACCGTCATGTGCGGTGTTTAAGGGTATAATTTTACCTTTATATCTGACACATAAAGTTGGGGCGTTTCTAACTTCTTTTCCTAAGTTCACTTCTAAATCTACAAGTATTAGCTCAGCCTTATCCAATATTTTTAGTATTTTCATTAAAAAAATCTCCAATATTACTTTTTAGTCTCAAAGTAATATTTGGATCTTAAAAGAATTATTTAAGGATTAATGTCGGTTTAGTGAGAGCTAGTTTTCTACGCAGACATCTTTGATAACTGGCGTATTTGTGCACTCAACACATTTAGTGATTTGAACTACACAGCCATCAGCTAATTGAGATACCTCCACTTCTTTGTTACACTTTGAACAAATAGAAGAAACGGATAAGTCACACTTTGGACAAGATATTGTTTGTAAATTTTCCATTGCCATATATTACTGTAATTATACATTTTTAGATGAAAAATGGAATTGATTCCTAAAAATAGAAAATAATCAATAAATTCAGTATTTTTAATAAAATAAATTTATATTTTGTATGCATAAAATAAAAATGTACTTTTAATTTGGATGGACACAATTAAATCTCTAATAAAAAGCCATAAAATGATACCTCATCCTGAAGGCGGTCATTACGTCGAAGTTTACAAAAATAAGGATGTTAGTCACATATACTATTTGTTAGAAAAAGGGCAATATTCACATTGGCATCGCATTAAAAAGAACGAAACAATACACTTTTATACTGGAAGTCCTTTGAGAATATATACATCGAAAAATGGCGAAGAATATGAAATAAATGAAATTGGATCTAAAAATAGATTTATTTATAGCGTCGAAAGTAATACATGGTTTTCTTTAGAGTCGACTGGATTATTTAGTTTAATTGGTTGCACAGTTGCTCCAGCTTTTGAATTTGAGGATTTAGAAATTGCTCCCAAAAAATGGAAACCTAGTAAATTTAGGGGTTATCTCTGAAAAAATTAAATATTGACAAGTAAGTGAAAGTATTTTTTTAACTTATTTACACACATAATTAATAAAATTAAGTGTAATACAATTTTTAATAATCTCAGTTTAATCTTCAAAATCGAAATCAAAGATTTAAAAAAATTAATCATGATTTTTTTTAAATTTACCTTAAATTTAAAATTTTTTCAAATTTTCCAATTTTATTCAAAAATTGTTGATTTTATTGATATTTTTTTTATTTTTTCCATAAATTACACATAAATTATTTAATAGTTTGTGTATAAATTAAAAATAATATAAGTTGAGGGATGTGCAAGATATAAAAATCAAACCTTGGGAAGAATTAAAACAAATTTATAAGGAAAAATTTAAAGATGAGTCAGATTACTTATCTTTTTTCCGGGATGTAGTTTTACATGACACCTCAACAAGAGAAAAGTACACCTCTCAAACTAAAGATAGGGTAATTGAGGGAGTAACTTGGGCTAAAGAATTCTCAAAGTTTCATCAAAGATATAAAGACGGCTACTCTTACAAGTTTTCTGAAAATAATACAATTTTGAATATTGGGCACCAATCTACATATTTAATTAAACCACAATTTGCTGCTTATCATGCGGTCAGAAAAATAATGAGAAATTGGTTAATAAAGAGACTCAAAGATGAGTATGTCAAAAAAAAGCCAGTGATCTACAATCCTCCTAAAAGTCTCAACCAAGGCGAAAGTAACTTTATTACAAGGCGGACAAAAGTTGCTTATTTAGTTTATATGGGTGACTTAGCTGTTAGAGATAATTTACTTTACTCTATTAGAGATAATAAAACTCTAGTACCCAAACCAGCTTCGCTATCTTGGTGTGTGTCACAATTTGATGATAAATATATATCTGATGGTATACTAACCTACCCTAAAAATTTAGGCCCCTTGAATGAAAACTTATTGTCAGGATCATTGTCTTTTTAAATGTCAGATTTAATTAAAGTATTATTATCATCATACGGCTTTGCAATTTTACTATGGGCAGCTTTTATCTATACTCAAAAAAAATTTGGTAAATTAACAAAAAATGTTACTTCCAAAAGAATATATATTAAATATTTCATTATAATCGTTTTAGGGTATGGGACCTTCTCACTAGTTTTAATTAGTGTTTATAGCGATTGGTTTAAATAATCAAATCTTATGAATAGTGATGATATTGAAAATCAAGATTACATGTTTATGAAGTGTCTCCAGGAAAAAATATGTAAAAGACATGTCACATTAAAAACAACAGGTAAACAGATAAACGATGAATCTTTAATTTCAAAAAATGTGATTAATGCTTTTGACTTGGATGAAATTTCATTTTTGACAGGATTAAATTTCAATATTGTGAGTGATACCGGGGCAAAACTTATAAGAATGAATCTAGCAAATAAAATTATATGGGAAGATGATCAAAATAATGAAAAGCGATATCTTTGGTATTTGTCTGAGAACGGTGAAAAATATTTAGAGAGAAATTCTTACAAGAGCACATGAACATAGAATTAGTGGTAAATACATTTTGGTTTTTTTCGATTTTTACAGCAGCTATTTACATTATTAAAAAGAGGTATGTTGGTAAAAAAGAATATTCTATTATAGATAAATCTTTTAAATTAGGCTTATCTGTATCAATATTTTTAATATTTTTAAGCTTATATTTCTTACTTACACAATCTTAGTTTCCACCCTCAAGTAAAATAAATTTTTGTGTATCTAGATCAACTCCGGCTTCTGTTCTAAGTTTTATCATTTCAGGAAGTTTTAACATTTCTTGCATTTTATTCATCGACTCTACTTCTATAACCGTATAAATTTCTTCATTGTTATCTTTTGGATGTCCATAGGCTAATACATTAAGGCCATATTCCTGTCTCAGATTTTCATTTTCTTCAAACATTTGTTTCCAATGTTCATAACCTTTTGTTATTTTTGCATTCGTAATTATTTTCATAGTTATCCTTTCTATAAATTATTATAAAATTTATTTGAAATTATTCATTCAAAAGATATTGATCTCTAAAATTGGACTATTAGTATAGTTCAATATAGGGGGAAGTGATTATGAATTTATGTGTTGTATCTACTTATAACGGAACTAAAGAGGACTACTTAAAATTATATGAGTCTTTTAAAGATGACATTGCAAAATACACTGATGGATTTGAGATGGGATTTGTCAGAGATGGAAAAGTGATAATTGTAGCAAATGTCACCGATGAGGATAAATTTTATGCATTGTTTGAAGATCCAAGATCAAAGGAATTTGATGCCAAATTTAATAATGTAGATGATGTATATAAATTAGAAAAAATGTAATAATGCATAAACTAATTGTGGGGCCATAGCTCAGCTGGGAGAGCGCTACGCTGGCAGCGTAGAGGTCAGGGTCTGTTTAATCGTTTAGTTCTGGGCTTTATAAGAGTTTAATCTTCTTCAAAGTCAAAATGTTATCACAATGTTATCACAAAAATTTATTTTTCTATTGTGACTGTGTGTTGTATTGAGGGTGTTTAGACTCAGGTCGATTCTTGTGTTTAACAACTATTGAGCCATCTACTACCTCTATGTCATAACCCCAATTATCCCATCCATTTAGAGATAAAGGCTCATTTAATTCATCTTCAAGAGTTCGTGGATATACATAACATCCTTCATTATCTCCATATTGAGATTTGGCTTTCTCCATCTTTTTTTTCACTTCCATATGTAAATCTAATGGAATTTTTAAATGCTCACCTAATAAATAACATAACCTCATATCTTTACATGCTAAGTCCATTGTGAACCCCGCTTCATATTTTTGATTAAAAATATGTGGCACAACAGTTTCCCATGCAAATGAATTACCAGCAGAAACTCTGATGGCATCAAAAAAGTTTTCTAAGTCTAAGCCTGCTTTTTTTGCAATCATCATACATTCCGAAGCTGCCACCATATTAGTGAAAGCAAGCATGTTAGAAACTACCTTCGCAATCGCACCTGCTCCGATATCTCCACAAAGTACAACAACCTCACCAATTGCATCTTGTATTAATTCTTTCCACTCATTAAAAATCTCTTTATTACCTCCTGCTAAACTTACCATATTATTATTTTGCAATGCATGAACCCCTCCTGTCAAAGTAGCTTCTAACATAGATACATTATTGGTTAATGCTTTTTTTTCTAATTCTTGAGATTGCTTAAAGTCAGTAGTAGAAGTATCAATCCAAACCATTCCTGGTGAGGCATTTTCCAATAACCCTTCTTTTCCTTCAACAGCTTGCAAGACGTGTTCAGGTTTTGGCAAACAAGTTATGGTGGCATGACATTTTTGAGCTAACTCTTTAATAGAAGATGCTCTTGTAATATTTTCAGGAAGAAGATTTAGTTTATGTTCATCAATATCATAAGCAATCAATTGATATTTTTTTGTTTTATTTAAATTATTTAAGATTGGTAATCCGGCATTCCCTAAGCCGATTACTCCTATGACTTTTGAATTTGTCATTTTAGCTTCCCCCACCTATCAGGCATATTGATTTTTGATTTATTGAAAAAAAAGGACGAATAGATAAGAACCATTCGTTAATGATATAAACTAGATCTTTTAATAAACTCATATTACTAACCCCTTTTTTTCACTTTTAAACTAGAATTTCAAAGATTTCCATATTAGAGTTTTGAGAAATTTGGAGGGATTTTAAGATGAATTTAGTTGAATTTTATTCACTTTTTGACTCGTTTCGAAATAGACTTTTAAACTTCTTTCTCTAGCCATAGCGAAAAGTTAGAGATTTTCTTTTGACCAATTTTTTCATGCGGTATATCAAGCCAATACGCATATGGCCCAACAGACTCAATATCACTTACTTTTATCAACTGCTGATTTTTAGTTAAATCCCCAATCATATTTACATCTAATAAAGCAAGCCCTGCCCCGGGCCTAACTTAGCTAATATGTTCAATATTATCCTTAGTACATATAAGTTCATAATCTAATAAGGCGGTAAGTTTTAGAGTTGATGATGCGGACTTTACCACCTTATCTACTTTTAACCTTAATAGTAAATATGGAGTCTACTAGAATCTAAGGAAGTACTTTCAAACATATGTGAGATATTTTAAAATTATTCTATGCATTGGATATTAATTATTGGAGCAGTACTCTCTTTGCTATATGGGCTAGTTTATCCATTTAGAGCATTCATAGCTATGAGAGACAACCCTGACATGATTGGCTTTGAAAAAAAGTTTTGGGGAGTTATAGGTATTTTATTTATGACAGCCTTTTGGTTAGTCATGGCAATAATATTATTTGGACTTGGAGCACAACAATTTCAGTAAAGTGCTTTCAACTCTAATTTGAATATTCTAGCATGACCTCAGGTATATAAGGTACACCACCTGCCATGGCGCATGCATGGGTACAAGAAATGTTATCACAATGTTATCACAAAAATTTATTTTTCTATTGATTGTGGATTCAGCGCATACTAGAATCAAGTCTGATAACGCTTGGAAAACATAGGAATTAAGCGTGAACGAACTGTCGGGGCCATAGCTCAGCTGGGAGAGCGCTACGCTGGCAGCGTAGAGGTCAGGGGTTCGATCCCCCTTGGCTCCACCATAACCTCAATTTAGTTTTTATATAGACAAAAATAGAAATAAATTTATTTATTTTTGACGGTCCTTTTTTGTCACATTAAAGCTACTTGGTTCAAAAATTTATTAATATATTCTTTTCAAAATGAATGAGAGCGCTCTAGATAAACTTTTTTCAATAGAATTTTTAGGCAAATGGATAATCACTTTATTAATAATTGCCTTTATAGCTTATGCATCATACAAAATCTTTAATATTATTTTTAGATCAGAGATATATTTTAAAAAATCTGCAATTAGTTATTTTCTGATAGGAATATTTATATTTGGTTTTGCAATCTATTTTTATAACTGATTATTAAAAATTTTAGGCTATTGAAAATGCCTTAATTTTATCAAAAGGCATGTGATCAGCAATATCACTTTCTCCATAATACACATCCTCAACGATCCCATCCTCGTTAATTAGAATATCAACTGGAACAATATCTACATACCCTTTAAACTTAACAGGTAAATAACCTTTTATTCCTGCTAAAAAAAATTTATGAACTTTAAAAATAAAAGCAGAGAAAAGTTTTCCATAAGATCTCTCAACATCATATTTTTTAAAATATTCAAAATTTTCATCTGCAAGAACAGTAAATGGCAAATTATGTCTATCCATATTTTTCTTTAAAAAATCAACTGGTGCATGAAAGATCCCTACCATTGTAAAATTTTCACCAAATTCTTGATATTTTTTTACAAACTCATTAATTCTTAAATTACAAACAGCACAAGAAGCGTGTCTATAAAAAGTTAATAATACTTTTTTACCTTTTGTACTAGAAAGTTTAAATATATTTCCGTAAGAGTCAGGTAATTCTATATTTTCTATTTTATCACCTACATTAATTTTCATAAATTGTCTCCTCTCGTTTAGAAATTAGACTTTATGATAAAGATAATTTTAATTTTATGATATGCAAAATAATCAAGTTAATCATGAAATTTAATGTTTAATTAAAATGGTATTGGGATGTAATATTGAAACATTAATTAAATTATTTAGTTCAAGATCAAGGAGGATTTCTAAATGAGTATAGCAAGAATAACCACAGTAAAAATGGATTCAAAGGAGGCTGCAGATGATCAAACACAAGGCTACGTTCAAAATGCTCCATCTGAATTCCCACAAGCAAGTCAATTAATTGGTATTAGAATTGACGATGTGACCTTAATGGCTGTCACAATTTACCCAGATGCCGAAACCATGAAAGCAGCAGATGCAGCAAGGGAAAAAAGACTAAATACTAACATAGAAAATAGGGTATCAGTCGAGACAATAGTTGGTGATGTTACATTAGATCATCATAATCACTAATGATGAAGGTAATAAGACAAATATAAAAGCCTTTAGACAGTTCTAAAGGCTTTATGGTTTTTAGACACCCCATCTCATAGCTGCTGTGTGAACAGATGAGTCCCAATGCTTTAAAAGCTCTTCGTCAAGCTTTGTAAGAGTAATAGAGGCACCCTGCATTTCAAGAGAAGTGCAATAATTTCCAACAAGAGACCTTGATATCTTTATATTTTTTTTGTCTAAAATGTTTTTAGCATTATCATATATTAGGTATAACTCTGTTAATGGAGTGCCTCCCATACCATTGACAAATAAGAGTATTTCTTCGTTTGCCTCAGGCTTTAAGTCCTCATTAATTGCCTCTAATAACTCTTTTGTAATTTCTTGTGCAGATTTCATTTTATCTCTTCTTCTTCCAGGTTCACCATGAATTCCAACACCAAATTCCATTTCATCATCACCTATATCAAAATTTGGTTTTCCTGCAGCCGGGACAGTACAGCTTGAAAATGCAACTCCCATAGATCCTGAATTTTTATTTACCTTATCTCCTAAGGCTTTACATTCTTGTAAGCTACCTCCATGCTCAGCTAAAGAACCAACTATTTTTTCAACAACAACAGTAGCAGCAACACCTCTTCTACCAGTTGTAAATGAAGAGTCCTCCACAGCAACATCGTCATTTGTCAGTACAGACTCATTTGGACCTTGCATCATCTCAGCCGCCATTTGGAAATTCATTACATCTCCAGAATAGTTTTTAACGATAAATAAAACTCCAGCTCCGCTGTCTACTTTTTCAGCAGCAGCTAACATTTGATCAGGTGTGGGTGATGAAAAAACAAATCCGGGGCAGGCTGCATCCAGCATACCGTAGCCGACTAAGCCACCATGCATGGGTTCGTGTCCACTACCCCCTCCACTGATCAGAGCTACTTTCCCCTCTTTTGTGGGAGTGGCTCTGGTGATGAAGTTGGGGTCATAGTGGCAGTTAACAATATCTTGATGCGCAGCACCAAAACCTTGCAGACTCTCCTTTAGAAAATCATCCGCTGAATTCATAAATTTTTTCATAGTATCCTCCTAACTATTTAACACTGACTCACAGACAGTTTTTATCATTAATTGTGAAGACCTGGCTCCAGGATCGATATGACCTTTCGCTCGCTCTCCTAAAAAAGAAGCTCTCCCTTTTGTAGCTAAAAGATCTTTTGTTGAAAACATCCCTTTTTCCGCCACTTCTATAGCTTCTTGAAGTATCTCTTTAACATCTTTGTTATCCTCGACACCTTTTTTAAGGCTGTTAGATACAGGTATGAGAACATCCATCATTGTTTTTTCACCTACATCTGCTTTACCTCTTTGTTTTACAGCTTCCACGCCATCTGCAAAAATTTCGATTGCCTTTTTATAATCAACACCATTATCTATATCGTTTCCTCTGGCCATGGTCATAAATAATGTGCCAAACAGGGCTCCAGATGAGCCACCAATACCAGAAAGAACTTTCATTGCTATTTGATTTAGAGCTTTAGACATTGGTAAATCTTTAATTACAGCTTCTAATTCTATAACCAGCTTGATTCCTCTTTGGACATTAAAAATATGATCCCCATCTCCTATTTCTTGGTCCAATTTTTCTATTTCACTTGCATTTGCATCAATTACAGCTTGAATTTCTTTTGCTCTATGGATTAAAAAATTAACACTCATTGCACGCTCATTCCTTTTTCGTCAAAAAATAAAATTTTATTTTGATCTATTGCAAAATTTACTTTGTCCCCTTTTTGTCCTTGGAATGCTCCTTGATATAAGGATAAAATTTCTGCTCCATTAAAGTCTAACTCTACCACAGTTTCTGCACCGAGAGACTCAACAGTTTTAATTGAGCCTGAAAGTTCACCTTCTCCTATCTTAATGTGCTCAGGTCTTAGACCAAGTTGACTTGTTTTATCTGGTGATGAAGTATTTAAAAAAGCTCTGTTGAGAATATTTATTTTTGGTGAACCTAATCTATTTGCAACATAAATAGATTTTGGATTATTATATATATCTTCTGGTTTATCAATCTGGGCGATCTTACCATTTTCTAATACTCCGATGCGATCTGCCATAGTTGTAGCTTCAGCTTGATCATGTGTGACGTAGAGAATTGTGGAGCCTAAATTTAATTGAATTTTTTTCAGTTCGACTCTTAAACTTTCCCTTAATTTTGCATCAAGGGATGAAAGAGGCTCATCCATTAAATATATACTTGGGTCTCTAACTAAAGCACGACCTATCGCAACTCTTTGCATTTCTCCCCCTGATAATTCAGTAGCTTTGTTGTCTAATTTAGCTGAAATCTTCAACATTTCCGCTATTTTTGTGACTTTTTCCCTAATCTTGTCTTCTGGGATTTTTCTAAGAGGGGATCGAAGAGGAAAAGCTAAATTGTCGTAAACCTTATAATGAGGGTATAAAGAGTATTGTTGAAAAACAAACGCTGTGTCTCTTGCTGCAGGTTGTGCTTGTGAGAAATCTTCATCATCAAAAAGGATCTTTCCTTTATCAATTTTTTCTAAACCTGCTATTGATCTTAATGTTGTTGTTTTACCTGCACCGGTTGGACCCAATAATACAAAAAACTCTCCATCATTTACTGTAAAGCTAATATCATCTAAAGCCTTTATAGTTTTATCATATATTTTTGTAATATTTTGTAGTTCTACTTTAGACATTAACTCATAAACTCACTTTGAAGTGCCTTATCATTTGAACCATCAAAAATTATTTGGTTATTATTAAGAGTATCAAATTGGATTTGCTCATTAATATTAACTTGTGTGTCACTATCAACTCTAATTTTTATATTTCCAAGTTGAGTTTCAATTGTAAGAATTTTTCTTGAACCTAAATACTCAACACCAAAGACATTGCCTTTTACTCCATTTTCAGAAACTAATTTTAAATTCTCTGGCCTTACACCTAAAAAATTTTCATTTGAGTCTGTTCCTTCTTTTTGTTCAGGGATATTTAATGATGAGTCTAATAACTTAATACTAGATTGACTTGGCGAAATTTTTTCTTTTATTGGTATAAAGTTCATTCCTGGTGATCCAATAAAATTGGCAACAAACTTTGTTTTAGGTTTATTATAAATAACTTTTGGTGAGTCTGCCTGCAACACCACTCCCTCATTCATTACTGCTATTCGATCAGCCATCGACATTGCCTCTTGTTGATCGTGCGTTACATAAACTGTCGTTGCATCAATATCATCGTGAAGTTTTCTTAATTCCAAACACATCAATTCTCTAAATTCTGCATCAAGTGTGCCCAAAGGTTCATCCATTAAAAATGCTTTAGGTCTTCTGACTAGCGCTCTTCCGAGTGCAACACGTTGGCGATCACCTCCTGCTAAAGAGGATACTTTTGATTTTAATAAGTGATCAATTCTAAGAAGCTTTGCGGCTTCCAAAACTTTTGCATCTACTTCGCTTCGAGAGAGCTTTTGCATTTTGAGTGGGAAAGCCAGATTATTTCTTACATTCATGTGTGGATAGAGTGCAAAAAGCTGAAAAACAAAGGCTATATCTCGCTGAGAGGCCCTTAGATAGCCCACATCTTCCTTATCCAAATATATATTTCCAGAAGTTGGCAGCTCTAAACCAGCAATCATTCTCAAAGTGGTAGTTTTTCCACATCCTGAAGGACCGAGTAAAACGAAGAATTCTTTATTTTCAATAATAAGATTGGAGTTTTTCACTGCTACGAAATCTCCAAAAGATTTATGTAAATTTTTGATTTCTATTTCTGCCATGACTAATCTGGGAAATGACTTGTGATCACAAATCCGATAGTTCCCACCAAAATAACGATAAAAGAATATGTATACATCCACATAGCAAAAGGCTGCATCAGCATAAATACGCCCAATAGAATTAAAACAGTTGATGCATTTTCCCAAATAGATCTTCTAAAAATTCTTCTCAATAAACTTTTTTTCTCAGCCATTATTTTCTCACCGCTCCAAATGTTATTCCCCTTAGAAGATGCTTTCTCAATACAACTGTAAATATCATCACTGGGATTAAAAATAATGTTGTCCCTGCTCCAATAGCGGGCCAATCAAGACCACCCTCTCCTATAATAGTTGGGATAAATGGTGGTGCAGTTTGTGCATTAAATTGTGTAAGTAAAACAGCAAAAGCATATTCATTCCAAGAGAATATCATGCAGAAAATTGCTGTTGCTGCGATACCTGTAGTTGCTTGCGGAAGGACTACTTTAAAAAATGCTTGCATTCTAGAGTAACCATCTATCATCGCAGCCTCCTCATACTCTCTCGGTATCTCATCCATAAAGCCTTTTAACAGCCAAACTGACAAACTTAAATTTACAACAGTGTACAGAATAATCATGCCAACGTGAGTATCACCAAGACCAAGTTTTCTGTACATAATAAATATAGGTACTGCCACTGCTATTGGCGGGAACATTCTCGTAGATAAAATAAAAAATAATAAATCATCTTTCAGTGGGACTTTAAATCTTGAAAGAGCGTAGGCAGCTAAGGAGCCTAAAAATACCGAAAAGAAGGTGGCGCCAAATCCAATTATCAAAGAATTGGAATACCTCGGTAAAAATTTTGATGGTCCTGTTATGACCATTTCTCTACTGCGAACTAACTCCTCATACCATGTATCTGGTGGTGGAAGAGAGTCCAAATAATCCTTTGGTTGTCTTGATCGATTTGTAAATAAATTCACATAACCCTCTAAAGATGGCTCAAAAAAGACCTCTGGAGGGTAAGAGATAGCACTATCTACACTTTTAAAGCTTGTAGCAACCATCCATGTGATTGGTATAAGGGTTACAATCATGTAAACAATGATGATAGTTGCAGCTAATTTTCTTGAAAATCCTGTTGCTTCTAGTGGTGATCTTGAAGTGTCCATTATCGCTCTTTAATTTTGTTCATAACTTTTACATACACGTTTCCAAAGCCGAATATGGTGACAAATAATATTACAGCAAAAGCAGAGCTATAACCTGTTTTCCATTTTTCAAATGCTTCGCGTTTTAAATTGATTGATGCTAGTTCAGTCGCTGACCCCGGACCCCCTGAAGTAAGCTCAGCTACCAGATCAAACATTTTGAAATTCTCAATCCCTCTAAATAATAATGCAAGAAGTAGAAAAGGAAGGACAGATGGCAATGTTATATGTATAAATTGCTGCCACTTACTAGCCCTGTCAACTTCTGCAGCCTCGTACAAATAATTTGGAATTGATCTTAATCCTGCGAGACAAATTAACATGGTAAAAGGTGTCCACATCCATGTGTCGACAATCACAATTGACCAAGGAGCTAGAGTGCTTGAACCAATCATATCAAAAATACCAAAGTCATAGAAAAAATTAACTACGTAATTAAACAAACCTACTTGAGGATTATATAAGTAAGTCCAAAATACACCTACGACTGCAGGGGAAAGCATCATTGGTAAAACTATTAAAGTAGTGAGTAGTTCATTACCTTTAAATTTTTTGTTTAAAAGAAGAGCAAGACCCAATCCAATTAATGCTTGTAAGACTAATGTCCAACAAACGAAGTGGGCAGTTATCTGCATCTTTTCCCATATCTCTTCTTTTCCTAAAATCTTTTTATAGTTTTTTAAACCCACAAATTTTACTTCTCTACCTATTTTATTGGCATAAAAATTGGTGAATGACATTCTTATGGCATAGATGAGAGGATAAATATTTATAGCAAGTAATAGAATTAAAGTTGGTGCTATGAAAATCCAGGCTATTGCTTTATCAGATAAGCCTTTGAACTTTTTAACAGCACTTTTCATATATATTTTAGATTGAAGGGCGAGATTAATCCCGCCCTTTATATTAATTTAGTGATTAAATTTTACCGTCGTCTTCGAAGACTTCAGTCCAATCATCAATGATTTTGTCTAATGCGTCTTTTGCAGAACCTTTTCCATTCACAACGTAGTCATGAATTCTCTCCTGCATTGGAAGCATTAATTCAACAAATGTAGGCTCTTGCCAAAAGTCTTTGACGATGCCCATTGAGTCAAGGAAGCCTTGTGCGTAAACAGCTGAATCAACAAAATCAGGTGATCCAAGAACATCCATATGACATGAATATCCTCCTAAATCCCACCATTTTTGTTGAATATCTGGCTTTGCAAACCACTTCATGTATTCAAGAGCCAAGTCTTGTTTATCAGAGTAACTCACAACTGAGATACCTTGACCACCAAGAGTTGCTGCACATACGTTTTGACATGGGTTAGCAAAGAAACCAGAAACTCTTCCGTCACTGTCTTCTTTAGAAACACCAGGCCAGAAAGCATACCAGTTCATTTGAAATGCAACCTGTCCTGATTTATATGCATCAAGATTTGCGACCATATAAGCATCTGAATGCCCTGGAGGCGCACAATCTTCGTACATTTTTCTATAAAATTCAACAGCCTCTACAGAAGCATCTGAGTTAAAATAACCGTCCATCTCGTATGGATTATCAGGATTTTCGTACTGCATACCCCATGCATACATGGCTGCTGTTACACCCATGGTGATACCCTCAGATCCACGCTCTGTATTGATAGCTGCACCATATCTTACTTGTCCATCAATTTCTCTTCCTTGGAAGAAAGTACACATGTCATATAACTCATCCCAAGTTTTTGGAACACCTAGATCATATCCATGCTTACTTTTAAATTCAGCTTGAAGCTCTGGTCTATCAAACCAGTCTTTTCGATAAGCCCATGCTAAAGCATCACCCATTGCTGGAAGAGCGTAATAGTTTGGTGATCCTTTTGGCCATGTTGAATATGCGTAAACAGTTGCTGGGTTAAAATCATCCATTGAGATTCCGTTAGCATCAAAGAAATCATTTAACTTAACATAGTGACCATATTCAGCACCTTGTCCAATCCACTGTGAGTCACCAATTAACAAGTCAAAAGTTTTACCTTGGTTATTTAACTCGTTAAGCATTCTCTCAGCAAAATTTGGCCATGGCACAAATTCGAAGTTCATTTCAACGCCTGTTTCAGCTGTAAATTCTTTACTTAATTCTTGTAATGCATTAGCAGGATCCCAAGCGGCCCAGCCCAAAGTCAAAGACTCAGATTTAGCATTCAAAGAAAAAAGTAAGGCAAAAACAGGAACTAGAAATACAGATAGTATTTTTCTCATGTTATTATTCCTCCTCTTTAATAACAAAACTGGCTGATTATACAGTCTTTTTACATATTTATAAATGCAGATTATTCATAGTTTTAAAAACATTTTAAATAGCAGTTAACTGTAATAATATAGTTTGTCGCAGGAGGGGGTAAAAAAATGTCTATTAAAGGTCCAGCTATATTTTTAGCTCAATTTGCAGGTGATGATGCTCCGTTTAACAATTTAGAGAATATCTCAAAATGGGCTAGTGATTTGGGATACTTAGGTGTTCAGATACCTAGTTGGGATGAGAGGTTAATTAATTTAAAACAGGCATCTGAAAGTAAAGATTACTGTGACGAAATAAAAGGGACTCTTAAAAGTTTTAATTTAAATCTAACTGAGCTATCGACGCACCTCCAAGGTCAGCTTGTAGCTGTTCATCCTGCATATGACTCAGTATTTGATGGTTTTGCAGCCTCAGAGGTTAGGGGAAATCCATCTGCAAGGCAGCAATGGGCAGTCAATCAATTAATGATGGCTGCTAAAGCTTCAAAAAATTTTGGATTAACTGAACATGTTACTTTTTCAGGAGCATTGGCTTGGCCATATGTTTACCCATGGCCTCAAAGACCAGAAGGGTTAGTTGAAACTGCATTTGATGAACTAGCTAAAAGGTGGAAACCAATTCTTAATGAATTTGATGAGTGTGGGGTGAATTTGTGTTATGAAATTCATCCAGGCGAGGATCTTTTTGATGGAATAACTTTTGAAATGTTTCTAGATAAAGTAGGTAATCATGAACGCTGCAACATGTTATATGATCCAAGCCACTTTGTTTTGCAACATTTAGATTATTTGCAGCATATTGATATTTATCACAAGAAAATAAAAATGTTTCATGTCAAAGACGCAGAACTCAATCCCACTGGTAAACAGGGGGTCTATAGTGGATTTCAATCTTGGAAGAACAGAGCAGGTCGATTTAGATCTTTAGGAGATGGGCAAGTCGATTTCAAGTCAATTTTCTCCAAACTTACTACTTACGGCTTTGATGGATGGGCTGTTTTAGAATGGGAATGTGCTTTGAAACACCCTGAAGACGGAGCTAAAGAGGGTTCTGTATTTATTAAAGATCATTTAATTAGAGTTACCGAGAATGCTTTCGATGATTTTGCCGATGCTGGCACTGATCAGGATGCGAACAAAAAAATGCTTGGAATTGAATGATAATATGACCAAAAAATTAAAATTAGGAATGGTTGGTGGCGGCTCAGGAGCATTTATTGGAGAGGTTCACCGTATTGCATCTAGAATTGATGACCGCTTTGAACTGGTCGCTGGTGCCTTTTCATCTAATCCTGAAAAAGCTCAAGCCTCTGGCAGAGATATTGGAATAGCAGATGAAAGGAATTATAAAGACTACCTTGAAATGGTCGAAAAAGAATTGATCAGAGAGGATAAAATAGATGCTGTAGCTATAGTGACACCAAATCATATGCACCATCCGATCGCTAAAGCTTTTATGGAGAAAGGTTTTAACATAATTTGTGACAAACCCCTTGCCATGAATGTTAATCAATGTGAGGAACTTATAAAATGTAAAAAAGACAATAACGTTCTTTTTGCTTTAACTCATAACTACACTGGTTATCCCATGATTAGGAATGCCAGAGCTCTTTGTAAGAGAGGTGACTTAGGTGAGATAAGAGTCATTCAAACAGAGTATGCTCAAGATTGGCTGACCGAAGATTTAGAAAATAGAATTAATGATGGGGGAAACAAACAGGCCTCTTGGAGAACTGATCCTAATCAATCAGGTGCTGGTGGATGTATTGGTGACATTGGAACTCATGCTTACAATCTTATTAGGTTTATAACTGATCTTAATACAGAGGAGATATCTGCAGAGTTAACATCTTTTGTGCCTGGGAGAAAATTAGATGATAATGCTCAAATATCTATACGATTTAAAGGAGGAGCAAAAGGTACTATCTGGTCTTCTCAAGTAGCCCCAGGAAATGAAAATCATTTACAAATAAGAATTTATGGTAATAAGGCAGGACTAGAATGGTGTCAAGAAGATCCAAATTACCTTTACTTTACAAAATTTGGAGAACCCAAACAAAAAATTACAAGGGGTGGATCAGGTGCCATGAGCGATGCGGTGGATGTTACTAGAATTCCTGCTGGACACCCCGAGGGATATTTAGAGGGCTTTGCAAATATATATACAGATGTAGCTAATGCACTAATTGATCAGAAAAATGGCAAATTTAATGAGGGAAATCACCATTTTCCAAGTGTAGAAGATGGTCTTGAGGGTATTAAATTTATCGAAAGGTCAATCGCCTCTAGCTCATCAAATTCAAGCTGGGTAAGTTTCAATTAATTCCAACTTAGTTTTTTACGTGTTTCCCAATAATCTTGAGTGGACAAGCTAAAAGACTCAAGAGAGGGCAATTCGGTATCTATTTTTTCAAGACAACTTAAATTTTCATCCAACTGTTTGATTGTTGATGCTCCTGTTAGACAAATTTTAACAAACGGTAGTCGATAAACCCAAAGATAAGACAATTGCTCCAAAGTTAAATCCATAGATGAGGCAACTGACTTTAATTCTTTAATTTTATTTTGATGAAATTCTTTATTTAAATTAGTTAGTCTTCCATTTGAGAAAATCTCTTTTGCAATTACATTTATCTTTTTTTCAGATACTTCTTTTAAAATTGAAATACAAGATTGGTCAAAGATATTAATAGTCGTTTGTAAAAAAGAAAATAAATTAAGTTTTTCATTCTTAATTAAAAGGTCATTAATAGTTTTCTCTTGATCTGGTCCGCTTGTTGAGATTCCTATTTCTATTCCATTTTTCTTTATTGTCTCAAGCTCCTTTAGAACATTAATATCATCTAAGACTTTACTTTCTGAATTGACAGAATGAATGTGGTAAAGATCAATACTTTTTCCTAAATTAAGTCTTGTCTCCACCCATTGTTGTTTTAAAAATTCAACTGAGTGATCTTTTCTTTCATGTTGATCTGCCTGAACTTCCCAATTTGCTAAATATTCATAGCCCCACTTAGACCCTACAAAACCATCAAATTGTTTTTGAGCTCTAATCCAACTAGATAAAAATTCCTCAGCATCTCCATATACCCTTGCCGCATCGAAATATCGAATACCTCTCTTGTAGGCATGGCTAAGAACATCGTGACAATGAGATCTCATAGAATTTTTTGATATGTCGCTACCTAAATCTGAACTATGACCAATGTTTATATATCCGGGCCTCCCAAGAGAAGCCAATCCTAGGCCTATTTTATTGTCTAATTTAAACAATTATATGATTTGCTATTTGGCTTTTTATTGTCAGTGGGTCAGTTAAATGAATAGTTTGAAAGGCAAGTGATTGAGCCGCCTCAATATTTTCAATACGATCATCAATAAAAAGAGTTTGTTCAGGTGTTAAATTAAATCTTGAAATCGCTAATTTATAAATTTCAGGGTCTGGTTTTACTAAAAACTCTCTACCAGAGATAATTTTATCATCAAACTCTCTCAGGAATGGGTGTTGATCTTCCATACCCTCATAAGTCTCATCTGACCAATTTGATAAGACATAACAGGGGTAACCACTTGATTTTATTTTTCGAAAAATATCAACTGTATCTTGATAAACCCCATTAACCATATTCCTGTGATTTGGATAATATTGCTTTATTTCATTCTCATAATTAGGGTAATTTTTTATTGCATCTCTGACTGCTTCATCAATTTTTACTCCAGCATCGCATCTCATATCTAAATGAGGGAATGCGATTGTATTCATAAAATATTCTCTTTTAGTTTGATCAGGAATTATATTTTTAAACACATAATGTGGATCCCAATCAAAAAAAACATTACCTAAATCAAATAAAAATTTTGTAATTTTCATCGACTTATTCGACAAAAGAATTAATTAGATTTTCAAGATATTCTTGGCGACCGGACTTTGGTTGAGGGTTTATATTTTTATCAATGACATTTTTATGAATATCTTCAAGAGACATTGAAGTCATAAGTTGTTTTTCAGAGGTCCACTGTTCATATCTTTGTTTTAAAAAATATTCATAACTACCATCATTAATCATTTTTTCAACAGCCATAAGAGTTCTTGCACATGTATCCATAGAGCCAATATGTGCATAGAATAGATCCTCAGGATCTATTGATTGTCTTCTAATCTTAGCATCCATGTTAAGACCTCCTGAGGAAAAACCGCCATTTTTAAAAATATAATAAAAAGGCAAAACTAATTCTTCTACATTGTTAGGGAATTGGTCTGTGTCCCATCCTACTAAATAGTCTCCTCTGTTAATATCAATACTCCCAAAGATGTCATTGGAAAGTGCATATGCAATCTCGTGCTCGAATGAATGTTTTGCTAAAATAGCGTGATTTTGCTCGATATTTAGCTTGAATTCTTTTTCTAAACCATATTTTTGAAGAAATGCGAAAACATTAGCAGAGTCAAAATCATATTGATGTTTCGTTGGCTCATGGGGTTTCGGCTCAATAAGGAGTAGACCCTTAAAACCAATTTTGTGCTTATGCTCAGCTACCATGTTCAAAAATCTACCAAGCTGATCATATTCTTGTTTCATATTAGTATTTAGAATTGTTTCGTAACCCTCTCTGCCTCCCCATAAAACATAATTTTGTCCACCTAAATACATTGTATTTTCCATACACATCTTCACTTGAGCAGCTGCATATTGAAAAACATCAGGATCAGGATTAGTAGCAGCACCAGACATGTACCTGCGATGGCTAAATAAATTTGCTGTTCCCCAAAGAAGTTTTACTTTACTTGTTTCAAGTTTTTTTGAAATTTCATCAATAATAGTTTTTTGAATTTTTTCTGTCTCTAAAAAACTTTCACCCTCTGGAGCAACATCTACATCATGAAAACAGAAATATGGTATTCCTAATTTTTCAAAAAAATCGAATGCATTATTGAGCTTATCTTTTGCTTGTTCTATTTTATCTCCTGCTTCCATCCATGGTCTTAAAAAAGTCTGTCCTCCAAAAGGGTCACTCCCCGGCCAATTAAAAGTGTGCCAATAACATACTGCCATTCTCAAATGTTCCTCTAATGTTTTTCCTAGAATTTTTTTATTAGCATCATAAAATTTAAATGACAGAGGATTTGTAGAGTCTCTACCTTCATATTTAATTGTAGGTATATCTTTGAAATAGTCAGACATAAATTAGTCGTAATAAAACATTGGGGCTTTTTTAAATTCTTCCCAAGCATGCGGGTCGTGCCCAGTGACTACTGTAGCATTTTTGTCTTTTGCAATTTTTTTGAGTTTTTTTACAGAGTCAACAACGTCAACAGCAGAGCAAACAAGACCTGGTAGTGTTAGGTTGTTCCAATGATCCATTGTGTAAGCTGCATCTATAGTAAGCAACACATAACCTGAATTTGGTAAATTAACTAAAAAAGACTGATGGCCCGGTGCATGCCCAGGAGTAAAAATTACAATTATTGATCCATCGCCATATAAGTCATAAAAGTCATCGTTTTTATCTCTTAAAAATTTCCAATTAATTCCAGGTTTATCAAAGTCTTTTCTGATATATGCAGGCTTTGAGAACCAATCAGGATTAAAGGCATAATCATATTCCTTTTGTTGAACTAAGTGTATTGCATTAGGAAACCTTCCAACACCACCTGAGTGATCGAGGTGAAGATGAGAATGTAAGACATATCTTATACCTGCTGGATTAACCCCAATAGAGTTAAGTTGATCAATACAATTTTCAGTTTTTCCCATAATTGGATCATAAGCCGCAACAACAGAACCCCAATGAGCATGTTTATCTTCACTGACCTCTTTTGCATTGCCTCCATCAATGACCACATCCCCTTTTGGGTGTCTTATCAAAAACCATGGAACAGGTATCTCAAAGTCCTCATTAGATTGATTCATTTTTATATATTTCATTTTCGTTTTTAGAGTTCCGGTCTGGAACATATAGAGCCTCATGTCAGTAGAAACTTGTGAATTTGTTAAGTGACTATATTCTTTTTTTGACTCTTCAATTGCTTCTTTTATGGAATATTCCTTAACTTTTTGATCTGTTTGTTTATTTGTAATAATTTTATCAAATTGATCTAAATCAGATTTTTTGTAACTAACGCTTAATTTTTTTTCCATCTACTTAAATTCTATCTCAATAAATTTATAAATAAAATCATTGTTATTAAATACATTGTGGTTAACTCCCTTTTCTCTAAAGTAGGATCCACCTTTTGCTAGTTTTGAAATTGTTTCCTCACCATCATGATTAACAATTTTTAGTTCCCCATCTAACAAGGGCACTACCACATAATCGTATTCATGAATATGCTGGCCAGTTGAGTCCCCAACTTCAAAAGACCACTCTGTAACTCTAGTTTTTTGATTATCAATCATGACATTGGCTTTAGCCATGTCGTTAGATATTTCTACAGGGTACGCTCTCAGCTTTTTCAGCCTTAAGAGCTTCGGCAGCTTTTGTTGCTTTTTCAACTGAGTCGAAAACAAGTTCAGGAAAAAGAACAAAAGGTTTTGCTCTATCAGCACTGAGCTGTCCAACACACCAGGTTTTACCGGGTTCAACACACATGACCATATATGTTCCAGGAATAGGACCATAATGTCTATTATTCAAAGCAAAAAGGCACTCTGCCATATCGTTTAATTTATCGATGTCTAGATTTTGAAGTGCTTTTTTTTCTAATTCATTTAACGGAGTATCCAGAGCGCCAAGTGTCTCTTTCCCCCATGGAATCTCCTGCATATTTTGTTTTTTCATAGTTTAAGGTAAAGGCCCGTCCTTTAAGAAACCTTTAAGCGTATTTTCCATTATTCTAGAGACATTATTATTGTAATTATTATGTGAGAGACTACCGCACCAAGCCAAAGACCCTGGTGCAAACATTGCTCCATTGTTAGGTGTTTTATAGTAAATCATATCAGCTCTGACCATTGGATTTTCATGACCACCACCATAGTAACCACGAACAGCAAAGTGTATTTCCTCGTTAACTTGCAACATCATATTAGAGTGATCCTGCGAGCGAGCCAAATAATAAGCATTATGTGGGGTTCCAAATTCTAAGTCGTATCTGTCTAACTCCAAACCGGCAGCTCCTCCACCAACTAAGCCAAAATCACCAATCACCTCATCTGCTCCAATCCCCTCAAAGATCCATGAACATTCAGGTTTAAAACTATCTTCTTCTCTTTTGTAGTATGAGGACACGTCAAATCCATAAGATGTAAAAGTTAACCCACAAACTTTAGAAGGTATTCTTCCTCGAGCTCTCCACATACCTCCATATTTACCATCAAAAGCATTATTGTATTCACCTGGGTTAGATGTCCATGCTCTTGTGCCTGCTTCACCTTTTCGAACTTCGGTAATATTAGGGTTGTCAGGATGATACTCACTAATCCAATAAAATCCATCTGATCCTAGATAAAAACATCTACCACCCTGCATTTGATATGACTCTAAAGCATCCATATATTTCTCAGATGAATACTCAGGGTGACTTCCAGTCATCACAACTTTATAACGATTTAATAAATTTATACCTTCATGTTCCAAATCCTCGTCTGTCAGAACATCAAAATCAAAACCTTTTTCTTCTAACCAATCAGTAAGATGTAAGTCGGCATTGAGTTGCCATAATGAAGGAGAAAGCCAATGTCTGTATTTGGGTCTCATATTAAGGATTGGTCTTAGTCTTGACGATATTGATACACCATGTCCGTCTGAGTGAAGTGAAT
Source organism: uncultured Alphaproteobacteria bacterium (assembly GCA_902616855.1). GTDB lineage: Bacteria > Pseudomonadota > Alphaproteobacteria > HIMB59 > HIMB59 > HIMB59. Next base: position 56,257 of record CACMUL010000003.1, on the reverse strand, counting down.
AAGTTGATAGCCCGTATTCTCTATGTTCATTTAAATATAAATCTGCCGGCTCAAGCACAGGCACTTTACCTGCAAGCAATTGTGCTACCACAGAGTTGGTTCCAAGATTATCATTGGAGTAAGCCATGTAACTATTAGTAGGCAATAAGAATAAAGTTTTTGCAGTTGCTGTCCCCTTGGGAGGTTTAACACAAAATGGAATATAGTCCTCATTTTCTGATTCCTCTCGTCCGTCTACTCTTAGTCTTGCAGCGTAAACACCACTTTTTAATCCCTCAGGTACTTTTAAAGTAAAGTCTACATCCCATCTTGCATCGTCTATATCATCGTCATGAAAATGAATTGCACCGTATTCCTCAGGTTTATGATGGAAAACCATTTCATCCGCTGTCCAGTTATGTCCTGTCATACCTCTGTTTGGCATATTAATAATAAATCCGTGGTGATTATTTGGAGAAGTATCAACAATCTTTGTAGAGGCAATGTTTTTGCCAATATTCGCATGAAAATCCCAGGCACCTACGACTGTTGACCTGACAGTGGTATTACACTCATCATAGCTTGATGCAAGTGTTTCAATTTCAGCCTTCGATAGCGCAATATTAGATAATCTAGGTCTGTCTATCTTTCCATTAAATGTCTTTGTTTGCTCAGGTAATTCAATAGGGTGAGATACCTCTTTAAAATGTCCGCCAGAAATATGTCTGCCTGATCTATTATTGAGTGTTGTGGCAGCAATTAACAATGGAGCGTCATTAGCAGCAGGTAAAACTGAGCTAGTGGTCTCAATAATAGCTGAGGTTTCTTCAATTGGATTCAAAATAGCCATACCCAAGCCACCATTTGTAGATGTAACTCTGGGTTCTTGATGAAGGGTAAGCCTTCTCGATTGAGCATCAAATGTTGCAATAACAAGATACCAGACCTTTCTTAAAAGCTTTTTTTCTGAGGAGACAGTAACAACCTGAGAGCCATCACCAATTTCTACAGATAAACAGCCTTCATCATTAACGAAAAGGCCATAGCCTTTTTTTTCTTCTTCATTAAATTTGGTGAAAATTCCTTGTCTGCCTTTGTCAGGGGTGGTTGGGAAAATGTAAGCCTGCATAGTGAAGCTTTCTAAATTTAAATTATCGTGTTGGGGCATGATGATATATGATCCACCATGTATTCTCTGGTTTTTCCCTTGATAGGTTCCATTACAACTAGCATCTATTTCGGCCTCTTTATATCCTGGGCCTTCAGGATTTGTATCACCGTGTATTAAGCGGACTAATTGAACTTCATAACTGTCATTGTATTCAGCATTAATATAAAATTTAACCTCTTCGCCAGGGTGAGCTGAGTACTTATCACTATAACCTGTTATTTTTAACATTACTCTTCCCCACTATACTCCTCAAGTAGTCTGTTAATTCTTTTTAAAAATATTGCATGTTCACATGCTTCCTCAGATGAATAAGAGTCTTCAGTAATTTCAACTGGCTCACCTCTAACTCCTGTTGTTATTCCAACTCTATAATCTTCATGCCTTCTTAAACAAACAGTTACAAAACCATTTTCTTTACTTCCTCTTCTTAACTTATCTAATAATGTTTGGAGATCTTGACTGTGCTGAATAACGCCGTGGTCTCGAGTAGCAGCCCTTCCAATTGGAGTTGCTCTATGCTCTTCAATTAGAGATTTTAATTTTTGAGGATCTCTCAACATTTTTAATATGTATTTTTTGGTAATAAAATCATCAGTGTGTTTATGCCCTTTATTTAATTGGACGTTTGACGGGTGCTTATAGCTGTAATCAGACATAATTCTATTTTAGATATTGTTAACCTTTCGCACAGTTTTTTGTTCCAAATAATGAAACACAATACGAAAAATTCTTATTCCTCCTCATTTTTAAGTACTTTATCATCATAATGCATAAACGGAAAGTATTACAGTTGCCACAGCCATACCTATTAATATAAGTGGCCAACCATATCCTCCTCCCATTCTGTCAATATAGTTTCCTTGCTCCTCAACATCGTCAGGTGCCAAATGTTCATCACCATTTAGTATGGGTTTTTTTGGCAAAGTCGATAAGTCCATCTTATTGGCTAAAAACCAAATTAGAAATATACCAGCTACCCACCAAATTATTTGGTAAGCCCATAGTGAAGGGACTCCCATCACCCAATTATCATAACTTTGATCCGCACTACCAAATATTAAGTTTCCGAAAATTAAACCCGGGCCGATAGAGAAGAATGCCCAAATTAAAAAGAAGACATAAGCAAGAGATTTTATTTTTTTTCTTGATGGGTGAATACCCATATGTTCATTTAAAAAATTATGAAATGACGCTCGATGTTCTTTATCTGTATCATTACTTGCAAATATAGAGGATAAAAAACATACAATCACATTAAAGAATAAACCCCATAACCCAGAGTAGATTGTTAGTGGCCATCGCCCCCAAGGAAGAGAATTTCCTGTTAGTTTATGACCAAAAGTTTCAGCTAAAGTTACAAAACCTAATCCGGTGATGAGTCCAAGAATTGCCCCACCTCTTGTGATCCATTTAAACCAAAGCATTCCAAGTAAAACAGGAAACAATTGGAAACCAAAAGCGATTGCTAATCCACCAAGTAGTATTAGAGAAGTTTCAAAAAAAGTTGCAAGATACAGTGCCGCTAGGCTTAATAACAACATCGCTAACCTAGCAACTAATAACTCCCTTTTCCATGTAGGGTTACTATCGATATATGGTCTATAGAGATCTCTTGCCACCATGCTGCCTGAAGTCATTAAGAAAGCAGATAATGTAGATTGCAGCGCAGCAATTATGGATATTGCTAAAAATCCAACAATAATTGGTGAGAGATTACTAAAGCTTTCAACAAACACATAAATTAAAGATGATATATTTTGTAGACTTAACTCAGGGAATATTTGGTTAATGGCAAAACCATTTGAATTAACAATACTATTAGCTCCAAGAAGATGTGCTCCTACACCTAATAAAGGGGCGAATATAAATAAAAATATTCCAACAACAGCACCTGAACCCCAAACTTGATAAAAATAAAATGACCTCGGTGATTTTACTGAATAGCTCCACATCGAAAATGTAGGAGAAAGCACAATACCCATATAAGAGAGAGTAAAGGATAAAATCATAACTGCTGTCCAAGGTCCTCCTAATGGGTTGTTTTTTCCAATACCTGCAACCCACTGAATTACACCAGGAACGTTGAAATATCCTGAAATATCACCGCCTCCGTAACCTCCAGTAGTTCCCCAGGCTCCGAAAGATATAAAGCTATTCGCAATAGATAGGTCTTCAAAAAAACTTAAACCTCCTAAGTAATTAAATACACCAACACCAATTGCTAAGAAAAAAACAAAAAATAACCATGATTGAACAACGCTTACACTCACCATGGGTTTAAATCCACCAGATACTATATAAAATAAAACAACAGCAGTTAGTGCCCACATTGCAGAGTCTCTAGTTATTTCACCTCCGCTAATAAACTCTACAACATTACCTGTTGATCCAATAATTATACCAAGAAATGGAACAGCAAAAAATAATCCGATTATTAGTACTACAATTCTAAGAGTATTACTTTGATAATATTTATAATACATCTCTCCTGGAGTGATAAAATTAAATTTTCTACTTAGCATCCACTGCCTTTTAAAAAATAGTATACTTCCGAGAGGAATTGTTATTACTATTGCAGCAGTAGCTAGAAAAGAGTATCCATCTGCATAAATTAATGATGGAAAAGAAATGATAGTTATGCCTGCAAATGTAGTTACCGTTGCAGAGAAAAAGAATACCCAAGGAGATACACTTCTATCTGCTAAATAGTAAGCCTCAGGGGTTTTATTTTTTCTAAGAGTTCTAGCTCCCCAAAAAAGACAAAAGCTTATATAAAGGACAAGAAAGAAAAAAAACCAATAAAGATTAGCGACCATAACTCAAACTTGAATTAAGAGTTGTAATCAGTCTTTTCCTTAATAATTCTGAGTGCCTCTAATAAATATACTCTAAAGACTTCATGGTTTTCACTCATCGGGAAATGACCAATATCTCTCATTTCAATATAAACTCCTCCTTTTATTTGTCTGGCAGTATCTTCTGTTGCTTCGGGAGGGGTTAGGTAGTCATAAGTACCAGTCAGCATGATAACAGGGCACTTGTGACCATCGATATTTTGTAGCTCATCTCTTAAATCATGATCAACTGAATAAAAATGAAGGTCTCCTTTAAAAGCCTCTGATCCTTGAGTGTAATAATGCCAAGTTAACCATCTATCCATATCTGGAGATTGTGGGGCCATTAAATCCCAAACACCACTACCACACACTTGAGCTGCATTGGCATGAGGATGCCTCCACCAATCAATATAAAAGCCAGGGGAATAATGCGCAGCCTCGACAGGGATCACAGCTTTAAATTTATTAGGATACTTCAGAGCTAATTGAAGAGCCACGTTTCCTCCAAAAGAAGAACCCATAAATATAGGGTTTTCAAGGTCTAAGGCCTTACAAAGTTCTACAATAAAATTACAGTAATGCTCTGCTGTTAATTTGTATTCCTCTTTCCACCATTCTGTATTATGAGGTGGATCTGATTTACCATGTCTTGGAAGGTCGTAAGCGATAACTTGATAATTTTGAGTAATTTCTTCATCTTCCAGTAATCCTCTCCACTGATGATTGTGGCATCCAGCAGTATGCTGACATACTAATGGAGTGCCTTTTCCATTTGAAAGATAAAAGACTTTATACTGTTGACCATCTACCTCGATGGTAACGTATCTACCTATTGGGTCATGATGTTTTACTGCCATAAATTTTTCCTTTCAATTCTCTTGATCATACTGGGACTCCTGATTGTCTTAGCAATTCAAATTGAACAGTAAAGTTTCTAAGATTTTGCATTAAGACTAAATGATTGCCCTCGATTTTAAGGTCTTCTCTAAATGAGGCTGCATAGATACCATGAAACATAGGTTTTGGAACAGGCTTTGCAAACTCTCTCCATGTTTGCTCTGATGCCCTAAGTGCAAAGTCATATGGATCTAAACCACCAGGGTTGGTATTAATATTTTTTACCTTTCCATCATGCATCTCGATAATTACTTTCACACTACCCATGTCGAAAAGAAATGAACAAGTATAATATTTAGCCATCGCTTTTATGGTTTCATCTTTTTCAGTAAGCTCTTTATATTTTTTTGCCCAGGATTTTACATCTATACTCATGTTTTATACCTATTTCTTTTTCCTGGGTGTCTTTGTGGCTTGTTCATCAAATCTCATATGCTTGTCCTTCTTAGGATCATCGTAGTCACCTAAAATATTCCTGATATTGCTTGCCTCACCGGGCGACATACCAATTTCTTTTAAAAGACTATCTAAGAACGGCTGTTGTGCTCTATATCGAAGAGCAGAATTCACAACATTATCTGCTAAAGATCCTTTTTTGGAATATCCACCTGAGGACGCAGAGGGGTTATCAGCGTTGCCGCTTCCTTCAGCTCCTCCTCCTTGACTAAATCCAGGTAATCCATTTACATCGACAACTTTAATTGAGTCAATGTTTTGCATTGGTCTAACCCATTCTCTAATAATACCCTCAATTTTTTCAGCGAGTTTTTGTCTAAGTGCACTTCTTCTACTTGCATCACTTCTAGCATTTTCCGCTTCATTTAGGGCTTTTTTGCCAGCTGCTTCAATTTCATATCTAATTTTCGCAGCCATCGATGCTAACTTTTCTCTCTCAGCATTTTTACTAGCGTCTATTACTCCAAGAGCTTTTGTCTTCTCAGCTTGTTCAACATCTCTAATGGTGTTGACTTTTTCCTCAGCTTCTACAGCCTTAGCGCGAGCATTTTCTTCTTCCATTTTAGTTTTTAAGACTGACTTAGATTTTTCTAGGACTTCCATTTGTTTTTGCTTTTCTTCAATTTCTATTCTTTTTGCCTTTTCAATATCTAAGACTCTTGTCTCTTGCTCAGCAGCAATTTTGAACGCATCAACATTTTTCTGTTGAGCAGTTTTTGCATTTTTAATTTGCTCCTCAGCCATAATATAAGCCTCTTCAGACTCATATCTTTTTCTAGCCTCTTCTTTTGCTGTTTGAGCTTTTTCCTCAGCAAGTTTAATATCAACTGATCTTTGTTTTTCTAGACGACTGAATTCAACATCTCTTTCCAATTCAAGAATAGTTTTTTCTGTCTCAATATCTTTCTGTTTAATCTCGATAGAAGTTTGTTGTTTAAACTCATTTTGTTCTTTTCTTCTTTTCTCAATTTCTTGGATAAGTTTAGTTTCTTGTAAACTTTTTTCCATCTCAACAAAGTCTTTCTTGCTAATCTTAGCAATCTCAATATCTTTTTCTGAGGAGATTTCAGCCAGCTCAGACTCTTTGTCTTTCTCAGCTTTTGTTTTTACTGTCTCAGTATTTTCGATAGCTCTTTGTTGTTCAATTTCACGTTTTTGTTGATACTTTGAAAATTCTTCCTCTTTTTCAATTTCAAGAGTTTGCTTGATAGATTGGAGGTTTTTATTTCGAATACTTACCTCTGTATCTTTCTCAATATCATTTCTTTTCTTTTTACGTGACTGAGTAAATTCTGTTATTTGAGTTAAACCCTCAGCATCAAATGTATTTGAAGGGTCGAATACACCCACGGGAGCTTGGTTAAGAGATGTCAAAGACACGGTCTCTAACTCCAAACCAGTGTGCTTAATTGCTTCTTCAACATGAGATGCAACATTTTTAATGTACTCAGATCTATTCTCTTGAATTTCATCAAGGCTCATTTTTGCGGCAACAACACCTAATCCATCAACAAAACGACCTTGAACAAGTTCTTTTAAATGATCAGGCTCTAGTGTTCTATTTCCCAATGTTTGCGCGGCTATTGAGACAGCTTCAGTTGTAGGCGCTACTCTAACGTAGAATTCAGCGGTTACTTCAGCCCTCATTCTATTTTTTGTGATAAAAGATTTACTCCCGTTTCGTTGAACCTCTATACAAAGAGTTTTCATACCCACTGAGGTAATGTTATGAATAATAGGCAAAACGAAGGCACCTCCGCTGATCACAACTTGTTCACCTCCCATACCAGTTCTAACAAACGCTATTTCCTTTGAGGAACGCCTGTACAGCCAATGTAGCAAGTAAACTATAATTGCTATTGCTAACGCTATTAAGATTATTATTGCAATAATATCTGCACCACTAGTAATGTTCATACCTATTTATCACCTCCTAAGTTGATGTTATTGTCCATTAACTCTCATGTCTTGTATTGCTGCTTTGTAAATTATTAAACCAAAAACTATTTTATTTAAAAAGTCTGCTAAATTATAAATCACATTAACACTATTGGGGTCAATGCCCCCGCCCAAATGCTCTATGAAATACCCCATTGGATATATAGCCCATCCAATTGTAATTATAAGTCTGTTCGAGAAGAAAACCATTTGTACATTTTCGTTTCCGCATCTAGCATTTGCTCTTCCGGCCTCTCCAACATATAGCTCACCGAGGATGTACAACCATCCAGCTAACCAAACAATGAAACCTAATGTCTTGCTCATATAACCCGCTGCACCTAAGAAACCTGCTACAACAAAAACTAAAGTTCCAACCAATAATCTCCAGAACATGCCTTGTTTAACTTTGACAACTGACATAAGCATTGCATAAAAAATAAGCACAAGCATTGGAAAGTTAAGAAACCAATCTATATATCTTAATAAAGTCGGGGCGGTGCCGCTGACTACCCAGAGATTTTTTACGAAAAAATAATGTATAGAGGACATCAAGCATACAACAGCTATCATTGTCATCGGTGTATGAAATCTTGTGCTTACTTTGCTACGCTCAAAAAAGAAAAACAATGTGGCACCAATCATGCCAACAGAAATTAACCAGAAAGACCCCCCTACAATGTCGTAAGGGAGAAGCATTTTATTCATTAAAACTTATTCCTCTTAAGTACATATTACCCGTCCTCTTTAACTAATAATAATTTTTGTTTCATATTTTGAAATAAATATTCATTGTAAAAACAACAAAATCTGTTGATTAAAGACATTTTTTTATATTTGCTCCCTAATATGGGGTGCTCTGGAGTAAAGAGCAACAAGAGGTAAAATAAGAAGACCAAATATAAATTGCTGACCCTCAAAACTTAAGCCTAAACCTGCCAAAAATGTACTAATTACTTGCAGTGCAAGAACACCGATTACTGTAAAGCCGTATCCTCCATATCCACCTAATAAGGAAGTTCCTCCTACAGCCACAGCTGCCACTGTTAAAAATAAATATTGATCACCTACACCAATGAACCCTCCACCACTCCAACCCAGTAACATTGCCCCGGTTGCTGCAGAGGTAAATCCACTAATGACATAAACTCCAACCCAATATGCTCTCTCAGAAATTGACAATCTGTCAGCAGATAACCTTTTTCCACCAACAGCATATAAATTCCTTCCCCACTTAGTGTGTCTAAGTCCAACAATTAATAAAATTGAAATCAGTATCCAAATTAAAATAACTGGAGGTATTGGAAGACCAAAAAATTTTCCATTTAATGAGGCCAAATTTTTTAACCAATCTGGAACAACACCAAAAACAGTTCCACCTGTAACAGTAGGAAGTGATACCAATATCTGTACTCCGCCTACTACCATGAAGCCAACTCCAAGCGTGACTATTAGTGATTGACCTTGGAGATTAAAACTTATCAACCCATTAAAAAGCCCGACGATCGTGCCAAATGCAAGAATAACTATAAACGCAAGCCAAGGAGGAACTCCAAGTGAAATAAGTGACATTAATCCTAAATTAGTCGCTCCAATTAAAAATGGTATTGATAAATCGAGGCCGCCTAACATCACAACTAATGTCTGTCCAATTGTTGCAATTCCTAAGAAAGAAGCAAAAACTAACATAGATTTAATATTCTGTAATGATAAGAAGCCATCAATAGAAACTGATCCTATTATAAAAAGACCAACTAGTACGGCGACACCTATAATTACGCTTTTGTTAATGTTTAAAAATTTGTAAGCAAGAAATGCTAAGATTAAAAAACCTAATAATATGATTGCTGATACGACTGTTCTACCTGAGAAGAACCCAGGTACCAAAAAACATAGTAAAATAAAAAGACCTAAAAGAAGTAAAAATCCCGTAACAGCTATCCAGTTCTTTGCAATGAGGTCCCAAAAAAGGCTTCTTTTACTTGTGGTTTCAGTAGTTTCAGGAGGTTTAGATCCATCTTCCTTTACTAAAGATCGATAAGACCATCTAACTAAGAAAAAATGCCAGCCCCAAAGAATAATGGCAACAACAGCTACAGAGTAAAATGCAACCTGTATCCAATCAGTTCTATCTACATAACCAAGAACTGCTGTACCTATCCCAGCGGCAACAGCAAAAAGAATTCCAAGTCCTTTTAAAAAATTATGAGTTCTTTTCTCCATTTACTAAACTTTTCTATCTTCTGATAGACCTCCCCATTTTTCAAGTCCTTCTTGAGATTTTAATTTTATTTTATAAACACCAAACGCTTGCCATATCAGAGGCGAAATAGCTATTCCAATTGCAGTAATTAAAATCATTTTCCAATAAGGATAACCAATTGCAAAGAACATAGCAGACCATGTTAATGCAGCTATACTTAAGATAGCAATGTAAGGTCTGAATCTAGCAAATGATATTTTTGCTCCCATTGTTAAATATGTAAAAAATTGAAATACAAATATTGCAAATATAATTAGAGCTGCTTCTTTAAGCCAAGTAACATCACTTGTGATAAATTCTCCTCGTATTGGTCTTGTATAGTTGATTGATGATGTATCGCCAACAATTAATTCTGTAATAATTGGAGAGTAAAACTTACTTCCATCATCAGTAATAATTGTTCCAGATGGTGAGGCTAAAAAGTATACAGCGAGTATTGCTAATACACCTAGGAAAATAATGAAAACATTATTCAAATTGATATTCGAAAAAAGAGTTGGTGCCGTGAGTAAAAAAAGTAAAAATAAAATTAGTATTACAGCGTATCCATCTATGCCGAAGAAACTCTGTCTATTTGACTCAATTCCGTAATAAGATATTGCAGCAAATACAATAAATGAAGTTGCTATTGCAAATAATACCAATGTTTGTGTTTTGATTTCTTTTCTAAATCTTGGCATAGCAATTATTACTATCGCAGATGTAAAGAAAACTATTCCTCCTAAAGTTGCGACAGCGTAAGCGAGGCCAACCAAAGCACTAGAGGAGGATGAAAAATCAGGCAATCCTGCACCAACTCTTAGATATTCAGATGTAAAATACTGAGGAGCATAATTTAAAATATATTGTAAGTTGGTACCCAAATCAGCGTTAACGAAATAAGCCTCTCTCGTGCCACTCCAAACACAACCGAAGAAAATAACAATTGCTGCAATAATAAAAGACACTGTTGGGCCATCTCTATGTTTAACAAGCAAATATACGAGATAAATCAAGGCTGCTATTCCGATAGCAATAAACATCCACACTGTAGAATTTCCACCCTCTGCGCATGCCTTACCTGTGATTAAACAATCACTCCCGGACTCAAGAGCTTTTTCAAAAATTTCAGCATCTTTAGATTTACCTCCAAAACCTCCCACAGTCCCTCTGGTTACTTGATCAAATTTCATATGAATTTGAACAGCAGCAGCACTTAATGTTCCAATAATAAAAAATACAAAAACTGATAAATTTTTGAATGCTTTTTGAATATAAGGAAGCGCAATAAGTATTAAAAGAGAAGCCACCAATACCGCACCATATGATAAGTCTGTTACGAAACTTTGAAATCTTTCAAACCTAAAAGTTGATAGAATAAAATTTATCAAATAAATGTTAACTGATCCTAGAATAGCTCCAAACGCACCGCCTCTTCCACCAATTAAACTTGACCCACCTAAAACAAGTGCTGTAACTGCCATCAATGTATAAGTAGTACCTTGAGTTGGGTCTCCGGAACCAATCAAACCTGTAAAAGCAATAGCTGCGAGTGCAGCGTAAACTCCACCGATAATATGAGCACCAATTCTTACAATGTAAATTCTCACTCCACTTGTATAAGCAGACTTTTCATCTGAACCCATTAATTTTAAATGTTGCCAGTAAGCAGTATGAGTTAGTGCATACCAAATAAGTGTCGAGAAAATTAAAAGTATCAGTGTGGGTTGTACTACCTCAGTTCCAGCACTCCAAGATAACATCCAATCAGGTGCTCTTCCTCCTGGTCTTGGTAAAATAACTAAATTGATACCAGAGAAAGCAAGAAACATACTTAAGGCAACTATTATTGGTTGAACTCTTATAAAAATTACGATTAAGGCATAAAGAAATTGGTAAATTACTCCTATTGCAAGAGCACATATGAAATACGCAACTGGCGATTGAATGTAACCTGCAGCATAAAGTTGTATTGTCGTTACATTAATAAAACCAATAAGTGGTCCTATTGATAAATCGACTGTCACTCTGCCGGCTAAAGCCAACGCAGTAAGAGCATAAGTAGCAAGAATAAGAGGTGTTGAAACCATAATTGCAGTTCCAATACCCGAGCCTGAAATTATTTGTGGTCCTCTAATCATTGCAAAAATCATTAGGGCAAAAAATATAAATATTGGAACGATTAAGTATTTTGTTGACTGGGGATCAGAACCTGGAATTTGAGAGGGTTTTATTGCTGCTACAAGTTGATTAACCATTATAATTAGTCAAAATAAACGACTTTGATACCCCCTCTGTCAGACTGCGATCTTCTATGACCTACTTTAAGTTTGTCTGTTTCAACAATTTTAATTCTCTTTGAGTCCAAATCAATATTTTTAGTAAAGCTATTTTTAAAAGATATCTTACTAATAAGAGTGTTTAAATTATTTTCGATATATTTAGTGTTGTGTTTACCATCTATGAAGTTTTTGTCTTTAAGAAGACAAATTAAAAAAGGGATGTTTGTCTTAATACCCTCAATCTGAGTGCCTTCTAAAAATTTTATTAATTTGGATATAGCATCGTCTCGAATTAAGTCGTGAGATATAATTTTTCCTATCATCGGATCATAATAGAAACTTACTTCATCTCTTTCATCGTATCCCCAATCTAATCTTATGCCATTTGGTATTTTAGGAAACTTTAATTTAGTTATTTTTCCTGGAGATGGTAAGAAATTTTGAGATGGATCCTCTGCATAGACTCTGCATTCAATTGAATGTCCATAAGTTTTAATTTTATTTTGATTTAAAAATTTATTTTTTCTATTAAAAGCAAAATTTATTTGCATAGAAATTAAATCATTATTTGTCACTAACTCTGTAACAGGATGTTCAACTTGAATTCTTGTATTCATCTCAAGAAAATAATATTTCATTTCTTGAACATCATATATGAACTCTACAGTTCCGGCTCCTTCGTAATTTACATCAGAAGATAATTTTACAGCGGCTTGTGCCATATTATTTATTAATCCTCTATCTACCTCTGGTGCCGGAGACTCCTCAATTATCTTTTGATATCTTCTTTGCATAGAGCAATCTCTTTCGAATAGATGTACAGATCCCTTAGCACCAAATCCAAAAACTTGTATCTCTATATGTCGAGCGTTGGTGATAAATTTCTCAATAAAAATATCTCCATTACCAAAAGATTTTGCAGCAAGATTACTAGTTTTTTCAATTGAATTGGCTAGGTCTTTGAAATTTTGGACGACGCTCATGCCTATCCCTCCACCGCCAGCACTTGATTTTACAAGTAAAGGGTAGCCAATCTCTTCACATTTTGTCTTAAGTTGTTCATCACTTAATTTGTGAACATTATTTATGCCTGGACAAATAGGAATATTGGAATTTAAGGCCAATTCACGAGCAATATCCTTATTTCCCATTGATTTTATTGATTTTGGTTTTGGGCCAATCCATGTGATACCTCTGTCTATAACCTCTTGAGCAAAAGTGTCGTTTTCTGATAAAAAACCAAAACCAGGATGAATAGCATCCACATTTGATTTTGTAGCTATTTCTAAAATCTTATTGTAAGAAAGATAACTTTCCTGAGCTTTACTAGGTCCAATATAATAAGACTCGTCAGATAATCTTACATGCTTTGAATTCTTATCTGCATCTGAATAAACAGCTACAGATTTGTGACCTAATATTTTACAACTTTTTATAATTCTATTTGCTATTTCACCGCGATTAGCAATTAAAATTTTTTTCATTTCTTATCAACGATATAAGGCATTTTGGTATGATTGCCGTTTGAAGTTTTTTGTGGAATTTTTTTATCAGAGGAAATTTTTTCTCTCAGGGCCTTTAAGATTTCTACAGCATTAGGAGTGTCAGAGTGTACACAAATTGTTTCACATCCTACAACTACATCGTTTCCCTGAACAGTTTTAACTTTATTTTCATTCATTGCTCTTAAACAACGCTCCACAGCTCTATCAGTTGGATAATATTTATTTCGACCCTTGGCTATAACCAAATAACCCGTTTCATCATATTCCAAGTCAGAGTAAAATTCTCCATAAAATTTTATTCCTCTTTCTTTGTATACTTTTTCGTGAAAAGTATTAACCATTCCAAAAATACCAACATTAAAAATTTCGGCTGCGTCAGCAATTCCATGAGCCACATCTTCCTCTTTCGCGGAGACACCATATAAAGATCCATGAGGTTTGATATGGTTTAATGGCATTCCATACTCATCAAGAAAGGCTTTGATGGCACCAGTTTGATACATCACAAGATTTTTGATTTCATCACGTTTCATTTTCATCGGCCTTCTTCCAAATCCTACTAAGTCAGGATAGGCAGGGTGCGATCCAACTTTCACATCATATTTTTTTGCAAGTTCGACAGTTTTCCTCATTGTGTTTGGGTCTGAGGCGTGAAACCCACAGGCTACATTAGCAGCATCTATATAAGGCATTATTTCTTCGTCATCTGCGAAGGAGTAAATACCAAAACCCTCACCCATATCGCAATTCAAATCGACCATGAATAACAAATTCCTCTCATTTATAATTTACAGAAAATCAGGCTTTTATGTGAAAATCTTTTCCACATGTTGGAACAATTTTGCTTATATTTTTCAGAATATAGGTATTATTATAAATACTTATATATAAGTAAGGAGGATAAAACTATGACATTGCTTAAAAAGTTCATAGCTATTTTAGCTGTTAGTTTTGTCGGTGTCGCAGGTAACTTAAATGCTGACATTTTAGACGAAATTCCAGCTGATATTAGAGACTTCGTTTATAATCCTGACTTTATGGATCCTAACCAACCGCTTGGTGAAAGTGTTTACAGAAATTGGAAAAGTGATAGACCACTTCCTTGGACTATCGGTTATGCAAGTTCTTACGCAGGTAATCTATGGAGAAAAGGTGTGATGGAGAGATTGTATGGTGACTATTTACCAAAAATGAAAGCAGCAGGTATTCTTAACGATATCGTTGTTACACAATCTAATCTAAAAGACGCGGTTCAAATTCAACAAATGAGACAGTTAACTGATCAAGGAGTTGATGGATTAATAGTCTGTTGCTCAAATCCTGTTGCATTAAATCCAACTATTGAGTATGCGTACGGAAAAGGCGTTCCTACAGCATCAATGACAGGATACTTAACTTCAGAATATGCTATCAGTACATCTGTTAACTACAAATTAACCGGATATTATATTGCACAATGGTTAGCAGAAACTATTGGTGGTGAAGGTAATGTTGTTATAATGGAAGGAATTCCTGGAACATCAGCATCTGACTCACAGCACCAAGGTATGTTAGATGGATTTGCAGAATATCCAGACATTACTGTTGTTGCTGAAATTGCACACATGTGGACACCACAAATTGCCCAAGCTGAACTTCAAAAATGGTTATCAGCTAACACAACTCAAGTTGATGGATTTGCTGTTCAGTCTTCAGGAGAGTCCGGAGCACTTAACGCTCTAGAGTCATCTGGAAGACCAATGGTGCCTATGGCTTTGGGTGGAGAAATTGGTGCATTCTGCTATTGGAGAAATAATCCAGACTTTATCGACAGAGCGGTCTATGCATGGCCTCCTGGAGATGATGCAGAGTTTGCGATGAATGTTCTTTTAAGAACTATGTATGGTCAGGGCCTTAAAATCCAGTCTATTTTAGTTCCTCCATATGAAGAAGATGTTGAGACTATTCAGTCTTTTGTTCCTGAAGATTGTGACAGAAACTCAAGTGAGTTTAGAACTGTTGGAATTGAAAACTGGGCAAGTGATGAATATCTAAATAATTTCTTCGATCGTGGAGAAGCATTACTTTAATTTAAGTAATTAATGAATGAAGAAAAAACTTTGGACAGTGCCCCAAACGGGAATGGGGCACAGTCTAACTCCTCTAAAGTTGGAGGGGATATTTATGTTCAAGATGCATCAAAATCCTTTGGTGTTACAAAAGCTCTAAACGGTGTAAATTTTAAAGCTAACTTTGGTGAAATCCACGCCATTGTTGGTGGTAATGGATGTGGTAAGAGCACATTGGCAAAGGTTATTTCAGGAGTTTTACCTTTGGACAAAGGAAAGGTCTCTATTATGGGTCATTCGCCCAATTCCCCAATTGAAGCCCAAAGAGTTGGCATTGCAACAGTTTTTCAAGAAGTAATGATAGCTGAAGAGGCTACTGTTTATGAAAATTTATTTATTGGATATGACTCTTTTTTTGGAAAAAAATTAGCACATCGAGATAGGGTCGAAAAAGCTGCCTCTATAATGTTAGAGCTATCCGGTGAATTTGTCGATCCATATACAATAGCAAGTCAATTATCGCTTGGTATGAAAGCTTGGATAACAATTGGTAGAGCATTTTTAAGAAATCCTAAAGTACTAATTTTAGATGAATCATCAGCTGCTCTCGATTTTGACTCTACAGAAAGACTCTTTGCAAAAATGAGAACATTAAGAGATCAAGGTGCAGCAATCTTTATTGTAACTCACAGAATTGCAGAGCTAGTTAGAATAAGCGATAGAGCAACAGTTATGAGAGATGGGGTTGATGTTGGAGTTTTAGCAGGAGAGGAAATTACTGAAAAAAATCTTCTCGGACTTATGACAGGTGATAAAAAATTTTCTACAGCATCAGAAATAAAAGCTACACCTCCAGACTCAATCACAGATGAAATAGTTTTGTCTGCTAAAGATTTAAAAGTTTGGGACAATGGAGATGTTATTAACTTTGACCTACCAAAAGGTGAGATACTTGGAGTCACAGGACTTGATGGACAAGGACAAGATAATTTTGTTAAGGCTCTGGCAGGTATTGATCAACCACTTAGCGGAGAAGTAATTGTTAAACAGTCTGATGAGGAACGAGAAAGAACCAAGAAAGATTACACAACTGTAAATAGCTTGTTAGATGCCAAGAAAAGTGGAGTTGGATACGTATCTGGAGATAGAAAAAAAGAGGGTATTTTTCCTAACATGAGCATATATGAAAATATGGTCATACCTTTATATAAAGGAAAACAAGCTAAAACATCAGGTGGATTTATTGGTTTTATTAAATGGATGGAATTAAACGGTATTTTTGATTGGGAAGTAGAAAGATTAAGTATTAAGACAGGTCCAAAGAATAATCTAATTACCTCATTAAGTGGGGGAAATCAACAAAAAGTCATGATTGCAAGAGCTTTCACAACAACTCCAAAAATACTAATACTTAATGATCCAGCGAGAGGTATTGATGTTGGCGCAAAACGAGACTTATATAAACACTTAAGAATTTTTGTAAATGAAGGTGGTACAGCGATATTTCTGTCAAGTGAACTTGAGGAATTTATAGGATTATGTCATCGAGTTTTAGTTTTTAGAGATGGGAGCATATTTGAGACCTTTGAGAAAGAGGATATCAATCCAAATACTATTCTTGAAGGAATGTTTGGTCATACTAAAAAGAATTCTAATGATAATAATTTATCAAGTGCGCAAAATTCAAATCAAAAAGCTAATACGAATGCAGAAATTCAAAATAAAATTATTAAACCGACTGTGCCTACAAATGTCAAAGTAGTAGATTTTACAGATAAACCTAAGAGCAAAGAAAAAATTAAAGTTAAATATTTTTAAATTCAATGGTTCAAGAATATAAAAATACAGATTTAGATTTATTTCAAAAAATAGATTTAACCAATCCTAAAGATGAGTTATTAAAAAAAAATAAGATAGGATCATCGCAACAAGAAGACAATAATATAAAATTTAATTATTTAAATCACGAGATTTCAAAATTTGAAAATTTAGAAAGTCATTTATCTCAAAATAAATCAAAAAAACTTGATGATATTTTATTCTCTCAACTTGATGTTGACGATTATGCTAGTTTCAAAAAAATGTATCCTCATAATATTTCTCAACCTAAATTAAATGTAAGTAAACTCTCTGTAAAAAAACATATAAACGAGGATGGCACTTATCCCAATTTAGTTTCAAAGAATACAAAAGATAAAACCTCAGAGATATTTCAGGGAATTTACCCTGAGCCAAAGTTTTTACCAGGTGGTGATAAGTATTTATTAATAGAATTTGGTAATGTGATGAATTTAGAATTGAACTTTAAAGCTCAGGGGCTATCAAACTTAATTAAGACAGCAAATATAAAGGGAGTTTACGAAACACTCCCATGTTTTGCCTCAATGATAGTTCACTACAATCCAGATGATATCGGCTATCAAGATTTAATTAATGAATTGAAATCATTGCTTAAAGACATGAAAGATAATGATGATACTGTTGTAAATAGCAGACTTTTTCATTTCCCGACTGTCTATCTTGACAAATGGACAAAAGAGGCAATTGAAGACTATATAGCTAAAATCACAATGAAAAAGCCAGATCCTGAGTTCATTACAGAATTAAACCAATTAGATGACGTTAATCATTTTGTCAGAGTTCACTCTGGAACTGAGTATTGGGTGGCTTCGCTTGGTTTTTGGCCTGGTTTACCATTTACAATGCCGCTTGACCCTAGGTGCAAATTAACCGCTCCAAAGTATAACCCACCTAGAACATGGACACCAAAAGGAACTGTGGGTATGGGTGGATCGTCCACAGCTATTTATCCTGATAGGCTACCTGGAGGTTATCAAATTTTTGGTAGAACCCCTGTACCCATTTGGGATCCTGACAAGAATTTTGATGTTTTCAAAGATAGCATTTGTCTATTTAGACCGGGAGATAGAATTAAATTTGTACCTTGTGATTATGATGAGTTTGAAATGATTGAAAAAAAAGTTGAGGATAAGTCATATCGATATGATTTAATTGAGGAGCATAAATTTTCTATCAAAAAATATAAAAACTGGTTGTCTAAACTAGATTATAATAAGAAGTTTTAAATGTTTGAAGTTATTAAACAGGGACTAGAAACATCAGTGCAAGATTATCCCGGGAGAGTTGGTTATCTTAACCAAGGGTTTCCTCCCTCAGGGCCAATGGATAGTTGGTCTTTTCGACTTGCCAATTTACTTGTAGGTAATGATGAGAGTTTTGCAGCGCTTGAGTGTCAGTACACTGGTCCAACTTTAAAATTTGAAAAAGATCATGTCATTGCGGTCTGTGGTGCTGATATGCAGCCCAAAATAAATGGTAATTCTATTCCTATGTGGGAGAGTGTTTTAATAAAATCTGGACAAACTCTTGAAATGGGTTTTACAGTATCTGGTGCAAGATCTTATGTGTCTTTTGCTGGAGGCATTGAGTCAGAAAAATGGCTAAACTCTCAATCAACTTTTCACAAAGCAGGCGTTGGTGGCATTGATGGTCATGCTTTGAAAGACGGTCAAAGAGTCCCTTTGGGTCAAGCTAATGGGAAGATCGGTAGAAAAATTAGAACTGACTCAATTCCAGAGATTAGCAATAGTGGTATTTGGGAAATTGAGGTTGTTCGGGGACCAAATGATGATTGGCTTGACGACGAAGGATATGACACTTTTCTTAAAGCAGAGTGGAAACTTCAAGCAAGAAGTGATCGTACTGGATTTAGGTTGGATGGACCCACTTTAAGTTTTACCGAAAAAGCTACAAATAAATCTCCTGAACATGGCTATGAACCCTCAAATATAATAGACCAGGGCTACCCAATTGGTGGTATTAATTTGGCGGGTCAAACGCCAATAATACTTGTAAATGATGGGCCTAGTATGGGTGGGTTTATTGTACCTTTTACTGTTCCATCAGCCTCTTTTTGGAAATTAGGACAAGCTAAACCAAATGAAAAATTTAAGTTTAAAGAAATAAGTGTGCAAGAGGCACAGGAAATGAGATCTGAACAAACATCCATCTGCTCAATGGGAAGTGTAATATAATATGTCTACAGAAGTTTTAACGTCAGTTCCAGGTAACATATGGAAAGTTTTAGTAGAAGTTGGAGATGAAGTAAGTGAGGGGGATATATTATTTATTATGGAAGTTATGAAATCAGAGGTCAATCATAACGCTCCAGTTAGTGGAACGATAACTCAAGTTAACATAAGGAACGATCAAGAGGGTGTAAGCCCTGGCACTGTTGCTATAATCATAGATTAAATGACAGATACTCCACTTTTATATAATGGGCCTACTTCTCCTTTTGGAAGAAAATGTAAAGTATCTGCTCTTGTATTAGACGTTGCTCATAAAGAAGAAAAGATAAATATTTATAAATCAAGATTTCTTGATGAATTTAATCCATTAAGACAAGTTCCTACTTTAATAGTTGGTAATAAAACAATCACAGACAGTGATAATATTTGTTTGTACTTTGATAGTATTTCAAAAAAAGACTCTATATATCCAAAAGATCGTTATTGGGAAAGTATGACAATGATAAGTGTTTCAAATGGAATTATGGAAAATGCAGTTAATCGTTATATAGAAATGTCAGCTATACCAGAATTAGAGCAAAGACATAAATCAATAGAACGTTATGAGAAAAAAATTTTAAGATCCATTGATTGGATTGAAAGAAAATATGATGAGTTCGTGACTGACAAGTTAACGATTGATCAAATATCTGTTGCCTGTGCATTAGACTATACGTCTTTTAGATTTACTGACGCTTGGGGAGAAAATAATATTAAATTAAAAAAATGGTTAGAAAATATTACCAAGAATGATTTTATGAAATCAACATTACCTGGAGAGAGTTTTAAGTATGAATAAAAGATTTAGAAAATTTTTTCTACAAATGATACATTATAAGTTGATGAGATATATTTTTGTACTTCTTCTAAGTTTGCCATTATTGTCGATGAATTTGAATGCAGAGTATGAGATGCACATCCCAAATTGTACTCAAAAAGGTGTTGAAAATTGCGGTGGTTTTTTATTTGATAATGAAACTGGGGATGTCCTTTTTTGCGGTTCTGAGAGTTGTATCGATTTAAAACTACCAAAATCTTGGAAGGCAAAACAGAAAGATAAACTATCAAAACAAGATCAAATATTAGAAATGCTCTCTAATATTCAGGTTGGATCTGTCAACACAGTTCAAAATGTTGAGCCTTCCTCAGATACAAAAATTGTAAATCAGGAAGTAAAATCAGAAGAAAAGAAAGAAGAAAAAGAGGTTGTCAAAAAAGAAGAGAAAAAAGAGAAGAAGATAGAAAAGTGTGACAAAGAAAAGAAAAGTTTGTGTAAAGGTTCTGGTGGCATGCAACTTGGAGGAACCGGAATGAAACTTAAGAAACCAACAAAAAAATAGTTTGAAAAAAAAACAAAAGAGATCAATAGCTTCTTTAATATTAATAAGAGAAAAACTTGCCTTTGACCTATGTAATGAGATTTATATGAATAAAGATGAAGCTTGTGAAATTATAGACTTTGCTTTCCAGCTTGGTGTAAAATTACCTGAAACTTATGATCAGCTGAAATCAGAGATAAAGTCTTATATAATTATTAATATGTTATCTCTAGTTACTAAATTCCACTAGTATCAATTTCTTCTTTTGAAATATTTTCTTTATTTTCATCAAGTAAATTTTCATAGTTCGAATTTTCATTACTCAAATAAGTACTATCAGTTAAAATTATATCCATTCTCCTATTATTAAAGCTATAATCACAAGTAACTGAAAAAATTAACTCACTATTATTTGATCTATTTCTAAGATAAATTTCCCAAGTTGTTTTACTTTTAAGTTTATTTGGAAACTGTTTAACTTCAGTTTGAAATAATTCGGTGTTTTTCTTTTGAAATGAATTAATAAAGCTATCTTGAATGTCAAGGCACTCAACAGGACTGAGTTGCAATTGATTATTTGAGCCGTGAATTTCGTAAATATTTCCTGTTTTTGTTGATTTTAATGTGTATTCAGTAAGATATTTGTTTGCTATCAAGACGTTGTCCTCTTTAATAGAAATGCTCTCAATATTACCTTTCTTTAATTTTATACTACCATCATTTTCATACCTGAGAATGTCCTCGTACAATTTATAACCAAAAAGCTCAATTGATTGTGCATTCAAACAAAAAAACATGCTAACCGTGAATAATGTCTTAAACATAAGGAATTTTAACATTGATTTAGTTCTTTGAAATAGTGTTGAGCGGATATGGAACATCTTTGATAGAAAATTTATGACAATATTCAACACCCTCTAAAAGTTTTGACCATAGTTCGTTTGCATCCTTTTCTAATTCTGGGATCGAATATGATGCTAAGCTTAAAAACCATATCTTAAAAGAGTCCTTTGATAGTCTATCGACATTTGAATTGACTAATGTTGAAAAAGTATCTTTCCACTGTAGTAAGAGAACATCAGCTTCTTTTTTTGATAAATTCTGCGGTGATGTAAAGTATTTTTTTTGAAGAGTTGATTTATCTTGTTCTAGGATAGATGTTTTAAATTGGAATGCATTATCGAGAATTGATGCTTTTTCTTTACTATCATTTATTTCAATCCAATTAATAAAGCCTTTCAATAATCTTGAGCATATGTCATGGAGTTGTTCATTATCTATTTCTTCATTCATATAATTTATTAAAATTTAAAATTTCAAGAATGACTGTATCTCTTTTGCTAGAGCCAACATTTCTAAACACCCTTTTCCAGTTCTTTGTTTTTCTACTACTGTTAACCCTAATCCCATAGTTGATACAAATATTTGTCTATTACCCAAAATCGTCTTTGCTTTTTTAACATTCATTTTATTAACAAATTTATGTGCTTCTTGAATAAGTTTAGATTTTGCATTTGCTCTATTAATGAGTATTAATATCTCTCTTTTTTCTCTTTTTGCTAATTCAATTATGGACTCCGTGGCCCAAAAATCCACTTGAGAGGGAGATATTGGTATAATGACAAGGTCAGCTATTTCAATTGCTGGTCTTCCATCAGCGTCAATTTTGGGAGGAGTATCAATTATTACTAAATCAGATTTTTCTTTAAGCGTTTTAGCCTCATACTGTGCGCCCCAGAGGCTTGCTGTTTTAAACTGAATCATATTTTTATTTTTAAGTTTTTCATTTCTGGTAAGAAACCACTTACCTAAACTGCCTTGAGGGTCTGTGTCGAGTAAGGTCGTGGATAAATTATTTTTTAAAGAATAAACAGCAGCTAAATTGGCAGCTATAGTGGTTTTTCCAGAGCCTCCTTTTTGTTGAGCGATGGTAATAACCTTAGACACAATTCAAGTATAAAAATAAAAAACTCTTAAGAAAGCCTTATTAAAAAAAAGTTGTGGGTTGATAGGTGCTCAGAATAGGTTTGGTAAAATTATATAGGAAATAAACCTCATATCATCTATATTGCTATCGTGAAAGCGTTTCAATTCAACACTACTCCTGGAATAAGATTTGGAAGTGACTATTCAGTAGGCACAGCAGAGGAAGTTTCTAAAAAACTTGGTAACAAAATACTATTTGTAACTGATCCGGGTTTAGTGAAAATTGGGTTACACGAAAAAACAATTACTGAGCTTCAAAAATACTCTGAAATTTTAATTTTTGATAATGTTGAAGCTGACCCATCTATAAAAACACTTATGAGTTGTGTACAACAGGGAAGAGATTTTGATGCAACAGGTGTAATTGGATTTGGTGGTGGATCATCAATGGACGTATCAAAATTAACTGCACTTTTGATTGGCTCAAACGAAAATATTCATGAAGCTTGGGGAGTGGCTAATGCTAAAGGGCCTAGGCTTCCTCTTGCACTTTACCCAACAACTTCTGGTACTGGTTCTGAAGTAACTCCAATTTCTATTATCACACAAGAAGATTTAGAAAAAAAAGGAGTTTCCTCTCCTATTATACTTCCAGACCTTGCAATTCTTGATCCATCATTAACACTCGGTCTTCCCCCTCACATTACTGCTGCTACCGGTATTGATGCAATGGTCCACGCGATAGAGTCTTATGCTTCAAAAAGTGTGAACAATAATTTGATCTCACAAACACTTGCAAAGGAAGCATTGAAGCTTTTAGGTAGTTCTATAAGACAAGCTGTCATTAACGGAAAGGATATTGAAGCAAGATCAAATATGCTTGTTGGCTCTATGTTAGCAGGTGTCTCCTTTGGAAACTCTCCAGTTGCTGGCGTTCATGCTTTGGCATATCCGATTGGAGGAACTTATCATGTCCCTCACGGTCTTTCCAACGCACTTGTCCTGCCATATGTGTTAAGATTTAATATATCTGATCAAAATGCATCAAAACTTTACAGTGAAATAGCCCCAATTGTTTTTCCAGATATTGATACAAGCACCAGCACTCAAGATATTTCCTCAAAATTCATTGAAAAGTTGTCAGATCTATCAAGCGAATTAGGTTTAGAACAAAGATTAAGAGATCTCGACATCCCTGAAACTGCATGCGAAACAATGGCTAGAGATGCTATGAAACAAACCCGATTACTAATCAATAATCCAAGAGAAATATCTGAAAAAGATGCTTTTGATATTTATAGGTCTGCATGGTAAAAACTTCATCTGATAAGAGATGGTAAATTTATCATCTTGAATTATTAAGATTTTAAACTAAATAATATGAAAAAATGTTAAGTGTAATAGATATTTCTAAAAATTTTGGCGATTTTACTGCCATTAATAAACTCTCTTTTGAGGTCAAAGTTGGTGATGTGATGGGGTTCCTTGGACCTAATGGTGCTGGCAAAACAACTTCTATGAGGGTAATAACAGGTTATCTGAAATCTGACAGTGGAAACGTTATCATAAACAATAAAGACATTGAAATAGATCCCATTCACACAAAGTCAATGATTGGCTACTTACCTGAAGGAGTTCCCCTTTATTTGGACTTTTCGCCATATCTTTACCTAGACTACGTTTGCCAGGTAAGAAATATAAAAAATTCAAAAACAGCAATCAAAAAAGTAATTAATGATCTACAATTAGAAGAGGTAAAAGATGTTCCCATTGAAACTTTATCAAAAGGTTTTAAAAGACGTGTTGGAATTGCACAGGCTCTTATACATAATCCCAAATTACTGATCTTAGATGAGCCAACTGATGGATTGGATCCCCTTCAAAAATTTGAAGTAAGAAAATTAATTAAAAAATTATCTAAAACAAAAGCAATTATAATTTCTACACACATTCTTGATGAAGTCCCAGAGGTTTGTAATAAGTGTCTTATTATTAATGATGGACAAAAAGTCTTTGAGGGAACTCCAGCACAGCTTAAGAAAAAAATTGGTAAATCCCTAGATGAAAAATTTAGAAAGTTAGTAAGCTAATGTTGGCGCTAATTAAAAGAGAACTTAAATTATATTTCATTACTCCTGTTGCCTATATTTTTACTGCAATATTTATTTTGACCTCTATGTCCTTGACATTTTATTTTGGCTCGTTTTTTTCCTCAGGAGTTGCAGACTTAACTGTTTTTTTTAGTTTTATTCCATGGGTTTTTATTTTCTTTGTCTCTGCAGTTACTATGAAAAGTTGGTCCGAGGAAAAGAGACTTGGTACTATTGAATTATTAATGACTTTGCCAATTCCTTTGTGGAAGATAGTGTTGAGTAAATTTTTTGCAACTTGGGCTTTTGTTGTATTCTCTGTTGTATTGACGTTTCCTATTTGGATTACAGTAAATTATCTTGGAAACCCTGATAACCTTGTAATTATTGGCCAATATCTTGGTGTTATTATCATGGCAGGTGCTTATGTCTCTCTTGGAATTTTCTTTTCTTCGTTAACTAACAATCAAATAATTGCCTTTATTTTATCTATTTTAGTCTCATTTCTTTTTACCATAAGTGGGTTTCCTCTTATGATTAATTTTATAACTGGGATTTTACCTATTGAAATAGTAGAACTCATTTCTAGTTTTAGCTTT
The DNA here is from genome assembly GCA_902616855.1 of uncultured Alphaproteobacteria bacterium. Classification (GTDB taxonomy): domain Bacteria; phylum Pseudomonadota; class Alphaproteobacteria; order HIMB59; family HIMB59; genus HIMB59. Next base: position 30,877 of record CACMUL010000003.1, on the reverse strand, counting down.
TTGACTCACTTCTCAAGTATCCAAACGGGTTTCTTCTCAATTAAAGGATTGTTTTTCTTTTTATCCTTTATTGCTCTTTGGAATTATTTAACAATTATAAAATTTTTAAATCGAGACTAATGAATAAATTTTTACAAAAAAACTATCTTATAGTATCTATACTAAGCACTGTTATTTTATTTTTGTCCTTTAATTTTATAATCCAAAAAATCAACTTTAATTTGGGAGTTGATTTTACCTCTACCAAAACTTTTACTCTTTCAAGTGGTACTAAGAGAGTTATCGACGAAATAGAAGAGCCAATAAAAATTACTTTTGTGTATAGCAGAGACTTGTCTAAAAATATTCCAATTATTCAAAATTACGCTAATCAAGTTCAAGGTCTATTAAACAGATATTCAGATCTAGCCTCAGGTAAAATTGAATTAAACTTTATTGAACCAGAGCCTTATTCAGATGATGAAGATTATGTAAATAGATATGGTGTGCAGGGTTTTCCTATAGATCAAGAAGGGTCCAAAGTATATTTTGGATTAATTGCTTCAAATACAACAGATGACATAGAAACTGTTCCCTTTTTTGATCCCTCAAAAGCTGGCACATTAGAAAAACAATTAACTGACATTGTATACAAACTAAATAGATCAAAAAAACCAATGATTGGTTTTTTATCATGGGTGGACACTACACCACCAATGATGCCAAATAATCAACTTGGACAAGGAGAATACACAATACTTGAGGAGCTTAGTTATTTTTATGATTTTGAGTTTTTAGATACAGACATAGAGAGTTTTGAGGGTATAGACTTATTAATAGTTTATCACCCCTCTGATATTAGTGACAAAACTGAATATGCAGTTGAACAATTTATCTTAAATGGGGGAAAATCAGTTATTTTTGTTGATCCATTTTTTGAGAAAAATGACCATTCAAATAAATCATCAAATTTAGAAAATGTCTTAAAAACCCTCAATATTAACTATAATAGCAATGTTATTTTAGATGGTGCTCAAGCAACAAGACTGCAAACACAACAAAACATAACTGAAAATACATCTTTGCAAACTATGTTGAAATTGAATTGGCCTGAAGTCAGAGGACAGTTCATCAATCAAGCTGAAGAAATTGGAGACGGTTTATCTTTAATTAGACTTGTGTCTCCGGGTGGTCTTTCCCCATTAAATGATGAAAGTGAAATTTCTTACACTCCTATTATGTCATCTAGTGAGGTAACAATGGATCTACCTATGAAAGAAGTACATGATCCAATTAAGCTCATTAATAATTTTCAGCCAACAGGTATTAGCTATGACTTTGGAGTAAAATTAAGTGGTATCGCAAAAAGTAATTTTAATGATTTTGAATTTAAAAATGATAATCATTTAGAAACATCCTCAAAAAATATAAGTGTGGTAGTTTTCAGTGACGCTGATTTTATAAGAAATGCCTTTTGGGCAAGAATTCAAAAGTTTTTAGATACCAATGTAATAGAGGCGACATCTGATAATGGAAGTTTAGTTACAAATGTGTTTGACTCAATGACAGGTTATGATGAATTTATTGATCTGAGAAACAAAGAAGCTCCATTTAGACCGTTTGTTGTAGTTCAAAAACTTCAAGCAGAAGCAGAACAGATGTATCTAGGACAAGAACAGCAATTACAAGCTCAACTTGATAATACATTAAATCAAATTCAAAATTTATCAGGCGGTAGAGATGTAGAAAGTGTCAATTTATCTGACAAACAATTAATGGAATTGGCAAATTTTCAATTACAAGTAGAAAATACTCGTAAACAACTAAGGGAAGTTAGAAGAAATTTAAGTAAAGACATAGATCGATTAGCAAATCAAATAAACATATTAAATACTTTTTTAATCCCTGTTCTTTTAATTCTACTAATGTTTTTTATTCCAAGACAACTCGGTATCAGAAAGAGAAAAAGCAGATAAATGTATATTAAAAATTTAAAAATATTGGTTTTACTATCTTTTGGATTTTTAATTATTGCCCTTGGTATGTATTTTGATGGCAAAAATATGTCTAACAAGTCATCATCTGAAGTATTATTTCCCAGTTTTGATGATGTTTTACCAGAAATAGCATACATTGAATTTTCTAATCAAAATGGAAAATCTGTTATTGAAATCATTGATAATCAATGGCTTATTTCAAGCTCAAATAATTTTCCGGCAAATACTGAGCTTTTAAGTAGGTTTTTTATTCAACTTCGTGAAGCAAATATTTTAGATGCTAAAACTAATCGTGAAGATCTTTTATACAAATTGGGTCTAGATGATGAAAATAAAATGCAATTAATATTAAAATCTGAAGACGATGTAGTATTGTATTCACTAGATATTGGTATTTATAATTATAATATCCCAGGATCTTACATAAAGGACCCTAGGTCTAATCAATCCTATTTAGTTTCAACAAACTTAACCGCCGATGTATCTGATTTCTACTGGGTGCCCACTGATTTAATAAATATTGGTAAATCTCAAATTCAATCAATTCAAATTTATAATCAAAATATGATTAACTTAAGTGTCAAAGAAGGAGAGCTGAAACATACAAATTTGACCTCTCAATTTAATGAAATTGATAATGATAAAATTATTGATGCTCAAAATATATTAACTGATCTTCAACATAATGGCTTTATACTTAAGACAGAATTACCTAACTCTCCAGATTTAAAAGCTAGGTTTACACTCAATAATGGAACTATAATTTTTGTAAATCTTTACGATATTGAGGGTAAAGGTGTTCACGCTACTTTTGATTGGAATTATGTCGATGATAAAGTTCAAATATCAAAGTTTATAGATCCATTGCTAGATGGAAATCAAATACAAGTTAGTTCGGTTACTTTTTTAAATAATTTTGCTTTTAGCGTTCCTCAAATATTTTTTGATACATTGAATATAAAATTAAGAGAAAAAACCGAATAATTATTTAATTTCTCCAATATCAAACTTCATTTGATGTTTATAAATTTGTGATGGGTTTAATTGTGTTGAAGGAAATTTTCGATTATTGGGTGCGTTTGGAAAACCCTGAGTTTCAAAACACATACCTTGATATTTTTTAATTTTAATACTATTACTGGAATATTTTAAATGCTGACCAGTATAAAATTGAACACCAGGTTGATTTGAAAAAATTTTTAGGGATATATTGCTTTTTGGTGATTGTATTTGAGCTGCAAACTTAGAATTTTTTTTTATGATGAAATTTTCATCAAATCCCTTGAATTTATTAGTAAATTTATCGCGTATCCTAGTTAATTTTTTAAAATCAAAACGTGTTCCTTTTACATTCATTACCCTACCAGTAGGTATATTTTCAGAGTCATTTTCTAAATACTGATTTGAATTGATTTGGACGTGGTGATCAAAAATATCTTTTTTAATTTTATCTAAATTCCAATAGGCGTGATTTACCAAATTAACGTGAGTAGTTTTTGATGTTTGTGCACTTATATTGATTTTGAGAGTCGAATTTGCAATTGAGTAATCACAACTGGAATATAATTCTCCTGGGAAACCCTGATCTTTATCTGGTGATATACAATAATAGCTAATATGAGATTTGGAGAAGCTCTTAACTTGCCAAATTTTTGAGTCAAACCCTTTTTTACCACCATGTAGTATATTTTTTCCCTCATTTCTAGTTAATTTGTATTTTACTCCTTTGATCTGAAATTGAGCTTTTTTTATTCTATTTGCATACCTGCCACATGTTGCGCCTAAGTAATTTTTATTATTTTTATATGATGAGATATTTCCTAAATTTAGAATTAAATTGATTTTTTTCTTTTTATAAAAAACTTCAAATAATGTTGCGCCAATATTAAGAGTCTTAACTCTTAAAAACTTATTTTCAATTGTGTGCGATTTAATCATGAATGATTAAATTTTTGAAATATTCTCTAAAACTTTTTTTGTTACTTCTTTTAATCTCGGGATAGTTGAATTGATTAATTTAATACGGTCATAAGTATTTGGATCTTTTACAATTTCCTCTCTTAAAGTATCACCAAAAGTTTTTCTGAGTTCAGTGCCGATATTAAACTTACAAACATTCGTTGTATTTGCTATCGTTCTTTTAAGTGTATCGTCGATACCGCTACTTCCGTGCAGCACCAATGGTACTTCAGTTAAGGTTTCTATCTTCTTTATGACTTGCATATCAATAGAAGAGGATTTGTTTGTCTGTAAGTGTACGTTTCCTGCACTGATGGCCATTGCATCACATTTGGTTAATTCAGCAAATGTCTTCGCTTCTTCTGGATCTGTGCTTTGTGACTTAGCCCCATCATTGTAACCAACAAATCCAATTTCTCCCTCAACGGAAATATTTTGTTTATGAGCTAATTCAACGATTTCACTTGTTTTATCAACGTTTTCATTAAGTGAAAGCTTGGATCCATCAAACATTACAGATGTGAATCCGTTGTCAATTGCCTGTAAACACTCTTCTTTCGTATAGCCATGATCTAAATGACAAACTATTGGACTAGATGATTGCTCAGCCAAGTATCTAAACATTTTACCTAAAACTGGTAGAGGTGTATTTGCTCTACAACCTGGTCCTGCTTGAAGAATGACAGGTACCTTGAGCTCTCCGGCTGTTTCTGCATAACATCTTGCATCTTCCCAACCTAGTACTACTAATCCTGCAACGGCATAATTATTTTTTTTTGCTTCTTGTAAAACTTCTGAGAGGCTAGCTATCGTCATTTATATTTTGCTATCATATCCTTAATACCTGGGATTGATTCTAATTGGTAAGCATGAGTTTTTTGGAAAGATTGAATAAGTGATCTTTGAGAAAGACCTACTAGGATTGTAAAATAATACATCTCATATCCTGGGGCAACCACACATGGATGATATCCTTTATTAATCGCAATCGTAGAGCCATTAAAAAGTTGATAACCGTGACCCTCTTTTTCATCTTCTGATTGCATAATTTGAACACCAAAACCATGTCCTGGTTTAAATCGATAATTATAAACTTCATCATGACGAGTTTCTTGAGGGAGATCATCTGTGTCGTGTTTGTGAGGAGGGAAGCCTGACCACCCTCCAGCGCCAACAGTATATAGTTCATTTACTAATAATCGACCAACTTGATCATGATGTTTTGCACCTAAGATATGTTTAATTTTTCTGTGAGTTTTAGTATCGTCCGAGCCATATTGAACAACATCTAGTTCTTCTTTTAAAACGAGAAATGGCTCTAATTTTTTTTCATAAATTCCACCAGCTATGAAACACTCAGAGGAGTCAGATAAACAAGTAATTTTACATTTTGAATTTGTAGGAATATAACTACCCTCAGGTTCACCATCCCATACGTCAGTTGTTCTTTTTCCAATCTGTCCTAACTTATTATCCTCCACGGTAATCTCGACGATACCTGTTGCTGGGACTACGCTACTTTCATGTTTTGATAGTTGGTATTCATAGGACTCACCTTTATTTAAATTGATAATATTAAAATAAACTAAAGGTACTGTTTTATTTGTTTCTCCAAATAAAGCTTGATTTTTATTGTCTGAATAAGGGATGTGCATCTATAACTCCTTTTGATTTTGGTTAATAAATTTTTCTAATTCCTGATTATTGGGCATAGCAGAGGAACATCCTACCCTTGTTACTACTATTGCAGCATTTGCGGAACCCCGAATTACTGCATCCTCTAAACTAAGGCCATTGTATAGGGAGCTTATAAAACCTCCATTGAAGGCGTCACCTGCACCCGTAGGTTTAATAGCTTCGACATTAAATATCCCGTATTGGCTCTCATTTTCTTTAGTAAATACTTTGGATCCCTCTTCACCCATTTTATAGACAATCACTGATGGTTTTTTTTTAATATACACTTTTGCTAATTCAAGTCCATTTGTGGAATTATCAGCCACATTAAATTCTAAATCGTTTCCAATAATAATATCCATTTCATTCATAATTTCTTTATATACATCTGATTTGATTGTATCAGACTCCCAGTTGTAAGGCCGATAATCAAGATCGATTATTAATGGTATCTTGAGATCTGAAGTTAGTTTTGAGGCAACAAAAACGGCATTCCTTGAAGGTTCTCCTGAAAGCGCAGTTCCAGAGATGAATACAGCAGAGTAATTATTGAAATTAATTTTATTAATATCCTCCTTATTAAGTTGCAGATCACAAGGATTACTTCTGTAAAGAATAGATTGGTTATTGTTTAAAATAGTTTCAACAACAGCTATTTGTGTTTGAAATGATTTATTAACTTTTCTGCAGTGTTCTACACCAACTTTGAATTCACTAAGTTTGTTAATTATGTATTCTCCGATTGCATCGTCAGTTATACAAGTAAGTAAATCAGTGCTGACACCCAAGTTCGATAGAGCAACACAAGTATTTGCCGCCGAGCCCCCTAAATGAGAAGAAAAGTTATTTACATCGGAGATTTTTGTACCGGGTGGCTCTGGATAAATATCTAATCCTGCTCTCCCTATTACAAGAATTTTTTTTGTATTATCAAATTTCATTTAATGAAAATTAAGTCTAGAGGAATTATTGTAATTACTTAAGAATTTTTTGTATTTCCTCTAGTGAAAAATAATCTGCCTTCTTAAAAGTAGTCTTTATCTCTTGAGGTGTTTTGGTGTCTGCTGCCTTCATTGTTGATTGAATAATATCCAAAACGTGTAACGATAATTCTCCGCTACATCTGTGTTCAAGTTCATTATCAATACAGTATGCCATTTCAGCTAATCCGACACCACGGTAGTTCGCATTAGTTGGTGACTCATTAGCCCTACCACTATGAGATGTAATATTAATTTTACCAAGGGGCATATCATCAGTTTTATGCTCTTGCCAAACACCACTATCATCATTACTTGTGTATACTGAGCCTCCAAACATATTTGGATCAGGCACAATCATAGAACCTTTATCGCCGTAAAGCTCTATGTGATTACGTTGGTGAGCTACAACATCAAACGATAAAGTTATTTGAATTAAAGCCCCATTATAAAATTCTAAATTAACTAAATAGCTAGTTTGACATTCCACATCAAACTCCTGATCTTTTTTTGGACCTATGCCTATCACTCTTTTATCGAAAACTTTGGTAGAAATACCATGAACACTTTTAGCAGGGCCAAGTAAATTTACTAAAGCTGTTAAATAGTATGGTCCCATATCTATAACTGGGCCACCTTCATTATTTGCAAACCACGGTTCAGGATTGGGATGATAAGATTGAACTCCTGGATAAGCAAAAATAGCATTTCCAAGCCGAACATTTCCAATTTTATTATCGTTTATTAATTCAATAGATTTTTGAATTCCACCACCTAAAAAAGTATCAGGAGCATTGCCAATGTATAAGTTTTTACTTTTAGATAATTTTAAGAGATTTTCACCATCTAAAAAATTTACAGCCATTGGTTTCTCACTATAAACATGTTTACCGCTCTCCAGCGAATTTTTTGCTACCTCGTAATGAGCCTTTGGAATAGTTAAATTTAAAATAATATCGACTTTACTATCATTTAATATTTCATCAACAGAACAAGAGTTTATATTATAAGTTTCGGCACATTTTTTAGAATTTTCATGATTAATGTCAGCACATTTAATTATGCGAAAATTATTAAAATAATCATGTCCTCTAAAATATGTTTCAGAAATATGACCACATCCTATTAAGCCAACATTAAAGACTTTGTTCATAAATATGAATTATTTGTCTAGGCCGCACATATTGATGTATTTTATTTCAATAAAATCATCAATTCCATACTTTGAGCCTTCTCTGCCAAGACCAGACTCTTTTATTCCTCCAAATGGTGCCTCTGCTTTTGAAGTTAATCCAGTATTGACTCCAACCATACCGTATTCAAGTGCCTCAGCAACTCTCCATATTCTTCCGATATCTCTAGAATAAAAATAGGATGCAAGTCCATATGGTGAGTTATTTGCAAGTTTAATTACTTCTTTTTCATCTTTAAATTTGTAAATTGGGGCCACTGGTCCAAATGTTTCTTCAGTTGTAATTTTCGCTTCTGGTGCGACTTCAGTTAGGATTGTAGGCTGATAAAAGTTCATTCCCAAAGAATGCTTAGATCCACCAATTGCAACTTTTGCCCCATATTGTAATGCATCTTGGACGTGCTCCTCTACTTTACTTAAAGAGTGCTCATCAATCATGGGTCCAGAGGCATTCTCCTCATTTAAGCCATCTCCTACTTTTATTTTAGAAACAGCATCAACAAATTTTGAACAGAACTCATCATGAACTTTTTCTTGGACATAAATTCTATTTGCACAAACACAAGTTTGTCCAGTATTTCTAAATTTGCTTTGGATTGCACCGGCAACTGCATCATCAATATTTGCATCATTAAATACAATGAAGGGTGCGTGACCACCAAGTTCCATTGAGACTTTCTTTACAGTTCCAGAGCATTTCTGTAAAAGTATTTTTCCAATTTCTGTTGAACCTGTAAAAGATAATTTTCTAACAATTGGATTTGTGGCTAATTCCTCTCCGATTTCAGAGGCCTTTCCTGTAATTACATTTAAAGTACCTTTTGGGAAACCTGCCTCCTCAGCCAAAACAGCTAGTGCAAGTGCAGAATAAGGAGTTTGACTTGCTGGTTTAATTACAACTGGGCACCCAACAGCTAAAGCTGGTGCACATTTTCTTGTAATCATAGCATTAGGAAAATTCCATGGTGTAATGGATGCCACTACACCAACTGGTTGCTTCAAAACAACAATTCTTCGATCGGTCATGGGATCTGGAATTGTATCTCCATAAACCCTCTTGGCTTCTTCTGAGAACCATTCTACAAAAGAGGCTCCATAGCCTATTTCTCCACGTGACTCATTTATTGGTTTTCCTTGTTCAACTGTCATGATTTGAGCTAATTCCTCTTTATTTTCAATCATTAAATCAAACCATTTTCTGAGTATGTCTGATCTTTGACGTGCAGATTTTGCCCTCCATTCAGGCCAAGCATTATTTGCTGCTTCTATAGCATTTCTAGTTTCAGATGTTCCGCACTTAGGGACAGTGCCGATCTCTTTCAAGTTAGCTGGATTGTTAACAGATATTGTCTCACCTGAGTCAGCATTAACCCATTCACCGTTAATATAGCACTTATCTCTATAAAATTTTGAGTCTTTAATTTCCATAAATATTTATAACAGTTTTAATTATTATTCTACAGTGGCAATTTTACCACCTACAGGGATCGTATCTCCCTCTTGTGCAATTATCTCTGTTAATTTTCCATTAACTGTTGAAGGTATCTCAGCAGCTGTCTTATCAGTCTCAACTTCGCAGAGGATATCTCCCTCTTTAATTTCATCTCCGACTTTTTTAAGCCACTTTACTACTTTTCCCTCGTCAACAGTTTCTCCAAGGGATGGCATTATTATTTCCATAATTATTCTCCTTTTAGTTTTTTTATAACCTCATTTACAATTAGTTCCACTGAGGGAATTGTATTATCTTCGAGTATGTCGGCACTTGGTAAAGGTACATGTGGTGTAGTTACTCTAGTGACAGGGCCTTTTAAATTTTTAAAACAATGTTCTGAGATTAAAGATGATATTTCCGCTCCCCATCCACAAAGTCTTGGATTTTCTTCTACTGTCAAGACATGACCAGTCTCAATTACAGATTTTTTTATTGTTTGTAAATCTAATGGCACTAGAGATCTCAAATCGATTACCTTTGCATTAATATCGTGTTTGTCTTTCAAAATTAATGCAGCCTCTTTTGCTCTTTGTGCCATTAAAGCTAAACCAATAATAGTAATATCTTTTCCCTCGTGAAGCGTATTAGCCTCCCCGATAGGAATGGATATATCAGTTTGTTCAATTTCTTCTTTGAATGCATAAAGTGATTTATGCTCGTAAAATATAACTGGATCAGGGTCCTTTACAGCACTATCCATCAAACCTAACACGTCACTAGGGCAACTTGGTGCGACTACTTTTAAACCTGGTATCATCATAGACCAATTTTCTAAACTTTGAGAATGTTGTGCACCAAATTTTGACCCTCCACCATTTGCAGTCCTAATGACCAATGGAATGTTGATTTGTCCATCTGACATATATCTAGTTTTAGCAATTTGATTTGCCACAATATCCCAACAAACAGCTAAAAAATCTGAAAACATTATTTCTGCTATTGGCCTTAAGCCTGTCATTGCTGCACCCATAGCTGCACCTAAAATAGCTTGTTCTGAAATTGGTGCATCCATGACTCTCTCTTTTCCAAACTCCTCTAAAAGACCAACCGTCGCTTTAAATACTCCACCCGCAGCACCTACGTCTTCACCAATAAAAAAAACTTTTTGATCTTTTCTCATGGATTGAGCTATAGCGAGTGAAACACTTGCTCTGTATGTTAATTGTGCCACTCTGAACCTCCATTAGCCCATACATCAGTATATATTTCTTTAATTTCTGGAATTGGAGAAGCCATGGAAATTTCAGTTGCTTTTTCAACTTGATCTTTAATTTTCTCCTCAATTTCAGAAATTATTTTTTCATTGATATTAAAATCTAATAACTTTGCTCTGTAATTTTTTATTGGGTCTTTGTTTTCCATCCAATCTTTTACTTCCTCATCAGGTCTGTACTTACCTGGGTCAGCTCTTGAATGCCCACTATGTCGATAAGTCTTGGCTTCAATTAAACTTGGACCTTTACCCTCTCTCGCTTTTGAAATAGCTTTTTCTGCTGTTCTAAGCATTTCATCAGCATCATTTCCGTCAACAATAATTTTATCTAAATCGTATGCACCTGCTCTATCAGCAGCTGGGTGCTCAACAGCAGTAACTTCATGAATTGGTGTATATTCCATATATAAATTATTTTCACAAACAAACACTATGGGTAAATTCCATATTTTTGCCATGTTCAATGCCTCATGGAATGCTCCGATATTCGTAGTACCGTCTCCAAAAAAACAAACGCTTACCTCATTTGTTTTATTATATTTTGATGCTAAAGCAGTTCCATTGGCAATAGTTAAATGAGCACCTATAATAGCATATGAACCCATAACTCCTTTATCTACATCTGTAAGATGCATGGATCCTCCTTTACCTTTCATCAAGCCACACTGTCTACCCATTAGTTCTCCTAAAACTCCTTCGATTGAGGATCCTCTTGCGAGTGTATGTGCGTGCCCACGGTATGTGCAAAATGTATAATCGCCTTGTTTCAAGGCTACTCCAAAGGCACCTGCAATAGCTTCCTGACCCAGAGCTAAATGGCTAGTACCTTTGATAAGATTTTGAAGAAAAAGATCATATGCTTTTTTTTCGACCAACCTTAATTTCAGCATCATTTCCCATAATTGAAGTCTTTTCTCTTCTCCTATATCGTCATTTAATTTATCTACCATTAATATTTATTAGCAATAGGTAGATCTTCAGCAGGGAACAAGGAAATTACTTGGCATCCTTTATCAGTAACAATCAATTCTTCTTCAATTCGCGCAGCAGAATAACCATCTTTTGCAGGACAATAAGTTTCAAGAGCAAAAACCATTCCTTCTTTAATTTCATCAGGTGAGTCCATTGAAACCAATCTACTGATTATTGGTCTTTCATGAATTGCCAAACCTAAACCATGTCCAAACTGTAATGCGAATGCAGACATTTCATTTGCAAAACCAAATTCCTCAGCCTTCGGCCATACTGATGCAATTTTATCTGTAGATACTCCAGGTTTTACAAGTTCAATGGCTTTGTCTAGCCACTCTCGACACTGCTTGTAGGCGTCATTTTGAGAGTCTGATGCTCTTCCAATATTGAAGGTTCTATAATAACAGGTCCTGTAGCCCATATAAGATTGAAGTATGTCAAAGAAAGCTTGATCACCAGGTCTAAAAATTCTATCTGTAAAATTATGTGGATGCGGATTACATCTTTCACCTGAAATGGCATTTATTGCCTCGACATCATCTGAACCAAGTTCGTATAAAAGCTTATTTGCATTAGCAACTATTTGAGCTTCACTAACGCCTGGCTTCATAGTCTCATAAATTTGATGATAAGTTGCATCAACCATCGATGCAGCCTGGTTTAATAACATTAGCTCATCTCTTGATTTTATTTCCCTGGCTTCAAGAAGAATTTGCTGTCCGTCAATTATCTCTAAACCCTCTGCTTGGAGAGCAAACATCATTGCTGGCTCAACAAGATCCACACCTACAGGTTCATTTGCCAGTCCCTTTTCATTTAACATTGATTTTATTTCTTTTGCGGCATTTTTCATTAATCCTGCATCAGGATGCACCGTACCCCTCAGGCCTACCATTCCTGCCTTCCAATTTTCTTTTGGAAGCCAAGGCGAAAATAATTGGTGATGTTTAGCCGCTGAACCGAAATCCCACAGCACGGGATCATGGTCTTGAGCTAATAGAGAATATCTACATATTTTGTCTCTTGACCACTCTCCAATAACTGTGCTTGTGACATATCGGATGTTGTTGTTATCAAAACAAAGGAGTGAACCGGCTTTTGAATTTTTTAGAGCCTCTCTGGCTCTTCCTAGTCGATATTTGTGAAGTCTAGGAAAATTAATTCTCTCTTCATAATCTACATTTGTCCTTCCATGAGAAGGTACTCTTCTATGCCAATCGTAATTTGGATTTATATCTTCAGGTTTTATGATTGAAGGTTCACTCATTTATTGAATTACCATTCCTCCATCAATCATAAGTATTTGTCCTGTCATGTAATCAGACTCACTAGACGCTAAAAATGATGCTGTGCCCACCACGTCTTCAGGATAGGAATACCTCTTCATCAAAATCATATTCTCTGCAATTGAGTCCATTGACTCTCCGGGTTTATCAAATTTTCCAATTGCAACTAAATCTTTATCTAGTTGCTCCCATAGCTCAGTTCTTACTACGCCAGGGCCATATCCATTAACGGTAATGCCATGCTCAACTAAACTTTTTGCACCACCTTTTATTAGAGCAGCTATGGCATGTTTGCTCATTCCATAAACCACAACATCATCAAAAGTTTCCCGAGATAAAATAGAAGCTACATGAATAATTTTATATGGTTCTTTTTGTTTACCTTGTTTAATCATTTGTCGAGCTTGTTCTTGCATGCCCAAAAGAGCACCTCGAACATTTATATCCATAATAAAATCGTAATTTTCCTCAGTTATATCCATGAAGAAAAGTGGTTTGTTTACTCCAGCATTATTTATAGAAACATTTAGACTACCAAAATTTTCAACTGTTGCTTTTACAGCAGCTACGTGATCTTCACGATTTCGCACGTCTACTTTACATGAAATAGCCTCACCTCCAGCTGACCTAATTCTCTCTTCAACCTCTTTACAACCGTCAAGGTTGACATCTGTTAGACAAATTTTGGCTCCTTGGGCAGCAAAGTGCTCTCCTACCGCAGCGCCCATGCCCTGAGCAGCGCCTGTAATAAGGACATTTTTACCTTTTAGTCTCTCTTTATCCATAAATTTCCTCCAATTTTATTATATAATATGTATTTAAATTACTGACTTCAAATATATTCAAAATGAATATTATCAACCTAAAGCTGATCTCTTTTTTTCCAATAAAGATGTTTTTCGTTCATCAATTGTGGCAAGCAGACTCTTTCTAGCTTGCCGCGAGTCAAATACCCTGGACATAGTTTGAAAAACTATAACGATAACCAAAAGCACTGATGTAAATAATTGAACAAAATGAACCTGAAGTGCATAAAATACGAGACCAGTATTTAAAAAATTAACTGTTAAAGCTCCGATAGCAGCTCCTAAAACACCACCCTTTCCTCCTAGTATACTCACACCTCCAACAAAAGCTGCAACAGTTCCTGCTAAAAGAAGGTATTGTAGTCCTAAACCTTGAGCCGTTCCTGATTTCAAACCAATTACAGTTCCAGCAAAACCAGCACAAAAACCTGACAGCGCAAAGGCTATAATCATTGGGCGTCTTAAAGGTATACCTGCAGTGAGTGCTTCTTTTCTTGCTCCACCGATCGCATATATTTCTCTTCCATATTTTGTGTAACGCATAAAAATTCCTACACAAATGAATATGAAGATAACCGTTAGGCTAGCAGGTGAAAAATACATTAAAACTTTAGTAGTAATAAAATCAGGAACTCTAAAATCAGTTAACATAACTGTTTTTTCTTCAGCAATTAGTAAAGCCACACCTCTAAGCAACATAAGTGTACCAACTGTAATCACAATCGCTCTTATTCTTATGAAAGCTATAACAAAACCTTGTGTTGCACCAATTAGAGTTGAAACTGAAAGTCCTATAATCATCGCTAATGGGGCGCCTAAGGGGTCTGTTAATTTTACAACTATCACAGCGCACAGGGCCGCGTTAGACCCAATTGATAAATCAATTTCTCCAGCAATTATACAAATAGTTAATGCTAAACCTACAAGGCCCAAGACCGCAAACCTTTCAAGAATAGCGAAACTGATATTGTGACTAAAGAAAACCTCTATATTAATTGCAAAGAATACATAAACACAAAATGATAATAAGATTGCAAAAGAGAGATCCACATCTTTTGTAATCTTTTTTAAAAAATTATCCATTATTCCTGAGCCCTACTTCCTTTAGCAAATAAACCAAAAACTATGATGCTAAACACGATCATTAAGCCCACACCAACTATTCTAGGTCCACTATTAAATCCCTGTAAAACCATCATATTATCAACCATAGCAATAAAAATTGCTCCCAAACTAGTCCTTAAAGTAGATCCATAACCACCCATTATTGAATTTCCACCAACCATGACAGTTGCTATAACGAGTATTGTCATATCACCTGATGATCCAAATTCTGCAGAAAAATAATTAGATTGAGCACTATCCATTTGAGCAACAAAAGCTACTGCAACAAATGCACAACAAACAGAACAGATTGTAAAAACAATTATCGCCATGGAAAAATTTTCATGGCCAGTGGCTTTTCCAGCAGCTTTGTTTGCTCCAACTAAATAAACTTTCCTTCCAAAATTTGTATGTCTTAAAACTATCTCAGCTGCAATGGCAATTAAAATAAAAGACCATGTGATACTTGGAAGACCCAAAAAAGAACCAGTTCCTAACCATTCTGCATCATGAGGTCTTGTAAAGTTTATTACAAGGTTATCACTCCACCATGCACCAATACCATATAGGATGCCTGCTCCACCTAATGTTACAACAATTGGGTTGCCTCCCATTCCAACAAAATATCCTTGTATTACTCCACTTACGACACCTACTGCTAAAGCAGCTAATAGTGAAACTAAAAAGTTTCCTGCAAGATCCGGTGATCCAAAACCAGTAGCCATACCCATAGCAAAAGTAACACCACAAATTGATGCTGTTTCTTTTAATGACAATAAAAAAAAATTTCCTGATAAAGTTACAAATGTAAGTCCTATAGCCATAATGCCATATAGTGCTGCATCTCTGATAATTGCTTTAAAATTGGTTATTGTTAAATAATTTTCTGTAAAAAAAATTCCATATATAAACATCACAGCAAAAAGTGACAATAAAATAGCAAGAAGTGTGCGATCCTTATAGAATTGCAAGAACTTTGCAGAAAAAGGTAATTGATTATTTTCGATGATAGCGCTCATAGGTTTGTCTCGTTAAATGGATCAGTAATCTCTTTGAGAATAACAGGTGTTTTAATTTTTTCTAATCGGTGTTCATCAATCATCATTCCTCTATAAAATGTAATCACTCTGTCAGGAAGATATGTGATTTCTTGGATATCAGTAGAGGCAAAAATAATTGTAATTCCTCTTGCTGCTAATTCTCTCATTCTTTGATATATCTCTGATTTAGCACCAACATCAACACCTCTTGTCGGCTCATTCACAAGCAATACATCGGGCTTGATTGAAAGCCATTTTCCTAATGCTACTTTTTGTTGATTTCCCCCACTTAAAAGACCTGACTCATCGTGCATTCTTTTGACATCAATTAAGAACTCTTTTGCTAAATTTCTGGAATAATTATCCTCAGAACTACCAAAGTTAAAACCATATTTTGATATCGCACCAAGTGCTGGGGAGGTTAAATTCTCAAATATTGGACGTCCAAGAAAAAGACCATCTTTTTTTCTATCGGAGGAGCAATATGCAATTTTTTTCTTTATAGCATGACTTGGTGATTTAGGTAAAAAGGTTTCACCGTTCAAAGTGAGTGAACCTGATCTAGATTGAAGTGCACCTGCTATGGAGGCTAATACTTCACCTGCTCCACTACCAAGTTGCCCAGAGAGCCCAAGTATCTCTCCCTTGAAGGCTGAAAAACTAACCGGCTCTAGAACGCCATCAGGCCAAAGTTCTTTTACTTCTAATTTTGGATCATCACTTATATGGTCAGCTTTTGATGGGAACATATTTGCCAATTCTCTTCCAAGCATAATTTCAACTAGTTTATTTACATCAATATCTTTAGTTTCTTGAATACCTTGACTTACTCCGTCTCTTAATATTGTTATTCTTTTTGTAATCTTAAAAATTTCGTCCAGTCTATGACTTACATAAATTATTGATTTACCATTTGCAGCAAGACGCTCAACCATTTCTAAAATTCTTCGACTCTCTGCTTCACCTAACGCAGCTGTAGGCTCATCTAAAATTAAAATTTTTGCTTCTCTCGAAATTAGTCTAGCTACTTCTACCAAATGTTGTTCACCAACAGATAATAAATTTATTCTAGTAGTTGGGTCTACTTCAGTTAATCCAACTTCATCAAGATATGGGCGTGCCATTTTTGCCAACGTATTAAGAGTGGCAAATTTTTTTACTTTAGCTCCAGTAAGAAAAATATTTTCTGCAACTGACATATTAGGTATCAAACTTAATTCTTGTTGAGCAATAGCAATGCCAGACTCCTCTGCTTGTGAAGGCGTTTCAAATTTTACTTCTTTACCATTGATTTGATAGCTGCCTTTAAAACCAGGGTCAAATCCACTTATAATTTTAACAAGAGTTGATTTCCCAGCTCCATTTTCTCCAACTAGTCCCATAATTTCACCTTCGTTTATCTCAAAATTTGCTTCTTTTAGAGCCTGTATAGCCCCAAAAGTCCTAGAAACTTTTGAAATTTTAAGAATTGGATTTGTGGACATATTAAAGAAGATTGTACACCTTATTTATTTATAAAACACACACAGGGATAGTTCCCTGTGTGTAAAAATTGTTATGAAAAGACTAAAACTTAGTCCCAAGCACCTGAGCAAAGCTCGTTGATGCCATATAACTTACCATCAAAACCTCTAAGTGCTGTGAAGTCCATAGTGGCACCAGTCACTGAAGGGTTAGGTGTAAAGTTAATGTAGTTTGCTAGCTTACCGTTCTCCATGTACTCTTTAACAAGAGCTATAGCTAATTGACCTTCATGAAGAGGTGACTGTAGAGTAGTACCAAATTGCTTTCCATCAGTAATCATCTGCTTATCACCGTTACACACAGTACCAACTGTAATGACAGCATCACTATCTACACTACCACTTTTGCCAGTACCTGCATACCAGTCAACGTTATAACCAGCTTCTTCTAAAGCCTTAATGCCACCAGTTAAGATCGCATCGTCCATACCATATACAAAATGAATTCCCTGATCTTTAACTTTAGCTATTAGCTTAGCTGCTCCTTTATAACCGTTAGCCTGTCCAAATCCCTCACCGATGTCACCGATAAGATTTAAGTCAGTTCCAGCGATAGCTTGTTTAAAAGCATTTATTGATAAGCCATATCCACCGTAAGAGTGAGGATATGATAATGCAATTACATTATATCCATCTCCACCAGCAGCTTGTTTCATCTTCATAGCTTTAACCATCATCTCACCTGCGTTATAAGCGCGAAGACTATCATCTGGTCCGGCATATCCAAAGATGAATGCTTTATCTTGCTCATTAGGTAACTGATTGATTTTTAAAACTGGTACTCCAGTTTTAGCAAGCTTTCTTAACGAACCTAAACCTGCAACAGCATCAGGTGGCCACCAAATAAATACATCAGGTAGTGCACCACTTGACAAGTATTGTTCTACTTGTTGGTTTTGCTCTGCTTGGTTATAGTTGTTTTCAAAAACAGTAATATCATAGCCATATTGCTCTGCTGTAGCTTTAATACCTTTAACGAACGCACCAACATAAGCCTCAGATGACGCAGCATTAAAAGACACGATTTCAACTGCCTTAGCTGAACCGAAAGAAAAGCACATTAGAACAGCTAATACTTTTATTAGTTTGTTCATATTGATCCTCCTAATATCCTTATGTAGAAATTATCCATGATTTATTAAGAGATTTAATCTCTAATATATTCAAATTGAATATTTTAATGAATTTATAATATAATACTCACAAATGAATAGAAACGAGATTACCACTCTTTTAAAATTCGTTGATAAAACAAGACTTTTATTTAACAGATCTATTTCAATTAAAACAATTGACGCTGATTGGAATATTTTTTCTTATGTTATTATTAACCATCTAGACAATAAAATTACCACTACTACGAGTATCATCCAGGCATCAGGTTTGCCATTTGCAACTGGTTTGAGAAGAGTAAAAAAACTTATTCAAGAAAAAAAATTAATACAAAGATCAAAAACAAAATCAGGTAAATCGTTTTCTATACATCCAAGTAATAATCTCATTAAAGAATTCACGGATTATTTACTTTCAATCAAAAAAGAGGTGGCCCTGAACTTAGGTTACAGTGATTTTAATGATAATTATTTTTTTGGAACTTCTCTGTCTGCAGGAAATATTATACCTGCACCAAATGTTATAATTAATCAAAATAAAAAATACAAAAAAATTAACTTTCTTGCCAATGATAATCCCACATTTAAAGTGATAGATAAGAATATTGATTTTTTTGAATATATACTTGATTGTGAAATTGAACTTATTATTGAAGGTGATTTGAAAAAACTACTTAATGTAATAATTAAAAATTCCTCATCAAATAAAAAGTCTAAATTTGACATAGTTGCTTTTAATATTCCATGGATTGGACAATTAACTAAATTAAATTGCCTTCTTCCTTTGAATAATTTTGTTAAAGATGTTGGAATAAATTTGAATGACTTTCACTACTCAGGAGTAAGATCAAGTTCTTTTAATAAAAAACTTTATGGGATACCGATCGAAGCAATTCCTGATCTATTATTTTATAGAACAGATATTTTTCAAAAATATGCTTTGAGTCCACCAAAAACATTTCAGGATTTACTCCATGCCTGTGAGGTATTAAAAGGTGACAAACAGATAGAAAGTCCTATTTCTTGGCCAGCTAAAAAAGGTCAACCACTTGCTACTAGTTTTATTTTAGCAATGGCAAATTATGGAAAACCGTATGTAAACCTTAGGTACATTGGGAAAAATATTTATGATTTAGATGTGGAAAAAATACTCTTAAAGGCAAATTTTTTATCTGATGCATCTTTTGAAGCAGCTAAAATGTTGAAAAAATTGACTTTATACTCGCCAAATGAATTATCTGCTCATTCCAATGATGAATGTGTTGAATATTATAGTCAAGGTAAATCAGCTATGGCAATGAATTGGAGTAGTAGAGCCCATTTGTTCGAACTAAATGAAGCTTCACCTGCATATAAAAAAACTGGTTATTTACCAAGACCTGCTGGAAATTCCTCTTTTCAAGTATCTCCAATAGGTGGGTTTTCATTAGGCATACCCTCAAATATCTCTCCTGAAAAAATACCTTTTGTTATGAAAAATATTCGTAATTTTGTCTCTCCTGAATTTATAAAATATTATATCGAGCATGGTAGTTTATCATCTCCCGTTTTTAGTGTCGTAAATGATCCTGAAGTGAGAGCTTTAAGTCCAATATTTAATGAAATTGATAAAATGGAAAAGGAGGAAAAAATTATAGAATGGGCTAGATATCCTTTGCCAACCTATTCAAATATTATTGAAGATGTTGGTCATAAAATTTATGAGTATATTTTTTTGAATAAGGATTTGGAATCTACACTAAAGAGTTGTCAACAAAGTGCCCAAAAGTATTTAAATTAAACTATTTTATTTCCATTTTTTCTGCAGGCTGAGGAGGTGCAAAAGGATATCCTCCCCACACAGACTGGTCAAAGTTTACAACAGAACCTGTCATCATACCTGAATCATCAGATGCTAAAAATGTAACTGCTTTAGCTACCTCTTTTGGATCAAGCAACCTTCCAAATGGTTGAGCTTTACCAGCATCTTCTAACCAATTTTCTGAGGCACCATGATATTTTGTTTGTATCTCATGTTCTCCATCTGAAGCCATCCAACCAATATTTAACTGATTAACTCTAATTTTATTTTTTAACAAAGCGAATGCTGTATTCCTTGTTAATGTTGCAAGTGCCCCTTTTGATACGCAATAAGTTGATATGAATGGTTGGCCAGTCATAGCTGCCACAGATCCAATATTAATAATTGAACCCTCTATGTTTTGTTCAATCATAATTTTCACTGTATCTTGTATTAGAAAATAAGGGCCTTTTAAATTGGTGCCAATCATTTTATCGAACAGTTCTTCGCTCGTATTAACAATATCTCCCCTATCAGTAATACCGGCAGCGTTTACAAGAACATCCAATCTCCCAAATTCTTGTTTAGCAACTGAAACTGCATTTCTACACTCTTGGACCTCTCCAAGGTCTGTTTTTACAAAAATTACTTTACACCCAGTTTCATCTTGAATTTTTTTTGCTACCTCATTTCCTTTATTCTCTTTTCTACCAATTGTGACAATACCTTCAGCTCCGCTATCGGCAAAATTTTTTGCAATTGCCGCTCCTAGACCTTGTGTTCCTCCAGTCACTAGTGCAAACTTTCCCTTAATACTATTCATCTCTATAATCCTCTATTTCATATCCATACATACTTAAGCATTCTACAAGTTCTTTATTTCCAATTTTAGCATATTCAAATGGGTTTGCTTTGGCGGGATCTTGCTCTGCCTCAACAATAAACCATCCTTCGTAATTATTATTTGATAATGTCTCTACTACTTCCTTAAAATTAATATTTCCATCTCCAGGCACTGTGAAGGCTCCCTCTAATACAAAATCTAAAAAACTTTTTTTTGATCGATCTAAATCATTTACAACCTTTGAGCGAATGTCTTTAGCATGAAAGTGATTTATTCTTTTTGCGTATTTATTTATTACTCTCAAAGAGTTGCCTCCTGCAAAGGTCATATGGCCTGTATCAAATAAGATTTTTACTGCCTCACCTGTGTGGTTCATCAATTGATCAAGCTCATCCTCAGTCTCAATCGCTGTACCCATGTGATGATGAAATGAAATTGGCACACCAAAATCTGCACAAAATTCTGCAAATAATGTTAGTTTCCTTCCATACTCTCTAAAATCCTCACTATGTATTTTTCTTTTTGTGTTTAAAGGAGCATGTCTAATATTTTGGATAGTTCCAGATGTTTCTCCATATGCTAAAACTGCTGCGCCTAGGTCTCTGAAGAGAGTGAGTTGTTGAAGGACTTTATCTTTTTCATTTTCTAGGTCATTATCTAGCACAGTTCCTGAATACCACCCTGATGCCAAGTATAGATTGTGATTTTTTAAAATTGGACCAAGTTTTTCAGGAGTTTTTGGAAATTTTCCACCTGTTTCCACACCAGTAAATCCAGCAAGTTTTGACTCACTAAGGCAGGTATCCAAAGAAGTCTCTCCTCCAAGTTCAGGTAAATCATCATTGGACCATGCTATAGGTGCTATTCCCAATTTTGCTTTCATAAACCCCTCCTATAAAAAGATTATAGATAAATAAACCTTTTAAAGAATACTTAAATTTTATTCAAAATGAATTTTTTTTTATTTCTAAAATTTAAAGAATACTATAATTCTGTGATATGAAAAAAGTTAGTATTGCAGTTATTGGGTGCGGGCGAATTGGCCAAATGCATGCTAAGAATATTCAACTTCATGAACAGACAAATTTAGTATGCATTTATGACCCAAATGAAGAATTTTCAAAAAAAGTATCAAATGATTTAAACGTACTTGCTGTGGAAAATGTTGATGATATTTTTAACAATAATGATATTGATGCTATTCTTATATCTTCCCCTACAAATACACATATTGATTTCATAGAGAGATCTGTTGCATCAAAAAAACCTGTTTTGTGTGAGAAACCTATTGACCTCGATATAAAAAAAGTTGATGAGTTTTCAAAAAGACTTGAAGGTAATAAAGTTCCAATTCAATTAGGCTTTAATAGAAGATTTGATCCTGGTCATCAGGCTGCAAAAAAATCTTTTATTAATGGTGAAATTGGTGAGCTTCATCAATGTCTGATTACATCTAGAGATCCAGGTCTGCCAAGTTGGGATTATTTAAAAGTGTCTGGTGGGCAATTTAGAGATATGACAATTCATGATTTTGATTTAGCCCGTTTTATGCTTGGTGAAGAGCCAGTTAAGGTATTTGCAATATCTAATGCTTTAATAGATCCAAAAATTAAATCTGAATTAAATGATAGTGACACCTTGATGATTATAATGGAAACAGCCTCGGGAAAACAATGTCATATAAACAACTCTAGATCAGCAACTTATGGATATGATCAAAGAGTTGAGTTGTTTGGAAGCAAAGGGATGGTTATATCTGAAAATAGAAAGCCACATGAATTGAAAAAATACAATTCAGAGTTTGTTGACAAAAGTGAACCCTATTTAAATTTTTTTATTGAGAGATACCAGGAGTCTTATATGAATTCTATTAGCTCATTTGTTGAAACAATTTTGGAAAAAAAGCCTGTATCTGTTGGCTTTGAGGACGGAAGAAGAGCTCTTCTCTTAGCCGAAACTGCTTATAAATCTGTAAAAAGTGGGAGGATGGAGAATATTGATTAAATTTATGCATTTATTCATGAATAATAAATAATTGTTATAATTATATTTTTAAATAATTTGATATCTAACAATCAATGATTGAAAACAAAGTAAAAGCTAAATGGAAAAAAAAAGAAGTCGTTGTTAATAGCTTTTTATCAATACCTAATACTTTTACTGCTGAAATTATGTCTGAGCAAGGTTATGACGCCCTTACCATTGACTATCAACATGGGATGATTGGCTTTAGTGATTTATTTAAAATGTTGCAAAGTATTAGAAATAGTGGTGTCACTCCAATCTGTAGAGTTTCAGGATTAGATCACGCAGTAATATCTAAAGTTATGGATGCAGGTGCTTTGGGTATCATTTGCCCAATGATTAATAATAAAGAGCAAGCACAAAAACTTGTTCAAGATTGTAAATATCCACCTGTAGGTATTAGAAGTTTTGGTCCGACGAGAGCTAACTTTTCCGTCAGTTCAAATTATTTTTATGAGTCAAATGAGGGAACGTTTTGTCTTGCCATGATAGAAACTCAAGAAGCATTTGATAATCTTGACGATATAGCATCCACTCCTGGTCTTGATGGTCTTTATATCGGGACAGCAGATTTAACAATAGGGCTGAACCAAGGAAAGTTAACACCTGGGTTTGATCGAACAGAACCTGAGATGATTGAGTCTAAAAAGAAAATTTTAGATATTGCTCATAAACATGGAAAAGTTGCATGTCTTCATTGTGGGACTCCAGAGTATGCTGCCAAGGCATCTGAATGGGGTTTTGATCTTGTGACAATTACAAATGATGTAAGGTTGTTATCTGGAGCAGCAGCCACTCATGTGAGAAAATTCAAAGAGCTTACTAATCAAAACTACGATGAGTCTGATAAAGATAATAATCCTAGCTCTTACTAGTTAAAATATTATACAGCTTCAAGCTCTTTGGCCAAATCACCTATTTGAGCACCGCCAGCCATTAAACGCTTAACATCATCTCCACCTAATTCTGATGACTTTCCAGATCCTATTACTTCACCTAAACTTAAGAATGTAAATCGATCAGCAATAAGTCTTGCGTGGATTTCATTGTGAGTAATCAAAATAATAGCTATATTCCCTAATTGTTGGACTTTTTTAATAGTTTTTAAAACTTCCATTTGTTGTTTTTGCCCAAGTGCAGATGTAGGTTCATCCAAAATTAAAATCTTAGCACCAAAGTATATAGCTCTTGCAATAGCAAGTGTCTGTCTTTGACCACCTGACATAGTTCCAACTGGCTGAGTAGGATCTGAGATATTTATGCCAATTTTTCCCATTTCAGTAATCGTAATTTCATCCATTTTTTTAAAATCTAATATTCCAAAAGGGCCAGGTCCTTTTTTTAATTCATTTCCCAAGAAAAAATTTCGTGTAACAGAGGTCAAAGCATTAAGTGCCAGATCTTGATAGACAGTTCCAATACCCGCACTAGTAGCCTCTCTTGGAGAGCTAAATTTTACTTCACTTCCTCCAACTTTAATAATTCCAGAAGTTGGCTGGTGAACTCCTGATAAGACTTTAATAAGAGTGGACTTTCCAGCACCGTTATCACCTAGTAATGCGTGAACTTCTCCTGGTAGGACATTTAAAGAGACACCATTTAAAGCTGTAAATGTTCCAAACTTTTTTACAAGATCTGTAATTTCTATAAATGGTGAATTATTGTTTTCCATAACTAAATACTACCCATAATTCGTTTTCTAATATTTTCGTTAGTCAAAGCAGAAGCTATGATTACTAACCCTAAGAATACTCTATAAAATGATCCGTCTATGCCTGGGATATAAAAGAATGCTTCTTTAGCAACACCAAATATAAATGCGCCTACAACAATACCGAGTATGGTGCCAAAACCTCCTGTTAAAACAACGCCACCAATCACAGCTGCAGCAATTGCCTCTAATTCTTTTAAATTACCTTTAGCCGCGTCTGCTGTATTAACTTCAAAAACTTGAGCGGTTGCAAAAATTGTTGCACAAAAAGCAGAAAACATAAATAGAGATACTTTAACCTTATCTGTAGGTACACCATTTGCCTTGGCTGCACTCAGATTTCCACCAGTTGAGTAAATCCAGTTACCTGCTTGAGTTTTGCTCAGTACAATGTAACAAATAATCGCTAAAATTAGCCAAATCATGACGCAGGAATATAAACCAGAGGCGAACTGATTTCCAAAATTATTAGTGTTCCAGTCAACCGGGTAATAAAGCCAATCAAAAACAGGTTCTAAAATATCTCCACCAAAAAAATTCGCAACGGGGCGAGCAGTAATGAGAGAGTCAATGTAAACTCTTGCTATATCAACATCAGTAACTGTTTTTGGTACTACTGGATCGATTTGAAAGTTAGCAATTTTTTCTTGAATCATGCCAACCATATAATCATTTCCACTTTGCTGAGCGTTTGCTAAAGCCTCTTGTAAAGGTTTAGTTCCTTTATCAAGCAAAATTTGTGTCTTGGCTTCGGCTACTCTTTGGTAAGTGTATTCTAATCTATCTGTAATTGTTGCAACTGTATCAGCTGGTAAATCTTTGGCTATAGCTACTAGATCAGCTTCCGGTAAAGCTTTTGCTTTTTCTCTTACCATTTCTCCATGGCCAGGGACATTTACAATATTTTTTATATCTGGAATCTCTGTGACAGTAGTCGCCCCTTTTGTCTGATCTGGTCTATGATTAAAAGATCTTAGAGAAACTTCTGTTAATCCTCTGAGAAAAAATAAGCCCCCAAGTGTAACAATAAATGATGGTAAACCAGACTTCACAACAATAGTTCCTTGTAACCAACCAAAAAATAAAGTGAAGCATAAAGTTATAAAGATAGCTAAAATTGGAGAGACATCAGAGATGTGAAATAACGTGTAAAATTCAATATGAAAACCACCCTCGAAAGATATGTAAGGTATGATGACTGAAAAACCCCATCTTAAAATCATTGCCATGCAGGCACCAGCGAAACCAATCATTGATCCGATTGAAAGATCAAATTCTCCAGCGATTATTAATAAACCTGCTCCTATTGCAATTATACCTAATTGAGAAATAACTCTTAAAAAATTTCTAATACCAAGAGCATTAAAACCCTCACCGGTAAAGGGGTTCCATGACATCTCCCCGGCTGGAATTGAAAAGTAGCCCAACATACCAAATAAAAGGAGCATCACTCCAATTGGACCGACTTCTGGTCTAGATATTAATGCTGTAAACCATGTCTTTTTTTGATGTCTATCTGACTCTTGTCTTTGAGTTGTAGCTGACATGCTTAAATGTAAATAAATACTCTCTGTAGTTTATAAAAAAGTGGGCAATAAATTGCCCACTTTGAGATTAAATAAAATTATCTATCAATACCTGCTAATGCAGAAACTGATGATGCGTTTGACTTGTCAACAAATCCAGGTCCTGAAGGAATATTAGCACCTGGTAATAGCCCAGCACCGTTGTTGTATAGGTGAAGAACTACGATAGGCATATAACCTTGTAGACGTTGTTGTTGGTCGATTGTATATGCAACTTTTCCTGAAGCGATTAAATCCATAACTTCTGGACTTAAGTCAAAACAAGAGTGATGAACTGACATACCTAAATCATCAATAGCTTTTTGAACACCTGAACAAACGTGTGGTCCAACTGATAATACTGCATCGACGTCAGGGTTTGCTTGTAAACCAGCAGCAGCTCTTGTTGGGATTGAAGCAGGGTCATTAGAAGTGTCTACGTTAGTTGTTGGTAGAGCTTCTGCGTAACCGCCACATCTATCTGTAAGAGCAGTGTTGTAAGCTTCCTGAATCATGCAAAGTGCTTTAGTTGCACCCTCTGCTTTAGCTCTTTCACCAGCTTTTTGACCAGCAAGAAATTCAGGCTGACCAACGTGCATTAATGCGCCAAGAGAAGCTGAAGACTCTAAACCTGAGTTCATAGTAATAACTGGAATACCAGCAGCAACAGCATCTTTGATTGCTTGACCTAAAGCTTCTGGATCAGGAAGTGAAACTACCATACCATCAGGCTGAGTAGCAGCGGCAGCTGCAATTGACTTAGCCATGTCACCTAGGTCTCCAGATGGATTGAAAATGTATTCAAAATCTGCACCTACGTGTCTAGCAGCATCTTCACCACCTTTTTGCACAACAGGCCAGAAAGGGTCTTTACCCTCACCGTGTGTAACCATTACAAATCTCTCAGCAAAAGCAGAAAGAGATAGGAACGATACAAGAATTGTAAGAATTATTTTTTTCATAAATTCCTCCTATGTTTATAAACGATTGCATATTAGTCAATTTTTGTGATCAATTCCAAATAAATGTTGAAAAAAATCATGCAAATAAGACATTTGCGACAAAAATATCATCTCAACTGTTCAATTCTTGAACAATGAGTTAATTAAAATTATTGATAGCTAAAATAATTTAAATAATAGAAAATGTATTCATGAAAAAACAAGAGTTTGGCGCAGGTATTTGGCATTTTGCCACCTATCTTGATAGATATGCAACAGATGGTTATGGCGAACCAAGAAGCGTACTTGACGCCATAGAACTTGCTGGACAAGTAAAAGACCTTTCATACGTGGATCTAAATTTTCCATACTTTGGAGGAAGTTACTCGAATGAGCAAATAAAAGATGCTCTCGATAAAGCAAATTTAAAAGTGATTGGTATTACTCCTGAAATTTATACAAGAGAATTCTCAAAGGGAGCGTTCACAAATCCTGATCCGGGTATTAGAAAAAGAGCGCATGAACTAATTACTCAAGCTTGCGAGGCTGTGAGATTTTTTAATGCCAAATATGTTAAGCTTTGGCCTGGACAAGATGGTTGGGACTATCCTTTTCAGGTTGATCATAAATCTTTATGGAAAAATTCGATGGATGGTGTGGGAAATTTAGCAAGTGAAAATACTGATTTGAATTTTGTAATAGAATATAAACCAAGAGAGCCAAGGGTAAAAATGAGCTATGACTCTGTTTCAAGAACTATTCTTGGTATTGAAAAAATAGGTCTTCCTAATATCGGACTCCTTCTTGATTTTGGTCATGCTATTTATGGTGGAGAGTCAGCTGCTGACTCGGCTCAATTAGCTATTGATTATGGTAGACTATTTGGAATGGATGTTAATGATAACTTTAGATCATGGGACGATGATCTTTTAGCTGGCAGTCTTCACCCCATAGAGCTTTTTGAATTTTTTTATGTTCTAAGAAAAAATAATTGGGAAGGTGTTTGGCAACTGGATCAGTTTCCATTTAGAGAAGATAGTGTGGTAATGGCAAATATCGCTATAGATTTTTTAAAAGCTGTTGATAAAGCCCTGGATGATTTAGACATTGAAGCATTAACAAAAGCTCAAGCAAATCATGATGCTATGGCTGCTTTAAAAATTGCTCAAAAAGCTTTATATAAACATTTATCCCAAGACTAAAAATATTTACTATTCAATAAATAATGGACTTAAATCAACTTAAAATAAAATCTTTAGAATACAGGAAGACAATATTAGATATTATTTATAAATCTGGCGCTGGTCACACTGGTGGAAGTTTATCATGTATCGACATTTTGAATGTCTTATATAATAAGGTCTTAGATATAAATCCTAAAAACTTTAATGAAAAAGACCGAAACCATTATATCCATAGTAAAGGTCATTCAGTTGAGGCTCTTTACACCGTTCTTTGTGATCAAGGTTTTTTTTCAAGAAAAGATCTTGAAAAGCTCAATCATTTTAACTCTCATTTTATTGGACATCCCACTAGAAAAATTTTAGGAATTGAGCATAACACCGGCGCTTTAGGACATGGCCTTTCAGTTGCTGTAGGTTTAGCGCTATCTAAAAAAATAGATAAAAAAACAAATAAAGTTTTTTCTTTATTGGGTGATGGAGAGCTATCAGAGGGTTCGGTGTGGGAAGCATGTACTACAGCTTCTAAATATCATTTGGATAATTTAATCGTAATTATTGATAGGAATGATTTACAAATTACAGGAAAAACAGAAGAAGTTAACCCAATAGAGCCTATTGATAAAAAATTTGAGTCATTTGGTTTTGAAACTATTTCAACAAATGGAAATAATATTTCTGAATTATTAAATGTATTTAAAGAAATACCCATTCAAAAAAATAAGCCTACAGTCATAATTGCAAAAACTACAAAAGGGTCCGGTGTAAGTTTTATAGAAAATCAAATCAATTGGCATCATAAAGTGCCAAGCGAAGATGAATATGGGAGGGCAATCTCAGAGCTAAATGAGAAACTAAATTCATATGAATAAAATTGGTAAACCTAACCTAGAAATCTTTTCTGAGACATTACTATCTGAGGCAAAAAAAAATAAAGATATTATCGTTGTCACTAGTGACTCAAGAGGTTCGGGTAAATTGGTTCCATTCGGTAAAGAATTACCTGATCAAATTATAGAAGTAGGTATTGCAGAACAGAATTTAGTCGGGGTTTCATCAGGCTTAGCTGCAGGAGGAAAGATTGTATTTGGTGTCTCCCCTGCAAGTTTTTTAACTGCAAGATCTTTAGAGCAGATTAAGAATGATGTTGCTTATTCTGATCGCAATGTCTCGTTGATAGGAATTAGTGCAGGGATTAGCTATGGACAGCTAGGATCAACACATCACTCGATACACGATTTTGCCACATTGAGAGCAATTAATAACATGACAATAGTTGCACCTGCAGATAACTTTGAAGCATCACAAGCTATTAAACAATCTGTTTCATATGATCATCCCCTTTACATTAGGTATGGAAAAAAACCAATGATGGATATTCATCCTCCAGGTACAGAATTTAAAATTGGAAAATCTATTGTGGTAAAAAAAGGTGAGGATTTAGTAATTTTAGCAACTGGTGAAACTTTGCAACGAGCATACTTGGCTAGTGAAATTTTAAAAGAAAGTAATATTCATTGTTCAATTATCAGCATGCATACAATAAAGCCCTTTGATAAAAAAACATTTATTGAATTTTCTAAAAACTCTAAAGCTATCTTAACAGTCGAAGAACATAGTATATTTGGAGGACTTGGTGAATGTTGTGCGAGCCTGATTGCTCAAAATAATATAAATGTAAAACTCAAAATACTTGGCATACCTGACGAATATATGATTAATGGATCTCAAGCTGATGTATTAGATCATTATGATATGAGTCCGGAAAAAATAGCTAAAATATCAAAAGACTTACTTAACAAATGAGTTATATAACTATTGACTCAAGTACGTCATCTACGACAGTCATTGTTTTTAATGAAAAATTAGAGGTCTTAAAAAGATTTCAAAAGGAACACCGACAAATAATCACAGATGAAGGTTATATTGAACACGATTTAGAAGAAATTTATCAAAACTTATTAGAGTTAGTTAAAAAAGCATCAGAAATTATCTCTAATCCTAAATTCATCAGTCTAACTAATCAAAGAGAAACATTTACGCTCTTTAACAAAAAAGATGGAAAGCCAATACATAATGCTATTGTTTGGCAGTGCACTAGAGGTCAAAAAATTTGTGGGGATATTCTAAATGATAGGTCAAAAAATAAAGAAATTATTGATAAAACTGGTCTTAAACCAAATACTTTTTTTTCTGGCAGTAAATTAAAATGGGTTTATGAGAACAAATCGGAAGTTAAATCGAAAATCGACAATGGAGATATCTTATTTGGAACAATCGAAACATATCTCATTTATAGACTTACAAACCTTAATTCTTATGTAACTGATACTACAAATGCATCAAGAACCTTATTATTTAATTGTTTGGAAAATTCTTGGGATCAAAATTTATTAAATATTTTTGATGGCAAAAATCTGAATTTTCCAAAAATACTCAATAGTTCAAATATTTTTGGAGAGAGTAATTTTAATAAAGCATTTGAAAAGTCAATA
>CACMUL010000002.1 GCA_902616855.1 uncultured Alphaproteobacteria bacterium | reverse complement strand
TATAGGAATAATGGATAAAAATAAAACAATAATACGCTCGACAACTGTTGTTTGCGTTCGTGATAATGAGAGCGTTGTTATAGCATCTGACGGACAAGTAACTTTGGGTACATCTGTAATTAAGTCAAACGCCAATAAGATTAGAACATTTCATAATGATCAAATTATTGTTGGGTTTGCTGGATCAACCGCCGATGCACTAACTCTTTTTGATAGACTGGAGAAAAAGTGCGAAGAATTTTCATATAATCTAAAAAGAGCTTGTGTCGAACTCGCTAAAGATTGGAGAACCGATAGGTATCTTAGAAGATTGGAGTCAATGATTATTGCAGCTGATAAAAAAGAGACATATCTTATTAGTGGAACAGGAGACGTCCTGGAACCTCAAGAAGGTATAGTTGCAATTGGATCAGGTGGCAACTTTGCCCTGAGCGCAGCAAGGGCCCTAAAAAGAAAATCTAATTTGTCTGCAAAAGAAATTGCAGCAGAGTCACTTAAAGTTGCAGCAGAACTTTGTATTTATACAAATGATACTCTAAACATCTCAGAGAT
Source organism: uncultured Alphaproteobacteria bacterium (assembly GCA_902616855.1). Taxonomy (GTDB): domain Bacteria; phylum Pseudomonadota; class Alphaproteobacteria; order HIMB59; family HIMB59; genus HIMB59. The sequence continues at coordinate 208,073 of CACMUL010000002.1, read as the reverse complement.
TAAAATTTAATGGATAGCCAATCGCTTACACCAAAAGTCATAAAAGAAGAACTTGACCGCTATGTGATTGGTCAAGATGATGCAAAAAAAGCTGTCGCTATAGCCCTTCGAAATCGGTGGAGAAGATTGAATGTAAAAGATGAGACTCTCAGGGATGATATCATCCCAAAAAATATATTAATGATTGGGCCAACAGGTTGTGGTAAAACTGAGATTGCAAGAAAATTAGCAAAACTTACACAGTCACCTTTTATAAAAGTAGAGGCAACTAAATTTACAGAAATTGGATACGTTGGAAGAGATGTCGAACAAATAATTAGGGATTTAATTGAAGTTGCAATTAATTTAGAAAAGAAAAAGATAAGAGATCGTTTTATAGATGAAGCCAAAACAAACGCAGAAGAGATTGTTTTAAAAGCACTGCTTGGAGACAATCCAAGTGAAGAAACTAAGGAAAAATTTCGGTTAATGCTAAGAGATAATCAACTTAATGATAAAGAGATCGAAATAGCATTAGATCAAAAATCTAATCCCTTTCAATCATTGGACATACCAGGAATGCCTGGTGCTCAAATGGGAATGATTAATATGAATGATATATTTGGTAAAGGTTTAAAAAATAAAAAGAAAACAAAGCTTAAAATAGGTGAGGCTTATGAACCACTTATTCAAGAAGAAATAGAGAAAATCGCTGAAAAACAAAATGTTGTTCAAAATGCAATTAAAAGTGTCCAGGAAAGTGGAATAGTTTTCATAGATGAAATTGACAAAATTGCGCCCAATAGTGAAAGACGGGGTGGGGATGTTTCAAGAGAAGGTGTGCAAAGAGATTTACTCCCACTTATTGAGGGAACAGTTGTAAGCACAAAATATGGAACAATCGAAACAAATCATATTTTATTTATTGCGTCTGGTGCTTTTCATCAATCCAAACCAAGTGATTTACTCCCAGAACTTCAAGGAAGGTTACCTGTAAGAGTAAGATTAAATGCACTTAAAAAAGATGATTTTATTAGAATTTTAAAAGAGACTGATAATAGCTTAACCAAACAATATAAGTCGCTATTTGCAACAGAAAATATTGAATTAAAGTTTGAAGATGAGGCTTTAGAAGAAATAGCAACACTTACTGAACAAATAAATACTGAGGTTGAAAATATTGGAGCACGAAGATTACAAACAATGTTTGAAAAAATTCTTGAAAGAATTAGTTTTGATGCGAACCTAAGTGACCAAAAAACTGAAGTTGTAAATAAAGCCTGGGTTACAGATGCTATTAAGTCAGAAATTAAACCTACTGACGAAAAGAAGTTTATTCTTTAGATCTTAACTTAATATAAAAAGCACCCAAACCACCATGTTGTATTTTACAGGGCGAGTATGATTTTATCATAAATTGAAATTTTTCTGTATCTAACCAAAAAGGAAACTGTCTTCTTATTTTTCCTGTAAAAAATTCTTCACCATTAGTTTTATTGCCAAGGCCTGTCACCACAATATGAAATAAGTGTTTCCTCTTATAATTGATTGAAAAGTATTCAATTAATTTTTTGTATGCTTGATCAACAGTTAATCCATGTAAATCAATTTTGCTAAAGTGATGATTTTTAAACTGTTTATAAAGATTGTTATCTAAAAGGACTGGTTTAGCAAAAATTTTTTTAGTATTACTAATTTTTTTATCTATATTTTCACTCTTATTTTTATTCTCCTTAGAACTATTAATTGAAATACTAATTGTTTCATTAGGTTGCTCTTCTAATGGTTTTTTATTTTGTTGTTTATCTAAATTAAATTTAATTTTATGAGACAAGTTTAATAGAAAAAAGTTTCCAATTAGGATCAGAGGATTTTTTGTCTTTTTCAAAACCCCATTCTTCGACAACATTCAGAATTTCATTATTTGCAACATTGTAATGTTCAGTTTCAAACTTCACAGACTTAACTAGTCTTAGCTCATCAGATTTATCATCTAAAATAGAGCTATTTTTTACTTCTGAAAATTTTATTTCTTTGGGTGCTTTTGCTTGTTCCATCGCTTGCATTGCTTCAGGTGTGAGCAAATCTTTAACTTTTTCAATGCTGTTACTTTGATAAGCCTGAACAATCATTTCATATGCTTTATTAGCGCCCTCTAAAAATTCGTTATTATCATTTTTTGGAACTATTTTTGGTTTAAACTTCGATTGAGGATTTTTTTTTGTTCTAATATTAACAATTTTTCCATCAGAAGATCCAAGAATACTCCTTAAGCGGTACACTAAAAATATGGCAATTGCTCCAAAAAGCACAATATCTATAAATTCACTACTCATAGTTTTTCAAAATTTTAGCCCAATTTGAGTTAGGTATTTTATTTTTTATAAACTCTTTATGCGCTTCTGTCTCTTCTTTTGTTAATACGATAGATGTGTAATTCGGCTCACTAGCTAAGTGAATTTTTTCTGATTTTGCCATACTTAATTCTAAACCAATTTGGTTTATGCCTTGTAATTCCAAATATACATCAGTTAGGATTTTAGCGTCTTTTAAAGCACCATGCTGATCTCTGTTAACAAGAGTATTAATTTTTAATTTCTTTATAAGCGCATCCAACGATACTTGCTGGCCTGGAAACCTTTGTCTTGCAATTTTAATTGTATCTATAACTCTTTCCTTCGATATTGTTGGTTTAGATAGTTTCTCAAGCTCATAGTTTAAGAAACCTATGTCAAAAGATGCATTATGAGCAACTATATAGCTATTTTGGATAAATTCTAGGAAACCATCTGCAATCTCTTCAAATATTGGCTTATCTGTCAAATATTCATTAGTTATTCCATGGATTTTAATGTTGTCCTCAGTAAGAGTTTTAGCAGGATTAATATATTCATGATAGTTTGCCCCGACTTCTTTTTTGTTGAGTTCAATACAGCCAATTTCTATAATTCGATGTCCCTCTTTAAATTCTAAGCCAGTAGTTTCAATATCAAGTATAATTTCTCTCATAGCTTATTTAATAATTTAATTATATTTAAACGTAAGTTCAAGATTGAACCATTATTGTTTACTGTAAAAGTTGATTTATTTTTTTTTATATTTTCTTTAATCTGCTTATTATTCATTAATTTAAAATAATCTTCTGAGACACCTCTGTTTAAAACTCTTTGTTTTCTCTTAATGGTATCCGAGTTTACGAATATGGTGACATTAAAATTATTGTTCAAATTTTCTTCGAAGAGTAATGGAATTTCATAAAATACTGGCTGATAAGAATTATGTTTCTGAGCTATTAATTTTTTTTTGGAGTATAGAAGAGGATATATTACCCTCTTAACTTTCCTATTGAACTCTTCATTCTTTAACATATTAAGTATTTCTTGTTTGTAATTATGATCATTAAGTCTTAATTTTTCTAAAATTATTCTTCTAGTAAGTTTATCTTTGTATAATTTTGAAATTATAGTATCAGATGATATAGTAAAGAACCCTAGCTTTGTGATAAATTTTATACATTCAGTTTTACCTGATCCTATATTTCCAGTGACTGCAACTTTAGTCATATTTTTTTTAAGAGCATTTGATAAATTTTTCTGTCTATTTCTATTCTATTGCCAGACCATATTTCGTAAGATGGTTTTGCTTGTTCTACAAGCATCTTTAATCCACCAGAAAATTTTATGTCATGTTTTTTAGCTTTTTTTAACAGATCTGTGTCAATTGGGTTGTAAACTATGTCAATTACTCCCCTAGCCTTTTTAACTAAATTCAAAATGTTTCTATTGATTTTATTTTTTTTAGTCATCCCTGCACTGGATGCATTTATAATCAAATCATATCTTTTTCTCAGATGAGTTGATTTAATCAGGAAGCGATTAAATTTGAATTTTTTTTTGAGGTTTTCTTCCCTTCTTATTGAGGTTGCAAAAATATCTATATTTTCAATACTTCTTTTATTTAAAAAATATAAAATTGCTCTCGCGGCGCCACCCGCACCAACTAGCAATACAGATTTTGTATTTTTAATTTTCAAAGAGCTAAAAGTTTTACTGAAACCAATAAAATCTGTGTTATCGCCATAGACTATTTTGTTTTTTTTATAAACCAAATTTACAGAACCAATTTTTTTTGCTCTTGTTGTGACTTTATCGCAAAAACCAATAAAATATTCCTTATATGGTATTGTAATATTAAAACCAATAAACCGTTTATCTCTTTTATAATTACTAAAAAATTTATCTATTTTTTTTTCCTGTATCTCATATTTTCTATAAATAAATTTATTTTTATTTTTTTTTGACCAATAATTATGTATTAAAGGGGATAGTGAATGATTAAGTTTTTTTGCCACAATGCCTATTTTTTTTTTAATCATTTAGATATTTTTTAAAGTCTTTAAAAAGTTAATAACATCTATACCAATTATATTGAAATAACTACTGTATATATTCTTAAAAAAAATATTTCCCTTGCCTTCTATATTATAACAACCTACAGCCTTTGATACTTGTTTAAAGTTTTTTTCAACGTAATTATCTATATCTCTTGCTCTAGTATTTTTAAAAGTTATTCTTGTTTTTGTAAGAGTGCTTTTGATAAGGTTGCTATTGATCATAAAAATCATAGCCGTGTAAAGATCGTGAGTCTTATTATTAAATGATTTTAGTGTTCTCTTACAGCATTCAATATTATTACATTTATAAATGGTTTTTTTGTTAAATAGGATTGTAGTATCAAAAGTTACAATTATTTTATTACTGTATTTTTTAGAAAGATATTTAGCTTTAGCTTTTGCAATTTTTAATGCATCATATTTATCATTATTTAAATCTTTTACCTTTTTTTCATTTATATTAGGTGATCTGTACTGAAATCTAAATTTCATTGACTTAAAAATTTTTCTCCTGGATTGGCTCTTTGTGCCGATGATAACCTGTTTAGTCAATTGTGGATTAAATAAGTTATTCATAAAATCTTTGACTTTCTAACAATAAAATTGCCTTTAATTCATAAATATTAAGTTATTAACATTTGTTATTAAATAGTTAAAAAAGCACTAAAACATAGCTTTTTTCGAATAAGAAAGTGTTAATCCCCATTATTCGACATACAACAACATATCTATATATAAATATATATATTTTCTTTTTATTTTTTGTTATATACCTTACCAATATATCTAACTATCTAAATAACTTCCAACATGCATTTAAACGAATTAAAAGATAAAAAACCTCAAGAACTATTAGATTATGCTGAGTCATTAGGAATAGAAAACGCCTCTGGTCTGAAGAAGCAAGACATATATTTTACTGTTCTAAAAAAATTCGCAGAGAAAAATGAAGAAATTATTGGCGAAGGAGTGTTAGAAACAATGCAAGATGGTTTTGGTTTTTTAAGATCATCAAACTCTAATTATCTTCCAGGACCAGATGATATATATGTTAGCCCAAACCAAATAAAGAAATATGGTCTTAGAAAAGGCGATACCCTTGAAGGACCTATTCGACCCCCTAAGGATGGTGAAAGATATTTTGCACTTGTAGAGACAAATAAAGTCAATTTTATAGAAATTGCTAAAAATAATAAATTCAAAACAAATTTTGATAATTTAACACCTCTTTATCCTGAGAAAAAATTTAATCTTGAAACAGAAAAACCAGACACAGATTTATCATCTAGAATTATAGACATTATTGCACCAGTCGGTGCTGGCCAAAGGTCTTTAATTGTTGCACCACCTAGATCTGGTAAAACAGTAATTTTACAGAAAATTGCAAAGTCAATCGCAGAAAATTTTCCTAAAGTTTATCTAATGGTTCTTTTAATAGATGAAAGACCAGAGGAAGTAACAGATATGCAACGATCTGTAAAAGGTGAGGTTATTAGTTCAACATTTGATGAGCCAGCTGCAAGACACGTTCAAGTTGCAGAAATGGTTATTGAAAAAGCTAAAAGACTAGCTGAGAATAAATATGACGTTGTTATTCTTTTAGATTCAATTACAAGATTAGGTAGAGCCTACAATACTGTTGTTCCTTCAAGTGGTAAAGTTTTAACAGGCGGTGTTGATGCAAATGCTTTACAGAGACCAAAAAGATTTTTTGGAGCAGCTAGAAATATAGAAGAGGGTGGTTCATTAACTATTATCGCTACCGCTCTTATTGAAACTGGAAGTAGAATGGATGAAGTAATTTTCGAAGAATTTAAAGGAACTGGTAATTCAGAAATTGTCCTCGACAGAAAATTATCTGATAAAAGAACATATCCCGCCATCGATGTTCAAAAGTCAGGTACCAGAAAAGAAGATCTACTCTTAGACTCTGGAGATCTTCAAAAAGTGTTTATTTTAAGGAAAATTCTATCCTCTATGGGAACCGTTGATGCTATGGAATTTTTACTAGATAAAATGAAAGACTGCAAAACTAACGAAGAATTTTTTCATAGTATGAATCAGTAGTTATTTTAAATATCTCTAGCTAAATCTTCATTTAATTTCTCAATCACTGTATCCCAATCACCCGGTTTCGACTGTTTGTAAAATTTGAGATTTTTATTTTGGTAATAATTATTATTATCATTGGTATTCCAGTACCAAAAAGGAGAGTATTCCAAAATAATAAATACTTTTATTTGCAAAGCTGCAGCTAGATGCGCCGTGGAAGTATCAGTGGTAATTATAAGATCCATTTGTTTCATGATTTCTATCGTGTCAATAAATGTATTTTTGCTCTCGTCTGACAACATTTTATTATCTAAAATGTAAATATTGTCATATTTCTTACAAAATTTTTCCTCATCTTCTGTAATATCTGGATTAAGAGTGAAATATGACTTATTTTTAATTTTAATTATAGGCTCAAACTTTTGAATATCAATTGATCTATAAATATCGTGCGTAAATTTTATATCTCCTTTCCAATTTAATCCTATCTTGAAATTTGACCTAATATTAGATAACCAAATATTCCATTCATTTTCCTTCTTTCTGCATGATGGTAGAAAATTTACATGGTTTGGTATTACATTATTTATATTTGTTTTGTAATTGTAAGCGATATTTGCAATTGAACTAAAAAAAGCTTTTTCAGGTTCAAAAGAGTAATTTTTTATATTTTGTGATTGATCAAGATATATATCTTTTGTCTCAAATAAATGTTTTTGATTCATTTTATCTATGAAGTAATAAATTTTTAAATTTAAATAGTTATTTATTAAAAAAATAATATATCTAAAAAAGAAAATTTTATCTCCTAAAGCTATCCCCTTGCCTGGGTAAATAATTAGTTTTGAGTCATTAAGACTTTCACCTTGCCACCTTTTTATTCCCTTACTATTAAGAAAATTTTCAAAAAAATTCATTTTACTTGCACTTATGAGATTTTTAAAACCCATATTGTATGAATTCTCAGCTAAGTGAAGAGAGTAAACAATAGATGCATAATTTTCGTTTCCCAAACTTTTTGACTTTTCTATTTTATCTATCGATTTTTTTAATGAGCCAATTTTTCTTAGAGCTGTTGAGTACAATTCAAGATATTCTTGTTTGTTTTTATATTGCTTTTCATTATTTTCTAAAATTTTTATCGCCTCATAAAACTCACCTTTTGCTAAACTAATTTGAATCTTTATAAGTATTTTTTGGTATTCACTGACACTAGTTCTTTGTAAATTAACAAATTCTCTTGCAGCATCTTTGGTTTTTTTTAGTCTCCGATAACAATTAATAATCATTATGCTATTTGTTGGATTTTTACTATCGATTTTCTCTATCCGACGAATTGTCTTAATACATTTATTAAATTCAAGTTTTTCATGATAAATATTTGATAATAACTTTAAATATTCTAAAGATAACTCTTCATTAGGTATTCTTTTTATGTGGTAAAGAGCCTGTTCTAGCATTTTTATTTCATAAAACGTAATTGCTAATCTATATTTTAGATCGTTGTTTGTAGAAAGATGCAGACTTAATAACTCTAAATATATTACAAGAAAGTATTTATCTTTCTTTTTTATAAGAAAATTTGTTACTTCAGTTGTTGTTTCAAAAACCTTTTTATTTTTAAGTAATTTTAGAATTTCATCTTTATTCGATTGAACAAAATCGTTTACAATAAATAGATTAATATCCTTTTTCTCTTTGATGATGTTTTCTGATATCTTAAGATATGTATTTTTTAAATCCACTGATTTTTATGGATCAGAACCAATCTATCCCCTCTCTCTCACAAAGCTTTCTCAATCTCAGAGGATAATCAGTAATTATTCCATCTACCTCATAATAAATCATTTTTAACATTTCATACTCTTCGTTTACAGTCCAAACACATACAGGTAGATCCTCTTCATGAGCAATTCTAATTATGTCTTTATTTATATCTGTACGTTTAGGGTGCCATGCTTTTCCACCTAATGTTTTGATAAGTCTTGGTAGTTCCCTGCTATCACTGTCGTATAAAGGCATAAAGTCCAACCAAGGTGATTTATCATAGACTTTTCCTTTAAGCTCAGACGTTAAATAGGCTCTCGGAACTTTCTGATCTATATTTTTTATTTCTCTTAAAACTCTCCAATCAAAAGAGGAGTAGATTACTTTATCTTTTAATTCTGTTTTATTTACTTCATCAATTATTAATTTTGCTATTACATTTGGAGGAGGCGTTAAATTAATTTCAACAGGAGTTGATTTGATTTCTAAATTAATAATTAAATCATTTGTAATATAATTTGATGTTAATTCAAGTAGATCAGATAACTTAGGTATATTATTTTCACCTAAGTTTTTTACATTATTAAATCTTTTACCGTATTTTGTTTTTTTATCAACTGATCCGATCTTAAATTGTGATAGTTGTTCATAAGTTAAATCGAATATCTTGATATCATTATTCTTAATCCAATTACCTTCACTATTTTTTGTTAGAGCTGGATTTAATCTGAAATCATGGTTAATGACAGGAAATAGGTCTTTTGAAATTAAGACATCTGTTTCAAAAGCATTAATCTTATTATCAAATAAATATTTAAAACTATCTAAAGTATTCTCTGGTAAATTTCCTCTCGCCCCCCTGTGGCCATAAATCTTAACTTGATTTGGTTTAGTTAATATCAATTGATTATGCTTTTGATACCTTTCATTGGTGGACTAGAATAATTATAAATTTATAATAACAAAGTTTTGTTTAAGTCTGGAACCATATATTCTAACTTTACTCCTTTAGTGAAAGCCCCAGTTATCGGTTATAGAATTTCAGGGGAAGATGTTTTAAACATTTTAAAGAAAATCACCAAAAAAAACTTTTCTAGGTACCATTCTCTAATCCGTATAGTTAAATTATACCAGAAAGATAACTCTATATTGGATGAGTGTAGTGTTGTATTTTTCAAATCTCCAAAATCTTTCACAGGAGAGGATCTTTGTGAAATTTTTTTACATGGCTCACCACTAATAGCTAGTCAGTTCGAACAATTATTAAAAGATCTAAAAATCCCTGGTCTAAGATTAGCAAAAAATGGTGAGTTTTCTTATAGGTCGGTTCTTAATAGTAAGAATTCTTTAAAACAAGCTAAGGCAATAAATGAAATAATTTCTAACGAGAGTTTTTCAGAGTTAGAGTATAATAAAAAACTTCTTTTTGAGGGAGATATTGTAAGCGGCCTTATTCCTTTAAGAGAAGAAATTATAAATTTATTCTCAGAAATTACCGCATCTATTGATTTTGTAGACGATGAGGATTTCAACTTTAAAAAAATGATGAAAAAGACAAGAAAATTTTTTACAAATTGTAATAATTTATTACATAAAAACAGAACAAATATAGAACAAAAAAATATTTGTAAAATTATGTTAATAGGTCAAGTAAATGTTGGAAAATCAACATTATTTAATAAGATTATTGATAAAGATAGAGCAATTGTTACAAATATAAAAGGGACCACAAGAGATATACTCTCAAATGAATTCTTTTTTAATAGTAATCAGTTTGAAATTTACGATACTGCGGGTCAAAGATCTAAACAAGGCAAGATAGAAAAATATGGCTATAAAAAAGCACAGAAAATATCAAATAAAATAGATCATTTTTTTGTATTAATTGACAAAAATACTAAAAAATCCGATATATCAGCGCTTCTCAGAGATTTCACTATACATAAGAATTTTAGTTTAATTGAGACAAAATCTGATATCTACAAATATAAAACAGGTAATATCAAAATAAACCATAGTTTAGAGAGAGATAAAATATATAAAAAATTAAAATTATCCTCGATTCATAGTAAATATGTAAAAAACAAGCATAAAAAAACCAATTTCAATTTAGAAGAAATGGATTTCTTGCGAAGAATCTTAGATTATGAGCATGATATCGTTAATGAAAAGGATATTTTGATCATAGCGCAGCTAATGAGAAATATATTAGATGATTTTTCCTTTGAATTTGGTTATATTAACAATGAAGATGTTTATGATAGAGTTTTTAGCAAATTTTGTATAGGAAAGTAGATTGTTTCACGTGGAACATTATGATGTAGTAGTTATAGGTGCTGGTCATGCTGGAATAGAAGCGGCTAATATTTCTGACAAATATGGCCTTAAAACTGCACTCATAACTAAAAATTATTCAGATTTGGGTAAATTATCATGTAATCCTAGTATTGGAGGGGTTGGTAAGACACATATAGCTAGCGAAGTTGATATTTTAGGAGGTGTAATTTGTAAAATTGGTGATAAATCTGCAATACATTATAGAGTATTAAATCTTTCTAAAGGACCAGCAGTATGGGGTGTAAGAGCTCAAATTGATAGAGATTTATACTCTCAAAATATGAAAAAATTTATTAAATCGTCTAAAATTGAACTTATTGAAGATGAAGTTATCAATATCCTAGAAAAAAATAATAAAATTATAGGCGTTGAGTTATCTAATACTGGAAAAATAAAGTCAAAGGCTGTTATTCTTACGACAGGAACCTTTCTCAATGGAAAAATTTATTTTGGTAATGAGTCGCAAGAAGCAGGAAGAATAGGAAATAGCTCTTCAAAAGTTCTTGCAAAGTTTATTAATAAGAATTTTAAAACAATGAGGCTAAAAACAGGAACACCTCCCAGAATATATGCTAAATCTATCAATTACGATGTCCTAGAACCTCAGATATCTGAAAATAATGATATATTTTTATCGTATTTTACAAAACAAAATACGAACAAAAAAATTAATTGTTTTATTACAAAAACGAATAACAAGACTCACAAAATAATCAGAGATAACCTTAATAAATCTGCAATGTACTCAGGCATAATTAAATCTCAAGGTGTAAGGTATTGCCCTTCAATTGAAGATAAAATAACAAAATTCGGCGATAGAAACGGTCATAATATTTTTTTAGAGCCAGAGGGTTTAAATTCTGATGTTGTCTACCCAAACGGTATTTCAAATTCTTTAGATAAAAAAACCCAACTAAAATTTTTAAGATCAATTAAAGGTTTAGAAAAATGCGAAGTCGATCAATTTGGATACGCTGTGGAGTATGACTCTGTTGACCCCAGAGAACTAAAAAATAATTTTGAAACAAAAAAGATAGAAAACTTTTTTTTAGCAGGCCAAATAAATGGAACTACAGGTTATGAAGAAGCAGCAGGGCAGGGTATATATGCAGCAATTCATGCTGCAATAAAAATAAAAAAAATAAAATTCAGTACAAAAGTTTTTGAAAGAGATAACAGTTATATTGGGGTGTTGGTTGATGATTTAACAAAATTAGGTGTTACAGAACCATACAGGATGTTTACATCAAGAGCGGAAAATAGATTGAAGCTCAGAACCGATAATTCTTACGAACGATTTTCAACAATTATAAACCCCAAGTTTTTAAATAAAATTGAATATTCTTTAATTTCAAAAAATATAATAAATGAAGAAAAAATATTAGACCAATTAAAAAAACTAAAATATTCACCTAATGATTTGATGAAAAAAAATATTAAAGTAAAAAAAGATGGAAAAGTAAGAAATGGATTTGAAGTTTTAAAATTTTTAGATCCCTCTAAAGATAAATTTGAAAAATTTTTCAATCTCTCCATAACTCAAAAATTATTAACTAAAATATATTTTGACTCGAAGTATGACGTTTTTTATGAAAGAGAAAAAAAATCATATGACCAACTTAATAAGAATAAGAATATGAATTTAACAAATATAGATTTTAATAAAATCCCTTCTTTATCTAAAGAAATTCTTGAAAAATTAAACAAATACAAACCTGAAAATTTACATGACGCCAGTAAAATTTCAGGCATTACACCCAGTGCACTTTTTCAAATAGTAAAACACAAAAAAGCTAGGGGGGCTAAAGTTGCTTAATGATAAGTTAGTAAAATTTTGTAATGATAATTTCGATGACGGAAAATCAGTTCTTGCTAAGCTTTACGAATATAAAAAAATATTACTTAGAGAAAATGAGGCCATGAACTTAATAGGAAAAAGTACAATAGTCGATTTGGACGAAAGACACTTTTTAGATTGTATACAAATTGTTAAATATCTACCTCAGTACGAAAAGTCATTAATGGATATTGGTACAGGAGCAGGGCTTCCAGGTATTATCCTATCAATCATAGGTTTTAAACACCTTCATTTAGTTGAAAAATCGCCAAAAAAATCTCTTTTCCTAGAAAGTTGCAAATCGCGCCTAGGTTTAAATTATAAAGTGCATAATAAATCCATATCAGAAATAACAAACCTTAATATTGACTGCATAACAGCACGTGCTTTTGCTTCAATTGAAAAAATTATATTTATGACCAAAAGAATAATCAATAAACAAACAAAATTTATATTGCTCAAAGGTAGATCTTATTTAACTGAGCTTGAAAAAATTAATCCACAAAAGTATTCTGTACAAACATATCCGAGCATAACCTCAAATGAATCTAAAATAATTATTATGGAAGCAAGATGATTATTACTATTGCTAATCAAAAAGGGGGAGTTGGCAAAACAACGACAGTTGTTAATTTAGCAACAGCACTAGCATCAATAGATAAAAAAGTTTTAGTTATTGATATGGATCCACAATATAACTCATCGATGTCATTTAACGTTTATAATGCTAATCTCTCCATCTATAAAGTCTTTAGTAATGAAGTAAATATTGAAGATACCATACAAAAATCTCAAATACCAAATTTAAATGTCATTTCAGCTTGCGAAGACCTTGCAGCTGCAGAGTATGAGTTAGCGGATGATGAAAATAGAAATTTTCTTTTAAAAAATTATATCAATAAAATAAAAAATAATTATGAATATATTTTTATTGACACGCCACCGACATTAGGTTTATTGACTATTAGTTCTTTAACAGCTAGTGGCGAAGTATTAATTCCAGTACAATGTGAATTTTTTGCTTTAGAAGGATTATCCAAATTAATTAAAACAATTGAATTAGTAAAAACCAATTTAAATGTTAAACTTAAACTAAATGGCATAATTTTAACAATGTATGATAAAAGAAATTCTTTATCATCATTGATTGAGAAAGAAGCTAGAGAATATTTTGACACTACTGTATATAGATTTAACGTTCCTAGAAATGTAACTCTATCTGAAGCACCAAGCCATGGTCTTCCTGCAATTATTTATGATTTAAAATGTAGTGGGTCACAAGCATACATTGCTTTAGCAAAAGAATTTTTGGAAAGGAGTAACTTAAATGGCAGTTAATAAAAAATTAGGAAAAGGCCTGTCCTCTTTATTGGGCAACAAAAATATTGTATATAATCAAACATCTGACAATAAGGGCTTATTATTAATACCTATTGAAAAAATATTTAGAGACGAAACCCAGCCAAGAAAAGAGTTTGATAATGAAAAAATCGGAGAATTAGCACAATCAATAAAGAAAAATGGTCTAATACAGCCGTTAATTGTTACAAAAACAGGTATAGATGTTTACACTCTGGTCGCTGGAGAAAGAAGGTGGAGAGCCGCGCAAAGCACAGACCTAAAATTATTGCCTGCCTTGTTGCTTCCTAATGATCTTGATAAAGATGAAATATCTTTAATCGAAAATATTCAGAGAGAAGACTTGAAAGTATCAGAGGAGGCACAAGCATATCAACGTCTTATAGAAAAAAATAGTTACACACACGAAACTTTGTCTAAAATAGTCGGCAAGAGTAGATCACACATAACAAATTTATTGAGGATTCTAGATTTAGACAATTTCTTTTTTAAATTGTTAAATAGAGGTACTATATCTATGGGTCATGCTAGAGCATTAGTAGGCAAAACACCAAATGACTTTGATGAACAAACTTTAAAGCAGATTGTATCAGGCAAAACATCAGTTCGTGACTTAGAAAAAAATAAAAAAAAAATAAAAAACCAAGATCCCAATTTAGTTCAAGAAGAAAAAATATTAAGTAACACTATTGGGTTTAAAACAAAAATTGTTTACAACAAAAAAGGTAAAGGAAACATCAAAATTTACTATGAGAATCTTGAACAATATAAATTTTTAGTTAGTAAATTAAAAAATTGAATTTTTTGTAATTAACTTCTTTTTTTAACTTCAGAAATAATTTTTTTATATCAACAGTAGAAATTTTTAACTTAAAAATATCTTTTCGGATATCTAAGATAAAATTTCTATCCTCTTTCACCTGTGTCTCAGCTTTATAATTATGGCTATTTAATTTATATTTAGAAACCTCAGAAAATATTAAGTAAGGCATTGATGTACAGTAGTTAATAAATTCTTCATCGATGATTTCAAAAAATTCTTTGAGAAAATATCTTAAATCCTTTTCAAATTCGTAACCATTGATTGATATAAAATTTTTTGAAAATTTTTTGTAATTTTTGTAATCTGTTAATATGATATTTTGGTTGTTAGTATTAGATATTTTTTCTATTTGCTTACTACTTGTTGTATTAAATAAGTTTATTTCTTTTCTACTAAATAAGTCTTCGGATCTATCCTCTTCCAGATTTTCATTTTTATAAATATTTATATTAAGCTTTTTACATATTTCTTCTATTACCATTACATAAAAACATCCTATTTCATCGCTTACTTGATTAATCATTAAGTTTTGGCTGTTCATTCTTATAAAATTCTTAATTAGTTCAATATTATTTTTCTTCATTACATGATAAATTTTCTTTATTTAATATATTAATAAATTTTTTTACAAAATAATCTGTATTTTCATGTTTAATTTTTTCTAAAGCTTTCTTATTACTATTAAAACTATCACTTGATGCCAAAATATAAAATTGCGCAATACTATCGCTATAAGAGTAGACATAACATTTTGAACTTTTATTATAAACTTTGAAGTTAATCGAACTTCTGACTCTTTCTCTATCAGATGTATTGTCAATATTTGTTACGTATACACTTTGTGAATGTGATATGCTTGATTGTATTTCATAAATAGAATTTTCATTTAGCATACTAAAATTTTTTAAATGAGAGTTTAATAGATTAGTTAATAAAAGCCCATCGTACTCTCCAGCAATATATCCAACAGAAAATTTAAATTGATTACTTGGTTGATTACTAGAACATGATAAAAAAACTGTACTAGTTAGTAATAATATTAATGATTTTATCTTGAACATTTATGACTTTTAATACTTCTTTATTAGCTATTTTATTTTTAATTTTGTCTAATTGATATATTGAATTTAAAATGTCTTTTTCTTCGTAGCCCTTGATAGTTTCAAATGTAGTTACTAATTTTCCTTGTATCTGAATAGGAAGGTTTATTTTATCTTCAGCTAATAAGGCATAATTGATATTAGGCCAATTACCAAGAATTTTATTTTTAAATAAACTTGAACTTATTTTTGATGATAATCTGGGCAGTACTGGGAATAAACAAATGAGAATCTTTTCACTTAATTCATTATCATATAGATAAATTTGATTTTTTTCTAAATAATTGAATAGTGTATATATATCTGCAATACACTTATTAAGAGAAAATTCTAATATGTTCTTTTCTATATTATGTACAAACCTTTCCACTTTCTTTTCTGTTTCAAGGTCAATATCAGTTTTCTTTTTAAGAAAATACCGTTCTATTCTGTGAACTAAGTTTTTTGAGCTTTGAATACCCTCGTCTGTCCATTCAAGCTCTCTATCTGGGGGCGAGTCCGATATCATGAAAATTCTAGTTGCATCAATTCCGTAAGTATCCAAAATCTCATCTGGTTCTATTACATTTTTTTTTGATTTTGACATTTTTTCACTAGGACCTTCTTCAATTGGTTCTTCAGTTTTAATTTTTAAAAGCCTTTTATTTTTAATAACAACATCTTTAGGCATAACCCATTCATTATCTTTTGTTCTGTATGTTTTGTGAGTTATCATGCCTTGTGTAAATAGCTGTCTAAAAGGCTCATCAACATTTAAGTTATAAATATCTCTAAGAGCTTTCATAAAAAAACGAGAGTATAAAAGATGTAATATGGCATGTTCTATACCGCCAATATATTTATCAACAGGTAACAATTTATTAATTTTCTGTGCATCAAATGGTTTTTCTAATTTATTATCAAGAAAACGAATGTAGTACCACGAGGAGTCCACAAAAGTATCTAATGTATCTGTTTCTCTGTAAGCAACTTTGTTAGTCTTAGGACATATAATTTTCCTCCAGTTTTCCATATTCAGAAGAGCATTGCCTTTTCCTTTTAAATTAACATCATATGGTAAAATTACTGGCAATTCTTCTTTGTCCAATACCCTATAGGTCCCATCTTCATAATAAATAGCAGGTATTGGGCATCCCCAATATCTTTGCCGAGAAACACCCCAGTCTCTGATTTTATAATTGATTTTTTCATTACCAATATTATCTCTAATTAAAAATTTAATTATCTCTTTAATTGCATCATCTTTATTTAAACCATTTAATAATGGAGAATTGATTACAACACCGTCTCCACTGTAAGGAAGGCTATCGTCATCACATTCAATAACTTTAATTACAGGTAAAGAATATTTTTTAGCAAACTCGTAATCCCTCTCGTCATGTGCTGGACAACCAAATATAGCCCCTTCGCCGTATGTATCTAAGACAAAATTAGCAATGAAAACTGGTATTTTCTTATTCAATATTGGATGGTCACAGCTGATGGGCATCTTATACCCTATTTTATCTTTATCATTATTGATTTCTTCAAATTCCTTTTTGATCTTATTTATCAATTCTTGATCTGAGAATTTTTTTACAATTGGATGGTTTACTGATACTGCTATGAATGTAGCACCATAGATAGTATCGGGCCTTGTTGTAAATATATTCAAATAATCACTATTTTCATGAATCTTAAATTTTATTTCTGCTCCAATTGACTTTCCAATCCAGTTTTTCTGCATTGTTTTGACTTTCTCTGGCCACAGCTCTAATTTGTCTAGATCACTCAAAAGTTCCTCAGCATAATTAGTTATTTTAAAAAACCATTGAGATAAATTTTTCTTTTCTACAATTGCTCCAGTCCTCCATCCTTTTCCGTCTATTACCTGTTCATTAGCTAAAACGGTTTGATCAACAGGATCCCAATTAACTAAAGCATCTTTCTTATAAGCAAGCCCAGCTTTATAGAAATCAATAAATAGTTCCTGCTGATGTTTATAATAATCTTGATTGCATGTGGCTAGCTCTCTATTCCAATCTAAATCTAAATCTAGTTTTTGAAGTTGACTCTTCATATTTTTAATATTCTTCACAGTCCAATCTTGTGGATGGGTATTAAATTGTATTGCTGCATTTTCTGCTGGTAGACCAAAAGCATCCCAACCCATTGGATGAATTACTTCATCACCTTTTAATTTATGATAACGAGCATTTATATCACCAATAACATAATTTCTGACATGACCCATGTGAATATTTCCTGACGGGTAGGGAAACATTTCTAAAATATATTTTTTAGATGACACTGATATATCTACAAGGATGTTTTAGCTAAATTGCCTGCAATGTCTAAAATTTTAAGAGTAATTTGTTTTTCTTCTTGCGCGTATTCTTTGCCATCTGATAGCCATTCATTACCTTGTTTCACCTCACACAAAAAATTTGATTTAACTCCAGTGGTAATTAGTTCAGGTGATGTTATCTGTATCTTTATTAGGCACCTGTGATTTTCATTATTTGTTTCACGTATCCATTCAGTTTCAATAAAACCTCCTTGGTTATCAGCGATTTTCAGAGGATAAGTTTTAGTGACCTCAAGTCCTGCATTCCATAGATAAGGATTCACTGAATTTTGATAAATCACAGTAGAGTCTTGTCCAATTAGTTTATTAAAGTCGTCAGTCAGGTCAAACAATGACTCTCCGCCTGCTCTTTGTTTTGCCAAACAGTCTCTCATTTTTCTTTTACTTAAGTTCTTATGAGGATCTTTGCAACCAAAAGTTTTATCAAGTTTAGCCATATTAGACTCATGATTATTGCTACAACTGTATATGAATATAAATGCAAGTAACAAAGAAAAAGTTTTTAACATTAGTCGTTAAATTAGATCAATTTTATGAAAATTAAACAAAAAAAAACCAGGGGTAGTGTACCCCTGGTTTATATATTTTTATACTAAATGGTATTAGAAGCTTACGCTTGTACCAAGTGCAATAACTGTTGAGTCCTTAGTAGATGTACTTGCAGCAATATCTCCTGATACGTTTGTGTATTCAGCAAAGATTGAAGCTCCACCACCAAGTGGTGATGAGAATGTTACATCTGTCTGATTAGCAGTCTTGTTATTAGCATCGTGACCTGTGTAACCAATAGCTACTGTAGCACCACCTAATGTAGTTGAGTAAGCAGCTGATACAGCTTCACCTTCTTTAGCAGCAGTATCACCGTCTGTACCTGTGAAACCTAATGAAAGTGTTCCACCACCAGCATCCATTACATATGAAGCACCGAATTCAGTGTTGTTTGTACCGCTTACGTCTTCGTCAGCTGTTGCAAGTGTTAACGTACCTGCACCAATAGCCATTGATAAAGATGCACCACCAGCAGTGTTTGCAGCACCGTCTACGTTACCGCCACCAAGTCCGTCGTATACGTACACAGCAGTAAGAGACATATCACCGATTGATGTTGATAATGATATACCATCACCTTCGTCTTCTGTAAGACCAACTACAGGTGTTTTAGCAACCTGGTTGTCATCAGCGTAACCAACTAACTCACCAACTTTACCTACGCCATCTGGAGTTCCAACGTCACCACCAATTGTGATTGAACCGCCTGAGAAACCAAATGTAAGAGCAGTGATACCAGTCGCACCAGATGAACTACCAACAGAGTCAGAGTCATTGCTAATTGCAGATGAACCAGTGATTGTTACACCAGCATCAGTAGTAGTTGACATTGAGAATGACACTCCACCACCGTAAGTTGCTGAAGCATTACCACCAGCATCTGTGTAAGCAGCGTTTGCACTACCACTTACTGAAATGTCTGCTTGTGCACTAGTTGCAAATAATGCAGCAGGAATTGCAGACAATAAGTATTTGATTTTTTTCATTTTAATAATCCTTTCGAGATTAATATTAATCGAGGTATATAATCTCTATATTTAGAGAATAATCACTATTAATAAGTAAATATATGGGTTTTTCTAGATATTGTTGCATAATTGCAACAACCAAAAGTTACATATTTAGATGCTAATCTAGTTTGTAACCAAAAAAGTCAATTTTTTTTGAAGATATGCCTTTTTTTGACCAGTATTCTCTTTGCATAAAAATAGCATCAATAAATTCTGACTTATGATGCAAAAACTCATTTTTCTTGATAGATCTCTGATGGATAACCTCTTTAACTTGTCGGGTGCTTGCAGTTGGGGAAAAAAACTCATCTCTTTTTCTCTCATCATATTCAGCTTTAATCTCAAGAAACTCATAAATTTTTTCCTGATTAAATAAATAGTTTGAAACAAGGTCCTCGTACTTTATGTCAAATATATTTTTCTTTTCCTCGATATGATCATCCCAAAATAAATTAATTGCTTCAAAATTTGCAAGAAATACACCGATATTAAAAAAACTAACACTATAAGGCACATTTAGAACATATCGTTGTTTATATAGAGAAATTGCAGTATCCCAAGGGTTTCTAAAAATACGAATTATTTTTGATTTAGGCAAAAGTTTCTGGATCAAACCTATATATAAAAAATTTTCTGGCATTTTATCAACTATGTATTCATATTCGCCCCTTAAGTAAGAGGTTCTTCTAATGTACTTCGAAAGAAACCTATGATTTAAATCACTTAGACTTTGATCTTTAGATAAAATATTTTTTTCTATAATGTCTTTTCCACTTTTTAACTCTCCACCCGAGAATACTTTATTGTTAGCAGTTATAACAGATTCAAGTAAAGTAGTTCCAGATCTTGGCGACCCTACAATAAAAAAGTTTTCTCTTCCATGGTGTCTTTCTCCTTCCTCAAATGATTTATATTTCTTTAAATAAAGCTCCATAGTTTTTAAAATTCTTTCTTGATACTGATGAGAATTATACCTGCTAGAAATAAAAATTTCTTTATTTCCATTGTCAAAATATTCCTCAGACTTTTCTTTGTCTCTCGATTGATAATACGCTGCAAGACCAAAATAAAGAGGTGTCACGAAATTAAATCTTTCTATTTTATTTTCATATTTATTTTCATTAGTTAACAAAGAACTTTCTGCTATCTTCGCTATTTTTTCATCAACTAATCTTGGATCAATATTTGATAGAAGAAAAAAAATATTTTCGTTAAATCTATTTTTTAAAAGATTATTAAACAAATTTATTGTTTCATTATCTTTCCCCAATGCCCCATTTATCTCCGATATTAAAAGAAATACATTGACATAATTTGTGAAAGAATCTTCGCCGATTTTTTTTATATCTTCTAATGCTTTTGATATTGCCAATTTAGCATTTTGAAAATCTCGCTTTTTTAAAAAAACTTCAGCTAAACTTATTTTAACATTCGGATTATTATTTAACTCAGATGCTTTTTCTAAATAACTAATAGACTTATCGTATTCTTCAATTTGAGATAATGCATAACCCATGTTGTTAAAATAATCAAAATCTTTTAGATCTTTTCTTTTTTTGTAACCATCCTCTAGAACATCAATAACTCTCTCAAAATTTCCCAACTGAATATATGTATACGCCAATAACTTGATTGCATCTAAATCATTTTTATTTTTTTTATAAAATAATTTCGCATTTTGTAATGCTTTAACCGTATCCCCATTTTCAATTAAATTGAGTACATTTGAAATTTCCTTTTTCATTTGATCAATATATTATGTTAAATGTAATTATGTCTGTTTTAACTAATATTAAATATCAATACAATTTAAGAATACTTGAAGACTTTATTTCAACAAATAATTATTCTGGGTTCTTTAATCATTTAGGGAGTTTAAAAAAGGACCGTAAACTTTACTTAAAGCTATTATTTAATTTGGGTAATTCGGCTATATTGAATAATTCAAGCGACATTTTTAAGTCAAAAATTATATGGTTAAATTCTTTTATGCCGGAGGATACATCATACCTTTCAAATTTTTTGAATTATTATAATGAGAAAACCGAGGTAAATGTTGGTGACATACTAAAATATGAAGAAAAATTAATCAAAATTCTTAATGACATTTCAACTATAAAAAACCTAAATTTCTCTGATTTTGTTGATAGGTCGTATGTTTACCAATTTTTAATATTGCACGATAATACATGTCCACTAAAGTTTCTCAGAAATCATTTACCATTTTTTTCTACTAAACAAAATTTTAATTTTAGTAAAAATACACTAACAAATTCATTCATTTACATTATTGATAATCCTTATGCAGTTTATCAAAAAATTAAAAATTCACTGAAAGGAGATAAAACTCTTGCAAAGAATATTTTCTTAAATTTAGATAACCATAGCTCATTTATAAAAATTGATGACGTAAGTGTTGAGATAAACAAACAAGGATGGCACACTCATACATCAAGTTGGATTAACTCTAACGTTACAAATTCTTTGAATGGAAAAATCATTCTCAAAAAAGATTTAATTTTAGACACCTTTGAAGTATTAAGTTCAATAATACTCCATTTTATCCAGTCAGGTGCAAAAATTAAAATGGACTATAATTTAATTAAAAGTTTTATTGATAAAAATCCCCCTGAGCCTGACTCTATTAAAATCGAAATTTCTCAAAAAGAAAAAAAATTTTTAGAGAAATATATAGACGATATATCTAATAAATTTAATTTCTACGGATCGTAAATCAATTGGAAATCAATCATTATGAACTTAAAAGGGTAAGCGCTAATGTTAAAAAATATCCTAACGCTTCTCTACTTTTAGTTACAAAAAATAGACCTCAAACACTCATAAAAATACTTATTGATAAAGGTTACCGTTTATTTGGTGAAAATAGAGTTCAGGAAGCTAATAAAAAATTCTTTGAATTAGGAGATTATGATTTTAAACTTCACTTAATTGGTCCTCTCCAGACTAATAAAGTTAAATTAGCCTTATCATTATTCGATACTATCCAAAGTATCGATAGACCAAAATTAGTAACAGAAATTTCCAAATACACAAAATCTAATTATAAATTTAAAACTAAAAATTTTTTCATACAAGTTAATATTGGAGATGAGCCACAGAAAGCGGGTGTATCTTTAAATGAAACAAGAGATTTATATGAATATGCAATATCAAAAAACCTTAAAATATCTGGCTTAATGTGCATTCCTCCATTTGATGAAAAACCTAATAGTTATTTCAAAAAAATGATTGAATTAAGAGATAGTATAAATAAAGATTTAGAACTAAGTATGGGAATGAGTAGTGACTATGAAATAGCACTATCTTTAAAGTCAAATTTGGTAAGGGTTGGTTCAAGAATATTCAAATGAAAAAATTTCTAATTTTTTTTTTTCTTAAAATAAATTCTGTTTATGCACTTGAGGTTAAATGTAACTTTGAAGAAGTATATGGAAATGGAGAGGTTCAACAGGGTTTATTTTTTTTAAAAAATCAAAAATTAAGGTATGAGTACTTTGATAAAAATTTATTTACTATTATTTCAAAAAATAAGAACTTTTTTTTAATTAATCAATCTCATAACAACAATGTCTCAAAAATTAATAAAAATACAGAAATTTTAGATGCGTTTATGAACATTGCTTCTGAGTATCCGAATATAAAAAATAAGTATAGATATAATGATGCAATTATTATTATTGAGAAAAGTAGTAATAGTTTTATTAAAAGAATTTCAATAAACGCTGAAAATCTTAATCTAAGCATCAATTTAATAGATTGTAATTTTGAAAAAATTCATGACAATTATTTTAATCATTTTAATTTTGTGAAAGTTAAACGTTAGATATTGATAAAAATTACTTGCAAAGATGAATTTTTCAATTCAATAATTAACAAATTATTAATCCAAAAAAATTTGATTAACCACAATGATATTGATACCTATTTTGCTAATATAAAAATTGATTTAAAAGATAATAATCTTAATTTAGATTGTAATGGTAAAAAAGAATTTCTTTCAATCCCAATCGAAATTAACACTTTATTTAGCCAGATATTAAGAATTATATCTGATATCAAGATCTCTAAAGATGAATATGATTATTTTCCTTTTCAAAGAGTTTTGGTAAGAAGATCTAACAAATCATTACTTAGTGATATACAAAACACTATTTTTTCAAATTTAATTATTTCGAAGTCAGGTATTAACAAAGATAGACTCTATGGCTTAATTTGGAAAAAAGATAAAGACATATCTATAAATAAGTTAGACACTCATCTTACAAATTTAAAAAATCAACTAAAAAAAGATTTGGGCATAAAAGCTAATTTTCAATCTCAAGATAAGACGCTTAGGTTACTGATTAATTAATATATCTCTTTTACCCGCATGGTTTGGGGGCGATACAACGCCTCTTTGTTCAAGTGCCTCCATGACTCTCGCAGCTTTATTATATCCAACTTGAAAATTTCTTTGTAAAAAACTTGTAGAAGCTTTATTACTTGATTTAATTAGATCGATTGATTTGCTAATTAATTCTTCATCTTCATCGCTTAATTTATCAAAATTTTCATCATTGTTTTTTATTATTTCATCGAGCTCATCAAGATATTGAACTTTCTGACTTCTTTTAATTTCTTTAATTAACTTGTTTACTTCATTATCTGAGATAAAAGCAGATTGGTATCTAATTATATTTCCACCATTTTTTGTCATAAGCATATCCCCGTTTCCTAGTAGCTGCTCTGCACCAATCTCTCCTAGTACGGTTCTACTGTCATATTTACTGGCAACTTGAAAACTTATTCTTGATGGAAAATTTGCTTTTATACTTCCAGTAATAATATCCACACTAGGTCTTTGAGTAGCCATAACTAGGTGTATCCCGCATGCTCTTGCCATTTGAGCAAGTCTCTGAACATAATGTTCAACTTCTTTACCTGCTGTCATCATTA
This sequence comes from uncultured Alphaproteobacteria bacterium, assembly GCA_902616855.1. Lineage (GTDB taxonomy): Bacteria > Pseudomonadota > Alphaproteobacteria > HIMB59 > HIMB59 > HIMB59. The sequence goes on along the minus strand of CACMUL010000002.1, from coordinate 183,564 downwards.
AATCTGCCATTTCATCGATGAAAACTACTATATATGGAAGTTTCTCAACTGATTTTTGATTGTAACCCTCAAGACTTCGTGTATTTTCCTCATTCATCAAGGAATATCTACGCTCCATTTCCTTACAAACCCACTTAAGTGTTAAAATTGCTTTTTTTGGCTCTGTTACTACTGGCGTTAGCAAATGTGCAATATCATTATAAACACTTAGCTCTAGCATTTTAGGATCTATTAAAATTAACCGTAAGTCATTAGGAGAAAATTTATACAATATACTTGCAAGTAAAGTGTTTATAAATACTGATTTACCTGAACCAGTTGTTCCTGCTACTAGTAAATGAGGTGTCTTACTGAGATCTATAACTTCTATGTTTCCAGAAATATCTTTACCAATACATATAGGTATCTTGGATGAGGTATTTTTAAAATTATCATTACTTAAAAGTTCTTTTATCGTTACAGTTTCTCTTTGATCATTAGGCACCTCTACTCCTAAGTATTGAGTGCCATAAATTTGCGATATTCGGACAGCTCCCACACCCATGCTTCTTGAAATATCATCTGCTAAATTTATTATCGTACTAATTTTTATCCCTGCAGCAGGCAGTATTTCAAATAATGTAACTACAGGCCCATGTTTTACATTTATAACCTGTATTTCGATATTAAAATCTTGAAATACTCTCTCAAGAAGATCTGAATTAGCTTTAATATTTTCTTTATCTAATCTTTTTTTTTCAGATGTACTATCTGTTTCTAAAATTTCAAGAGAGGGAGAGAAATATTTTGTTTTTTTATCTATATTTTCTTCTTCAACATATCCTATGTGATCATCTTTTTGAATATTATTTATAATAGGATCTTTTTTAACTTGATTGTAAGAGACAGTATTTCGATTGTCTTTTTTAAAAAAATTATTAATTTTTGGTAAACTAATCTTAAAAAATTTTAAAAAATCATGCGATAAAAAGTAAAGTATAATACCTATAAAAGTTAATAAATAACTAATGTAATTTATTTTATATAAACCAAACAATTGATTTGCATAAACCCCCCACGTTTTTATAGATTCTATAAAAAGTAATTGAAATTTTAACTCTATAAAAACTTGAGGTATCAAAATTAAGCTAATAAAAAATAGAAATAGTTTTATAAATAAGTAACTAGGTTTTTTGCTAGTGAAAACCAATATCGAATAGACCAAAAAAAATAATATTATTAAATATGCAAAAATACCAAATGTGTAAAAAAGAAAACTCGCATAATAAGAACCCGGTTCTCCAAGTAAATTTTGTGTAGGATTGTTCGTGCTTGTTAAGAAAGAATTATCATTGATATCAAAAGTCAATAAAGCTAATGCTGATAATATAGAGGCTGATAAAAGAAATAAACCATATATGAAGTAAATCGCTTTTGAGATTTTTTCTTTTAAGATTTCAGGAATATAGTTATTCTTCATTGTTTTAAATAAATATATGCGTCTTAATGAAAAATAAAATACATAAATATGATTTTTTAATAGTGGGGGCGGGTCTTATTGGTGCAATTGCAGCTTTAGCTTTAGTTCAAAAAAAGTTTAAAGTTTTAGTTATAGATAAAAAAAATTTTATACTTAAAGATAATCGTACATTGGCTGTTAATGCCAACTCTGTTGACTTACTAAAACAATTAGGTATTTGGAACAACTTAAAATCAAAACCACAACCAATAGATAAAATTTTTATAAAAGATGACATTAGTAGAAAGCCCCTTATTTTTCAAAATGAGCATGAGTCCATGGGCAATGTAATATTTAATAAAGACATGTACGGCTTAGTTAGAAAAAAACTTTTGTATTTAAAAATTTTAAAGACTGATAATAATTTTGAAATTAATGATCTGAGTCCAAATAAAGCTTTAAAAATAAATAAGAAAAATTACGTATTTAAAAAAATAGTAATTAGCATAGGTAAAAATATTATTTCTAACACATATCATAAAAGTATCATTTTTGATCAACAGCATTTCTCTTATGTAGGTTTTTTCAAACATAGTAAAGTCCACAATAATATAGCATATGAGTTTTTTACAAATCATGGCCCATTAGCAGTATTACCATCACCAGCAGTAAACAAAAAAAAATCAACATTCATTTATTCATCAAAAAATAAAATAAATAAAATCGAACTCAAAAAACTTATTAAAACAAAAATTACGAGCTCACATGGAAAATTAACTTTTGATCACTCAATACAAAAATTCCCAATCATCCCTCATCTTGTAAAAAAAAATGACAAATTTATTTATATTGGCGATAGCCTTAAGTCGATTCATCCAGTTGCCGGGCAAGGATGGAATCTCGGAGTTAAAGATATTCAAACCTTATGTAAAATAATAGATCAATATACCATAGACGCAAAAAAGTTTAATTCGATTTATTACTCTAGAAGAATGTTTGAATCTACAATCTATTTTAGCTTTACCTCTTTATTAAATTTTTTATATGAAAGCAATTTTGCCCTAAATAATGAATTTATAAAAGTTGGATATACTGCTTTAAAAAATTTTAAATCTTTAAGGGATGTTTTTATAAAACAAGCAATGGGAAGAATTAATTTAACTGATTAGGATTTTTATTACTGACTACTTGGAATGTATTTAAATCAAGAATAGAATTAATTGTATTAATTCTTGATGAAATATTTGGTGACTCAAGTATCGCTTGTTTATCTATCTTATTAAAAGGAGCAAGCATTGCTAGGGTAGATAGTAACTGCAAATTAGACGTTTCAGCTAGTACATCTTTATCAATGTCTAATTTTTTCATTTTAAAGAAGTTCGTGTATTTTTGAATTAATTCAGTTCTATCAACATTGGGCTCCATGTTATTCAAATCAGATAGGTAATCTTGGCAATCAATTGATGCCTGATAATATCCTTGGGGAGTAAGATTTCTGTCATTCAAAACAAATCTACAAACACCTTCCAGGTTTAAAACTAATCTATAGTCTGGAGTCTCAATATAAGAGGTAATTTTTCCGATACATCCCATTTGAAACAACTCGTTATTATTATTTTTAGGTTGAATTATCCCAATCATCCGATGGCTTTTTAGGCTGTCTAAAGTCATTTTTATATATCTCTCCTCAAAAATGTTTAATGGCAATTTCCCGAAGGGCAAAAGCAAAACATTATCAAGGGGGAATAATGGTATTGAACTTGGTAGTTTCTTTGAGTCGACTTCAAAAAGTTTTTTTATATTATCATCCATTATTTAAACATTATACTCGATAATTTTTTTCGAGCCACTATAACATTTGGATCATTAAAACCTAGAAGATCAAAAAATTCTAATAGTTTTTTCTTGGCAGCTTCTTCTTTCCAAGCAGGATTTTGCTCAAACAGTTTCAAAAGCTCATTAAAACCTTTTTCTGTTTCGTTGGATGAAAGGTAATTATTTGCAAGTCTAAAACGCAATTCCATATTTTGAGGATTTGAATTGACTTCATCAATTAATTTTTCATCAAATGCTTCACCATTATCTTTGTTAGTGGTATCCAATAGTTTTTTTATTTTTAAAATCTCTTGATCTTTTATAATTTCTTCATCAAGAGAGTCCAACATTTCATTTGCATCATCAAAACGTTTAAGTTGAATCATACATCTCAACATTCCAGCTATAACTTTCGGGTTTCCAGGGTCCATTCCCACAAGACTTTCAAAAAGCCTCAAGGACTCCTCAAACTTTTGATCACCAAATAATTGATCTGCTTCACTAATTAGTTTTGGTATCTCATTTCCTGGTGTTGCATCTATCATTTTGTCCACCATCTCTTCAATTTTAGTTTCCGGTTGCGCACCTTGAAAAGCATCTATTGGTTTACCATCAACAAAACCGTAAACTGTGGGTATAGATTGTACATTTAGTTGTGATGCAATACCTTGGTTTTCATCAACGTTAATCTTTGCAAGAATTACTTTTCCATTTTTTTTGTTAACAATATTCTCTAAAACTGGGGTCAGTTGTTTACAGGGTCCGCACCACGGAGCCCAAAAATCAACTATTACGGGAGTAATTTTTGATTTTTCTATTACAGAATCAATAAATTGATCTTGATTAATATCAATTATATTTTCCATTATACAATATAAATAGTAACTAAAAGCATAATTTCAACAAATGATTATTAGATTTAATCTTTTATTTTGAACAATTTATAAATCTAACTCAATTAATATATTTTAATTTAATACCCATTAAGAGAGATTTAGTTTTCAAATATTTTTTCATAATTGATTAAAATATTTCTAAATATATCATCTAATAAATTTTATTAATGAATTTAGATAACATTAAATCCCTAAACTTATTAAATTTAAAAAAAGTAAAGGATGAAGATTTTGAAGTTCCAAAATTTATTTTTTTTACAAAAAAAAATTTTTTTTTAGACCCTAATTCTGTTATTAGCAAAATTAATAGTAATTTTAATAATTCTATTATTATCAGATCGTCAACTTATGATGAAGATGGCACCCGAGTAAATGCAGGTAAATATTTATCATTAATCATTAAGAATATTACTAATGAAAATCTAATGATAGGTATAAAAAAAGTCATTTCTCACTTTAAAAAAGACAAAGATATTTTTATTATTCAAAAATTAATTACAAATGTTCAACAAAGTGGTGTAATTTTTTCTAAAGAACTGAAACTTAATAGAGAATATTATGTGATTAATTATGATAAGTCACATCATACAGATCTTGTTACTTCTGGAAAATATAATCCAACAGTTAAAGCTTTATATGTTGCGAGAAATAGTTCGAAAATTCCAAGAGAATTTAATAAAATTATAAAAGTAACAAAAAACCTCGAAACCAAATTTAAATGTAAACATCTTGATATTGAATACTGTATAAAAAAAAATAAATTATATTTGTTACAAATACGTCGACTCCCAAAAATGAAAAAAGAAGTTGGCTATCCAAAAAAATCGACAATAGTAAACATTCAAAAAAAGATAAAAGCTATTTTAAATTCAAATTACTCTAACATAGGAAAAAAAACTTTTTTGAGCAATATGGCAGATTGGAATCCAGTTGAAATTCTGGGAGAGAGGCCATCAAAACTTGCAATAACAATGTACAAAGAATTAATTACAAATGAAATTTGGGCTAAACAAAGAAAAAATTATGGTTACAAAGATGTCAGACCTAATTCATTATTATTTGATGTTTATGGAATCCCTTATATAGATATAAGGACTGATTTGAATTCCTTTTTACCTAAAAAATTAAATTCAAAAATAAGTCAAAAATTAATTAATTATAATTTAGACAAATTATACAAAAATCCTGATAAGCATGATAAGATAGAATTTGATCTTCTACCATCATTCATTGCTGATTATGATGGTGATTTAAAAAAAATCCTAACCAAAAAAGAATTTCTTCAATACAAAATAAATACTAATTCTATATTCGAAAATTTAATTTTAAAAGAAATTTGTAATTTAGAAATAAATAAAATTAAAATTTTAATAAAGAAGATCGATTATGTAAAAAATTCAAATTATAAACCTATTACAAAAATATTCTATTTAAATTATTATATAAAACAATTCGGCACCCTTCCTTTTGCAGGACTGGCAAGATGCGCTTTTGTAGCAAAATATGTTTGCGATTTATTAGTAGATAAAAATATTATTAGTCAAAAATCTATAAAAAGCTTTTACTCAAGTTTTAAAAATATTACTACAAATATACATAATGACTATGTCTATTATAAACTAGGAAAAATCACTAAAGAAAAATTTATAGCTGAGTATGGACATCTTAGACCCTCAACATATGACATAAGCTTTTTATCATATGAAGAAGGATTCAAAAATTACTTCAAATCAAATAAAATATCTCTAATAAAAAAAAAGAAATATAAATTTACAAATTTACAAATTAAGAAAATTAATAAATTTTTCAAAAACTATGATTTAAAAATTAAATCAGAAGATTTTATTAACTTTTGTATAAAGTCAACGGAAATGAGAGAAAAAGCTAAATTTGAATTTACTAAGGGAATAAATTTAATTTTTATAGAACTAAAAAAATTATTTAAGGAAATGAAAATGAATAAAAAAGATATTCAACACATAGATTATAATACAGTTCTGTTGGCTTACTCATCTCTTGAGACAACTAGGTTAAGGGAAACTTTTAAAAATGAGATAAACAAACATATAAGTGAAAATACTGAGGCAAAAAAAATTATTCTGCCAGACTTTATAAAAAATGAAAAAGAAATTAATTTTTTCTATAGGTCTAGCAGAGATGGAGAATTTTTTGGAAATAGGAATATTATAGGAACTTTAATGCTTTATGATTCTTCCAAAAAACAGAATTTTACTAATAAAATAATATTAATTGAAAATGCAGATCCTGGTTATGATTTTATTTTTACAAGTAATATCTTAGGTTTAGTAACTAAAAACGGTGGTCCAAATTCTCACATGGCAATAAGATGTTCAGAATTAAATATTACTTCTATAATTGGAATAGGAGAAGAGGCTTTTAATAATATCGCCGGTCAAAATAAATTAATGATAAATCCAAATGATAATTTATACAGATTTTTATGATACAGTTACTAATATCTCCTAAGTTAATTAAAGATACAAACGATAATATTTGTCATTCAATTGAGCATAACTGGATAAAATACTCCAAAGAAATTGGTTTTAGTATTTATTTATACAATTCAAGTATCAAAAATTTTAATAGATTTGACGGATTAATTATACCAGGCGGAAATAATTTAACAAAATTTTCACGATTAAAAATAGATAATGATAGAGAGCACATAGAAAAATTTTTATTCAAAAAATTTCTAAAATTAAATAAACCAATTTTGGGAGTGTGTAAAGGTGCTCAATTTATTTATGATTATTATGGTTTAAAAATAGAAAAAATTACTGGACATATAAAAAAAAGTCATAAGATTTATGATTTACGTAAAAAAGTGTATAGCATAAATAGTTATCATCACTATGGACTTTATAAAAAAAATTTAAAAAAGAATTTTGAAAAATTTTTCGTTTCAAACGATGATACAATTGAAATTTCTAAAATTACTAATTTTCCGATTTATTGTATGATGTTTCATCCAGAAAGAAAAAATAAAGATCAAGTATTTGTGAATCAGTACTTTAGAAATATTTTTAAAATTTAAATGCAAATACTAATATTGGCTGCAGGAAAAAGTTCAAGAATTTATAGCAAAATTGGTTTCAATAAATGTCTTATTGAAATAAAAAAAGATTTAACAATTATTAAGAAATTAATTTTAGATTTGGAGTATTATAATCTAAAAAAAATATATATTTCTGTTGGTTTTAATAAAGATAAAATAATTAATCACTTAAAAGATAAAAAAAATATTAATTTTATTCATAATAAAGAATTTAATAGTACTGGAATTGTTCACTCAATGATTAATGGGTTATGTAATATGAAAGAGCAAAATACATTGGTGATATATTCTGATATTGTTTTCAACAAAATACTTATTAGTAGAATAAAAAAACTAAAAGCTAAAAATATTACTTTACCTGTCCTTTACAATTGGTTGAAAGTATGGGAACAAAGAGGACAGAATATTCAAGAAGATGCTGAAAATCTTATTATACAAGGCCATAAAATTGTTGAAATTGGAACGAAAATTAAAGAATTAAACAATGTCAAATACCAATACATGGGTTTAGTTTATATACCAAAAAATTTTATAACTAAATTGAAAGATAAATATAAAAATTGTCAAAAAAATATCGATATGACATCTTTTCTAAATTTTTTAAATAAAAAAGATTTCTTACTTAAACCTTTAAAATACTCTGGAGAATGGTATGAGATTGATAATTATAAAGATCTAATCAACTTTAATAAAATTATTAATAATTAACCAATTTTTAAAATTTATATTTCGAGAGTTGAATTCAATTTCTACTGAATTTTTTAAATCATGATTACTATTTTTATTCTTTGGAAGATAAACAAAAAATGACTCATCAAAATTCTTATCAAAATCAAAAAGATTAGTTCCACCATAAACTTCGCAGTTTTTTTCTTTATTTTTTAATAGACATAGTGATTTTGCAATATCATTTATAAGAACTTGTTCAGATATTATTTCAAACTTTTTATTTACATTATTTTTTTTCTTAACAAGTATGAAAGGATTAAACCTATCTATGCCGATATTTATATTTCCATTAATTCCTAAATTATAGGGATATTTATTAAAATGTTCGGCAGAATATCCATGATCAGATTTAATTAAAATGTTAGAATTATCAAAAATATTTATTTCCTTTAATTTCAAAATGAATTTTTTAATATTGTTGTAAGTACATTTAGCATTGAGTTGAGCACCTTTGCCATCATAATTTTTTAAAAACTCTTTATAGCCAACTGTCATACATTTTTCATTTAAACTTGGAGGGCTATGAGTTTGATTAAAGTGAATTGTGAATATTTTATTTTTAATATTTTTATCAGACTTTAAATTTTTGATAAAATCATCATAAATTCTTTGCCAAAGATCCGCATTACTGATGACAGCATAATTAACTAAATTGGTTTTTAAAGCAATATAATGGTAAAGATTGCTAATAATCATTCTTCTATCAATACAAAATGAAATTTTACATTGAATTATTGATAATAAGTCTAAATAATATTTGATCGATGACTCAATTTTATATTGTTCAAAAAAGTTAACAGTATCAAATTTATCTTTAAGAATATCAGAATAATAATTACCAATTAAATGATTTTGATATGAGTTATGAATTAAATTATTTTTGAGAGTCGGATTTTTGTCTAAATTCATAATCATATCATCAATTGTTTCGCCGTATTCTTTATAATTTCTAGAACCGTATATTTCGCCAATCATGCTACTTTGAGTATGCGAACCTTGTGAAATAACATTAGGAAAAAAAGTAAAGTTTTCAAAAAATTTTGCGTCATGTTTAATTAACTCATTCATTAATCTTCCTGATACACCGTCAAAGCTAATAATAAAAAGATTATCTTGTTCTGATGCTGCAAAAATTGATTGTTTATCTAATTGTCTAGTTACATCATTATTAATATCTTTAAAAAAAATAAAAAAAAGGTTTTGATAAATGAATGTTAAAAAAATAGCTAAAAGAAAAAAATTTATTAATGGTTTATATTTCATTAATACGATTGCAAAAATAAAAGATAAGATTAAACCTAGTATAACATTTACTAAATTAGCTTCAGATTTCGTAATAGATAGCTCAATTATATTATCAGTATAATCAATAAAGAAGTTACCAATTGTTATAAAACAAATTGTAAATATTAAAACTAAAAGAATTTTATTAGATTGTCGAAAATATTTAAAATAAAAGAAAATGTTTGTTAGAATAAAAGAAAAAAAGAAAAAAATTCATAGTTATTAATAAAATAAAATGAGGGTAGTAATATAAAAATATATAAAATTAAAAAGTTAAATAACAATAAATTTTTATTCATTTTTAAATTTTGCTAAAAAATTTGTATAAGTTTCTTTCGAAGTTCTTATATAAAAAGTCATCATCTATATATTTTAAATCCTTATTCAAAGCTTTCAAAACATCTTCAACTTGTACTTCATCAGATATTTTGTTTCTGATTAATTCTTCATGCGTTTTAATATTGTAGCTTTCAAATTCTAAATTGTTGTTTTTCCTATTAGATTTAATAAATATTGTTTTTTTGCCTAAACCAAAATAAAAATCAAAAAAGATACCTGACCAATCAGTAATCAATATTTTTGCTTTTCTTAAATAATAGTCATCGCCTTGGTTATCCAATATTAACTTATCATGCTTAAAAAGACTCATTAAATTTCTTATTCGTTTTGAGTCTTGTTTAAAAGTTTCTGGATGAGGCCGAATACAAACCTGATATCCATCATTCAAAAGAATTTCTATTAATTTATCTAATTTATGATTTGAAAAAAATGAATTACTACCCCAAGTGAATGCGAGTAGTATCATATTATTATCAGATTGATTCTCATATTTTCTTAAATTGTTAATTTTACTATAACCTAATGGGAAAAGTTTCTTTCTATTTTGACTATATTTTTTTTCTAAAAATCTAATTTCAGTCACTTGATATTTTGCTGCACAGAAAATTATGTCAAAATTTTTTAGTGAATTATAACTGTAGCCGCTAAGTGTGCTTATTAATGAATGATAAGTATAAATGTAATATTTTATATTTTCAGTTTTTTTTAGATATCCAGCATTTCCTATATCATTAATTGTGGTTATGAGAAATTTACTTTTAATATTTCCAAGCAAAGAATATGCATATGAGATAGAGGGGAAATAATAATAATCAATATTAGGCTCTTTTCGTAATGTGACATCTTTAGGGTCTAAAGTTATATAAAGGATACTAAATTTAAAATTTTGATCTAAATATTTTAAAATTGGTTCTAAAAAAACTAAATGATCTTTACCCTCAGAAAAAAAAATAATATCAAATTCTTTTTTAGATAGAATTTGAATATAGTCTCTTAAATATTTTAGAAAATTAAATAATAATTTCAAAATTATTTCTTTTTTCTTAAGTTAGTAAAAAATTTTTTTATTTTTTGAATAATTGATTTTGCGTATATTAGCATAGCCGATATAAACCCTACCACACTTGCTAAAAAAATTTGTATAGTGCTAGGATCTAAATATGCCCATGATGTTTTTGGGAATAACAAAGCAAGCAAAAAAATCCAACATACTCTATACATTGTTCACAGAAATACCTTTTTTAGTAACAATTATCATAATAATTTTAACAGACGAAAATTATACAACTTAATTTAAATTTATATTAATAATTTATCTAAATGAAGCTTATGATTAAATTATATAATTTTTAAATCTTCATTAATATTAAATAAGAAAAGTTATTATAATCTACTATTAAGATTGAAAAAAAAACAAATATAAAACCATTTTAAAGAATAATAATAATTATATCTTAATGATGTCTAGAAATTCATTTTACCTGAATATGTGTATTGCCTTGAATATGCAAAAATATATAATGCAGATCGCATTTTGTGGTTCTATAGGTAAACCAAGTTACTTTATCTATGTAATTCGGTACTTAAAAGTCAAAAGAATCAAAATTAAGCGGGCGTAGCTCAGGGGTAGAGCGCAACCTTGCCAAGGTTGAAGTCGAGGGTTCGAATCCCTTCGCCCGCTCCAAATCACATAAATATTTTAATCAACAAATGTTAAATTAGGGTTAACGTTGATATCTACATCCTCAATTGAATTTCCCCTTCTCACTTCATCATAAAATACAATTTGCGTAGGTGTTGCCCCTTTAAATGATGTGTAGTTACTTATGAATGACTGATATATACCGTGTTTAAAGTAAATTGATTCTGGCTCAAAAAATATTGGTGGTTCTAAAATTTTAACAATGTTATTACCATCAATCCAAGCATCTATTCTCTTATTTTCAAAATCTAAGCACAAAGAGATATCTGTCCACACACCTTTCATACTGTTTAATGTTTTTAATTTATAATATTTAGACTCATCTTTAACATTATCTCTAGAACCACTTAGTTTATGCCAATTTAAGTACAAATTTCCTTTTCTAGCATCAATTTGAATCAATGGTGGGAAGGAAGGTAAACTATTTGCTTTTCCAGATGGACCACCCTTTTGGTGTATCTGACCTAATGTTGTGCTAACTTTTCTAATATCAGTAAAATTACTAGATAGTTTTATACTGTAACCATAACATTGTTTTCCAGATATTGGTTGATTTGGCTCAGAAGAAAGTTCAATCCTTTGTCTATCATTATTGCAGTCACTCCAATTTTCATCGCCAAAACAATCACCATTTCTAAGCTCAAATTTTTGATAATAATTTCCACTTCGTGATTTTGAACTTTCCTTTATATAACTAAAATTATGTTTATTTTGGCCCATATAATTTTTATGAAAATTAAAACCACTATTTGTTGTTTCTATAAATAATTTATTATTTTGATCAAAATGGAAATTATCAGCTATAGAATTAGTTTTGAATATTAATATAAAAAATATTGCTTTAAGAATTTTAATTAATGATAATTTAATCATTCCACTAATCCATAAATGTAAAAGCCATTAATAATTAATACCAATTACTAACAATTTACACGTTAAACTATATGTTCAACATCAATTATTTGAAAATTATAACAAAATTAATACAAAAAAATTAAATAATAAAAAATTTTTGAGTTAATATATAAATTATGTCACTTAAATTTGTTCATGGATGGTGGTTGCCTTTTGATGATGTTCATTTTGATGAGTATTTTTCAAAATCGATTGAGATCAATAGTAAAAAACTTTATCAGCCAAAACATTTATCCAGATGTTTTCACCATATTAAGAAAAAAAATACCGCCATAGATATAGGGGCTCACTGTGGTTTTTGGAGTTTTTATTTAAGTATAAATTTTAAAAAAACTTATGCATTTGAACCAATAAGTATATTTAGAGAATGCTTCGGTAGAAATATAAGCACTAATAATGTCAAGTTGTTTCCATTTGCAATCGGAGAAGCTAATAAATTAGTTTCTTTAGATATTGATTTAAAAAATACTGGAGCGACTCATATTTCCAAAGACATTAATGAAAAAAATCTAGTAAAAATGAAAATGTTAGATGAATTTGAATTTGAAAATCTAGATTTTGTTAAAATTGATGTAGAAGGCTACGAAAGTAATGTAGTTATAGGTGCAGAAAATACTTTTAAAAAACATAAACCCATAATTATCATTGAACAAAAAGATCACTCTAAAAGATATGGTGATAGTAAATACAAAGCTTTAAATATTCTAAAAAAATATGGTGCTATCATCATAGAGCAGGTACATAGTGATTTCATTTTAAGTTGGTAATTATTCCTTTAGAACTAATTTAATATATTAAGATGTTAGCTTCATTGTTGTTACAAAACAAAATTTAATTTATTTTAGATTTCAATTCTTCATAAAAAAAACTTATTAGTATAAAAGCTTGTTCTAATAAAATTTTTGTATTAGGCCCCTTAAAGTGTAACATTTGAACATTATTTTTATGAAGTTTTTTCAATTTATTTATTAACAAAGGTTTTTTAATTACATATTGATATACATTTGGATCAAGCATTAAATAACTATCTTTTTTATCTTTGGTATTAAGATACAAAGAATACTGGTCACCGTACCAACGGTGGAATTTCTCTGGTAATTCAAGACAAGTGTTTAGTAAATCTTGAAAAAACTTTTGTTGATTTCCTTTAGTTGCCAATGCACCAAATAAAAAGGGCATTACTTGATTTGCTGTTTTATTAACAAACTCCTCATAATATTCCGGATAATTATGATTTAATTTAAAATCTTCTTGCCTTTTAGATAAATAAATACCATTTGCGTTTTTACATGGTAATGAAAGTTTATTTATAAATAAACAATCAGCGTCACAAAAAAAAACCTCATCAGTCTCCGGTTTATAATATGAATAAGCCTCCAACCTAGCTACCATTATCTTTGGAGATAACTGAAACCTATGGACAGAAGTGACTCCTTCTATTTCCTTTGTTTCGCGATTTGTTAATTGGACCAAATTAATAGCCTGGCCCATAACTAACCTTACTGACTTGACAAGCGACATAGGTATATCAATATTTTCACCTACCCAAAAAAAAGCAATTGTAATCAAGACTTAGAGTTTATTAAAATTTTTAATCAAGATATTTGAAATTAAATCTTTATTTCTGTGTTCATCATTTCAATTAATTTATCTTTCCAAACTTTATGATAGTCACAAAATCTATACTGTGGGAACCAAGGTCCTCCTTCTGTGTAATGTATTGCTTTAGGTTTTCCATCTTTAGGTTCCTCATACCATCCTACTAGCCAATTCCATTCATGACTTATTTCACCAATTTCACTATCTTTTAACCAACTAAAACGATGTAGGTATTTACCAGTAGTATCAGGGTCATTAATTAATTTTGTAGTTATCTTTTTATTAGATGGATGTTCACAATTCCATAAAACAACAGAACTCCAATTTTTTCTCGGATAAATTGACTGTAATCTTCCATCCATTTTTGTTTTGCCTTTTGGATTGTAATCATGCTGAACGCACATAACAGCAAATTTATTATCAACTATAGAAAATAGTTCCTCAATTGGATTTAAAAATAATAAATCACAATCACAAAATAGTGCCCATCCTTTATACTCATTAAGTATTGGAACTAAAAATCTTGAAAATGTAAATTCAGTTGAGCCTAGTTTGTCCTCTCCACGCGTGTAATAACCTTTATCTTTCAATTCATTTAGTTTTAAAGGAAAAATATTTGCAGCTTTAGATCTTGATTTAATACTATGGTTGCAGACTTGATAGGCTAGATCCTCTCTACTGTCATAACCAATATAAATATTCATGAATCAAACCTAGTGATGTTAAGTCTATTTACAAGTAATTTTCAAACTCTTTGTATAACTTTGAAAGACAACTTTCCCAGTTATTTACACTTTCTTGCCTTATTGGCAAAATAGATGGGTACCAAACAATATCTCTATCATTATTTAATCCCCAATACCAAAGTTTGCCATCGTTATATGGAAGCAGTAATAATGTTTTCACACCTAATTTTCCTGAAATATGAGCGTTTGAATTGCTAACTGTAATTAAGAAATCACAAGACTTTATTAAGCCTGCAACTCCGTCGATATCATTAAAACAATCTATTTCATGCTCCACAAAAATTTTTTTATCAAGATCTTTTTCTACTTGGTTAATTTCTTTTGTTTCATCAGAATATTGTAGATTTATAAACTCTATATTTTCATTTGATAAAATATTTTTAAAGCTATTTAGCTCAATAGATTTTTTGTTTCCAAAAATTTTATTTGTACTTTTCCATGATATGCCACATCGAAGTTTTTTAATTTTATCAGGGATTTTTGAGTCAGAAGAATATGAGATTTTTCTTTGTAAGTTAATTTGATTGATATTTTTTTGAAAGTATAATCCCATTGATCCCATAGGTAAATGATAATCATAATCACTATATTCAAAAATTTTTTTATAATTTATTATTTTTGTATTTGGGTAAATTTTTTTAAAAAAAGGTATTAATTTTTCATTCACAGCAATAGTTGAGTTATCAAATTGATCTTTTACAGTCTCAAAAAATTGAGAGTATATTATCTGCTCACCAATACCTTGTTCACCATAGAAAAGAACATTTTTTTTTGGTCTACTCAAATCCCATTTGGGTTTATTAAAACTCTCATATATCTGTTTCAATAAAACTAAGTTTTGTAAATTATATCTTGATTCATGAAAGAACCAGGCTTTCTCATAATCTTTAGTAAATAAATAACATTGTGAAATATTATAAGATGCATCGATATTTTTAGGGTCTTTTTCCAAAATATCTTTATTTATTCTTATCGCTTCCTCAAATTCTCCTTTTGATTTTAAAATATATCCAATCATAATTTGTGCAGATATCATGTTTCGATCACTATTATCAGATTGGATTATTTCATCTAACAATTTTGATGCTTGATCATAGTTGCCATTATCTATTTCCAAATTTGCAATAGATAGTTTCGATTGGGTAAACTCTTTATTTACGCTTATAGATTTTGTAAAAAATTTTCTAGCTTCTTCCAATTGACCATTTTCTCTATATACATTACCTAAAACATAAAGAGATTTTGCATTGAGAGAAATTTCTAAAGCCTTATTTAAAAATATTATCGAGTCCTCGTATTCTCTCAATTGTCTATAGCAGACTCCTATCTGATGATAGGGTTCAAATTTATTTACGTCAATCTTTGAGCAATTCTTATAAGACTCTATAGCTTTATCAAAAATTAAAAGACCCTGATAACATCCAGCTATATTAAAATTTGAGTCATAATGGTTTCGGTCAGCTAATAAAACCTCCTCAAAAAAAGGTATTGCCTCTTTATATTTTCTATCGTTGGCTAAAATAAGCCCATAATAAAATTTATAAGTTAAATTTTCTGTTTCTGTTTTTAAAAGATTTTCTACTAATTGTTTTGCTTCAATAAATTTATTATTTTTCAATAAATTTAATATTTCTTGCTCACTCATTATATTAAATCAAAATTTCCAACAGTAGTAACGCGGATATTAAAATTAACAAATATCCAACAATTATTTGTATGATCCCTGATTTTTTTTTAATTTGGTCTAGAATAACCTTTGAGGTAACTAAGTTCACTAAAAGTATGTACCATAGGGCGTCAACAGTTCCTGCAATCAATACTAACGCTACATTCAAGAACATATCATTATCATAAGACATAAATTGTGAGTAAATTGCTAAAAACCAAATAAAAATCTTTGGATTTAATATTGATATTAAAAAACCTTGGGAAAACGATTTCGTGACACTGAAATTCTGATTTCCACCAAACTCGATTTTATTTCTACTTCTGATTGTTTGAATTCCTAAATAAAGTAAGAAGAATATTGATAATAATTTCAGTAAATTAAAAACAAATATATTTGTTTGTATAATTAAGCCAATTCCAATAACTGCACATAGAGCATAGATACTAATTCCAATACCATGGCCAATTGCAGTTAATACGCCACTGAACTTACTTTTAAAAATTGCATTATTTACAACCACAACCATGCTTGGGCCCGGGGACATTGCCCCTAATAAACAAACTATAAAAATTTGAGAAAATAATAAAATTGTCATTATCAATTAAATTTTTCTTTTACTTCGAATTTATCTAATTCTGACATATCTATAATTTTTTTTAAATCATTTGATACATTTGTATAAATAATTCTCTTGGTATGTTCCCAAATTGGTAAATCTTGATTGCTATTTCCTAAATAGTCAAAGCTGAAAATTTTTAATTCATCATTTATAAACTTAACTTTATTTATACCAACCATATTAAAGTTTTTTTTTGTACCAAATGACTCGAAGAAAATTTTTAAATGTTGATCTATTTGATCTACTAGTAACTGATGACTTCCTGATATTAGATATACCACCCTATGATGATTCTTAACTTGTTTTATGTATTCAAGACATGCCTGGTTAAACTTCAATTTCTTTATTGGCACCTTAAAACCTGTTGATATTTTTTCTTTAAGAAAAGATTTCCCTTTGAACAAAAAAATGAACAAATAAAAGAAAAGCAAAAAAGGTTTTTTCTTTAAAAAATCAACAAATGCTAAATTTGATAAGTCCTCTTTGATTAAAGTTCCATCTAGATCAACAAATAAAATTCTATTATCATTCATTTTTTCTGAAAAAGGACACTGTAATCATAATTTTTTCTTTTGATACATCTTCTTTTATTGAACCAATGCAGTCTGCTTTTATAGCGATAGCTTTTTGAAAAATATCCTCATATATCAAGGCCTTTACATTTTGAACCTCTTTATTTTTAAAATTCTTTCTTCCTCTTTTTTCTTCAGGATATTCTTTAAAAAAATCATAAACAATATTTAAACTATATTTCTTTATAAACGTCTTATTTTGATATCTTTTAAGTTGTTTATACTCTCTTTTAGGAGGTTTATTTTTAAATATATCTATCAATGTTTAAAATGGCGATCACTCAACTTAAAAAATTTTAATTTATGCTTCTTCACATAATTACAAATTTTTGAGTCGTTCTTGGATCCCATTGGTGCATAAATATCAATTTTAATTTTTTGCCTTTTAATTATTGATAGTGAGTCTGTGAATGGAAAAAATGCATCTGAAAATAAAAATAGGTTTTTATTTTTGTTTACGTCACTTTGATATTTAAACTTTCTGAGACAGATCTCTAATGCGTCAACTCTGGAAGTTTGACCCCCTGACTGGGATACTAGGCTATCTTGATCAAACAAAGCAATAGCATTAGATTTTATATTTTTTAAGACATTTACAAAAAACCCAAATTTTTCTTTATCTAATTTATTTTTTCCATTTATTGTATCCACAGAGGAGTTTTTAGTATTTACATCCTGTATCAACGTTCCTCCAAAAAAAGATTTTTTCTCGATATTCTTTAAACCTTTTTTTACCTTAATAACTCTTAAATTCTTCCTCTCTCTAAGCAATTTAAGAGCTTCTTTTTCAAATTCAGGTGCAGTTACTACTTCGTAGAAATTTTTTATCAATAGTTTAGCAGTTTGTTTTTTTAATACTTGATTGAAAGCAATAACCCCACCAAAAGAACTTAGAGGATCACCTGCAAGCGCTTTAAGGTAACTTTCGGCTTGATTTTTTTTTAATGATGCACCGCAGGGAGTGCCATGTTTTATTATCGTGCAAATATTACTTTTTGTTTTAAACCCATATGTTAGCTGCACCCCTGCATCTATATCTAAAAGATTATTGTAGCTAAGTTTTTTATCACCACTAATTTGAGAAAATTTATTGTTATCAATTATAGCTGATGCTTTTTGTTGAGGATTCTCTCCATATCTCAACGGATATTTAGTTAATGACTTACCTTTGAACCAATTTGAAATTTCATAATCGTATTCCGTAATATGATCAATTGCTTTTATTGCAAACTTCTTTTTTAATATGGGCTTTAAGGGAAAATTTTTTATAAAATAATCATAATCTCTTGGGTTAATAAGGGGTATAGTTTTCTCATAGTTTTTAACAGCTGCTCTTATTAAACTATGGCCACCAATATCAATCATTTCTATGATTTTTGACTTAGTTTTTGTATTTTTAACTGTTTCTTCGAACGGATACAAATTCGCCACTAATAGATCAAATTCGACAATCTTCTCTTTTTTCAAATCATTTTTATGATCTTTAGCATTCGTCCCTAAGAGACCTCCAAAGATTTTTGGATGAAGGGTTTTGACACGTCCGCCAAGTATTTCTTTTTGCTTTGTATATTTAGTTATTTCTTTATGTGGGATATTTATTTTTCTTAGAAATTTTGAAGTGCCTCCTGTTGAATAGATTGTAAATTTTTTATTAATTAGAAATTTTGCTATGACATCTAAATTAGATTTATCAAAAACAGAAATAATTACATTCTTGCCCATTAATTCAATGTATCAAATAGAGAGTTAGTGGCTTTAATAAGATCCTCTTGTTTGAATAGAAATGAACCAGCCACTAAGATATCTGCTCCAACTTCAATGCAGGTTTTTCCAGTCTCATAATTTATTCCACCATCAATTTCTATTTTAACATCCAAATTTTTAGATTTAATGTATTCAGATATTTTTTTAATTTTATTAATTTGATCGTTCATAAAGACTTGCCCGCCAAATCCGGGTTCTACTGTCATTACGATAACTTGATCAATATCATCTAGGTAAGGTTCAATGTTATCCCATGGGGTTTTGGGTTTAATTGCAATCCCACATTTTATATTATTATTTTTTATTTTAGATATAAGACTTTTTATATCATCATCAATTTCTATATGAAAAGAAATAATATTTGATCCAGCTTCGATATAATCATCAATAAATTTTTCAACTCTATTTATCATGAGATGTACATCAAATACCTTGTTAGAGTATGATCTCAAATTAGATATAAACTGGGGACCAAATGTTAAATTAGGTACAAAATCTCCATCCATAACATCGAAGTGAATGTATTCCGCTCTAGACTTGTTGATTTCTAATATAGTTTTTTCCATATTAGAGAAAGAGCCACCTAAAATTGATGGGGAAATAATTATCGACATTATTTTTTTTCTAAAACTGATACGAAAAAAATATCAGAGCCTCCAAAATTCTTAAACTTCAATGGATTAATAAAATATCCATTTTTTCTTTTTATCATTTTTTCTGAGTTAATATTGTGTATTTTAATATTGTTATGTTTTTGTGAAATTTTATCAATGACATCGATTGTCTCAAAAGGATGAAATGAGCATACAATATATACTAAAAAACCGTTTTTTTTTAATATTTTCAACGATTTTTCAAGTATTTCTATTTGAGTTTTTTGATGTTTCTTAATTTGAGCTTGATCGACTTTTTTTGTTACGTCAGGGTTCCTTTTGAAAGTTCCGAGTGCACTACAGGGGGCATCTAAAAGTATTGAGTTATATTTAACTAAATATTTTTCCTTTAAAAAATCAATTTTCTTAATATTTAAGTTTAACTTCAATCGTCTTAAATTCTCATAAAATTTATTTATTTGATTTTGTGATTTATCAATTGCACATACTGTAAAACCAAAAGATTGCAACAATATACTTTTCCCACCAGGAGCAGCACAGATATCTAATATATTTTTGTCATTATAAAAAGATATCGTTGATCTGATAATTTCAAAATTTCCTATATCTTGAACATAACAGTTTGACTTAATTTTTTTTTCCAATAAAAAAACTCTTTTTTCGTATATAGCATCTTTTTGATCTTTAAGACTTACTTGATAGTTTATAGGTTTTTCAAAAAGAGTCTGATAAATATATTTTCTTATAGATTTACTAGAAAAAACTTTATCAACTATTTTTTTAAATTTAGGATAAATAAATTTTCCAAGTTGTATATTATTTTTGTCTCTTAATACACTTCTCAATACAGCATTCACTAATCCATCTTTTTTAAATTCTTTACTAGCTTCAACTGTATCATTCACAATAGCATAATGCGGCTTATTTGAAAAAAACATAAGCACTAAACTAATTTTTAAAATTGTTAAAACCTTTTTTGGTGTTTTATTATTTGTATATTTTAAAAGTACTTGATTTAAATTTTCGTAATTTCTGTAATACTCTTGAATTATAAAAAAAAGAAAATTTCTCTTTAGTTTAGGATAAGTATTTAAAGCATTATCGATGCTACTTCCTTGATCAATTCTTTTGATTGAGTAAAATAAATTTGAGATATCTGATAAATTAGATATTTTTAGACCCGTCTATTAAAGATTGTACAACATTTGGGTCAGCTAATGTAGACGTGTCACCAAGTTGGTCCTCTTCTTGAGAGGCAATTTTTCTTAAAATTCTTCTCATTATTTTACCCGACCTAGTTTTTGGAAGCCCAGGAGAAAATTGTAATTTATCGGGAGTTGCTATGGGCCCTATTTTTTTTCTTATCCATTGAATGAGTTCTTTTTTCAAGTCTTCACTAACTTCCACACCTGTTTTTGTAGTAACATAAGCATAAATACCCTGACCTTTAATATCGTGTGGGTATCCTACTACAGCAGCTTCAGAAACAAGTTCATGTTCAACAAAAGCACTTTCAATTTCTGCTGTCCCAAGCAAATGACCTGACACATTTATGCAATCATCAACCCTGCCAGTAATCCAATAAAATCCATCTTTATCTCTTCGACATCCGTCGCCTGTAAAATACTTTCCTTTGTACTGGCTAAAATATGTATCAGTAAAACGCTTGTGATCACCGTATACAGTTCTCATTTGACCTGGCCAACTATCTAATATACATAGCTTACCTTCACACTCACCCTCTAAAATATTTCCACTATCGTCTACAATTGCAGCTTCAATTCCAAAATATGGTTTGGTTGCACTACCAGGTTTAAGTTTCGAAACCCCAGGTATTGGGGATATTAAATGTCCTCCTGTTTCAGTTTGCCACCAGGTATCTATAATAGGACATTTATCTTTACCTACTACCGTTGAGTACCAACTCCAAGCCTCAGGATTAATTGGCTCGCCAACCGTCCCCAAAATTCTTAAAGAACTTAAATCACATTTTTCAATATATGAATTACCCTCTTTCATCAAAGACCTTAAAACAGTAGGTGCTGTGTAAAAAATATTAACTTTGTATTTATCGCAAACCTCCCAAAAGCGAGAAAAGTCTGGATAGTTAGGAACGCCTTCGAACAATAATGTTTTACCACCGTTTGCGAGCGGACCATAAACAGAATAAGAATGTCCTGTAATCCATCCAGCATCGGCGGTGCACCAGTAAACATCACCTGGATGATAGTCAAAAGAGTATTTATGCGTAAATGAGGCATAAACTAAATATCCCCCTGTAGTATGAAGAACACCTTTTGGCTTACCTGTAGAACCAGATGTATATAAAATGAAAAGAGGAGCTTCTGCATTCATTGATACACATACACATTGATCGTCTACTTCTTTAATTAATTCATCATAATAAAAATTGTTATCTTTATGTAATTCCTCTTGAGTATTTGTATACCGAATTACAAGAGTCTTTATGGAACTATCACAACTCTCTAAAGCTGTATTAATATATTTTTTAAGTGGAATTATCTTTCCACCTCGAACACCCTCGTCAGCTGTAATTACAAATTGTGATTTGCAATCTTTAATTCGTCCTGCTATTGACTCTGGGGCGAAGCCCCCAAATATTACTGAATGAACTGCACCTATTCTTGCACAAGCCAACATAGCAAATGCAACTTCAGGAATCATAGTCAAGTAAATTGTTACTACATCGCCTTTTCGTACACCAAGTTTTTTAAGAACATTTGCAAATTTACTTACTTCTGACTTTAGTTCTTTATAGGTGTAAGTTTTATTTTTACTAGTATCATCTCCCTCCCAAATAACTGCTATTTCATTTGGTTGTGTTTCCACATGTCTATCGACACAGTTATAACAAACGTTCAATTCACCATCCTCAAACCATTTAATAGATACGTCACCGTCATAGTCGGTGTTTTTAACTTTAGTGAAATCTTTAGACCACGTTAGTTGAGATTTTGCCACTTTAGACCAGAATTGCTCTTTATCATTAAAAGACTCTGTATACATCTTTTCATATTGTTCTTTTGATAAGAGTGGATTAGATAATTTAAATTCTCTCATTTTTTTCACTCATACTAATTAATTTCTTCCATTGCTTCAATGTTACAGGCATCACACTTAATCTGGCTTGTTTTACGAGCGGAAAATCTTGGAAAAATGGGTCTGCTTTAATTTCTGATAAGTAAACTTCATTTAGATCTTTGACATAAGTTACATCAATCATTCCAAATATTCCCTTTTTATCTGTGTGATCTGGATAATATTCCTTAGTAACCCTAACTATTCCCTTTATGGCCTTCTCTGTTACTGAGTGATAAAACAGACACTCATCACCTTTTCTCATGTTTTTCATATTATTTGCTGCCTGGTAATTTCTAACACCATCCCAATGTTCAGTTTTTTTCTTTTTTTGTTGATCCCATGACCAAGAACTAGGCTCTGATTTTAGAAGCCAATAATTTTTAGAAGTGTTCATGTATTAATATATTGGGTGATGGTCTAACATTATAATTATTTAATTTGGTTTTTCTAGTTTTCATATATTCAATAGCGTTCCAACCAATCATTGCAGCGTTGTCGGTACATAAAGATAAAGGTACTTGATGAAAATTAAGTTTCTTTGTTGAAATAAGTTTTTTAAGTTCAGTATTTAAATATTTATTTGCCGCTACTCCACCACAAATAGAAAAATCATTAATTTTAATATTTTCTTTTTGTAAGAGTTTAATGCTATTTAATATTTTTATTTCTAACACTTTAGATACAGTATGTTGGAACGAAGCCGAAAAGTCTCTAAGAAATAATTTTGTTTTTTTATTATTTTTGATGGTATTTAGTGCTGCTGTTTTTAAACCTGAAAAAGAAAAATTACAATTATTTTTCTTTGTTAAAGGCATTGGGAGTTTAAACTTCTCAATATTGCCACCTAATGCTAAGTGTTCTATTTCTGGCCCACCAGGGTACCCCAACCCCAGCCCTTTAGCCACTTTATCAAAACACTCACCTGCTGAGTCATCAATTGTTGATCCAAGAGTGATAAAACTTTTTGAATTTTTAACCAATACTAATGCAGTATTTCCTCCAGAGACGAGTAGACATAAATACGGAAACTTAATTTCAGATACAAGTCGAGGCGATAATAAATGTGCTTGCAAATGATTAATGGCAACAAGTTTGACGTTTTTAGATATTGACAAACCTTTTGCAAAAGATGACCCCACAATTAATCCACCAATAAGCCCAGGTCCAAATGTTGCAGCTATTGCTGAAATTTTGGAAAAATTAATTTTTTTAATTGATTTACCTAATATATCTAGAATTTCTAAATGCTGTCGTGCTGCCATTTCGGGTATGACGCCCCCAAGATCTTTATGAAATTTCTTATGATTAATTGTTTCAAGAAACTCAACAGTTTTATCATCATTTACAATTGCTATAGATGTATCATCACAAGAACTTTCTATTGCTAAAACTTTCATTATTATAAAAAAATATAGATTCTTATTGAATGTCTGAAAATCAAAAAAATGACAGTAAAAAAAGTTTTCTACAACGAAATCTTTTCCTGATAGTTATATTTTTAATCATTATAACTGTAGCAGGAGGCTACTTGTATCAAAATAACCTTTTAATATTTGATGAGTCTCAAATCAGCAAATTAAATCAAGAAACTCAATCACCAAATGTTCAAAAAAAGACAACGTCTGTTAATGACTTAAATAACAAAGAACTCGAAGATAAAGTAGATCGTCTTGAGTCTCTTATACTAGAGTTAGCAAAAAATGTTCAAGAAATACCCCAAACTACTGTTGTTGAGCCAGAGCCACAACAAATTACATTATCCAATGATGAAGCATATGAATTAATTTTGTCAATAAATCAGATTATAGTTAATATTGATCAACAGCAAATTCGAAATAAAAATATTCAAAAACTTCAAAATCAATATTTATTTTTTAATGAAGAAAAATTTAAAGAATTACTAACTATTCCAGACTATACATATTCATTACAGCAATTACAAATTAATGAAAATACATATATACAAAATGAGTTTATGAAACAAAATAATTTTCAATGGCTTAAAAGAATTATTGAAAATATATTTGAAATTCAGATAACAAAAAATTCATTAGAACCCTTACCATCATTTATTAATGCAATGTATAATCGACAATATACAAAGGCGATAATTGAATATGAGAAATTAAACCCTAATCAAAAAATATTTTTTAAATCTTCTTATGAACTAGCCCAAATCTACAGCGATAATCAAATTTTTCTTGAGAATATGATTTAATGATAAGACTTCTAATAATTTTAATAATTTTTATAAGTGGTTACGGTGTTCTTTTTTATCTGTTTAACAATGCTGGCAATCTCTCACTAGTTTTAGGAATTTGGCAACTGAGTATTCCCATTGTCCAATTCCTTTTTGTCTTAATAACATTTCTTATTCTTTTAATTTTGTTTTCTTATGCATTTACGAAGCTTTTTATTTATCCACGAGCTGCATATATGCGCTACAAATCCTCAAATGAGCAAAAAGGTCTTGAACATCTAAGAGAGACATTAGTTGCAATAACTGAGGGTAATACAGATAAAGCTACACAAAGTCAGAAAAAATTTAAAAAATACTTAGGTAAGGATCCCTTAAACAAAATATTACAAACACAAATTAAAAAAACAAAGGATCTAAAAATAGTCAACGTTGAGAAAGGCTCGGATTAATTTAAAAAAATTATCCCTGCTCCAAAACAAGTAAGCGTAGCGCCTATTACAGCTAGATGCCCTGCATAATTTTTAGTAACAAACCATAATATCGGTATTATCATAATTGGCATTGTGCTTGATAAAGTTGAAATAATTCCAGGATCTCCATTTTTAAGAGCAATTATTAACATAGTCATTCCAACACCCATTCCCATAAAGCCAAGAAAAATACTATAAAAAGTTTTTTTAACATCTTTCATTCTTTCTAAAAGATTATTATTTTTCAGAAATCCTAAGCTAAAAAACATCAATATCGCTGCTATTAAAACTCTTACATAAGACACAATGATTGGGTCTGTTACCTCAAGTGCAGGTTTCATAAGAATGATTCCAATAGCCTGGCACAGTGCTAGACCAACACCAGCAATCAGTCCTATATATTTGTTTCCTTGAATATTTTCTAAGTCATCATCGGGAATTGTTCGATTAAACTGTATTGCAACTATGATTCCAAAAAAAATTAAAAAGCAGCCAAATAGCTCAACCATAGATGGAAGTGTTTGTAAAAATATTTTTGCTAAAATGATAGTAAAGGGTATTTGCAAGGAAAATAATAAAGCTTGCCTTCTAGGCCCAAGCCTTTTGAGGCACACAAATAAAAATGTATCTCCTATTATAATGCCTATTACCGAAGATAAAAATATTGCTATGAATATTGATTTATTGAAATAAATTGGATCCCAATTTACTATAATGTAGGGTAAGAAGAGGACTACTATTCCTATTAATCTTAAAAGGTTATAATTATAACTTCCAAAATATCTGACAATTCTAGTTGCTGATAAAGCAACCATAGACCACGTAGCTGCAGCACCTATTGCTAAGATGTATCCAATCACGCGAGGATATTAATGACTAATTAAAAAATTGATACGTTAATTTAGTAAAAAAAAAGGGGCCAATAATGACCCCTTAATAATTAAATTTGAAATTTATTTATCTTCTTTGACCAAATAATTGCATCAACATTATGAATAGGTTTATAAAGTCTAAGTATAATGTCAGTGCACCCATGATGGCAGCTTTTCCTGCAAAAGCAGTTCCAGCAACTTGATAATAAGTTGATTTAATTCTTTGAGTATCGTAAGCAGTTAAACCCACAAATACTAAAACACCCACACAAGAAATTATAAATTGCATCGCTGAACTTTGTAAAAATATATTTACAACACTAGCAATAATAATTCCAATGAGCCCCATCATAAGAAATGAACCAAACTTGGTTAAATCCCTTTTAGTTGCATATCCATAGATGCTCATCGCAGCGAATGTACAGCTTGTGATTAAAAATACTCTAACAATGCTTACGCCAGTGAAAACTATGAATATATAAGACAGTGAAATTCCCATCACAGCAGCGAAAGCCCAAAATGTCATTTGAGCTGCAGAGGTGGACATTTTTTGTAATCTTGCACCTAAAAAGAAAATAAACCCAAGTGGAGCGAGCATTACAACCCATTGAAGTGCTGTGCCATAAATAGCCCCCATTAAAGTAGGAGACTGAGAAAATCCCCATGCCACAAGACCACTTATTGCTAAACCAGATGTCATGTAGTTATAGACTTTCATCATATAATCTCTTAAGCCCTGATCTATAACAGTAGATTGTGACTGCGAATATGTATTTTGTTTTAATTCGACCATTATTTCTCCTTAATTATTTTTAATATGGCTATTATCTTGATATTTTTCAAGTAAAACCGTATGAATCTTTTATGAAATTTAAACCCTTAGGAAATACTGATCTACAAGTAAGCCTTATTTGTCTTGGTACGATGACTTGGGGCGAGCAAAATACAGAAAATGAGGCGTTTGAGCAAATGGATTATTCTATGGAAAAAGGGGTCAATTTCTTTGATACCGCGGAATATTATTCAGTTAAGGGGAAAGAAAAAACATATGGTGCCACTGAAAAAATAATTGGAAATTGGTTTAAACAAAAAAATAACAGAGAGAAAGTAATATTAGCATCAAAAGTCGCAGGCCCTGATGTAAGATGGATTAGAGGAGGTGGTCTACAATTTAATGAGAAACATTTCACCGAAGCACTAGAAGGTAGTCTTCAAAGATTACAAACAGATTACATTGATCTTTATCAACTACATTGGCCAGAGAGAAAAACAAATTTTTTTGGAAGGTTGGGATATAAAAATTATAAAGAAGAAAAAGAATGGACCCCATTTGAAGAAATCTTAGAGACAGCAAAAAAATTTATCGATCAAGGTAAGATTAGATATCTTGGCTTATCTAATGAAACTCCTTATGGCTTGTCTAATTACATTAATTTGTCTAAATATAAAAATTTACCAAGAGTTATGTCTGTCCAAAATCCATATAGTTTACTAAACAGAACTTATGAAGTTGGTATGTCTGAAATATCCATTAGAGATCAGGTAGGTTTGTTAGCTTACTCACCTTTAGCTTGCGGTGTGTTAACTGGAAAATATAGAAATTCAAAAAAACCCGATGGTGCACGTTTAACAATTTGGGAGGATTGGACTAGGTACACCAATGATAGATCAATTGTTGCTACAGAGCAATATTGTAAAATTGCAGAGGATAACGGGCTTACCCCTACTGAATTGTCACTTGCATTTGTTAACCAACAAGAGTTTGTCACAAGTAATATTATTGGTGCAACAAAAATGGATCAGTTGAAAGAAAATATAAATTCAGTAGATATAGAATTATCAAAAGAAATTATTGATGAAATTAATGATGTACATGAAAACAATCCATCACCCGCACCTTAAGCTATGACTGATTGGCCAAAAGATAATGAGGGAAGACTAACAAAAACTTTTGAATTTAAAAACTACAGAAAAAGCTTCGCCTTTACCAGTCAAGTAGCAATGTTATCTGAGAAAAAAAATCATCATCCTCAAATTATTTTAGATTACGGTACTGTTACCATTTCTCTTATTTCTCACGACGTTCAGAAAGTTACCCAAAGAGACCTAGATTTAGCAGAGCAAATCGATAAACTTTATCAAGAATGATTTACCTTATAGGTATTCCTGGTTTAATTCCTTTTTATCTTTGTTTTTACAACATCGATTTAATATTTCTCGATTTTGATAAAGACATGTTCGTTTATTACTCTGCAGTCATAATGTCATTTTTGGGTGCAGTGTATTGGGGTGTTTATCTTCAATCAAAAAATAATATTGCAATTTTGTTTAGTGTTTGCCCAGCTGTTTATGCATTTTTGGTTTTAGCATTTGACTTAAAATTTGGTGAAACTATAGGGCTTTTTATAGCAGGTTATTTTATAGTTTTATGCTTTGATTTCTTCTTTTATTTCAAAGAAAAAATAATTAAAACTGATTATTTCATTTTAAGGTTAATACTAACGGCCGGTATTGCTCCAGCGCATATTCTATATATTTTTTAATTAAAATTAGTTAGCGATTAAATTTAGTAGCTTACCAAATTTACCGGAGAATTTAATTTTACCATGAGTATAAGCGAGTCCAATACAACCAGTTTTTGCATCACCAACAGGTGTATGATTATGATCATCACTTCTTACTTGAACAGATCCTTGCTTATAGTTGCCATACTCATCACTATAAGAACCGTGCAAAACTAAAAAACTTTCATTACCTTCATGTGTGTGTTGAGGAATTTTTGCACCAGGCATTACGTGGATAAGTTCTAGTTTTTCATTGTTGTCCTTGGGGAGTATAGAAGCAACCTTAACATCCTTAAAAGATTTCCACTTAATATTTTTATTTTTTAAATGGGATCTTAAAGTAATTGGTAATTGACTTAATAAAGGATCGTGCTCCTCATCAATTTGAGGCAATAATGTTTCATTTTTTGTTTGATCTAAAACTTTATTCCATAACTCATTAGAGAGTGGAGAGGTCTCAGACTTATCTAAAAAATAACCACCCACCTCATTCATTGCAGAGTTTAGAGACCTATTATCAGGGTCAACTTCAGCCAAGCACTGCTGGAAAATAAGACTTGCAGGTGAGTTTACGGGTGTAGTTAGAATTTCGAATGTCATTTTTAATTAACCATACTACCGCCATCATTATTTAGATTAACCATACTTCCGTCTTGTTCCAATTTGCCGCGGATCTTCTCTAATGCTAGACGAATTCTTGATTTTACAGTGCCTAATGGGATTTTGGTAATCTCAGCGATTTCACCATGTGATTTTTCCTCGAAGAAATTCATTTTTAGCAGATCTAGTTGATCTTTTGGAAGATCATCTAAATATTGTGCTACCATTTCAAATTTTTGATCATGTTCGATATTCTCATCTGCTTTGGATTCAACGGGAGGCAAAATTGCAGTCTCAATGTCCTCCAAAACCGCTTTTCTAGTTTTTCTTAAAATGTCAATTTTCTTATTCCGAGCAATAGTATAAATCCAGGTACTTGGTGAAGCCACAGATGGGTCATAATAATCAGCTTTGGTCCAGATAATTGTCATGGTTTCTTGAATTATTTCCTCTGCGACAGCATCATCTGCACCTGACTTCATTAAAAAAGACTTCAGCCTTGGACCAAAATAATCAAAAATTTTTTTAAAACTCCCAATATCCTGCCTTTCAGCAATATTCTGTAATGCCTCCACAAAGGGATTTTTAACTTTAACCATTAATCTCTCCATATACATCATTCCATTTATTATTTTAAAAATCAATCTTAATTGGTATATTCTCTGACATCAAATCAGCATGTTTAAACAAAAATTATCATATCTAGTTTTGTTCTTATGTTTTCTAATGAGTAATTTGTTTGCTAGTCACTCTATTGATTTCGAGCACGGCAAGTGGTCCTTTAAAAAAATAAACAACAAAACATGTTCAATTTTTCAAGTACCGACTTCAGAAAAAGGTGATTACACAAACAGAGGAGCAGTAATTTTTTATGTATTCAAAGAAGGAGCAGCTGAATACGTAAGAATAGACGCTGGCTATCCATATGACTCACAAAAATATGTTAAAGTTACTATTGACTCAAAAAATTATCAATTTTTTGGAGAAGATGACTCTGCTTGGTCGATGGCAGATGATACTGTCATCATTAAAGCTTTAAAAGCTGGTAAAAAAATGACAGTTGTTGGATATTCAAAAAGAGGTACAGAAACAACAGATGCTTATACGTTAATAGGTTTTACTAACGCATATAATTCTCTTCAACAAGACTGCTAAGAAAATGAAAAATAAAATTGTTTTAGCCTACTCAGGCGGATTAGACACAAGCGTCATACTGAAATGGCTGCAAACTGAATATAACGCAGATGTCATCGCCTATGCAGCTGATCTTGGTCAAGGCGCAGAGTTAACTGAAGCGAAAATCAAAGCAAAAAAACTTGGCGCTAAGAAAATATACATTGAAAATTTAAAAGAAGAATTTGTTAGAGACTATGTTTTTCCAATGTTTCGTTGTAATACAATTTATGAGGGTGAGTATCTTCTAGGCACATCAATTGCTCGACCATTAATTGCTAAGAGACAAATTGAAATTGCAAAAAAAGAAAAAGCTAACGCAGTGTCTCATGGAGCAACAGGTAAAGGAAATGATCAGGTAAGATTTGAATTTTCTTACTATGCCTTAGATCCTAAAATAAAAGTAATTGCACCCTGGAGAGAGTGGGATTTATCATCTAGAACAAAACTGTTGGAATTTGCAGCTAATAACAAAATTCCTATCATGAAACATAATAAGAAAGAGTCTCCGTACAGTGTAGATGCAAATGTTCTTCATCGATCTGCTGAAGGAAAAATTCTTGAAGACCCTTGGAAAAGACCACCTGAAAATGTTTTTGGTATTTCAAAAAGTCCTCTGTCAGCACCGAACAAAGAGACATTGATAACTATTCAATTTAAAAATGGTGATCCTATTGCTATTAACGGAAAAAAACTCTCACCATTCAATCTATTAGAAAAGTTAAATAAACTAGGAGCAGTAAACGGAATTGGAAGAATAGATATTGTAGAAAATAGATACGTGGGAATTAAATCTCGAGGAGTATATGAAACACCAGGCGGGACAATTCTTCTTAAAGCCCACCGTGCTATGGAAAGCATTACTTTGGACAGAGAAGAGGTTTTCACAAAAGATGAACTTATGCCTAAGTATGCGAGATTGGTTTATAATGGATATTGGTTCGCACCAGAAAGAGTAATGATGCAAAAAGCAATTGATGCCACGCAGAAAAGAGTAAACGGTGAAGTAAGGTTGGCTCTATATAAAGGCAATGTGATTGTTATTGGAAGACAGTCACCTAATAGCTTATATGATGAAGACCTAGCAACTTTTGAGACTTCAAATTATGATCAACGTGACGCAGAGGGTTTTATAAAACTCAATGCATTAAGGCTAAAAAAAAATAAACTTAAATTCTAGGTCCAAAATTTACTTCGCTTTAGACTCATTCATTTTGCTAATTTATCCTTGGGTTAAAAAATAATCCGATATTCCCAGTTCCATGATATCGGCAATTACATTTACAATTTGATCTTTATGTTCTGGTCCTACTAAAATTCTGTACATTACTGGATCTGAAACTAATGTTGGTCTAACCTCTACACGCGTGCCTATTTTTTTTGCTACATCATCAGCAACAATTTTTGAGACTTTTTCTTTCTTAAAAGCACCAATTTGAATAAACGCTGATTGATTGGGATCATAAGAAGTCATTGACTCTATTTGACTCCCGAGACTGTCATTAAGAGCGGCAATTAAAACATTTTTACTGGGCTTGGGCTTAGATTTTATTTTGAAACTTGAGTCGAAGATTATGTCAGATGTTTCCTCTACATTTTGTTGCTCTTTAAAATTGAGTGCTGCTATTAAAGAGTCAAGCTGTTCCTCATTTACTTCCTCATCAAAGATAATGATACTTTTAAGTTTTGCTTCAAGTATCTCGTTTAGTTCATCTAATAGGTCTTCATTAATTTTTTCCTCAGGAGTGTTTTTAGGGCGCAAATTATTTGTATTCCAACTAAGTGTAAATGTATCAGAAATATTTGTGATATCGTTACTTGCTTCAACTATTAAATCTAATGATCCCATAGCAAATGGCGGATTAGCAACAAAAGTATATTGTGAAGGAAGGAATACGAGCCATGATGGTAAGGCATCCCCATTAGCCATCTTTACGCTGTATCTAGTTTTGCCACTACCCTCTAAGTAAAATGTTTTCTCATCAAATTGAAATATAAAATCCACGAAATCATAATTTGATAAATTCACATTCTCTTCGACTATTTTTGCTGATTGAACAAGGACAGGGTTTTGCTCATTCAATGGTATAGTTACAAACGAATTATATTTTTTTGTCCAACGATTTAAATTTTCTTTAAGAGCAAATGCTAATTCATTATCGCTGATTTGAGATAAATTTTCTGGGGTAAAGTTCATTCCCACAGATGAATACAACGTTCCCAGGCTATATTGTAATTCAGCATATGCAATGTCATTTCTCAATTGCGAAACAAGCAGGCTTGCTTCTTCTCTTATCATTTCTAATTCTCCAAAACGAGATATTTTTTGAGCATTTGAAATTAAATCATTAATTCTCTTAGCAACATTAAGGTAGTGTTTAGCGTTACTGTATTCTCTTAAACTTTGTGCATAGTTGATATTAGCAATATGGACTTGAGATAAAACAGCCATTGAAACAGCTAATCTTTGCTCTTCGATGAGTTTTTCATTAATTTGATTAATGTCATTGATGTTACTTGCTTGAAAAATATTCAATAAATTAGCGCCAAAAACAGCACCGTACTCCACATTATCTTTGTTTAACAAATACTTATTAGAGTCATAAGTCCATGTGGCATTAAATTGAAGTGATGGAAACAATGAGAGCATGGAAGCTTTTGCCTCTTGAGCTGTAACTTTTTCTTGGTATCTAACCTCTAAAAGTTCTGGTCTTGAAAATAATGCTGCCTCTTCTTGCTCTTCTAGAGACATATTTAACTCCGTTAGAGGCTGTTCTGTTTTGATTAAAGTATATTCTTGATTTGGTAATAGTCCCATTAATTTAGATAACTGTGCGCGAGAGTCCATTAAAGCTCGACGCTGTGTATTTAAAATTTGTAAAACATCCAGTAATTCTTTTTGGTACAATAAAGCATCCATAGGCGAACTAATTAAAAGCTCTTCAATGTATTCATAATCATCTAAAGCTGCATTAACCCTATCCATTAAAGGATTTATTTGACTTAATAGTTCGTCTGCAGAAAGTGTCTTCCAATAGGCATAAATAACTTCTTTTGTTAAATTATGAATAGCCTTACGTTCTAACTCTTTTGAAATTAAATATTTGTTAGCTTGCTGACCTGCTCTGACATAAGACAAACCAAAGTCTAGTGCATTCCAAGTGAAACCTATGTCAT
Organism: uncultured Alphaproteobacteria bacterium; assembly: GCA_902616855.1. GTDB lineage: Bacteria > Pseudomonadota > Alphaproteobacteria > HIMB59 > HIMB59 > HIMB59. Next base: position 149,629 of record CACMUL010000002.1, on the reverse strand, counting down.
ATGAATTTGAGGGTGTTTGTTGTGAGAGAGTGTATGTAGGGCTATCGGCAATAGCCTCTGCAGCTGTATTTTCTGTACCAGTAATATCGTTTCCATCGCTGTCTTTTTCAGCAGTCATATTAACACTCGTTGAAGCGGGATGTTTTTCTAAAACTTTATAACCTGCGTTGATTGATAGTTTCGGCAACATATCAAACTTGACCACATCTATTTGGCCTTGACTTAATGCGGAGTCCATTAGATTCAATCGTAAATCGCGGTTATTTTTGATTGCGATCGCAATAGCCTGGTAAAGATCAATCTCTAAAGGAGCACCTTCAGATGTTTGTTTGAGATACTCTAAATCTTTTTGGGATGAAAGCTGGACTTCTTCTTTTACAATTGGCATGGGTGTCTTTGAACACCCCCAAATGAAAATTGTAGCAATAAATACAACAAAAACCTTATAATTAGCCATTCTTTCCCCGTCAAAAATAACAGCATAAAATCTCATAATTGTGGATAAAAAACAACTATGAAATTCTTATATATTTTTACAAATTAAATGAAAATCCATTGAATTTATTGTATATTTCTGGGCTGGAGAGATAAGAGGAGAGTAAATAAGTGGCTGATAAACAGAAAACTTATCCACATTTTAGCATTCAAATGCTGGAACCGAGAATCATGTTCGATGGTGCTGCTGTTTATGCTGCTAGTGAAGCCATTGAAGCTGTCGAAGACCAAATTCAAAACAACTCTCTCAATGAAACTGACCTTTCAACAAATTTAAAAGCGATTACACACAATAATAATGACTCGAGAAAAGAAATTGTTTTCATAGACAAGGGCGTTGATGATTATCAAACAATCATTAACTCTATCGATGACACAAAATCTATCTATTTAATTGACTCCAACGAAAACGGTTTTGCAAAAATGCAGAGTATTTTGCAAGATCAAAGTGACATAGGTGCAGTACATATAATAGGACACGCAAGTACTGGTCAGGTAGTACTTGGAAATTCAATATTAAATTCGGAAACGATTAATTCTTTTAGCACTACACTTCAATCAATTGGTAACTCGTTAACTCAAGACGGTGACTTATTATTCTATGGTTGTAACTTGGCTCAAGGTGATCAGGGAAAGTTACTTATTCAACAAATTGGAAATATCACTCAAGCAGATATCGCGGCCTCTGATGATATTACAGGTAAGGGTGGTGATTGGAACTTAGAAAAAAAATACGGTATCGTTGAAACTAATGGAATTAGTGTTGTTGATTACAAACACTCTCTTCTTCAAAATGGAATTTCATCATTAGATGGTTTTGTAGAAAATACGGGAACTAATTTAAGAGCGGGTACGAATGATGGTGGACACGCAGCATCTGCTTCTAATCACACTGATGGCAACAAACCCTTTGTTATTGCCCTAGAGAGAGAAAATATAAACTCAGGCTCATTTACTTTTTACAAGACCACAAGTACATCTAATGGATTTGAGGAAAATAATAGTGGTGTCCAAACGTCAGGCCCTGACATAACATCAGGCACCACTACTGTTGATGCCTCATCAATCAATATGAATTCATATTATGTTTATGCTACAGAAAACTCAGGAAGAAATACTGTGAGGTCAGTTACTTTTGAAAATGAAATACTAGGTGTTTGGTTCAACATGAATAATATCATTGCATATTCGGGAGTTGATAAAAGTGGAGCGACTTATCACACAATAAGCCAACACGGTAATGGCGGCCAAAATGCTTGGAGTACAGAGAAATTAAAGTGGACTTGGAGCACAAGTGTTACAGATTCTAGTAAACCTTCAGGCCATAAAAGTGACTGGTTTGGTGTCGATACTGACTCAAATACACTTTATGTGGGATTTAATAATGGTGCACAGCATGGTGACATCATAAGAGTATTTACTAGAACAGGAAATCAAGCACCTGATGCAGTAAATGATACTGACAGCGTTAATGAGGACGCTACGGTTACCAAAACAGGATCTCAGAATGATGTGCTTAACGATGACAGTGACCCTGATGGAGATACAATTACTGTAACAAAAATTAACCATAACAGTGGCACTGACTCAAATGTTTCCGCAGGAAGTACATATAATAGTAGTGGCACATCAGTCACTGGAACATACGGAACTTTAACTATTGGAGCTGACGGTTCTTATACTTACGTCGCTGATCAAGATGCAGCAGATGACCTGGACGCGGGTGATCAAGTAACAGATGTTTTCGTTTATACTATTTCAGATGGTGCACTCACAGACACTGCCAACTTAACTATTACAGTTACAGGTATTAATGATGCCCCTGTTGCTGTTAATGATACAGATACAGTTGCGGAAGATGCTACTGTTATAAAAACAGCTTCGCAAGACGATGTAATGAACGATGACTCTGATCCAGATGATAGCGCGAGCCTAAGTGTATCAAATATAGCGCATACAAATGGTAACTCTGGATCTGTTTCTTCAAGCTCGACTTATGAAAGTAGCGGTACACAAATAGTTGGTACCTACGGTACTTTGACAATTGGTGCAGATGGCTCTTATAAATACATAGCTGATCAAACAGCAGCTGATGCTTTAGACGTTGGAGACAGCATAGATGATGTCTTTACTTACACATTGTCGGATGGTACAGACACTGACACTGCAACATTAACAATTACAGTAACCGGTGTGAACGATACACCGAGTGCCCAGAATGATGTGGGTGTGATTGATGAGGGTGAAACATTGACAGTTACAAATGGGGCAAATGCCAACGAAACCAATGACTCTGGTAGCACATTTAATGCAACAGGAGAACATTCAGGTGACATAATTAATACCAGTTCAAGCTCTCATGTTGACAGTGACCCTGACGCATCTCCTACATTAAGAATTTCAGCAATTCAACCTAGTGGTGGTTCATCTTCATCTGTTACTAATAATACCTCCTATGACAGCAATGGCACTTCAGTAACAGGAACTTATGGTACTCTTACCATTGGATCAGACGGTTCATATAAATATGTTGCTAGGGACAGCATATCAGGATTTAGTGCCAGTAGCTCTAACCTAACTGACACCTTTACTTATACTTTATCAGATGAACACGACGCAACAGATACCGCAACTCTGACGATTACACTTATTGGTAAAGACAATGAGAACCCAAGTGCAACCGATAACACCAATGCAGTAGATGAAGATGACTCAGTGACTGTTACTGATGGAACGACTGGCGTCACAGGAGATGTTCTTATAAATGATACTGATCCTGAAGGAGATACTCTTAGTGTTTCAAAAATAAAAAAGAACGGAGGAGATTTCTCTAACGTTACATCAAGCAGTACACATTTAAGTAATTTTACAACAGTTACCGGAACTTACGGTACTTTAAAAATTGGTGCTGACGGATCTTATATATATACAGCAGACCAAAGTTTGGCCGACGACTTGGATGCAGGTGATGTAGTTACAGATGTTTTTGTCTATGAAGTTTCTGATGGTAATACCGGATCAGATACTGCAAATATAACAATTACTGTCACAGGTATAAACGACCCGGTTGTTGCTACCGATGACACTGATGCCGTTAACGAGGACGCTTCAGTGACAAAAACTGGAGCACAAGATGATGTATTAAATGACGATACAGATGCGGATGACTCAGCAACTTTAAGTGTGTCGAAAATCAAACATAGCACTGATAGCGGATACACTTCTGTTACATCAAGCAGTACACATTTAAGTAATTTTACAACAGTTACCGGAACTTACGGTACTTTAAAAATTGGTGCTGACGGATCTTATATATACACAGCTGATCAAACAGCAGCTGATGCTTTAGACGCAGGTGATATAGAAACCGATGAATTTACATATGAAGCCACTGATGGCTCACTTACAGCTACCGCAACTTTAACAATAACTGTAACGGGAGTGAACGATACTCCTGTTGCACAAAATGATACAGGAACCATTAATGAAGATGGAACTTTGACTGTTATCAATAGCAGTAATGATAATACTGTAACACCCGCATCTCTTGATACTGGTTCTCCATATGCAACTACAGATACAACTCGTTCTGTAGCATTTAATCATGATGGGACCAAAATGTTTGTTCTTCATCATAGCAATTCACCAGATATCTCTGTACATACTTTAACAACTGCTTTTGATATAAATACTGCTTCTCAAAGTAGTACAACAGACATTTCTTCTCACGCAGGTAATCCACGTGGTATAAGATTTAATAATGATGGTACGAAGCTGTATATAAGCAATGGCTCAGGAAGTAATAAAAAGATTCATGAATTTGCTTTATCTACAGCCTATGATATTTCCTCATTACCAACACCTACTTCAACTGTAATTAGCGGTCAAGACGGCAACCCTAGAGGTTTTACTTTTAATACTGATGGAACTAAAATGTTTTTACTGGGAGATATTAATGATACTGTTTATGAATATTCTCTATCAACTGCTTTTGATTCCTCAACAATTTCATACACAAGTAGAAGTTTAGATTTTAGTGCAAAAGAAGCTACACCAAGGGGAATTTCATTTAACGCAACAGGCACAAAATTGTTTATCACAGGTCAGCAAAATGAAGATATTTTAGAATACGATCTTAGTACCGGTTTTAACTTATCTACAGCAACATTTAATGGTGCATTTGATGTGAGTAGCTATGCAGATAACCCAACTGATATTATATTTAATAATGATGGATCCAAAGCATTTTTAGCTCGAGCATCAAGTAACGGAATCCAATCTTTTTCACTTTCAAGTCCATATAGTTTTGTAGACATCACCGGCGAATATACCGGCGATGTAATAGATACAACCTCAAGTTCAAACAAGGACTCTGATGCTGACGCTAGTGCTTCTTTGAGAGTTTCAGCAATTCAACATAGCTCGGCAGGCTCTTCCACAGCTGTAAGCAATAATACTACTTACGGTGCTTCTGGAACTACCGCAGGCACAACTGTTAGCGGAACTTATGGTCAACTAACCATTGGTTCAGACGGCTCATATAAATACGTTGCTAACGATTCTGATGCGGACGCTCTTGATGCAGGCGATATAGTCACAGACGTATTTACTTACACATTGACTGACGGGACTGCAACGGATACTGCAACAATCACTATCACAGTTATTGGTATAAACGATACTCCTACCGCACAAGATGACGAAGGTGCAATAACCGAAGATCTAACTTTGACTGTTACTAACGGATCAAATTCCAACATTTCTGGTTCTCTTGACACAACAGGAGAAAATTCAGGTGATGTTTTAGACACCTCCTCAAGCTCTCATAAAGATACTGATTTAGATACATCAGCTTCTTTAAGCGTAAAGCTCATTAGAAAAAATCTTGGCACAGATTCTTCTGTTCAACCAGGAAGTTCTTATAACAGTAGCGGTACCTCCGTAACTGGAACTTATGGTACTTTAACAATTGGTGCAGACGGATCGTATAGTTATGCTGCTGATCAGGCAGCTGCAGATGCCATTGCAGCTGGAGAGAGTCAGAATGATGTCTTTGTTTACACCATTACGGATGGCACGCAAGATAACACAGCAAATATTACTATTAAAGTATTAGGGGCAAACGATAACCCATCAGCACAAAATGATGTCGGCGTCGTCAATGAAGGATCTACACTAACTGTTCAAAATAGTGCAAATGCAAATGTTGACGGCAGTTTTGATGCAAACGGTGAACACTCAGGTGATGTCATCCATACAACTTCAAGTTCACACAAAGATAGTGATCTTGATACAAACGACACTCTTAGAATCACTCAAATTAAAAAAAGTGGTGGTGATAATTCTAGTGTTTCTTCAGGGAGCTCCTATAACAGTAGTGGTACATCTGTAACGGGCTCTTATGGTACTTTGACAATTGGCGCAGATGGTTCTTACACATATGTAGCAAGTTCTGATATTTCAGGATTAAGCGATGGTGCTACAGTGTCTGATACTTTTACATACACTTTATCCGATGGAACTGCAACAACCACGGCAGATCTCGTACTCACTGTTATTGGAGGCACTGCAAGCAATCAAAGCCCAGTAGCTGTTAACGATACAGATAGCGTGAATGAAAATGCATCTGTAACTAAAACCGGTGCTCAAAATGATGTCTTAAATGATGATAGTGATCCAGATGGAGATACAATTAGAGTTGATCAAATTCAACATAGTAGTGCAGCCTCAGGCACATCAGTGAGTAATAACACAACTTATGGTGCAAGTGGAACCACCACGGGCACAACTGTTACTGGAACTTATGGTCAACTAACTATTGGTTCAGACGGCTCATATGTATACTCAGCAAATCAAACAGCTGCTGAAGCACTTGCTGCAGGGGTTCAAGAGGATGATGTTTTTACCTATAGAATTACTGATGGCTCTGCAACCGCAACCGCAACACTAACAATTACAGTTACAGGCGTGAATGACGCCCCTGTAGCTGTTGATGACACCGATAGTGTAAACGAAAATGAAACTGTTACTAAAACAGGTTCTCAAAATGATGTTTTAAATGACGATACAGACACTGATACAGGCGCTTCTCTTTCAGTATCAAATATATCACATACAAATGGTAATTCTGGATCAGTCTCTTCAAGTTCAACTTACAATAGTAGTGGTACACAAATAGTTGGTACTTATGGTACTTTAACAATTGGTGCAGATGGTTCTTATACATACACAGCTGATCAAACAGCAGCTGATGCCTTAGACGTTGGAGATAGTGATGATGATGTATTTACTTACACATTGACGGATGGCACAGCGACTGACACGGCAACATTAACAATTACAGTTTCAGGAAAGAACGATACACCTGCAGGTGTAGACGATACCGATAGTGTAAATGAAGATGCTACTGTTACTAAAACAGGATCCGAGGACGACGTATTAAATGACGATACAGATGCTGATACAGATGCTTCGCTAACAGTTACTAATATATCGCATACAAATGGTAACTCTGGATCTGTTTCTTCGGGTTCGACTTATAATAGTAGTGGTACACAAATAGTTGGTACATATGGTACCTTAACAATCGGAGCCAATGGATCTTATACTTATACAGCTGATCAAACTGCAGCTGATGATTTAGATGCTAATGATCCTGCAACTGATGTTTTTACTTATACTCTTACCGATGAAAATTCAGCAACTGCAACAGCAACGCTGACAATCACTATTACTGGTGTGAATGACGCTCCAGTAGCTGTTAATGATACCGATAGTGTTAATGAAGATGCAACTGTCTCTAAAACTGCAGTGCAAGATGATGTTTTAAATGATGATACAGATGCAGATGACTCAGCATCTCTTACAGTCTCAGCAATTAGAACTGGAGCTGAAGACGGAACAGGAAATAGCGGCACTGTTGGATCGGCTTTAACAGGTACTTATGGAACACTAACTCTTAATTCTAATGGATCTTATACTTATGTCGCTGATCAAAGTGCAGCTGATGATTTAGACGCAGGTGATACGGCAAACGACGTCTTCACCTATACAGTTTCTGATGGAACAGCAACTGATACAGCAACATTGACAATCACTGTAACAGGTGTCAATGACACCCCTGTAGCTGTTGATGACACCGATAGTGTTGATGAGGACTCGAGCGTCACTAAGTTAGCTATTCAAGATGATGTTTTAAATGATGATACAGACGCTGACGATGACGACTCCGCAAATTTAACTGTCACAAAAATTCAACCTGGCTCTGGATCAGAGTCAAATGTTTCATCTAGTACCACACATCTTAACGGCACATCTGTGACTGGCACTTATGGTACGTTGGTGATTGGATCTAATGGAGCATATAAATACACAGCAGATCAAACAGCAACTGATGCCTTAGATGCTGGTGATACAGAAACTGACGTCTTCACCTATACAGTTTCTGATGGAACAGCTACTGATACAGCAACATTGACAATTACAGTAACCGGTGTGAACGATGATCCAGTCGGGGTAAATGATACAGACTCTGTGCTCGAGGACAAAACTATTACAAAAACTGCAGTTCAGGATGATTTATTAAATGATGATACTGACGCTGACGATTCCTCTTCACTGACAGTAACTAACATATCTCACTCAAATGGCAATTCAGGTACTGTTGCCTCAAGCTCAACTTATCAAAGTAATGGCACCCAAATAGTTGGTACCTATGGAACATTAACTGTTGGTGCAGATGGATCTTACACTTACACAGCTGATCAAGATGCAGCTGATAATATAGCCGATGGTTCTACTGAGACAGATGTCTTTACTTATACTTTATCCGATGGAACAGCATCTGATACTGCAACAATTACAATTACAGTTACTGGTCAAGATAATGAAGTTGTAGGAAACAATGATGAGGGTAGTGTTATAGATGGTAATACTCTGAGTGTTGGAAATAAAGCCTCAGGTTTATTATCAAATGATACAAATGAAGGTACTGATGCAGACGAGACCGCAGATGCTGTAGTTTCTTCTGTAAGAACTGGAACGGAGGCTGGCACTGGTACCAGTGGTACCGTGGGATCTTCTTTAAAAGGTACTTATGGAACACTAACACTCAACTCAGACGGTACTTATTCATATGTTGCAGACCAGGATGGAGCAGACATTCTCACTCCTGATACTACCGCTATAGATTATTTTACTTATACTATCTCAAATGGAACAAGTACTGATACAGCACAATTAGCTGTGACAGTTACTGGTATCAATGATGCCCCTACTTCTTCAACAGCTCCTACGTTTAGAGGTGCTGAAAATAATAGAATTGTCATTCAATCAAAACTTTTCTTCGATGACCCAGATCCAAGCACCAGCACTTACGGGCAACTAACATATAGTTACGGCGGTTTACCATCAGGACTGACAGTTAACGATGCAGGAAGAATCAGAGGTCGTCTACCTGAAGGCACTTATACTTTTACAGTAACTGCAACAGACGGAGGTAATCTATCTACACAACAAACATTCACAATAATCATTGGAAAGCCCGGAAAGCCTGGTGAAGCACCTACCCCACCACTGATTGTGAAGCAAAAAACTTTAGAAGCGGCGATTGCTGATAAAACAGTAACATTTGAAACACCTAAAGTTAATGACCAAATAGCAGATCTTGCGGTGAGAGGAAATTTAGGCTCCCTAGTCAAGGAATACACATTCAATGGTGGTATGAAGGTAATCGATGTTGCTGTTGAAGATTTAAACATTGATCAAAGTGGAAGGCCTGGAATAAATGAAAATACTTTATTGGGATTTGCTATTGGAGATGATTATAGGCTTAATGTGAAACAATACACAGGAACTTTAGAGGATGGCTCCTCTCTTCCAAGCTGGATACGTGTTGATCCATCAACAGGTCAGACGATCGTTCAGTTTCCTCAAAATATTTACTCAATCGATGTCAAGGTGATAGCAATCGATAATGATAATAGCACAAGAGAAATTAATGTTACTCTGGATAGGAACTCTGTAAGCCAGGACAAAGCCCTAAAACGCGACCTCGAGCCTTTCATAGACCGAAGTGCAGCTTTAAAAACCGAAGTTACTGTTGATGAAAAAGGACAAATGTTACTTGATACACAAAATGATTTAGAAGATGGGTCGATATTAAATGACACTCTTAACCCAAATGACTCAAACAATAATGACAATCAAACACCTAACACAGACGATCAGTCAAATCTTATTGATATACCAACTATTCCAGGAGAAATTGAAGATGTTATTTCTCAAGAAGCTATTGTTTTAAATTCACAAAATTTTGAAACAGATGAAAAACTTATTAAATTTGCAACTCTTCAAGAGCAATTAGACTTGCAGTATGAGGGTCATGAAAATTATGGAGATAAACTTGTTAAAGTTTCTGGTTAAAATAATAATTTTATCTATCCTATTTACTGTTTCCTCTAAAGCAGAAGTTAGGGAATCAAGAGCTTTAGTGGTTGCATCTCAAGAAGCTGTTCTTTCCAGTGAATTGGCTGCTCGTATAACTAGTGTTTTTGTTAAAGAAATGGAAAGATTTAAAAAAGGAGATTTACTTATTCAATTCGATTGTAGTTTATATGAAGCACAAAAAGATGTAGTTAGAGCCAATGAAAATAGCGCATTGATCAAACTAAAAAGTGATGAACAGATGTTACAGATGAGATCTATTGGAAAATATGAACTTGAACTCTCTATATCAGAGTATGAGAAGGCAAAATCGGAATTACGTATTGCTGAACTAAACGTAGAGAGATGTGAAATTAGAGCGCCTTTTGATGGTGCGGTTGAGGAAGTTGTGGTAAACGCATTCGAGTCGATACAGCCTCAAGTTGAATTAATGAAGATTATAAAGACTGATGTTCTTGAATTAGAAATGGTAGTATCTAGTGAATGGGTTTCTTGGCTAACAATAGGCCATCCAATCACTGTTTATATTGATGAAATACAGGAAGAATTCAATGCCTCTATAAGTGGAATTGGTGCAAATGTTGACGCCGTTAGCCAAACAATTCAACTAAAAGGTACTATTACAAACGCTAGCTCTGCCCTTCTGCCTGGAATGAGTGGGCGAGTTGTATTTTGAGCCAAGACCAATTAAATCGTTTAGCAAGGATTTTCACTTTTGAAAAAAAATTACGTGAAGCAAAATCTTTAGTAGAAATCAGATATACAGTTACAAACGAATTAAGAAACATAACCCCTTTTGTCTTTGCTTTTTTTGGAGAATGGGCGAACCCAAATAAATTTAAGATTGATGCTATTTCTGACATAGCAGTTGTAGAACAAACTTCCTCGACGACTATATTAGCTCAGAAAATAATAAGAGAAAAATTAAAAGAAGGATCTCCTGATACCCATCCATTTACAATCGAAAAAGATTCATTAATTCCTGCTAAAGGTGAAAATCCAATTCCTGATAAACTTTTATGGGTTCCTTGTTTTTCAAATCAAAAAGGCCCTCAAGCTGCATTGGTACTTGCAAGAGATGAAAATTGGGAAGAGCAAGATATCGAGTACATTAGACACTTGAGTTCATCTATTGGACACGCGATGGGATCGCTCAAAGAAAATAATTTTTTTGAAAGTTCCATAAAAGTTTTTAGAAATATATGGTTTCAATTTTTAATTATAGCGGGAATTGTTGCTAGTATGTTCATTCCAATTTCTCTTTCAACGGTTGGTAAATCAGAAATTGTCCCAAAAGACCCCTATGTTATAAATGCTCCTATTGAAGGCGTCATACAAGAAGTTTTTATTCAAAATAACGATGATGTTAATATTGGAACAACTTTAATTTCTTTTGAAAAAACAGATTTACAAAACGATTATGATTTAGCTTTCCAAGAATTAAAAGTAATTGAAACGGAATTACTTCAGGCAAAACAATCATCTTTTCAAAGTAAAGAGGACAAAGCGATGGTCAGTCAACTTCAGAGTAAAATTAAACTTGTAGAACAAACATTAAGTTATCAGAAATATCTATTAGACAAATCTACGATCAATTCTCCTGCTGATGGAATTGCAGTTATCAAGGATAAATCACTTCTCATAGGTAAGCCTTTTAAGGTCGGAGAGACAATAATGGTTATTGCTGACCCATCGAATGTTGTTGTCGAAATAATGATGCCAGTAAAAGATGCAATAACAGTCAAAAAAGACGCAGAAATAAATGTTTTTTTAGACTCTGATCCACTAAATGTTATTCCCGCAAAAGTCTCAAAATTTTCTTATGAGCCTGAACTTACCAGTGAGAACACTCTAGCTTACCGGGTAACAGCGGAAATTCTTCCGGCCAAAAACTCTCCAAGAATTGGACTCAGAGGAACTGCAAAAATTTTCGGTGAAGAGGTGAAACTATTTTTTTACTTATTTAGAAAACCAATTATTTTTGTTCGACAAACACTTGGTATCTAAATGATTACTCCGTCAATAAGACAAGATCTTCAACTTTTACCAGGAACTCCTATGGAGGACGGTTCTCCTTCATGGCTAATTTATGATAATTTAAGAAATAAATATTTTACATTAGGTTTAAATGCTTTTCGAATACTGAGACATTGGATTGCAGGAGTAGACTCAAAACAGTTTATTAAAAAGGTAGAAGCCAAGGGGGTTACTATTGAGGAAGAGGAGCTAGATGATTTTATTAATTTTTTAAAAGTTAATAGTTTAATAATTCACTCAAGTTCAGAAGATGTTAAACTATTAATAGCTCAACATCAGGCTAAAAAAAAACATTGGTTTTTAAATTTAATACATAATTATCTTTTTTTTAAAATACCTTTGATTAAGCCAGATCCTTTCTTGGACAGAACAATAAATATAGCTAAGTTTTTTGGAAAAAAACTTTTTAGATCAATAATTTACTTTTTTGGAATTATTGGAATTTATTTTGTTATTCAAAGTTGGGATGAATTTTTATCTACTTTTTTGTATTTCTTCAATTTTAACGGTTTAATCTTTTACGCAATTGCATTAGTAGGTGTAAAAGCAATTCATGAATTAGGCCATGCTTACACAGCAAAGAATTTTGGATGTAATGTCACTTCAATGGGAATTGCGTTTTTAGTTTTTTTTCCTTTTTTATACACTGATAATACTAATGCTTGGAGACTTAGAGATCATAAGAAAAGACTGACAATAAATTTTGCTGGAATCTCAACAGAGCTACATTTAGCCTTGTTGGCTACTTTTGTATGGGGAGTATCTGATCCAGGAATCTTGAAAAGTGCCTCTTTTTTTGTTGCTACGACAGGATGGATTTCATCACTTCTTATTAATATTAGCCCATTTATGAGGTTTGATGGATATTACGTATTTGCTGATTTTATAAAAATAGACAATCTTCAGCCCAGAGCATTTGCTATTGCAAAATGGAAATTGCGAAATTGGTTGTTTGGATTGAGCCTTAGCCCTCCTGAGCATATGAGCCAACAACGCCAAAATTTAATAACTATCTATGCCTGGTCGACTTGGATATACAGGTTCTTCTTATTCATAGGAATAGCTTTATTGGTCTATTTTTTTGCATTCAAAATTTTAGGAATATTTCTTTTTGTAGTAGAAATTATTTGGTTTATAGCACTGCCTATTTTAAAAGAGTTAAGAGAATGGTGGAAACTACGCTCTCGTTTCTTTCTAAATATTCGTATAATTAGAACAATTTTAATTTTAGGAGCCCTGTCATTTATTTTATTTTATCCTTGGAAAAATACACAGTCCATTCCAGCAATTTATCAATCAGAAGAATACATTACAATTTACCCAACAATAAACTCACAAGTTTCAGATATATTTATTAAAGAAAATCAATCTGTTCAATTAGGAGCAGATTTAATAAAACTAAATTCGCCATCACTTAATTCAGATATACAAAAACTTATTGAAGAAAAAAAATTAATTTCAATTCAAATAAACAATGCTTTAGAGGGCGATCAAAATAAATCAGATTTAATGATAATGAAAAGTGAAGAAAATAAAATTATAACCAATATTAATAATTTAGAAAAAATTAAATCATCGTTAAATATCACCGCACCATTTAAAGGAGAGATTGTAAGTTTAATTGAATTAAAAAAAAATCAATGGCTAAATAAAGATGATCCAATTATGTCAATTGTAAATAAAGAGTCATTCCAAGTCATAGCCTTTTTATCTGAAAATGATATCTCAAAGGTTAAAGAGTTTAAAAATAGTTTTTTTGTTCCTAATTCAATTGAAATGCCAAAGGTTGACTTAGAAGTAGTGTCCATAAGCAAATCACCAGTAGACGATTTTAGTCTCTATCCCTCGGTCACCTCTATTTTTAACGGCCCTATAGCCGCAAGAGAAAAACCTGGTGGAGGAATACAATCTGAGAGGTCTTATTATAAAGTAATCCTTAAATTGTCGGAAAAAATAATCTTTTCCGACAAGAAAGTTTTAGGTGTTGCAAATGTAAATACTCAGCCACAGAGCTATTTTGATAAAATATTAAATCTAATATCTGCGACCCTAATAAGAGAAATAAGTTTTTAAGCCCAAGAATTATGATGTTTTCATTTGATAATTTTAATAGGATGAATTATGGCTAAATTTTTGAGTATCGTGCGTTTTAAAGTTAAACCTGGTAATGAACAATCTTTTATTGACTCAATGAAGAAGTTTTCAAATCCCGATGGAGTAATTACCCGCAAAGTTATAAAAACAGGTGAGCGATCCTATTGTAGCGTTGTTGAGTGGGTTGATGAAAATAGCCTTGCCAATGCTCGCCAACAAATGATCGCATATCTTGACACTATTAGAGATATTTTAGAGGAGCTTAGTTCAGAATTGGGAGTAACTGATCCAGTCTCTGGCCCAGTAATTGTTGATGAGCAAGGAAATGTTGTAACACCCGGGTCTAGTATTTCAGGAAAAATTAAAACTTAATTTTAATTTGATCTTGGGTCCTCAAGACCAGCATGACGATAAGCTGATGTTACAGTATTTCTTAGTAGACATGCTATAGTCATCGGTCCAACACCACCAGGTACAGGAGTAATCTTTGAGGCTTTCGCGGAGGCACTTTCAAAGTCTACATCACCCACTATCTTACTTCCTTCACTTCCGTCTTCTTTCGTAATAGTTATTCTGTTTATGCCAACATCAATAACAACCGCACCATCCTTTAACCATTTTGAGTTAATCATCTCAGCCCTTCCTATAGCTGCAACAATAATATCTGCTTGTGAGCAAACTTTTTCAATTTCTTTGGTTTTGGAGTGTACTACTGTAACAGTACATGACTCTTCAATTAAAAGTTGAGACATTGGTTTACCGACAATGTTTGATCTACCTATCACAACAGCACTTTTACCTTTTAAATCATCTATTTGGTCTTTTAATAGGAGTAAAGATCCTAATGGTGTGCAAGGGATAAAAGCTCTCTTTAACATATCCCCACCTATTGAAAGTCTGCCAGCGTTAATCGCATGAAAACCATCAACATCTTTCTCCACTACGATGGCATCTATTACTTTTCTCTCATCAATCTGCTTGGGTAAAGGTAACTGCACTAAAATACCATGAACAGATCCATCATTATTCAGGTCATCTATCAATTCTAATAATGTCTCTTGATCTGTACTTGCATCTAATTTGTAATCTTTAGTTTTTATTTTACATTCTGTAGCCATTTTTGTTTTTTGCCCTACATAAACTTTGCTTGCTGGATTTTCACCCACTAGCACCACTGCTAAACAGGGATCTACTTGTTTTTGACTTATTAATTTGTCTGAGTCTTCTTTCACCTCAGCTCTGATTTTTGCTGCAAAAGCTTTTCCATCAATTATATGTGCCATTTTTTTATTCTCCTTATCATTATCCTCTTGGCCAATACTCAATCAGTAAATCTTTAAACAAATATATTATTAGTATTAAAAGCACTGGTGAAATATCTAAGCCGCCTAAGTTTGGTAAATATCTTCTTATATAATTTAAGGGTGGGTCAGTCAGTTTTTTAAAACCTTCATAAACTCGCCACAAAAAAATATTTTGACTATTTAAAATATTAAAGTGAAACAACCAAGATACGACTACATAAAAAAACACAATAAGTGTGTAAAAGTCTAATAGCCTTACCAAGAACAGTAGTAACGAATTCACTGTGATAAATTATAAAAAATTATTATTCGCGTCTATTAAATAAGAAATTCCTACAACGCTCTGACTGGGGATTTGTGAAAACTGTGTCAGGATGTCCTTCTTCTTCCACAAGACCATCGTGAAGAAAAATAACTTTATTTGAAACTTTTCTGGCAAACTCCATTTCATGAGTTACAACTAACATTGTTTTCCCCTGTTCAGCTAAATTACGAATAACAGATAACACTTCATCTACTAATTCTGGATCAAGCGATGATGTTGGCTCATCAAATAATAATATTTCTGGAGAAATAGCGAGAGCTCTAGCAATTGCTGCTCTTTGTTGTTGCCCTCCCGATAGATGAGAAGGATATTCTTTTGCCTTATCTTCAATCCCTACTTTTTTTAATATAATCATTGCCTGTTCTTCAGCAACTCCTTTATCGATCCCCAAAACATTCACAGGTGCTTCTGTAATGTTATCTAAGATATTCATGTGTGACCATAGGTTGAAACTTTGAAAAACCATACCCAATTTTTTCCTTATTAAAATAATTTTTGATTGTAAATTTTTACTAGGTTTTTTTAAATTCTCATTGTTGCAGTTGATGATTTCACCACAAACGTTTACAGTTCCGCTATCAGGAGTTTCAAGAAAATTTACACAACGAAGCATAGTGCTCTTTCCTGATCCAGAACTTCCAATAATACTTACGACATCTCCTTTATTGGCAATAAGATTAATGCCTTTTAAAACTTTATTGTCACCAAATTTTTTCTCTAACTGATTTAACTCAAGTATTTTCATTTTTATTAATATTTCATTTTTTCGATTTCAAAGATATTGCAAAAAAGATTAAATCTTAAAGTTACATTGTTAAATTATATTAAATTTATAAAAATCAGATTTATTCGTTCTAAAAACCCTATCAATTCAATGTTTTTAGAAAATAATTTAGATTTTATGAATATTTAGATTGTGTTAGGATGGGTCAATGGATGAAAATAATACTGAGATGGATGAAAATAATTCTGAGTTAGCAAGTGATGAAATTCAATCTACTCCAATAGATAATGATTCTAAAGCTGTTAACATAGGTTCCGGCGTCAGAGTTGACGGACGAATAGAGGGAGCAGAAACTTCTGACGTTTCTGGGACTCTTACAGGAACTCTGAAATCTTCTAATATTAACATTAATAGTAAAGGTGCTTTTAGTGGAGACATGTCAGGTCAAGAGATAACTATCTCTGGGAATGTTGATGGTGAGATAAATTCAGAGAGTTATTTGATCGTCAATAACTCTGCAAATATCAAAGGAGTAATTGAATATGCGTCATTACAAGTAAGTTATGGTGCAAGAATTCAGGGCACCTTAAGACATAGAGGTAGCGTCCAATCTTATACACCAATTTCTGATGATGAAATTAAAGAAGATGAGATCAGCGAAAACCAAGAGAGTGATCAATAATGGCGTTATTTGGATCCAGTGAAAAAAAACCTGAAGTGAAAACAGATTTTATGTTTGATACTGATAGCACTATCAATCAATCAACTTTAGCAAAAGACATAAAAATAAATGGCTCTCTCGAGTCCACAGACTATATAGATTTTTCTGGACATTTAACGGGCACTATAAAGTCACAAACTATTAATTTAAAACCAGGTTCTTATGTTAAGGGAACTGTTACCGCAGATACTATTACAATTGAGGGTGAAGTTGATGGAGATATTCAGGCTAAAGATATCTATATTAAGTCAACAGCAAAAATTAAGGGAAATATTCGCTATCAAAATATTGATATTCAAAATGGTAGTATAATCAACGCAGATTTGTTCTATTCATCATAATCAATTAGATATTCTTAGCGTTTTTATAAAAAGTTTATCTATTTACTCTATTTTAGTTTATATTTCAGTAAGTATTTATTCGAAGTAATAGAGGAAGAACAAGGAGAAAATTATGAAAAAAATAATACTATCAGCATTTGCTGCGCTTTTTTTAGTTGGTTCTGCTTTTGCTGAAACAGTAAGAATGGGCACAGAAGGTGCTTATCCTCCATATAATTTTATTAACGATAATGGCGAAGTTGATGGATTCGAAAAAGATGTTGGAGACATGCTTTGTATTCGTGCAAATCTAGATTGCGTTTGGGTTATAAACGAGTGGGACTCTATCATTCCTAATTTAGTATCTGGTAACTACGATACAATTATTGCTGGTATGTCAATAACCGCAGAGCGTGATGAGGTGATTGACTTTACACAAGATTATTTTCCACCATCTCCATCAGTATACATGGGAATGAGCGGTGCAGACATTGATGTAGATAGCGCTGTTATTGCTGCACAAACTGCAACTATTCAGGCAGGCTATGTTGCTGAAAGTGGAGCAACTTTAGTTGAATTTGCAACAGCAGAAGAAACTATATCTGCAGTGCAAAACGGTGAAGCTGACGCTGTCTTAGCAGATGGCGATTACCTTGCATCTATTATTGCAGAATCAAACGGCGAATTTGCAAATATAGGAGAAGTATCTATCGGCGGCGGTGTTGGAATGGGTATCCGTGAATCTGATACTGAGTTAAAAGCCAAAATGAATGCAGCTATTAGCTCAATGAAAGATGACGGATCACTAAATGCACTTATTAAAAAGTGGTTTGGTTTTGAAGCCGCAACTTTTTAAGATTATCTAATTTAAATTACATAACAAGAGGACGGAATATCCGTCCTCTTTTTTTCTTTATAATATTTGCTCAAGAAACATTGAAACATAATATAAAATCTGTCTTACAATGATTATAATTGGGGCAGGAATTGTAGGTGCATCCTTTGCCTACCATGCCTACAAAAATGGTGTAGATAAGATAACTGTCTTATCATCACATTTACCAGGTGATAGAAACCAAGCCACATCAAACACTTGGGGTTGGGTAAATGGTTATGCCAGTAATGATAAAAGTTATGCTAATTTTCGTTTGGCTAATTTGAATTACTGGCCAAAATTAATAAATTATATTTCAAACTTATATTATACATCAAAAGGAGCATTTATTTGGGATCAAGAAGAGAAAGAGCTTCAAAAAACTATAAAACAACATCAAAGTTGGGGACAGTCTGTAAAAATATCAACTAAATCTGAACTAAAAAAATATTTACCTAATTTAAAAAACATTCCAAATGTGGCCGGCTTTGGTGTTGATGACTTGGCCATTGATGGTGTTAGAGCAACTAAAGAACTTTTCAAAGCTAGTGGATCGAAAATATTAAAAACTAACGTAAAAGAGATAATATGTGATAGCAACAATGTTATTGGTGTCAAAACTGATGATGATATTATTAATGATAATGAGGTAATTTTAACTGCTGGACTTGGCGCTCCAAAATTATTATCAACAATTAATATCCCTTTTGAAATGCACTCAAGTTTAGGTTTATTAGTTTATACAAAACCATTGCCCCAATTATTAAAATACCCAATCACAGGTTTTGATTTCCATGTAAGACAGGATGACAAAGGAAGATTAGTAATAGGTGGAAAATTTGACTATGACTCAAGCCAAGAGGAAAACATTAAGGGTACAGCAAAAAAACTTATCCAAGACATGGCAACTAGGCTCAACTATAATGGAAATATGATTTTGGATCATTTTACACTTGGTAAACGACCTTTGCCAATTGATGGAAGGCCCAAAATTGGACGCCTTATAAATCAAAAAGGTGAAAAATTAAATGGTATATATTTAGCAGTAATGCATTCAGGTATAACTAATGCACCTTTGGCTGGTAAGTTTGGTATAGATGAGGTTTTATCAGGAAAAAGAAATAATTTAATCAGAGATTTTTCACCTCAAAAAACAGATACACAAGAGGAATTTCCAAATGTTTAGTTATTGTGTGGACCCTAAAACCTTAGAAGGATTAATGTGGTTATCATGTTATGTCACTACAGCAAAACATATGTCATTTTATTTTTCTTTTTTAGTTGTTATGGGTTTGCTTTCTTTAGCGGCTCCATTGGCAATGGCATTTGGTTTTGCAGGTGCTACTGCTTCAAGATCCTCTTTTAGAATTATTCGCTCTTTAGGAAAAGGGTATCTTGCGATGATAAGAGGTATTCCAGATATTGTTTTCTTTTTATTTATTCCAATAGCACTCGATCAAGCATTTGAATATTTGCGTCATAAAGTTTTATGTTATGATGTTACTGAGCCAATAAGGCAAGGTAATGATTTTGTCGTTTGTGCAGCTGCGAAACTTCCTTTAAACACTGCTAGCGAGTGGGTGCACGATATTTATGGATTTTCTCTAGCTTTATTTGCTTTTGGTTTTGTTTTTGGAGCTTTTGCCGGAAATGTTTTGTCTGGAGCTATGGCCGCAGTTCCAAAATCTCAAATAGAAACAGGAGAGGCTTACGGCTTTTCTCAAAGTCAAATTTTTAGAAGAATTCTCATACCACAAATGTGGATTTATGCATTACCGGGTCTATCAAATTTATGGATGATTTTAATTAAAGCAACCCCACTTCTATTTCTTCTTGGTATTGAAGATATAGTCTATTGGGCTAAAGAACTAGGCGGCATTAAAACTGGTGTATATGAGTACCCGCACCCTGATTGGCGAGCTTGGTATTTTGGAGTACTTATGATTTTTTATTTATCATTAACTTACTTGTCACAATCTGTATTAGACAAAATATCAACTCGTCTTTCTCAAGGACAAGCTACCATGGCAGGTAAGGCTGGCTGATGTCGAGTTGTTTTCAAACACTATCTGATTATGGCCTTAGATCTATAGGTTATGGAGAGAGACTTTTACCAAAAGCTGACATAACACTTTGTGAACAATTTGTATTAATTGGTTCGGGAATGATTTGGAATATATATTTTGCCCTTTTGGCATTACTCCTTGGATTTTTCTTTGCAACAATTCTGGCTTTAGGAAAAAATTCAAATCTATCTCTATTTAGTGCTCCTTGTAGATTATTTATTTTTATTTTTAGAGGCTCTCCTTTATTCATTCAATTTTTCTTTGCATATGATTTATTTGTTCTTTTACCTAGATTAGGATTTGATATTGATCTTGGATTCCTTGTTGTTACAGTTGAAACGCGTTGGCTTACCAAAGCTTGGTTGGGAGCTTTAATTGTTTTATTTTTTAACACATCTGCATACGCAGGAGAGATTTTTTATGGAGCATTGCGTGCTGTCCCAAGTCAAGATTTAGAGTCAGCAGATGCGTTTGGTTTTACAGGGATTAAAAAATTCAGACGCATTATATGGCCAACTATGCTCCGCTTGGCATGGCCCTCTTACACAAATGAAGCAATTTTTATGTTTCATGCAACAACATTGGTGTTTTTTACTGGTTTTCCAGCTTGGCAACAAAAAGGGGATGCAATTTATTATGCCAGTTATTTCGCTGATAAAACCTTTAATCCTTTTGTTCCTTATCCAATTGTTGGCTTTTACTTTATTTTGTTAACATTATTGATAATTGGTTTATTTGGCTTAATTAATACAAGATTGAATAAACATTTACCAACTAACGAAAGAAAAAGATTAAGGTTTAATAAGTACAATTTGATTAGATAACTTATTTTATATTTTATTAAAAAATCTAATTTTATTTCTAATAAATATAAAAATAATTATAAGTACAATCAAAGGCGCCCCCCAAAGTAGAATATGATTTTTAGGTGGATTAAAAGATATTTCTTCACCATAAATTTTAATTAATTCTTGATTAATTTTCTCAATAGATATTCCAGAGCTATATTTTTTTTGGATTTGCTCTTTTAAATTTATTGCAAACTCTGTATCAGACTCTTGAATGCTCTGACCATCGCAAACCAGACATCTGATTGTTTTGTAATAATCACTTAGTTCATTTACACCTGCAAAGCTAATTACAGATATATGAATTATTAAAAATGGTATTATAAGTTTATAAATACTTTTCGACATCCTCATAAAATAAAGGTCCTTGTATCTTTTTTTGAGTCATTTTATTAAATATAAAAAATGTCTCTGGAACACCAATTAAACCCATCTCATAAGCTATGGTACCATCATCTCTTAAAATGTATTCAAAAGGATTTCCATGTTCATTAATCCACTCTTTAAAATTATCTTCATCGTCTCGAAAATTAATACCAATAATTGTTATACCTTTTTTTTTCATTTCCATTAACAAAGGGTGCTCTGCTAAGCATGGCTTACACCAAGAGGCAAAAAAATTAACAATGTAAAATTCACCTAATGTATTTTCATTAATTAACTCATTTTTGTAAAAGTCTGGTGTTTCAAATATTAAATTCGATACCTCATCTCTTGAATTATTTTTGTTAGTTGATTGATTAAAGTAAAATATTACACTTACAACTAACACTACTAATCCAACTACAGGTAATAATATATGTCTCTTCATCGTTTTTTAACAACAGATAAAAATATCGAAAAAACAAGCATAATTGCACTTAACCATAATAAATTTATAAATGGTTTATAAACTAAATTGATCCCAACCTTATTGCTCTCAATTGTTGATATTGTTGCATAATATTGACTAAAGAGTTTATTAGTAGTACCAACCTCATTTGTGACTTGCCCTGAGGGTTGATATATATTTTTTGAAGGCGAGAGCTCTTTTTCTTTTTGTCCATCAGATATTAATAAGTCCACTGATATTCTTTGATAATTTTGGAATTTTTCATCTTTAATATTTTTAATTATTGCAGTTTTATTATTTTGTAGTTTTATTTCATTAGTGGACTCTTTCTCAAATAGTAGATTTTCTTCATAGTCAAATTGTTCTGTATATACAGCTGCGATAATAAAAAAACCTATACTTAAATGGGCCAGCCATTGAGAATAAAAACTCATATTTTTATTAAAATTAGTTTTTAAAACTAAAATACTCTTTAAAAATAACGGGCCTGTAATAAAAACACTTAGTGCAAAATAAAAATTATGAAAAAAATAATAAGATACCAAGCATATCAATAATGAAAAAAATATTATAAATGGTATTTGTTTATCCTTTTTTTCATGTTTTCCCCAATTTATCTGTGGTGCGAATGCCATAAATAAAATTAATGGTGCTAATAACAAATTAAATGCGAAATTATAATATGGTGCACCCACTGAAACCGATGTTTTAAGAATCATTTCGCTAAACAATGGATAAACTGTTCCAATAAAGACAACGAGCGCAGAACAAATAAAAAATATATTATTTAATAAAAGAAAACTCTCTTTACTTAGTAAATTAAAAGAGTCATCATTGAAATTAGAAATACTTTTTATATTTAGCCTTACTGTCATAGCTAACAAATATGCGATTATAATAATCAAAAATAATCCTCTCAGTGGGTCTGTGGCAAAACTATGAACAGATACAATTAAATTTGAACGAACTAAAAATGTCCCAAACACTGATGCAATGAAACAGTATAGGCCTAAATTCAGGCTCCATAATTTTAGTTGGTTACTTTTGATAGAAACTTGAAGGGAATGTATCAAGGCAGTATTTAATAACCATGGAATTAATGAGATGTTTTCTACTGGATCCCAAAAC
This sequence comes from uncultured Alphaproteobacteria bacterium, assembly GCA_902616855.1. Lineage (GTDB taxonomy): Bacteria > Pseudomonadota > Alphaproteobacteria > HIMB59 > HIMB59 > HIMB59. Next base: position 126,417 of record CACMUL010000002.1, on the reverse strand, counting down.
CACCAACCTCCCCATCCTAGTTCTGAATATGCCCAGTATGATCCTAAAACTATTCCTCCAGTTAAAAAAAACCATGAAATCTTTGACCAAATCAACATTTCTTTAAATAATTTCTCTGAAAAATTTTTATTAATTAGCATATGTGCGGATATTACAAAAGGTATAATTAAACCAATATATCCCATGAACAATGTTGGTGGATGAATTACAAATAAAAAATGTTGCAAGATTGGATTCAAACCCAAACCTAAAACATTTTCATTTGCTTCAACATAATTAAATGGATTTGAGCTAATAATTACATAAAGAATAAATAAAGTTGAAATAAATAATATGTTTTTATGAATCTCAACAGTTTGATTTTTGTGAAGGAAGAAAACTCCAAATAAGTTAATTAAAAAAACCCATAATAATATTGATCCCTCATGACTACCCCAAGAAGATGTCATTTTATAAAAAATAGGATCATCAACATAAGAATTTTCAACTACGTTTAATAAAGTAAAATCTGAAATTGAAAATGCGTATACCAAAAGCCCAAAAGGAATAAGGTTTATATAATAAATTAATTTTAGCGATAAAGTAGTTGAGGGTATTATTTTTCTTAATAAATTTATATAAAATAAGATTGTTAGTAATAACGAAATATAAATAATGCTATTACCTAAATAAGATATCAATTAATTTCCTCTCCATTTTCCTTCTTCTTTAAGCCTTTCTATAGCGCTTTGGGGCATATAGTTTTCATCGTGTTTGGCCAAAACTATTTCTGCAATAAAAATGTTATCAATAAATTTTCCCTCAACGATTATACCTTTATTTTCCTCTACTAAGTTTGGAAGAGTTTTAGAAAATACAACATTTACAGAATTTTGATTTTGATCAATTACTTCAAAAATCCAATTGCCATCTAAAAATTTTAAACTATCTTTTTTTACAAGCCCCCCAACTCTTAAATACTTATTTTCTATCCCATCCATACTTTTTAAATCTGTCGGTTCAACAAAATAAGCAATTTGATCTTTTAAGGAATAGCTTATTAAAAATATAGATGCGGAAAAGCAAACGAATATAATTAATAAAAAAATAAATCGCTTTTTTATCTGATTATTTAATTTGATTATGCGCACTAATCATATTAAAGACTTTTTTCTTCTGATGCATAATTATAATCGTTGTCACAGCACAAACGACACCAAAAAATCCATAGCAAATTAATACAAATTCTAAACTAGTCATTTAGAAGTTTAGACCTCTCTATCTTCCTTTTTTCAACAATTATATAAAAAATGTTTGAAAACCAAAATATTGCAAGCGTAAATATGCCAAAAAAACTTACAAGTAATGTAATTAGATAATCATTAGTCATACTAGGCCCGCCTATTCTTAAAACACTACTTTCCTGATGAAGAGTAGTCCACCAATCAACAGAAAATTTAACAATAGGAAGATTCACTAGCCCTATTATTGCCAAAATTGAGGCTGCAAAATCTGCTTTTTGAAAGTGCTCAAATGAGTACAAAAGAAGAATATGACCTAAGTAAATAAAAGCTAAAATTAACATTGAAGTTAACCTCGCATCCCATACCCAATAAGCTCCCCAAGTCAAATTTCCCCATATTGAGCCAGTTACTAAAACAATAATGCTCATTATCAACCCTATTGGAGACAAAGACCTTGAAACTGTAAATGCTGTTGGAGATTTAAATATTAAGCCAACGATACTACTAATTCCCATGACTAGAAAAATTGCCAATGATAACCAAGCAGTGGGCACATGGATAAACATTATTTTGAATGATATACCTTGATAATAATCATTTTCTAAAAAAATAATCAGAAAAATAGAAACACTTATCAATACAAGTGATAATAAAATAACATATCTAGATAGTGAGATCATAAAATTAGAAAGTATATTTGGAGTTATAGCGAACATTAGACTGATAACTTTTTCAGAGCAAAGCTAGTTAGCAAAGGTGAAAAGGCCAAATTTAATAAAAAATAAGCTACAAAAAATAAATACATCCTACCTGTATTAAAATCAATTAAATCAGTTATTGCCATAGAAAATATAAGAATAGGGACAAAAAGAGGCAATGTTAAAATACTTGTAAGTGAGAGTCTATTATTTTTAGAGATTGTAATTGATGCCGTCATTGAAGATATAAAAATAATACTTAAAAGAGAGAGAGCTAAAAGAATATTTATCTTTAACAAATAAGATAAATCGATATTTAAAATTATCAAAATTAGTGGTGAAAAAATAAAGAAAAAAATAATCATATTCAAATAGATCATCATATTTTTAACGAATACAATTATCTCTAAAGAGAAAGGAGAAAGTATGTACTGGTGAACTTTAGCTTCATCAAAATTTAAGCTATAAATTTTTTCAACTTTAAATAAAGAAATAAAAAAAATCATCACGTATAGAAAACATAAAGGAGCATTTATACCAATTGACTCATATTTTAATGATAAAGAGAAAATAGCACATGATATAATTAAAAGGCAGTATAGCACAAAACTAAAGACACTTCCTTTAAGCATTAGTTGAAATTCAATTGAGATTAATTTGAAAAAATTTTTTATCATATTAATTTGAGAGTTTTATAATTATTTAAAGTAATATTTTGATGACTTGTTAAGATAATTATTCCCTTATTTTCTAACTTTTTTTCAAACAAAGTATTTAAATTTATTATTGTTCTGTCATCAAGCCCACTAAGCGGATCATCAAGTATCCAAACAGGTTTATTAACTAACATAAGTAGCAGCAATTGAAGTTTTTTCTTTTGACCAAATGAAAGCTGATAAAACTTTTTATCAAGATTTAATTTCTGAAAAAAATAATTTACACTTTTGTTTTTTATAGAGTTATTAAATTTTACATTATGTATTGAAAGCCAATATTCAATATTTTGATTTAAAGTCAGAGAGTCATGGGCAAAGTTATTCTCACCAATATATAAAAAAGACTCAGAGGCAATATTATTATCAATGACTAAGTTATTGTAAGTTATACTCCCTTCTAGTGGATCTATAAAATTGGCGATATTTGATAATAGAGTTGTTTTGCCCACACCATTTGCACCCTGAATGAGTAATAATTCACCAGGACGTATTTTAAAATTAACATTTTTGTAGATAAGAGTATTTCCTCTAGCAAAAGATAAGTTGTTAACTTCTATCATAAAAAAAAGCGGGTGATTATAACCCGCTTTTGACGTTTTAAATATTTAAAACTTAGAAAATTATCTTCTTTTTCTAGAAGCTTTTCTCTTCTTAGGAGCTGCCTTCTTTTTTGCAGCTTTCCTCTTCTTAGGAGCTGCTTTCCTCTTTTTAGGAGCTGCTTTCTTTTTTGCAGCTTTCCTTTTCTTCTTAGGAGCTGCTTTCTTTTTTGCAGCTTTCCTTCTTACAGCTTTTTTCTTAGTGGCTTTTTTCTTTTTAGGTGCTGCCTTTTTCTTTGCAGCTTTTCTTTTAGGAGCTGCTTTCTTTTTTGCAGCCTTTTTCTTTTTAGGTGCTACCTTTTTTGCAGCTTTTCTTTTCTTAGGAGCTGCCTTTTTCTTTGCAGCTTTTCTCTTTTTAGCCATTATAGCCTCCTTACTTTTTACACTTACTAGTAAGTATAAAACGAATATCTAATGATATTCATTTTCTTAAAAAAAACTTAAGAAAGTATTTAATTAAGTCAACATTTTATTTATGGTAACTTCATTTCATTGAATGAATCAAATTGAAGTAATTCTAGGTCCAACTAACACTGGAAAAACATTTTATGCTTTTGAACAAATGTTTTCCTTTAAAAACGGTGTTTTTGGTTTCCCTTTAAGGCTTTTAGCAAGAGAAAATTATGATAAAGCATGTAAACTCTATCCAATTAATCAAATTGCATTAATAACCGGAGAAGAAAAAATAATTCCTTCAAATGCAAAATATTTTTTTTGCACTGTCGAATCAATGCCTGATGATTTTTTTGAATTTGTTTGTGTAGATGAGATTCAATTAGCTTCAGATTATGAGAGAGGACATATTTTTACTCAAAGACTTTTTCATTCTCGTGGAGAGCAAAAAACTATTTTCCTTGGCTCTCTTACCATGGAAGAGATCATTAGAGAATTAATTCCTGAAGCAAAAATAATTTTTAAAAATAGGTTCTCAGAATTAAATTTTATTGGTCATAAAAAGATTCAAAACGTAAAACCCCGATCAGCAATCATTGCCTTTAACTTAATCGGACTTTATGAAATAGCTGAACAGATAAGAAGTTTAAAAGGAGGTGTAGCACTTGTTGCCGGCGCTCTTAGCCCCAAAACACGAAATTCCCAAGTTAAATTGTATGAGGACGGAGAAGTAGATTATATTGTCGCCACTGATGCTATCGGAATGGGATTAAATTTAGATATTAGCCAAGTCTATTTCTCAGGTCTTGATAAGTTTGATGGAAAATATGTACGACCTTTAAATGATATGGAAATAGGTCAAATTGCTGGAAGGGCAGGTCGATATACAAAATCTGGTTATTTTGGCACTACCCTTGGAGCGAAGTTAACAAATCTGGAGTCAATAGAAAATATTCAAGCCCATAAATTTGAACCCATTAAAAAAATTTTTTGGAGAAACCATCTTTTATCATTTAAGTCAGAGTATGAATTAGTTAACTCTTTAAAAAAAAAACCTGACAATCATAGACTAGTTCAAAAAAAAGATGCAGATGATCAAAAATTTTTATTAAGATTTCTAAAAGATAACAATACAAATTTTAAATTTGATAATCCAGAAACTTTAAAACAACTATGGAATGTATGTCGGATACCAGATTATCAAAATATTTCAGATGAAAAGCATGTTGAATTATTAACAAAATTATTTAGTGAACTTATTAAAAATAAGTGGACTTTTAGCGATAAATTTTTAGAAAAAGAAATTTCTTACTTACGAAATTATAACGGTAGTATAGACGATCTTATCTATAATTTAAATGAAACTAGAACTTGGTTATACATTACTAACCAAAAACACTGGATAAGTAACTCTATTTGGGTTGAAACTGTTAAAAACATTGAAAACAAACTGTCTGAGGAGATACATTTAAGTCTAATGCAAAAATTTGTTGATAAAAATAAAAGTGAGATGATTCAAAATTTAAATATCAGTAAAAAAAATATTTCTTTAACTGATAATAGATATGTTAAGATAAAAGACGAAAAAATAGGAGTTATAACCGGTTTTAAAATTTTTTTTGATGAAAAATTTAAGGATATTTTAAATAGCAATTACCAAATATTAGTTAAAGAACAGATTTTTCCATATATGTCTTTTATCGTAGATACTTTTATTTCAGCACCTAATGACAGTTTATTTATTAATTCAAAAATTGATGAAAATGGAAATTTTCAAAATTTATTTCTTCAGTGGGGCGATGCAAATGTTGCAATATTTAAAAAAGGGAATGATCTCACCCATCCTATATTAGAGCCCATTATCGACGATCAAATAGTATCCCCAGATCATATTAAAAAAATTGAAGAGAAGATTCAAAAATGGTTTGAGGAAACTTATTTGTCTAAATTGGATTTATCAAATCAATTAGAGAAATTTAACTCAAAACCAGAGGAAAGAAGTTTTATTTTCAAGATCATTGAAAACAATTATAATTTATACCAATTAAATATATTAGATGAATTTAAACTTATTGAAGAACCTCAAAGAAAAGAAATTCATTCTCTAAATTTCAGGTTAGGTAAGAACGTTATATTTAACTCTGAATTAATCAGACCAGAGTATATGAAATTAAAGTTTTACCTTTGGAATCTATTTTACAATGAAAATTTGAATATTGATGAATATATTCCAAAAGATGGCAACGCTACACTTAATGTTCAAAGCAAGTTGAATGAAGATCTTATTTCTTTTTTAGGCTTTATTTATAAAGACGAGTTACTAATAAGGTTAGATATTTTTAATGAATTTGAAAAATTACTTTTCAAAAGAGAAAATAGAGGCCCTTTTTCATTGCCAATGGACTTATCTAATCTTTTAGGAATAAAAAAGGATAAACTGATAAGTATTCTAAAAAGTAGGTCATTCAATATACAAGAGATAGCTGAAAATGATTTAGTCATTTCTAGAAAGATTAAAGTAAATAAAACAATGGAATTAAAACAAAACAAAAGTAAAAAATTGTTGAAAAAATCACCAAAAAAAGTAAAAAATTCCCCACAAAAAAAACTATTTAATAACCCTTTTGATCAATTGAAAAATATAAATGTTAAGTAAATTCTTCCAATCTTTTAACAAAAAAAAAGAAAGTAATAATGATCACTCTTTTGAGTCAGACTTATACAACATTATCTATGAAATTATTGTGGCAGACCACGAAATTACAGATCAGGAAATTAATTTAGCCTCAAAATTAGTGGAATTTTATTTTAAAATACCAGCTCAAAGCAATAAAGAGCAATTAAATAAACTTGCTGATCAAGAACACTTTAATTCCGACTTATCTCAATTCTCATTTAGACTAAAAACATCTTTAAGTTATGAACAACGGATGGATGTAATTTTGATATGTTGGCAAGTGTTAATGGTTGATGGTAAAGAGGACAAGATGGAGGTTTCTACAGCAAGAAAATTATCTACTTTACTTGGTCTTGAAGATAAAGATTTTATATTAATCCGAAATAGAGTAAAAGACAGTCTATGACTTATCTAGTTAATGACAAGTGCATCAAATGTAAGTACATGGACTGCGTCGAGGTCTGTCCCGTTGATTGTTTTTACGAAGGAGAAAATATGCTTGTAATTAATCCAGATGAATGTATCGATTGCGGAGTTTGTGAACCAGAATGCCCAGCTGAAGCTATAATTCCAGATGACTTAGATGACGGTCAAAAGTGGCTTGACGTAAACGAAAAATACTCTCAAGTTTGGCCTAATATAACAACAAAAAAAGAACCTCCCACAGATGCAAAAAAGTGGGAAGGTGTTGAAAATAAATTTGAAAATCATTTCAGTGAAAAAGGAGCTGATTAATGCCATTAAAAAAGAAAGTTTCATCAAAAAAAAATATAAAAAAAAAGACTAAAAAAGTTAAAACTGCAAAAAAAATACTAAAAAAAAAGTCAATACCAAAAAAAAAACAATCTGTAAAAAAAATTGCTAAGAAAACAGTATCTAAAAAACCTTTAAAAAAAGTTGTAAAAAAAATTTCTACACCAAAGGTCCCAAAGATTAAGAAGGTAATTGTCCCGCAAGAATTTAAAGCAGGGGAGAATATTGTTTATCCCACTCACGGTGTAGGAAGAATTCTAACAATTGAAAAGTTCCAATATGATTTAGTGGAAGAACAACTATATGTTATTCAGTTTTTTCAAGACAAGTTAACAATTAGAGTCCCATTTGCTAAAGCAAAATTGATTGGTTTAAGAAACATTACTAGTAAACCATCTATGACTAGAACACTTTCTGTTTTAAAACAAAAACCTAAAATTAAAAAAGCAATGTGGAGTAGACGAGCACAAGAGTACGATCAAAAGATAAACTCTGGCGATATTAAACTTCTTTCAGAAGTTGTTCGCGATTTGTTTAGAAAAGATGATCAAACAGAGCAATCTTATAGTGAGCGACAGATGTTTCAGGTAGCTTTTGAGAGATATACTAGAGAGTTTGCAATATCTTCAGGTTTAAAGTTTGAAGAGGCTTCAACAAAAGTTTTAGATATTTTAAATAAAAGATAAATTAATTAGTTTCTTCGTTATTTTTATCACTTGGAATGTCAATACTGATATCTTCTACTAAGTTATCTGTGTCTTCTGATTGAGTGTCAGTATCTTCTGTTTCTTCAATTAGATCTTTTAATTCATCGTTTTCTTTGGCAGTCTTAGTAGGTGTTGCAACGCTAATTCCCGCTTTTCTTCCTCTTTTAGGTTTTGCTATATTTACAGCTTCAATAGATTTACCACACTCTGGACAGTTAATTACGTCCTGATAAAAATCATAGTATTTGACGCTGCCGCATGGGCATGTTCTCTTGTGACCTAAATCGATTTGCTCTTCCTGCATTGTGGGCAGATTTATACATTATTATTGTAATTTATACAAATTTTTATTATGTTATCGCTCTAATATGGCAGTTCCAAAAAGAAAAACCACACCTTCAAAAAGGAATATGAGGCGCTCTCATCATAGAGCGGGCACTCAACTATTCGCAGAAGACAAAAAATCAGGTGAATTGAGAAGACCCCATCATATTGATCTCAGTACTGGTATGTACAGAGGTAAGCAGATAATTATTAAAAAAACTAAAAAAGATAAAGATGCCGAGGGCCAAGCACCTGTAAATACTGACGAAACAACTAAAACTATTGAAGCACCAGCTGCTTCAAAGTAATTAATCTCTAATTACCTTATATATTGAATTTTCTGAAAAGCTTTGCTGATAGAGCTTTTTTTTAAGTTCACTAGTTTCTAACTTCGATAGTTTCTTTTTTAAAATAAATCGTTTTAAAATATCTAGCTCTAAATCTGGATTTTCAGATACCTTTTTAGAGATATATTCCTCAATTAAGCTTTGTTCAAAACCTTTTTGATAAAGCTTATTTTTAATTTTTTTTATGGAAAACAGTGATTGTTCATAATAATGAAATACAGTTTCAATAAATTGCTTTTCATCTATGATCTTTAAATCATCTAATTTTTGTAAGATATTATCAATAAGTTCTTGTTTAGAGATATTTTCTGGGAAAATGACTTTCTGATAAGTTTTTTTATTTTTGAGTCTTTTTTCTAGAATTTCAGAAATTTTTTTTTTAGTTGCTGGATATTTACCCAAGTATTTTAGTGCTTCATTATATAGGTATTCATCAGCTTTTTTTTTCATAGTTTATATTTTATGAATTATTATTATGAAGTATACAAACAAAGGCGCTTGTAGCTCAGTAGGATAGAGCACCAGATTCCTAATCTGGGGGTCGCAGGTTCGATTCCTGCCAAGCGCGCCAATAACTTTGACATATCAAAAAAAATTTTTATAAATTACTTATGGTTAAAATTTTTTTATTATTAAATCTTTTACTTTTCGCATCTTTCTCAAATGCCCAGCTAATAAAAACAAAAGACCCAAAAGCTTTATGCTCCAACGGTGAACAAGCAACATTTACCTTTTTTGAGGGTAATACAAATAATTGGTTAATGTATATTCAAGGAGGGGGTGTAGCTGCAAACGAAGACCAATATAGATCAAGAAATGACGGATTGAAATCTCCTGCAGTTTCAAATGAAAGAGGTAAATCTTTTATGGTAGAGGACTTTATTAACAACAATTATAACGTCATTTACATTCCTTATTGCAGCAACGACATACATCAAGGCACGCACGTAAACAATATTGATGGAAAAAAGGTTTATTTCCACGGTCGTTATATTATTGAAGACATTTTTAACCAGTATGATGAAAAGTTTAAAAAAGCAGATAAATTAATTTTTGCAGGCTATAGTGCTGGATCCTTAGCTTTAGGTTTAAACGTTGATTTAATCAAAAGATATGAAAATCCATATATAATTGCTGATAGTTTCTGGTTAGACTCAGAGTCTTTAAATGTTCGCCTGGGATGGAATGATGGACCATGGCCGAAAATTGTAAAATTCTTATACAATGATAGAGTGGAGCATTGTAAAAATTCTCATTGGGCAAATTGTTTTCCTTCGAGATCATTATTCAAAAGAAATAATTTAAATAATATTTTTTTTATTTGGAACATAGGCGATCCTTACATGAAAGGCAATTTAGATAAAGTGAGACAATCTATAAATGAAGACGCAACTTTTTATAATGCTGGTTTTTCAATTAATGCTGAGGAGAAAAAATTAAAAGGTAACATAGAGTGGGGACATGTGATGACCGCTACAGATCTATATTTTAAAGATTTTGACGGTTTAACATTGCAGCAATTGATTTGGAATTGGATAAACGGCTCTGGTGAAACTATTTATATAAATAATTAGTTTTTTTCGTGTAAAAAATCTAAAAGTCTTTCTAAATATTTTTCATCCACATTATAAGCTTTTTTATAGTGCTCGATGCAATATGGTTTTGTTGGAATATTTTGACCACCACAATAGTGAAACCCTTCCTTTAGTGGGTCTCCAATTGGCCATTGACATGATTTAAAGTTTCCAGTACCAACGATACTTTTTTTGAAACTAAACTTCTCTCTTCTTCGAGTGGGTTCTTTTCTCACAGTATTTTGTGAAGCTGAATTACTAGTTTCTCTGTAAATTGTTACAGAAGAATATTGTTGATTTTGAGTTGATTTTTTTCTGGAGTTCTGACGTCTCTCAAGGCCCAGTCTAAAAGCCTTACCAATAACGGCATTCTTAGTAAATCCAAGCTGCACGCCAATCTGGCTTGTAGCAACTCCTTCATTCCAAAGTTTTTTAAGATCTTCTACTTTTTGGTTATTCCAAGACATTTTTAATGTACCTACTCTATTTAGTTCCTAATATGGGTAGTTTTATACTACATATAGTAGTAGTAATCTAGCCTAAAATGATTAAAAAATTGTGAGTAAATATGAAATCTCTTAAAAATGTGAACTTTGAAAAAATCCGAAATGTAGGCGTTAGAGTCGATTTCAATGTCCCTATTGATAAAAATTTTAGAATTACAGACAAAACAAGATTAGAAAGATCTAAAGAGACGATCGATTTTATTATGAACAGACAGTGCAATATTTTGCTTGTTTCACATTTTGGAAGACCAAAAGAAAATTTTGATGAGAAGTACTCTTTCTCAAAATTAATTGATCAGTTTGAGGATATATTGGAGTTAAAATTAAATTTTATAAGTTATGATAGTTTTTTAGATAGTGGTCTTAATGAATTAGATTTTGATAAACCAACTATAAGCCTTTTAGAGAATATAAGATTTTTTGAGGGAGAAACAAAAAATGATTTATATTTTAGTAAGTCTATTACAGATAAATTAGATTTATATGTAAATGAGGCTTTTTCCGCCTCTCACCGATTTCACTCATCAGTTAACCAAATGGTTAAAAATATTTTATCTGCACCTGGATTTAATTTTGAAAGAGAAATTTCGGCAATAGATAGTATAAAAAAATCGTCAAAGAAAAAATTAGCAATTATTGGTGGTTCAAAAATTTCAACTAAAATTAAAACACTTTTATCTTTAACATCCTCTTGCTCAGATATTTTTATCGGAGGGGCAATGGCTAATAACTTTTTTAAATACAATAATATAAATGTTAGCAATTCTTTAATTGAGCAGGGAACAGAAAATTTGATTGAAAAGATATACAATTCAGCAAAATCAACAGATTGTAAAATTCACCTCCCATCAGATGTATTACTTGACTCAAATGAAAATAAATTAGTAGATGAACTTTCAACAAGCTCTGATTTTAAAATCCTAGACATATCAGTTTCATCACATGCAGCTTTAGAAAAGCTGATAGAAAACAGTGAAATCGTTTTGTGGAATGGACCAATGGGAATGATCGAAGATAATAAATTTTCAAAGGGATCAGTAAATTTAGCACATCTCCTTGCAAAATCTCAAGCAGATGTTGTCATAGGTGGTGGAGACACAATTTTAGCAATCAACATGGCTGAGGAAAAATTTGAAAATTTTCATTTTGTTTCAACAGCTGGCGGTGCTTTTCTTGAGGCGCTCGAGAATAAAGATCTTCCTGGAATTCAAGCCCTTATGGCTGATTAATAAAATGTTTTTTTAGCAATGGAATTTGAATTATTGTAAACACAATAGTAATTCCCATTATACCAAATACTTTAAAATTTACCCAAACATCAGTTGTTTGAGTCCGCCAAACTATTTCATTTAAAACAGCTAAAAGAATAAAAAAGCTTGACCACATTTTATTCATTAATCCCCAACCCTCATCAGTCAATTTTAATGATGAGTTTAATAATAACTTTAAAACAGGTTTATTTATTAACGTACTTCCAATCAAAACTGCAGCAAAAAGAGCATTTATAATTGTTGGTTTCATTTTAAAAAATATCTCATTTTTTAGAAAAATACTTAAACCACCAAAAACAACTAAGATAATTGTACTTACTAACATCATTGTTGAAATTTTTCTTTCTTTGAAATAGATGGCTATAAGGGAAATAAATGTTGCAACTATTACAGCAGCAATACTTAAATAGAGATCTTTATCTGATTTATAATAGACTGCGAAAAAAACAATTAAGGGAAAAAATTCAAAGAGTTGTTTCATGTTATAATAGTCTATCTAAATATCCTTCAAATTGAAACTCTCTTAAGTCATTCATGCCTTCGCCATATCCTTCAAATACTACAGGAATATCAAAATCATTTATTATTGTTAGAAGAGCTCCATACTTAGCATTAGAATCTACCTTATTTAAAATAATACCATCTAAAGTGATATATTCTTGAAAACCTTCTATTATATGTTTTGATGCAAGCCCAGTGTTAGCATCTAACGTCAAAAAAGCCCTTATTAAATTAAATTGATCAGATTTTTTTGAAACTATATTTGAGATTTTTTTTAGCTCAGCCATTAAGTTTTTGTTGTTATGCTGTCTCCCAGATGTATCAACAATAATAACATCACTCTCATTCAGATTATCAATACCTTGAAAAATAACAGCAGATGGATCTTCCATATTATTACCCTTATGAATGGGCACTTCAAATTGATTTGTGAAATGTTCAAGTTGATCGATTGCGGCAGCTCTAAATGTATCTGCTGCAATTACAGCAGGTTTTAAGCCATTTTTTTGAATTAGATTTATAAATTTACCTATGAATGTTGTTTTTCCCGAGCCGTTATTTCCAGCAATAATATATAAGCTTTTATTTTGAGCAGAAAAACCACCAAATTTTTTTTCTTTGAATTTTTTAAGCAGTTCATCTTTAATAACTTTTTTAATATCCTCTTCTTGTGATTTATTCTCTTTTATTTTTGAAATAATTAAATCAGCAAACTTTGGTTCTACACCATTATCAAACAAAAGATCCTCTATCTCATCTATGTTTAAATTCTTTTGAAAGATTTTTTTTAAAAAAAACATTAAACCCTGATAACTTCTCCAATAGGCACTCCTACTAAAGGCACTTTATGTTTGATATAATTTTGATCATATCCAATAGCTAATCCTGAATTTAACTCTTCAATAAGGATCTCCCTTGGTAGGGTAAGTTTGGATTTTACTTTTTTAAAAATTAATTCACCAAGATCTCTTAAAATTTTTGCTCTCTTTTTAATAATTAATTTAGAAACCTGAGGCATCCTTGAAGCAGGAGTATTGTTTTTTGGAGAAAAAGGAAATATATGGAGGTGAGAAATTTCATTTTCTCTTAATAGTTTGTATGTATTTTCAAACATCGTATCCGTTTCTGTAGGAAATCCTGCAATAATATCTGCACCAAATGAAATATCTTTTCTAATTTTTTTACAATGATCAATAAATTGAAATACATCTTTCGAATTATGTCTTCTTTTCATTCTCTTAAGTATCATGTCATCACCAGACTGTATACTAAGGTGAAGATGCGGCATTACTCTTTGATCCTTTAGCACTTCATTAAAATTTTCATCAACTTCAACACAGTCTATTGAGGAGAGTCGAAGACGTTGTAATTTAGTTTTATCTAAAATATCTAAAATTAAATTACTCATGTTATATTTGTGATCAAAATCGCTCCCATAATCTGATATATCAACACCTGTTAAAACAATTTCTTTAACACCATTTTCTACAACTCTTTCCACCTCATCAATTAAGTAAAAAGGATCAAAACTCCTATTATTACCTCTACCAAAAGGAATAATACAAAATGTGCACCTATGATTGCATCCTTGCTGAATTACGAGGCTTTCTCTGATGTTAAGGTTTTTATTATCTAAAGATGGGCGGATATCTTGAGGAGAGTCAAATATGTCTTCTTTAAAATCTACTTCGAGTTCTTCATCAAGATAAGATGTCCAAGTTTCTGATTTCAGTTTACTTATATTATCAATAACTTTGTCGACCTCAGTCATTGAAGAATACTTATCTGGAGATATTTGTGCAGCACAACCTGTCATTACAATTTTTTTATCGGGATATTCTTTTTTAATTTTTCTAATAGTTTGTCTTACCTGCCTCTCAGTCTCATTTGTGACAGCACAAGAGTTTATAACAACCATATTTTCATTATTATTTGCTAATAATTCCTCAATTTTTTTTCCTTCAAAGTTATTTAGTCGACATCCAAAATTAACAACTTTAGACATTTAAATATTAATCGATGATTGATAAACTAACTCTGCAGGGCCTTGAAGGAAAACCATCTTGTCCTTGATTTCTGTTTTTAATACTGATCGTTCAGTAACTACTTCGATTTTAGAGGACACAAAGCCATTATGATTTAAAACAAAAGCAGTAGCACAAGTTCCTGAACCACATGCTAGTGTATGTCCGCCACCTCGCTCCCAAAATAATACTTTTACTTTTGATTTTTTTAATACCTCTACAAAAGTAATATTAGCTTGATCAGGAAATAATTTATTTTTTACAAGTAAAGACCCTAATATATTTAATTTAATTAGCTTTAAATTCTTTACTAACACTACGCAATGAGGGTTTCCAATATTTGCCCCCATTATTTTTATTAACCCAGGTATCTTTATTCCTTTAATTTGAATACTTTGAGAGTCAATTTTTTTTGATAAAGGAATTTTTTTCCAATCTAAAGTTACTTCCCCAACATTGATTTTGTATTCCTTTTGAGTTTTCTTACCAAAATGTAAAAATTTATGAGTTTTAATGACTGCCTTTTTAACTTTTTTTACTTCAACTAAATATTTGTAGGCACATCGCAACCCATTCCCACAATTTTTCCCAAGTGAGCCATCTGAGTTATAAAATGTAACTTGATAATATGAACTATTTTTTTTTAATAGAATTAATTGATCGCAACCTACCCCAAAACGCCTGTCGCAAAGTCTTTTAATAACCTTTTTTGACTTTCTAATGAAATCAACGTTTTTATCCACAATAATAAAGTCATTTCCTGCTCCTTGAGCTTTCATAAAAGGTATTTTCATAGACCAGCTATAGTGATATAAATTCCTCACTAAATAAAGGAAAAATTAGTCGGCCGATGAGTATCATTCGCCGATTTTTTTTATTTTTTAAATGTTAGAAAATATAACAAATAAGATAACTGGAATTTTTCAAGGTCTCTCAAATAAAGGCGCTATCACTGAAAAAGATTTAGAGACAACCCTGCGAGAGGTTAGAGTTGCTCTGTTAGAGGCAGATGTCTCTCTTAAAGTATCTAAAGATCTTATTAAAAAAATCCAAGAAAAAGCACTTGGCCAAAAAGTAATTGAAAACGTCCAGCCGGGACAACAAATAATTAAAATAGTAAGTGATGAACTAACAGAAATACTTGGTGTTCAAAGTAGCGAGTTAAACTTTAAAAATAAACCCTCAACTTTTTTAATGTGTGGTCTGCAGGGTGCAGGTAAAACAACATCAATTGCAAAACTTGCCCATTACTGTCAAAATTCTCTTAATAAATCTGTAGCACTTGTGTCAACAGATTTAAGAAGACCAGCCGCTATAGACCAACTTCGTATTTTATCTCAAAAAAATAATATTCAGTTTATTGAGCCAATAAATGAAAATATAAAAGATATTGTCAATAATGCTCTTGAACAAAGTAAAAAACTTTTATCGGATGTTTTAATTATAGATACCTCAGGTCGAATTAGTACAGATGAGGAGTTACTTTTAGAACTGAAAACAATTCATGATCTGGCAAAACCACAAGAGAATTTACTTGTTTTAGACTCAATGATGGGTCAACAAGCCCTAAGCGTTGTAGAGTCTTTTAACTCCACAGCACCACTTACTGGATTTATATTAACAAGATTAGACGCAGACCCAAGAGGAGGAGTTGCACTTTCAGCAAAATATCAAACAGGTTTGCCAATTCGTTTCTTTGGATCAGGAGAAAATATTGAAGATTTTGAAGTTTTTCACCCAGAGAGAATAGCTTCTAGAATTCTTGGTATGGGAGATGTTGTTTCATTAGTTGAAAAAGCACAAAAAGATTTTGATCAAAAAGAAATGGAAAATCTCCAATCTCAGATGATGAGTGGGAAATTCAATATGAATGATCTTTTAAAACAGTTTACTCAAATGAAAAAAATGGGAGGAATGTCTGGACTAATGTCACACATGCCAGGTGTCAGCAAAATTAAAAATATGATGGAGAGTGGAGATTTTGATGAAAAAGTTATTGATCATCAAATTGCAATTATTTGCTCAATGACAAGAGAAGAAAGAGTTGATCCTGATTTACTAAAAGCTTCAAGAAAAAGAAGAATAGCAACAGGGTCTGGTAGACAGGTACACGAGGTCAACAGGCTTTTAAAACAATTTGAGCAAACTAAAAAACTTATGAAACAAGCTCAAAAACCAGGTTTTGCAAATAAAATAAAAAGTTTATTAGGCGGAAACCAAATGCCAACGATTGAATAAATACAGAAGGGAGAAATCATGGCGACAAAAATAAGACTAGCAAGAGGAGGTTCAAAAAAAAGACCTTTCTATAGAATTGTGGTTGCAGATGAGAGAGCACCAAGAGACGGTAACTTCATTGAAAAAATAGGCAACTTCAATCCAATGGTTCCCAAGGATCACAAGGAAAGAGTAATGCTTAGCAAAGAAAGAACTGAACATTGGCTTAAGGTTGGAGCCTTGCCAACAGAAAGAGTTCAAAAAATTCTCTCTGAATTAGGAATGATGGAAGCTCCAAAAATAACTGAGAAAACAAAAAAGCATTTACCAAAGGCAAAGGCTCAAGAAAGAGTTAAAGCAAAAGAAGAAGCAGCATCAAAAGCTGCAGAAGATGCAAAAGCTACTGAAGAAGCAGCTCAAGCAGAGGATGAAAAACCCACTGAGGAGGTAACTACCACAGAGGAGCAACCGCCTGTTGAAGAAGCAGCAGCTGAAAAACCAGCTGAAGAGGTAAAGACAGAAGATACTTCTGAGCTGGAGGAAAAGAAAGAAGAAGCTCTTGCAAAAGAAGAGCCTAAAGAGGAAGAGGGTTCAACTGAGGTTTCAGAGGATAAACCCGAAACTAAAGAGTAATTACTTGTGACTCCCTTTGAGAAGCAGTTCATACAAGTTGGTGTAATTGGCAGACCTAAAGGAACTAAGGGTCTGCTAAGGTTTCACAGTTATTTAAATGATGATCGTGATGTAAATCAATTTAAAAAATTTTATTTAGATAATGAAAAAACTGTTAACTTAAAACTAATATCTTTTGATAAAAAAAGCCCACTTATAACAATCGATGAAATAAATAATAGAACAGACATTGAAAAGTTTGTTAATAAAAAAATTTTTTTAAAAAAGGAACAACTATCACCAGTAAAAGGAAATGAATATTATTTCCACGATCTAGAGGGACTTGAGGTATTTGATAATAAAGACCAGAGAGTTGGAGAAGTTGCTTCAGTTGTAAATTTTGGTGCAGGGGATTTATTGGAAATATATTTTATTAAAAGTAAAAAAAAGGAATTTTTCAGATTTACTGAACAAAACTTTCCATTTGTAAATATTAAAAAAAAAAAAATAATAATTAAAAATTAATGTTAAAATTTAATATCCTTACTATATTTCCGGAGGTTTTTCCTGGAATTTTACAACATGGCTTGTTAGGCAAAGCTCTGTCAAAAAATCATTTCGAAATCAATACGATTAATATAAGAGATTACAGTGATTTATCTGCGAACTCTGTTGATGATAAACCATTTAGTGGTGGCGCCGGTATGGTATTAAGACCTGATATAATTTCAAAATCTATCGAAGCAAACTTTAATAAAAATGAATTAGATAGCTGTATTAAAATATGTTTTTCTGCCAAAGGTAAAAAACTCACTCAAAAAAAATTAACTAATTATAATTTCAATCAAGATTTTATCTTACTAAATGGTAGATATGAGGGCATTGACCAAAGAGTAATTGATTATTATAAATTTCAAGAGATTTCTGTGAGCGATGTCATATTAAACGGAGGAGAGATAGCATCATTATTATTTATTGAGGCGTTGATGAGACTTCAACCTGATGTTCTTGGAAATAATGATACCCACACTATTGAGTCATTTCAAAATGGACTAGTTGAACATGATCAATTCACTAGACCAAACCCATGGATAGCCCCTGATCATTCAGAAATAGAAGTACCTTCCATACTCGTGAGTGGTAAACATGCTGATATAGATCTTTGGAAACACCAAAATTCTTTGGAAAATACTGAAAAAAATAGACCAGATTTATTTAAAAACTATTTAAAAAAAAACAAAAATGAGTAGAATATGCCGCTCTGATACCACCCACATATTAATATTGGATGGAGCACACAATGAATGAAATTATTAAAAATTACGAACAATCACAAATTCAACAGATTTTAAAAAGTTCTAAGGTTTCAGACTTCGCGCCAGGTGACACTGTCAAAGTTAACGTAAAGATCAAAGAGGGAAATAAAGAGAGAGTGCAAGCATTTCAAGGTGTCTGTATTGGTAAAAAAAATAACGGTCTTAACTCTTCATTTACTGTTAGAAAAATTTCTAGTGGTGAAGGCGTTGAAAGGGTTTTTCCACTATATAGTAATGTTATCGACTCAATCGAACGTGTAAAAGTTGGGGATGTAAGAAGAGCTAAATTATATTATTTAAGAGGTTTGTCTGGTAAAAAAGCAAGAATTGCTGAAAGAACTGACGGTAGATCATATGATGATAACCAATTTGTATCCACAATCGAAGATGCTGAAGAAATTTCAGAGGTTAGTACTGAAGAAAATAAATCAGATACACCTGTAACTGACGAAACACCAAAGGAAGAAGCTAAAGAGACCAAAACAGAGGAAACTTCATCTCAAGAAGCCCCTAAGTCTGAAGACAACTCTAAAGAAGAAATTAAAGAAACTAAATCAGAGGAATCATCACCACAAGAAGAACCCAAAGTTGAAGATGAGCCAAAAGAGGAAAAGCCTGTAGAGAAAAAAATAGAAGAGGCAGAAACTAAAAGCTAAAAGTATTATCTTGAGCAACCAAGGCCCAAAAACACTTTTTGATAAAATCTGGTCTGAGCATCTTGTCGGTCAAAGAGAAGATGGGACTAATCTTTTATATATTGATCGTCATTTAGTTCATGAAGTAACTAGCCCTCAAGCATTCGAAGGATTAAAAATTTCCAATCGTCCTGTTCATCGACCAGAGGCTACGATAGCTGTCGCAGACCATAATGTTCCTACTATAAATAGACAAAATATTGAGGACCCACAAAGTAAAATTCAGGTCGAAACTCTAGCAAAAAACACTAAAGAGCATGGAATTCAATATTTTGATTTAATGGACCAAAGACAAGGTATTGTTCATATCATTGGTCCTGAGCAGGGAATTACCCAACCGGGCATGACAATTGTCTGTGGAGACAGTCACACCTCTACCCATGGAGCTTTCGGAGCTCTCGCTTTTGGTATCGGAACAAGTGAAGTTGAGCATGTTCTGGCTACGCAAACAATTGTTCAAAATCCAGCAAAAAATATGAGAATTTCGGTCAATGGTGAACTTCCTTTTGGTGTAAATTCTAAAGATTTAATCTTGTACATAATTGGAAAAATTGGAACAGCTGGAGGAACTGGTCATGTAATTGAGTATTCTGGTTCATCTATTATGGGCCTTTCAATGGAAGGCAGAATGACTATTTGTAATATGAGCATTGAAGCTGGAGCTCGCGCCGGTTTAATTAGCCCAGATCAAACAACTTTTAATTATATAAAAGGCAGACCTTACGCTCCTGGAACTGAACACTGGGATCAAGCAGTAGAATACTGGTCATCCCTTCCCTCAGATAATGATGCAAATTACGATCATGAAATAGTTATAGATAGTTCAGAAATTGACCCAATGGTGACATGGGGAACTAGCCCTGAGGATGTTGTGTCAGTGAAAGGCACAGTACCAAATCCGAGAAGTGCTAAAACAGAAAATAAAAAGAAAAGTATAGAGAGATCACTTGAGTATATGGGCCTTAAGCCTGGAACAAAAATCACAGACATAAAGTTAGATAAAATATTTATTGGCTCTTGTACAAATGGTCGAATTGAGGATTTAAGAAAAGTTGCATCTATTGTTAAGGACAAAAAGATTGCTTCACACGTTCAGGCAATGATAGTACCAGGATCAGGCTTAGTTAAAAAACAAGCTGAAGAAGAAGGAATTGATAAAATTTTAAAAGATGCTGGTTTTGAATGGAGAGAGGCTGGATGTTCAATGTGCCTTGGTATGAATCCTGATCAATTAAAACCTGGTGAAAGGTGCGCATCAACTTCTAATAGAAATTTTGAAGGTAGACAAGGCCGAGGTGGTAGAACTCATTTAATGAGTCCTGAGCTTGCTGCAGCATCTGCTATTACGGGAAACATTTCAGACATAAGAGATTTTACATAAAATGGATAAGTTTCATTCTTTAAAAGGTATCGCAGCTCCTTTGCCAATTGTTAATATCGATACTGATATGATCATCCCAAAGCAATTTCTCAAAACAATTAAAAGGACTGGTCTTGGTGTAAGTTTGTTTTATGAGATGAGATATGATAACGATGGAAACCTCATCAAAGATTTTGTTTTGAATACATCTCCTTATGATCAGTCAAAAATTTTGGTTGCCGGTGACAATTTTGGTTGTGGTTCAAGTAGAGAGCACGCCCCTTGGTCTCTTAAAGATTTTGGAATAAGAAGCGTAATTTCAACAAGTTTTGCTGATATTTTCTATAATAATTGCTTTCAAAATGGAATTTTACCGATTGTTGTCAACCCTGAAAACCTTGATCAGTTAATGACAGCAGCTAAAAACCAAATTGAGTTCACTATTGACCTTCCGGAGCAAGTCATCAAAGCCGGAAACCATTTAATCAAATTTGAAATTGAAGAATTCAGAAAAGAAAGACTTTTGCAGGGATTAGACGATATTGGCATTACCCTTGGTTACAAAGACAAAATTAATGCTTACGAAGAGGATAAAAAAAATAAAAAACCTTGGTTATTTAAAAATAATTAAATGAGTTCTAAAATTTTAGTTTTGCCAGGAGATGGCATTGGTGTGGAAGTTGCAGATCAAGCCATAAGAGTAATTGAAAAATTAAATGAGCAAGGTCTTAATGCAAGTTATGAAAAAGATTTAGTTGGAGGCGCTTCATATGATGTTAATGGCGAACCTTTGACTAACTCTGTTTTAGAGAAAGCAAAAAATTCAGATGCTGTATTATTGGGAGCAGTTGGTGGATCAAAGTGGGATGACGTAGAAAGATCAAAAAGACCAGAAGCTGGACTTTTAGGGTTGAGGAAAGAATTAGAACTTTTTGCAAATCTGAGACCTGCTTTAGTTTTTGATGCTCTTGTTTCTGCTTCAACATTAAAAAATGAAGTGGTAAACAATTTAGATATTATGATTGTAAGAGAATTGACTGGTGGTGTATATTTTGGTCAACCTCGAGGAATAGAAAACACGCCAAATGGTAAGAAAGCGATTGACACACAAATTTATCACGATTACGAAATCGATAGGATTGCTAGAGTTGCTTTTGATTTAGCCAAAAAAAGAAATAATAAAGTAACATCTGTTGAGAAAGCTAACGTTATGGAAACAGGTGTACTCTGGAGAGAGATTGTGAAAGAAACTCATAAAGATTTTTCAGATATTACACTAGAAAATATGTTAGCAGATAATTGTGCTATGCAACTTGTTAGAAACCCAAAACAATTTGATGTAATAGTTACAGATAATCTTTTTGGAGATTTGCTGAGTGATTGTGCTGCTATGCTGACTGGTTCGCTTGGAATGTTACCATCGGCATCATTGGGGGAAGAAAAAAATGGTAAAAGACATGGACTTTTTGAGCCTGTTCATGGAAGCGCTCCTGATATTGCAGGTCAAGATAAAGCAAATCCAATTGCTACCATTTTAAGTTTGTCTATGATGTTAAAATATAATCTCAATAAACCAGAGTTATCTAACAAAGTAGAAAGTGCTGTCCAAAAAATTCTTTCTGAGGGTTATAGAACTGGAGATATTTACACAAATGAAGACCAAACTCTTGTCTCCTGTTCTAAAATGGGCGATTTAATAATCGAGAGAATTTAAGTTGGCTTCTTCTAAAAAACCTAAAATTGCTGTTGTCGGAGCAACTGGAAATGTCGGTAGAGAGGTTTTAGATATTATTGATGAAAAAGAAATTCAATATTCTGATTTAATCGCTTTAGCTTCTTCTCGTTCTAAAGGAAGTACAATTGATTACGGAGAAAACAAGTCTGTTGTAGTAGCAGATTTAGCTGAATATGATTTTTCTGATACTGACATAGCTATTTTTTCACCTGGTGCGAAAGTTTCAAGTGAGTTTGCTCCTAAAGCAGCCAAGCAAGGGTGTATAGTAATTGACAATACCTCCCATTTTCGAACAGATCCAGATGTCCCATTAGTAGTCGCTGAGGTTAATCCTGAGGCGCTAAAAGATTTTAGAAAAAAAAATATCATTTCTAATCCTAATTGTTCAACTATGGGAATGCTAGTTGCGGTTAAACCTTTGCATGACCATTTCAAAGTTAAAAGAATTGTTGTTTCAACTTATCAATCAGTATCTGGTGCAGGTAAAGAAGCTGCAGATGAATTATTTAATCAAACTAAATCAATCTATGCAAATGAAGCAGTAGTGAAGGAAAAATTTACTAAACAAATTGCTTTTAATGTTATCCCGCATATAGATGTTTTCTTAGAGGACGGTCAAACCAAAGAAGAGTGGAAAATGTACAATGAAACAAAAAAAATTCTTGATCAAAACATAGAATTAACCGCAACTTGTGTTCGAGTACCAGTATTTATATCTCATTCACTAGCTGTAAACATCGAGTTTGAAAAGCCTTATGAAGAGGACCAAATAAGAGAAATTTTTAAGAAATCCCCTGGTCTAAAAATGATTGATTACCGTGCTGATGAGGGGTACGTAACTCCGATTGAATCTGCAGGTTTAGACCCTGTCTACGTTAGCAGAATTAGAAGAGACCCCACTATTCCAAATGGTCTTAATTTCTGGTGCGTGTCTGACAATTTAAGAAAGGGAGCTGCTTTAAACACTGTACAAATAGCAGAAATTTTGATCAAAGATTATTTAAGCTCTTAGCTTTAAATCTTTTTTTTCTTTTTTTAGAACGTGTTTTATTTTTTAGCAAAATATCATAAATATCATTCGTAACATTTTCTAGTATTTCTCTTGTTGTATTTTTTTTATAGATATAGTGAGCATATAAAGCTGTAGATTGGTCGCCAGCTCCATGAAATCTTTCTTTGAAATTGATGTAAGGTGTTTCTATGACAAAAATTTCTCTTTTATTACAAATAATATTTAATATTTTTTTATTTTTTGGAATGCTTCGTATTAATACTTGACTATTAAACTTCCTCGTAAACGTTTTGAGGTCAGTTATGATCTCGCTAATACTATAGTTCTTTACATCTTTATTATTTAAGTATGACCACTCAAAAAAATTTGCTGATATATATTTAACTTTTGTTATTACTTTTTTAAAAAAATTTGCAACGTCTTTTTCTACATATAGACCTATTCCTATATCTCCCATTACAGGGTCTAAAACAATTCTATTTTGCACATTAATAATTTTACCAATCGATTTTGAAATCTTTGAGTTGGGTGTGTAGCCAATAATTGTTAAATCATTTAAGCTAAATTTATATGTTTTCCTGACTTTATTAAAAATTACCCATGGATTTAAACTGTTGTTACTGATTTGAAGTGTGCCCTTTACAGCTTTATGAGATGTTAAAATTACAGTCGGTATCTCATAAATGTTATAACCTTTGTCACTTAAGATTGATCGAGCGGCATGATTTCCTACTTTATCATTTAAGACAGTAGACTGAATACTAACTATATTCCTCATATTTTTGTATCTATTTCTTCAAAGGTTGTCATTGTTTCCACAATAATATAAAAAATACGCATTAAGAATTTTAATTAAAGGAAATAAATATGACTTTTGAATTACCAAGCTTACCCTATGCAAATGATGCTTTAGCTCCATATATGTCATCAGAAACTCTTGATTTCCATCATGGCAAACATCATCAAACATATGTAACAAATTTAAATAATCTTGTTAAAGACACTGATATGAAAGACTCTTCTCTTGAGGAAATAGTTGTAAAATCAAGTAAAGACTCATCGATGGCAGGAATTTTTAATAATGCAGGTCAACATTGGAACCATATTTTATTTTGGCAATGTATGAAACCCAATGGGGGAGGCTCTATGCCGTCCGAATTGGAGAGTAGAATTACATCAGACCTAGGAGGGATTGATCAATTCAAAGAAGCTTTTATTCAGGCAGGAACAACCCAATTTGGTTCTGGATGGGCTTGGCTTGCCATCGATAATGGTAAATTAGTGGTCACAAAGTCACCTAATGCTTCTAATCCTCTAGTTGATGGAATGAAGCCAATACTGGGATGTGACGTATGGGAACACTCTTATTATATAGATTATAGAAACAAACGACCTGATTATTTAAAAGCTTTTTTAGATAGTTTAGTCAACTGGGAATTTGTTGCTTCTCAATTAGATTAAATATTAGGGCTGCTTATAAAAAAGCAGCCCTATTTTTTTATTTAAGCTGATAAAAGTTTAGAATTCGTATTAACTTTTATTTTTCTAGGTTTTTGGTGTTCAGGTATTTCTCTTTCAAGATTTATACTTAACAGACCATTATTTAAATCAGCCTCTATAACTTTTACAGTATCAGCTAACTCAAACTTTCTCTCAAAATTTCTGTTGGCAATTCCTCGATAAAGATATTCTGATTTATTCATAGTTTTATCATCACCCATTTCACCTTTAACAGTCAAAAGATTACCCTCTTGGGATATATCTATTTGGTCCTCACCAAAACCGGCGATAGCCATGGTAATTTGGTAAATATTTTTATCATGTTTGACGATATTATAAGGTGGATAAGAAGCACCTTTATTGTTCGTAGAAAAGACGGTATCAAAAAGTTTATCAAACTCATCGAAACCAACTGATGATCTCCATAGAGGAGATAAGTCAAATGTAGTCATAATTAACCTCCTTAAGCGTTAATTGTAAATTGCAGTTTTCAAACCTGCGTTAATAAAGAAATTCCAAATGGCAATTTCTCTTACTTTTAATTTGGGATTTCAATTTTGAATTTCAAGACTTTCAAATTGACTGTTGGATCATTTTTTTAGATGATAGGCTCCTTTAATGTATTCAATTATTGCAAATAAGCCCGGTGATACAAGCGTTCTTCAAAGAAAAAGTATTGAACTCACTGAACTTAAATCGAATGAAATTTTGATTAAAAATAGAGCAATTGGAGTAAATTTCATCGATATTTATTTTAGAGCAGGATTATATCCTTGGCCTGTTGACAAAGATCTTGTTTTAGGCTCCGAAGGTGCAGGCGAGGTTGAAGCTATAGGCCCTAATGTTACAAAGTTTAAAATAGGGGATCGCGTAGCATATGCGCAACCTAATAATGCATACGCAACACATAGAATGATATCAGAGGATCTCGTAGTTTCTATCCCAGATAGCATATCTTTCGATCAAGCAGCTGCATCAATTCTTAAAGGACTAACAGTAAAGTATCTTGTTTGTGACAGTTATAACTTACAAAGTTATCATGAGGTATTATTTCATGCTGCGGCTGGAGGCGTAGGATTGATCGCAGGCCAATGGATAAAAGACATTGGTGCAAAATTAATAGGTACAGCTGGTAATCCAGATAAATGTGAGTTAGCAAAACAAAGAGGCTTTGACGAGGTTATTAACTACACTGAAAAAAATTTTTTAGATGAAGTATTAAAAATCACAAATAACAAAGGCCTTGACGTGGTTTATGACAGTGTTGGTAAAGATACAATGTTTCAATCATTTAAATGTTTAAAAAAACATGGGATGTTAGTTAGCTTTGGTCAATCATCTGGACCATATAAAGACATTCAAATGACAGATCTAGCATTTGGTTCTTTTTATTTAACTCGACCTACACTATTCCATTTTTACGCTAATAGAGAGTGGCTTGAAATTGCAAGCCATAAATTATTTGAGATGATTGTTAAAGATAAAATTAAATTGGATAAAATTACAAAATATGATCTTGATAATGTTGCTGACGCTCACACAGATATGGAAAATAGAAAGACTTCGGGATCTATTGTCCTAAAGATTTAACTTCACTAAATACTTCTTTAAGAGTTTTCTCTAGAGTATCAAATATTATACCCATCTCCTCCTCCGATGTAATAAAAGGGGGACATAACACAATTGATGGTCCAAGAGGTCTACATATCAAACCATTTTCAATACACTTATTAGCAACACGCTCGCCAATGGATATCGAACCATCGAAGGGTAGTTTATTTTTTTTATCTTGAACCATCTCTAAAGCACCCATAAGTCCAATGCCGCGAGACTCACCTATAAACTCTAAATCTTCAAAGTTCTTTAAACCACCCATAAAAATTGGCTCAAGGTATCTTACATTTTCAATCATTTTCTCATTAATTATAATATCAATTGCTTCTAGCGCTAGGGCACAACCTACAGGGTGTCCACCGGCTGTGAAGCCATGAAAAAATTCCTCTGCCTCATAAGAAGCCTCCATCATTTCTTTTGTCATTTTTTCTCCCAAAATAACTGCACCAAGTGGAAAAAAACCTGATGTTATACATTTAGAGGCAATAATAATATCGGGATCAATATTGTATGTTTGAGATCCCCATAAGTTACCAGTTCTACCAAAACCACAAATTACCTCATCAGCAATAAATGGAATATTGTATTTTTTTAAAATTTTTTGAACTATCTCAAAATATCCTTTTGAAGGAGGTATCACACCACCTGCCCCCATAACAGGTTCTGCAAAAAAACCTGCAATGGTATCAGGTCCCTCTCTTAAAATTAAATTTTCTAAATCTTCACCCATTCTTTTGGTAAACATTTCCTCACTCTCTTTTTCTAAGCCATATTTCCAATAATGAGGACAAGCTGAATGTAAAAAACCATCTAAGGGTAATCCAAATTCACTATTGTATGGTTTTCCTGTCATCGAAGCAGAAACAGCCGTTACACCATGATATGAATTTATTCGAGTAATTATTTTCCTTCGATTGGGATGCCCTTTTCTTTTATTAATAAACCATAATAATTTTACAGTAGTGTCATTAGCTTCAGATCCTGAGTTTGTAAAAAAAACTTTACCATCCGTGAAAGGAGATATTTCAATTAATTTATCTGCAAGTTCTACAGCTGGTTCAGATATTCTTCCAAAAAAGGCGTGGTAACCAGAAAATTTTTCATATTGTTTTTTTGCTGTTTCAACCATTCTGGGATGATCGAAACCAACCACAGAATTCCATAATCCTGAATTGGCATCTAAATATTTTTTTCCATCTTGATCGTAAACATATATTCCTTTCGCTTGGTTTAAAACAATAGGACCAAGTACATTTAAATTTTTAAGATCGGTAAAACCATGTAAAACTTTATCTGTATTAATCATTTAATCTACAACCTCATATAAACTTTCTAAAATTGGAATATTTCTAAATGGAATATCCACTAATTCTGTATCAGCAAGAAAATATCCAATAAAAAAGAAGAGTATCATGAAAATTAACTTCAACATCTTTAAAAAAGGATAATATAGAAATCAAAAAAGGGTTAGAACAATTTGTCCTAACCCTTTAAGAAAGAAGTGGCCCACTAAGAAAAAAGCCGCTTCTATAAGGCTGTAAAAAGAGATTAATCTCTTATTTTTGATTATAATTACGGGTAAAAATAACATCAAGAAAATAGAAATAACCACAATATATAGAATAAATTAGATCTATATGCTACTAAACTTAGTTAAATCAGAAAATGAGCATCTTTAGATTCCTAGATAATATTCCGACTGTTTTTTTCACAATTATTTGGATTGGATTACTCGGTGCAATAACTTTAGGCGCACCATATATTTCTATTGAAGACATAAAAATTCTTATCACAATTAAAGATAATGAATTAGTTTCAAATTTTTCAGAGTTTTTCAATCCACATTTGATATTTTTAAATATCACATCAAAGCTCACGAATTTTTTTGGTTTTAACAATTACTTTCTATTTAGACTACCGAATTTTATATACTTAGGATTATTAATTTTTGTCTCATATAAAATTATTAAATTAAAATTTTATGACCTCAATTATTTAATGCCTCTTACAGCAGTGATGTTAAGTGGCACAATTTTAATTTCAATGATAACCATTGATGGCTCCCTTATTTCAGGCTTGGTGACTTTATTAATATTCTATTATTTATTAAAAATTTTCGATGATGAAAATTTTTATAATGTATTTTTTTTTATATTATTTAGTTTAATTGCATTAATTCTCAATAATTTCTATTTTGTTATATTAATAACATTTTTGATATTCATAAAATTATTTAATTTAAAGCTAGAGAAAAAAAAACGTCTTAACTTAATTTCTTATCTAAGTTTTATTTATATATCTTTTTTAGTTATTCTGATTATTCAGGGTATTAATAAAACGGATTACTATTCCATACTTAATTTCGATCCAAATATTTTATTAAAGAAACTTTCAAAGAGTGTTATTTTTTTACTACCTTTATTAAGTTTGCTAATTATTTCTATTTTTTATAATGGCATAAAAAGAATTAACTGGAATAAGGAATTGATTATATTCCTTTTTTCAATAATTCTTTGTTGGTTTATGTTTATTTTTTCTAATAAATTAAATATATCGATTTTAGTCTTTTTATTACCAATAATGTCTATTTATATTTTTAGAACACTAGAATTTGTTGAATTAAAATGGTCGAAAATAGTTTTAGTTACCCTTTTTTTTATACCAGCAGGCATAATTTATTTTGATACCTCCCTTTATCACGGCACTTCAGAGATACCTCAGATAAATTATATTTTTTATTTAATGATAATTTTAGTATCATTAATTAATCCAGTTTTTTCTCTCCAAGAAAAATCCTTAACTACAGTATATAAAACTATCTCATTTTCTTTGATTTTAGTTGTATTTTTTACTTCAGTCTTTTTTTATTCACAATATAAGAATAAAACATTGAGTCTCGTTATCTATGATACTTTAAAAAATGATTTAAATTGTGATATAAAAAAATCCGAATTTATATTGGAAGAAAATTATCCACTAGATTTAATGTTGTTTTTTAGTGACAAAGTGAAACCAGACTATTTTTCAGATTGCCAAATAGAATTCAAATTTAGTTCCCTTGATACAATGCCAATAGAAGATAGTGACTCAATAAATAAAACCATACTCGATATGACAACAAAATCATTCATAAATATCAACTTTAATAAATTATGACTTTCTTCAATCAGTTAAACTCGCAAGAAAAAAGAATAAGTATTTATCTGTTAATTGGAGCTTTTTTTTTCTTATTATTTGATTATTCAGTAGCTTCTTTTTTTGACAGTATTAATCATCAAACAAAGTCTCTTTTTGGAACACTCACTCACTTTGGTGACTCTTTATATTTTTTTGTACCTACTATTTTAATCTGGGGCTTAACAAAAATTATAAAAAGTAAAAATCAGATTATGGAAACTGTAAGTGACATTAGTCTATTTATTTTTTTAAATATCTTATTAAGTGGCATAGTTACACAAATATTAAAACATATCTTTGGAAGACCACGGCCAGTCTTATATAATGGTTTTGAATTAAAATCGTTAGATATAATACAATTTGACTCCAAATGGCATTCATTCCCATCAGGTCATACTGCAACTATTTTTGCTTTTATCTTTTGTATGATATTTCTCTTTCCGAAAATTAAAAATGCATTGATAACCATTGCAATTATTATTGCATCCACGAGAGTCATAGTCGGTGCCCACTTTATTAGTGATATCTTTGGTGGCACGCTTGTTGCATATCTTTCAACAATATTTATTTCAAAAAAACTAGCAGATAAAAAAAAGTTATTTACATCAGAGAATGACAAATTAATCCCAAACAATAACGTTGAAATAATTTCAAGTAATATTTCCAATTTTTATACAAACATTTTTTCTCTTTACTTGAATTTTAATTTTTACTTTAAAACCCTAACCATAACCCTCCTACTCTCTATAGTATTTTTCATATTTCCCTCATTAGACATAACTGTTAGTGGCCTATTTTTTGGACAGGACGGTAAATTTATTGCTTCAGAGTCTGACTGGTTTATCTATTTTGTTCGTAAGATGTTGCTACCACTTATGGCTTTATTAGTTTTCTTTGTCCCCATAGCTGCTGTTTTCAAACAAATTTATTATAAAGAAAAAATTTTAAATGTTGCTGTTAGAGAATGGGTTTACTTATTTTCTTGTCTTATTATCGGAACAGGTATTGTTGTAAACTCTATTTTTAAAAATTTGTGGGGTCGTGTAAGGCCTAATGACACCATTCAATTTGGAGGAGAAGAGCCATTTACCATTCCATGGTTAAATGTTGATTATTGCAGTACCAATTGTAGTTTCGTTTCAGGTGACGTTTCTTTTTTTACGTTATCTTTGGCTTTACTAATAATTTTCAATAAAACTTCATGGAACACATTTGCATATGCTTCAATTCTTTTAATCTCGTTATTAAGAATTATGGAGGGTGATCATTTTTTGAGTGATACGATTATGAGTTTTATAATCACATATGTAATAATTAAGGGTCTCAATGATATCTTTAAAAATTTTCCAGAGGATCTTAATTTAAATCAATTAAAAAAACCTTCTTGGCTGACTAAGAAAAATTCTAATTAAAAATACATATAATTTTATATATATAGATTTTTATGATATTTTATATCGTGAAAAATTTTTTTAGCTTTTTTTTAGTTTCTTTATTAAGTCCATTCTTTTTATTCGCCGCAGATTTGATACCAGAAAAATTTCATGGAACATGGAGTAATGACTGTTCCAAAGAAGAAGATGTTTTTATTATTACTCAAAGTGGCTACTTCAATCTTTATGAAAGCCAGGACGAAATAGACGATTATGCGTATTTCTATCTTCAGTTTTCTGACTCAAAGACATATAAAGATTGGATTTATCTAAACGGTGAAATATTTGAATTTAAAAATGTTTTTATGAAACTGAATGACGATATTTTAGAGGTTGTATTTGAAGAGCAAGATAATCCCGATGAGTCCTATGATTTTTTAAATAATACGAATAATACTTTTACATACGCAAAGTGCGATAACACCCCAGCTAGTCTAATCTTAGTATTTGGAGAGGTACTATCATATATGAATTCAAAAGCATCTTTATCCTGTTCAAATTTCTCCAAGAATAAGGGAGAGTGCTTTGAAGATGTTTTTAGTTTTTTAGATGTCTCTGGTAATAAAGCACTTTCAAATGCTGAGATTAATAGAGCTTCTAAACTTTTAGTTTTTTTTAGCACAATAAATGGGCAAGAATTTGATGAGGCAGGAATGTTTGGAATAATTTCTAGTTACGCTATCACCCCTTTGCTCACTAAAGTTGTTTTAAATAATTTTGATTTTGACAACAGTGCAGATCTTACACTAGAAGAAATACTTCAAGACAGAGAGGGTTTATTTGACTTAGATTTTGATGAAAATGATCAAATAGAAATTGATAATCAAAAAATTAACGAGCAAATTAGAGATTTCATTAATAAGCTTCAAGGTTTAGGGAGTTTTTTATAAATTAGATTGGCGGTTCCGCAAGGATTCGAACCCTGACTAAATGATCCGAAGTCATTTGTGCTATCCGTTACACCACGGAACCGAATGTCCTATTATTAACAAACCTATCATCTTTCTATCTTAAATAAATAATTTGTCCGCCACTTATCCGCCAATGCGGACTGAAAAGGATTCTATTAGGTCTTAATTTAAATGACAAATTTGATATTTTAGGGTTATGAAAACTCTCTTAGCTCTATTGTTATTAATCCCCAGTTTCTGTTTGGGCTTAACATTTAAAAATGGAGAACAAGTTGGAAGTTACAAGGGTATTGGTTGGCCAACTATTGAAAAACATGGATTAGATGCTGGTAAAGATTGGAGTCAAAGCGTCGACACTGAATTTTCAAGACTTGGTGAATCATCACACAAATTTGAGTTTAGAGCACTTGATTGTAAAGACTTTGATTGTGAAAGGGGAAAATTTAAGGGTTCTTTTGGAAGAACTGAGACTTTTATAAATACAAAAGAGAGAGGAGAAAATTGGTATGCATGGTCATTTTTTATAGACAATTCTGAGCTTACTTATTCGTCAACTTCTCATAAAGAAATTGACAATCATTTAATTCAATTTGGACAAATGAAATTATCATATGAAAATAAAGTTTTTCCTCACTGTAGAGAAAATGGTTCAGAAAATGTTTTTATATTTCAATATAAAAAAAAATTTAAAGGGTTAGCCATTAATAGAACGCACTGTACAAAAAAAACTGTTGTAGAGACTGATGAGACTGCAACGGTAATTCCAGAAAATATTTTATTTAACCAATGGCATGATGTAATTATTCATGCAAGTTGGGGCAATGATGGATTTCTAAAACTTTATATCAATGGAGATTTAAAATATGCTGAAGAGGGCTTTATAACTAATATTTATTCTTACAATGGAAAATCTTACGGACCCTCTTTTCGATATGGTATATATCAAAATAATGCTCCTAAAGATTTTAACGGTAAAATCACAGCTTGGTATGATGGAATTGCTAGAGCAAAAAAATGCACAAACAAAATTTTCTCTGAAATGTTATCTGACTTAGGATACTCATGTGACTCTTTGGGGGACAAAGATAACCAGGTTATAAAACCTACTTTTATCCAATATCAAGATTGATAAAACTAGCAAGAACCATGGAGTAGGTTTATATTAGAAAGATGACAACTTTATCTAGCTCTATTTTTTACATACTAACAGGATGGACTTGTGCAATAAATATATACAAATTCTTTTACCAAAAAAAATTAAAGGACTCTCAAAAACAAGATGGGCAAAATCTAGCTCAGCTTAATGAAATGAAATCACATTTTAAAAAGGCAGATAAACTAGGTAAGATTTTTTTAACACTTTGGTGTTTATCTGCAGTATGGTTTTTCTACAATTTAAATGCGTAAGTTATAAAGAAATGATTAACCCAACTTTCGATAAAAAAGAACATTCAAAGTGGGAGTATAGAATTTATACCCAATATTTAGATGATGAAGAATTAAAGTCGGAAAATGACTGGCTTAACAAAGGTGGAAAAGAAGGTTGGGAGTTGGTCAATGTAATTAAAGATAAATCTGATATCCCTTCAAAACACAAAATGATTTATTATTTTAAGAGAGAAAAAATATCCTAAGTATTTCTATAATAGGTATTTAATTTAATGAATGAATATAGATATTTAATATTTGGAATAGTTATAATTATTATAACTTATATATTGTATTTAGGTCTGACTACTTAATGTTCCAATACAACTTCAAAATATATTATGAAGACACAGACTCTGGTGGAGTTGTATATTACGCAAATTATTTAAAATTTATTGAAAGAGCCCGTACTGAAATCATCAATGAATTGGGATTCACACTGAATTCTTTATTGAAAGATCACGATCGACTTTTTTTAGTAAAAAAGATTGAATGTGATTATATTGAGTCATGCAAACTAGAGGATCAATTAACTGTTAGAAGCAATATTTTGTCTCTTAAAAATGCATCATTTGAGCTCGAACAAAATATTTACAAACAAAATAATATTATTTTTAAATCAAAGATTTTGATGGTTTGCGTCAATTCTCAAGGAGCTCCAAGTAAAATACCAGATGACCTTCAAAGATTAATGAAAAATAAAGATGGATAAGTTATTTGAGCCAAGTAGAAAATTTATTAAATCTACAAACCTTTATAAATTTCAGACCTATTTAGAGCAAAAACTCTCTAAAAAATTTTTAAATTATAACAAGCTTTGGTCATGGACTAATAAGAACCCTGGTGAGTTTTGGGAGTCTATAGTTGAGTATTTTAATATCGACCTTGAGAGGAAAAGATTTTTTAAAGCTTACAAAAAAAAATCTTTTTGGAATTCAATTTTTTTTGATAACAGTAATCTTAATTATTACGATTTAATTTCAAAAAATAATTCATCAGATTTGGCCATTGAATTTATTGGAGAAAACAAATTCAGCGAAAAAATTATTTATAGTGATTTAAATAAAAGAATTAATGCATTAAGCAATTTTTTTAGAGATAAAGGCATTAAAAAAGGTGACGTAATTGTTGGATATTTGCCAAATATACCTGATACAGTAATAAGCTTCCTTTCTGCAGCAAAAATTGGTGCAGTTTGGTCTTCTTGCTCTGCTGACTTTGGAACACAAGCAGTGATTGACAGATTTTCCCAGCTTAAGCCTAAGCTTTTAATTGTTGCTGACTATTATTTTTATAACGGCAAGAAATTTCAATATTCAAAAAACTTAAGAACATTAAAAGCAAATTTAAATAATCCACTAATTTTAAAAACTAGCTATCCTTCAAAAAATAACACTTCTGAATTAAAAAAAATTTACAATCAAAAAAAATATTCAAAACTTAATAAAAATATATCATTGAGCTTTAATCATCCCCTATATGTTTTATTTTCTAGTGGAACGACAGGGCTCCCCAAGTGTATTACGCACGGCCACGGAGGCTCACTCCTTCAACATTTAAAAGAACTAGCATTACACACAAATGTTAAATCTGAAGATAAGATGCTTTTCTTAACTACTTGCGGGTGGATGATGTGGAACTGGACAGTTTCAAACTTACTACTAGGTTCCTCAATCGTTCTTTATGATGGCTCCCCATTTTATCCAAATATAAATCGAGTTATAAATATTACAAAAGATACTAATTCAACAATGCTAGGTGCGGGAGCAAAAGTTTATGAAACTATCCAGAATAATTATAAATCAAATAAAAAAGATATTTTAAAAAAAATTAATTGTTTTATATCAACTGGCTCTCCTTTAAGCCCAGACACTTTTAATTTTATTAATAAAAGTTTAAATTCAAAATCTTTTATACACTCAGTGAGTGGCGGTACAGACATAGTTTCGTGTTTTATGTTAGGAATACCAACTTTACCTGTCTATTCAGGTGAAATTCAAGGACCGGGCTTGGGCATGGATATTGATGTTTTCAATGATCACGGCAAGCCAACCAAAAAGACAGGAGAGCTAGTTTGCAAGACCCCTTTCCCCTCTAAGCCTATCTACTTTTGGAATGACAGATTGCATGATAAGTATAAATCCGCATATTTTAAAAAATTTCGAAACATATGGTCTCATGGAGATTATGTGAAAAAAACCAAAAATGGAGGTTATCTAATCTTTGGAAGATCAGATGCTACTTTAAATCCAGGTGGTGTCAGAATAGGAACAGGTGAAATATATAGTTGCTTACAAAAATTTCATTGGATCGAGGACTGTTTGGCAACAGGTTATTTGACTAAAAATGATGAAAAAATTGTCCTTTTTTTGAAATTGTTAAACACAAAAATTAATGTTGATTTTAATACAATATTGAAAAAACACCTCAAGACATCGCTTAGTCCAAGGCATGTTCCTTGGAAAATATTTATTGTCAAAGATATTCCAAGAACAAAAAGTGGTAAAAACTCTGAAATACTTGTCAAAAAAATTATCAATAATGATAAAGTGCAGAACTTGGGATCGTTGGCAAATCCTGAGTCAGTAATTGAATACAGAAAGATAAATATTAATGAGTGATGTTTTTATAATCGATGCAGTTAGAACACCAATAGGAGCTTATTTAGGTAATTACAAAAAAACTGAATCAGTAGAATTAGGAACCTCTTGTCTCAAAGAATTATTTGATAGAAACAAAACAATCAATACAAAAGAAGTTGAAGGATTAATTTTAGGACAAGTATTAACAAGTGGACTAGGAATGAATACAGCAAGGCAAGTTGCACTAGGTTCCGGAATGCAACAGACATCCTTTGCTTATGTAGTAAATCAAGTTTGTGGAAGTGGTATGAGAGCTACAATAGATGGTTCATCTAAAATTTATTCCAGAGAGTCAAATTTATTAATTGTTGGTGGTCAAGAAAGTATGTCAAGGGCACGCCATGCGTATCTGAGTAGAACTGGAGAAAAAAAATTAGGAAACAATATCTTTATAGACACTTTAGTTAACGATGGCCTAACAGATGCATTTTCAAAAGAACATATGGGCATAACAGCTGAAAACGTTTCAAGAAAATATAATGTTACAAGACAAGACCAAGATCAATTTGCTTATCAGTCTTATCTAAAAACTTATAAGGCTATTAAAAACAATTACTTCAAAAACGAATTGACAAAAACACCCCTTAAAGATGAAGTTCGAAAAGACACGACTTTGCCAAAATTAAGCCAATTAAAAGCTGTTTTTAAAAAATCTGGAACAGTTACTGCTGGAAATGCTTCTTCATTAAATGATGGTGCTAGTTTTTTAGCTTTAGCTTCTGAAAAATATGTAACTTCTAACAAAATTAAACCAATAGCAAAAGTACTATCTTGGGCGTCCTCAGCTGGTAATCCCGATTATATGGGTGTTACGCCAATTACAGCTATACAGAAATTAATGAAGAAAATGAGTGTAAATATTAACTATTTTAATTTGGTTGAGGTCAATGAGGCGTTTGCTGCAACTTCAGTTGCTGTCCAAAGATCTTTAAAGATTGATCCAAGTAAATTAAATATTGCTGGGGGTGCTATTGCATTAGGACACCCCATTGGCTGTTCAGGTGCAAGAATTATTACAACTTTGTCTCATCAACTTAGAAGAACAAAACAAAAGTTTGGTGTTGCAAGTATGTGTATTGGCGGTGGTCAAGGTCTAGCAATTGCTATTGAAAATTTAAAATAAAAAATCTAAGTGAGTGTTTCTCTTAAAGCAGCGATCTTTTTATGTTTTGCCTCCTTATTTTGGTCAGGCAATTTTATAGTAGGAAGATTATCTTCAGTTGAGGATTTAGTATCACCCTTATCGTTATCTTTTTATAGGTGGGTAATAGCTTTAATTATTTTAACCCCCTTTTGTTTAAAAAATGCTTTAGTTGACTTTACCCTTTTAAAAAAACAACCAGGAATGGTTTTTTTGATCATTTTAACTGGTCCAACACTTTTTAACACATTAACTTATATTGGTCTAACAGCGACAACTGTTATTAATTCTTTATTAGTTATTTCGACAACCCCCATGTTGATAATCCTTTTAAACAAATTGATTTATAAAAACCAAACAAACTTGTTTCAAATGTTAGGTGTCATTTTATCTCTTATTGGTGTTAGCTATGTTATAACAAAAGGTAACTATCAAAATATATTTGATTCAAAATTTTACTCTGGAGATTTATTCATTCTACTTGCTGTTATATCTTGGGCATTGTATTCAATATTTCTAAAAAAAAATGAAACAGGTGTTTCAGGATTTAGTTTTTTATATTTATCATTTGTATTTACAGTAATCTTACTCTTACCTGTTTATTTATATGACGTTATAATTCAAAACAATTTCATAGTATTTGACCACAAAACCTTATTAGTAATTGGCTATACCGGAACTTTTCCTAGCATCTTGTCATATATTTGCTGGAATACTGGTGTAGCTTTGATTGGCCCAAATAAATCAGGCCCTTTTCTCCATTTAATGCCTATTTTTGGTGGAATTCTTGCATATTTAGTCTTCCAAGAAACATTACAGAGTTATCATTACGCTGGAATTTTATCTGTGATTGTTGGTATAATGATAGCAAATAAAAAATAATTAATTATTTCTAATATAGGAGGGGAATATTTATGGCAAAAAAGAGGACTAATAATAAGACCATGAAAAGAAGAAATTTCCTTAAAGGTGCAGGTGCTGCAGCACTGGGCGCCGCAGCAGTTTCTTCATTTCCAGCACCAGCAATATCAGGTGGACACATGGAATGGATTGCATGTTCTGCTTTTGGTAAAGCAGGAGGTCTTGGTCAAGCAATAGATAGATTTGCAAGTTACGTTAACAATGCTTCTGATAAACTAAAAATTACTGTTTATCATGGTGGCGAATTAGTACCAGCACTTGAGTCATTGGACGCAGTAAGATCTGGAGCCGCTCAAATGGCTTATGGTGCAGGTTATTATTGGACAAACATTAGTATGGCTCCATCTTTTTCTGCAGCTTTACCTTTTGGTTTAACGGCTCAAGAACAAAATGCATGGTGTTACTATGGTGGAGGAATTGAAGCAGCAGACAAAGCTTATAATGCTATCGGTGTAAAATTTCTTCCAATGGGTAATACTGGAAACCAGATGGGTGGTTGGTTTAATAAAGAAATTAATTCACTTGCAGACTTTGAAGGTCTAAAAATCAGAATGCCTGGTCTTGGTGGAGAGGTATTAAAATCTTTTGGCGCTAATACAGTTCTTTTGGCTGGAGCGGATGTGCTTCCATCACTTGCCTCAGGTGCGATTGATGCAACAGAATGGATTGGTCCTGCTGCTGACTTAGGTAAAGGATTACACCAAGCAGCTAAGTATTACTATAACCCAGGATGGCATGAGCCAGCAACTATCTTAGATTGTTCAATAGATATGTTTGAGTGGGAAAAACTTGATGACGCAACTAAAGAGCTAGTCACAATCGCAACTAAGGCAGTTAACATGGAAGTTCTATCTATGTTCCAAGCTGCAAACGATAGTTCGTATCAAAAACTTATTAATGAGCATGGTGTTCAAATGAGACAATTACCAGATCCAGTTATGAATGCATTGGGTCAAAGAGCAGGAGAGGTTTGTAGCTCAATAGCAGCGGAAGACCCTATTTCTCAGGCTCTTTTCTCACATATTGTTGAATTTAGATCATCAATTCTGAGATGGACAAATACATCTGAAAAAGAGTACATGAGAGTAAGAAGTCTCCCATTTACTTATCCATCAGCATAAATATAAAATTAAAATCATCCCCGATACCTATTCGGGGATGATCTATATATCAGAACATTTTATTTGGCAACCAGGTTGCTATTTCAGGATAAAAACCAACAATTAATATAGCTAATACCTGAATTCCTATGAAGGGAATTACGCCTCTGTACATGTTTCTAGTTTTAATACTACTTGGGGCCACTCCTCT
The DNA here is from genome assembly GCA_902616855.1 of uncultured Alphaproteobacteria bacterium. GTDB lineage: Bacteria > Pseudomonadota > Alphaproteobacteria > HIMB59 > HIMB59 > HIMB59. The sequence goes on along the minus strand of CACMUL010000002.1, from coordinate 87,082 downwards.
TAAAAAAAATAAAGAAAATCCAAAAGGAGGTGTTAAAAAACTAGTCTGTAAATTCAGTGAAATAAGAATACCTAACCATAAGGGGTCTGCTCCGTTTGCAATTAATATTGGACCAACTAATGGAACGATGACAAAAATTATTTCGATATAGTCTAGGAAAAAACCTAATAGAAAAATTACTATCATTACTAAAATTAGTGCTGCGTAAAGCCCACCAGGTAGAGTTCCAAGAAAATGCTCTATCATTTCATCACCACCAAAACCACGAAACACAAGAGAAAACATTGAGGCACCAATTAAAATTACAAATACAAATGAACTAAGTTTTACAGTTCCTAAAGCTGTCTCTTTAATGTTCTTGAAATTTAATTCACCCTTTAACAGTGCAATTATCGCAGCTCCAACAGCCCCTACTGATGCAGACTCTGTGGGGGTAGCTATTCCAAATAAAATTGAGCCTAAAACTAGCACAATAAGAGTTATGGGAGGCACAACTGATTTAGCAGCTTCAATGTATATCTCAGTTCTTGACTTGGTAGTTTCAACAGGTGGACAACTTAATGGGTTTATTCTAGCGTATATGAAAATAAAAATTATAAATAAGACTACTAACATCAATCCAGGTAGAATAGCACCAGCAAATAAATCAATTGCTGTAACCGGATCTGGAGCTAAATTACCAACTAACATCGCTGCTTCTTCATTTGCGCCCTGTAAAATTGTTGCAAGTAAAACCAAAACAATTGAGGGGGGTATTATTTGTCCTAATGTACCAGCGGCACAAATTGTGCCTGTGGCTATTTTTTGATCATAGCCAGCTTTCATCATTGAGGGTAAAGATAACATTCCCATTGTAACAACTGTTGCACCAACAATGCCTGTTGATGCAGCTAACAACATACCCACTATTACAACACCTATTCCAAGACCTCCTTTTGTGGTCCCAAAAAGTTCACCAATTGAATGTAATAGTCCGGCTGCAATTTTTGTTTTTTCTAACATTATTCCCATAAAAATGAATAGGGGCACAGCCACAAGGGGCTCATTAATCATTGTTCCAAAAATGCGTTGAGGAAAAAATCCTAGCATTCTGAAATTAAATATTTCCAGAGCATCTCCTAAAAATCCAAACAGAAGAGCTGTTCCAGCGAGTGTAAAAGCAACGGGAAAACCGAAAAGTAATAACCCCAATGTTGTTACAAACATTACAATTGCTAAAATTTCAGGACTAATCATGATTTATTATCAGACAAATGATAGTTTGAAAGTGTTAGTATTGATTTAATTACATTAGAGACTAATTGAAGAAATAAAACTAAACAAAACCATAGTATTGCACTTTTTAAAATATATAAAGCAGGCATACCGCCCGCTTCTCTAGAAACCTCCCCCATTAAAAAAGATCTATATACAAAGGGATAGCTGTAATTCCAAATAATATATAAAAAAGGTAAAAGTAAAAAAATATTTCCAAATAGATCAACAGTGGCTTTATATTTTTTTGATGCCTCTCGGTAAAAGACATCTATTCTGACATGTTCATTAGCTAAATAAGTAAAACCAGCACCCAACATAAAAACAAAACTATGAAGCCAAACATAAACTTCTTGCATCCATATAAATCCAATATTGAACCCATATCTTAAGACGACAACAGTGAATACAACTATGACCATAGAGAAAACAAAAAAAGCACATAGATATCCTATGATTGTATTAAATCGATCAATAAATTTGGATAATTGTGCCAAAGCAGACATAGCAGCAGATTATATATAGACAATAAACATATTAAAGAGAGTATATTGATAGGTCGTGGTGCCAACTTTATATGAATAAAGCTTTCTCATGCGGGGTGAGATTCGGCACATTTAAACAAAAATGTTCACGACCTAATTGAATTTTAATTGAATATAGGGCTTTTTCAGAACCTTTATTTTAATGAATGGGCAATTTGATTAACATTTTTTCCACAGCCTTATTTATTCATGTAACGCATGAATTAATAAAATAATAGTTTTTTACTATAAGACATTTTTAAATATATTGCCTTTCTATGGCTCCGATATCACCCCATTTGCAAATATATAGGCCTTTTTTGACAATGGTATTTTCTATCTCCAGCAGGATAGGAGTAATTGCATTTGCATTTTCTTTACCTTTTTTTGCAATTTGGTTAGGAAGCTTAAATTTTCTCCCTCAACTTAATCAAGTATTAACATTGTTGATAAACTTGCTACCTATAAAGCTAATATTTGTCTTTTGGTTTTTTATCTTTAATCATCATTTGTTAAACGGTTTTAAATATTTCTTATGGTCATTTTCAATTGGAATGGATCTTAAAAATGTCTACTTAGTGACATATCTTATTCTAGTAGCGAATATTATAATGACTTTGATTTTTACTTGGATGATATTTTAATGAAAGCTTCTCAAAAATGGAAAATAGAAAGAATTTTATATCTAGCGTTAATTCCTATTAGTTATTGGTTTATTTTATTTTTTTTAAGTTCTTACTCTGATGCAAATTCTCTCAATATCTCATTATCTACTTACACTAATAAGATTTTATTATTAATTTTTTTTATCATATCAATGCTTCATATTAGAATTCAACTGGGCAAAGTTTATGAGGATTATTTTCAATTAAATAAAATGAAACTTTATTCTTTAATAACAGACGGAATTATTGGTATTTCCTTTCTCTTCTTTTTACCGGTGTTATTTATTTAATATGAATTATACAGATCATAAATTAGATGTAGTTGTTTTAGGTGCTGGTGGAGCGGGCTTGAGAGCGGCTTTAGGGTGCTCTGAACAAGGCCTTAAAACTGCATGTGTCTCAAAAGTTTACCCTACAAGAAGTCATACTGTTGCGGCCCAAGGTGGAATTGGAGCTGCCTTAGCTAATATGGGTGAGGATAGCTGGCAGTGGCATATGTTTGACACTGTAAAAGGCTCAGACTGGCTGGGTGATCAAGACAGCATTGAATATTTATGTTCAAATGCAGTCGACTCAATTGTTGAGCTTGAACATTATGGTATGCCATTTTCAAGAACAGATGATGGTAAGATTTATCAAAGACCTTTTGGTGGCCATATGACAAAAAATGGTAAAGGAGAGCCAGCAAGCCGAGCTTGCGCTGCAGCTGACAGGACCGGCCATGCATTACTCCATACTCTGTATCAACAAAGCCTCAAAAATAACGTTGATTTTTATAACGAATATTTCGCTATAGACTTATTAAAAGATGACAATGATACAATTTGTGGTCTTTTAGCAATCAGTATCGAGGACGGATCATTGCATCGTTTTATTGCAAAAATGACAATTCTCGCAACTGGGGGTTATGGAAGAATTTTTCAATCCTCAACAAGTGCCCATATTTGCACTGGTGATGGAGCAGGCATAGCGCTGAGAGCCGGTCTTCCTCTATCTGATATGGAGTTTATTCAATTCCATCCAACAGGAATCTATGGTGTAGGTGTTTTAATTTCAGAAGCAGCTAGAGGTGAAGGAGGTATTCTTAAGAACAACGAAGGCACAAGGTTTATGTTAGAGTATGCCCCGAATGCAAAAGATCTTGCTGCTAGAGATGTTATATCAAGATTCATAAGTAAAGAGATAAGCGCAGGTAGAGGATGCGGACCTAACAAAGATTATATAAATCTCCATTTGGAACATCTTGATGCTGATATGCTTGCAAAAAGATTACCTGGTATTTCTGAGTCAGTTAAAGCCTTTTGTGGAAGAGATATTTCAAAAGAGCCAATCCCAGTAATTCCAACTGTCCATTATTGTATGGGTGGTATTCCTACAAACTTTAAAGCAGAGGTTTTGAAACCAAATGATTCTAATACAGAAGAAGTCTGTGAGGGACTAATGGCTATCGGAGAAGCTGCATGCGCTTCAGTTCATGGAGCTAATCGACTTGGAACAAATGCTTTAGCTGAGCTCGTAGTTTTTGGAAGGGGCGCAGCAATTCAGGCTGGCCAAGTTATTGATACCAAAGAGTCATTGAGAACCCCATCTCTGTCGCAAACAAATTCTATCATAGAGAGATTAGAATCCATTAAAAGTAATAAAGGTGATGTTTCAGTCGGTGAGCTAAGAGAGAGGATGCAAAAGACTGTTCAAAAAAGATTTGGCGTTTACAGAGAAAGTGAAACTTTGAAATTAGGCAATGATGAATTAGCCTCAATGTCACAAGATTTAAAATATATTAAAGTCAAAGATCAGTCAGATGTTTTTAATACAGATTTAGTTGAAGCTTTAGAACTACATAATTTAATGCAAGTTGCTGGAAGTGTTGGTGTTTCTGCTGAGCAAAGAACTGAAAGTAGAGGTGCTCACGCTAGAGAGGACTTTCCAGACAGAGATGATGAAAATTGGTTAAAACACACTCTTTTTTGGGGTGATGTCACTGATTATAAAGTCACTCATAGACCAGTGAGAATGACCACACTGAGTAATCAAATCTCTGTTATCCAACCACAAGTAAGGGTTTATTAGATGGTACAACTTACTCTTCCAAAAAACTCAGTTCCAGTTAAAGGAAAATCTTATTCCAATGTCGATCTCATTGACGAGCAATCTCAACAAAATCATGATATCCGAATTATAAATGTTTATAGGTGGTCCGGTGATGAAAATACCCCTCCTCAAATTGATCGATTTGAAATTGATGTAGCTAAAGCAGGAACAATGGTTCTAGATATATTAAATAAAATTAAAGCTGAAGTTGATCCAAGTTTAACTTTTAGAAAATCTTGTAGAGAAGGTGTATGTGGATCATGTGCAATGAACATAGATGGAGTAAATACACTTGCATGTCAAAAACATATAGAAGAGTGTTCGGACGAAATAAATATTTATCCTCTTCCCCATATGACGGTTTTAAAAGATCTAGTGGTTGATTTAAAAAAAGCATTTGAACAATTTAAATCTATAAAACCATGGTTAAATAAAAAGTCGCCAAATAATAAACGTGAAAACTTACAGTCAGTCGAAGACAGAGATAAGTTAGATGGTAAATGGGAATGTGTTATGTGTTTCTCATGTAGCACTTCTTGTCCTAGTTATTGGTGGAACGAGGATAAATATTTAGGACCAGCTGTATTGCTTCAAGCAAATCGCTGGATACAAGATAGTAGAGATGAAGAAAAAAAAGAAAGGTTGAATGAATTAGATGATAGTTTTAAACTATACAGATGTCATTCGATTATGAATTGCACGAACTCTTGTCCGAAAGGATTAAATCCAGCTAAAGCGATAGCTGAAATAAAACATGAAATATCCAAAATGGATAATAAGTGAATAAAATATCATTAATTGGTGCTGGAAATATTGGAGGTACACTTGCACATTTATTAGCTTTAAAAAAACTCGGTAACATAACACTTATTGATGTTGTTTCTGGGATGCCTCAAGGAAAAGCTTTAGACCTTAGTCAATCATCAGCTGTCGAGGGTTTCACAGGGTCAATAGAAGGTACCAATGATTTTTCAAAAATGAAGGGATCTGACGTTATCATCATAACTGCTGGCTTACCCCGTAAACCTGGAATGAGTAGAGATGATTTACTTGAGATCAATGGAAAAATAATAAAAAAAATTGCACTAGATATAAAAAAATATGCTCCTAAAGCATTTGTTATTTGTATTACAAACCCACTAGATGCGATGGTGTACGTTCTCCAGAAATACTCCAAACTACCCAAAAACATGTGTGTGGGCATGGCAGGAGTATTGGACTCCTCCCGAATGAAATATTTCTTATCAGATGCTTTGAAGGTATCCGTGAATGATGTTGAAACATTTGTATTAGGAGGCCATGGAGATGACATGGTGCCTCTAATTAATTACACAACAATAGGAGGTGTCCCTTTAATCGATTTTATAAAGCTTAAAAAATTCCCTTATTCAAAAATTGAAAAAATAGTCGATCGAACAAGAATGGGCGGTGGTGAAATCGTGAAGTTATTAAAAAATGGATCAGCTTTCTACGCACCTGCTAGTTCGGCAATTCAGATGGCAGAGGCTTTTTTATTAAATCAAAAAAAACTTTTACCTTGTGCTGCTTATATCAATGGCCAATATGGCCTTAAAAATATGTATATGGGAGTGCCTACAATTATTGGAAATAAAGGAATTGAAAAAATTATTGAGGTAAAACTTACAGCCAAAGAGAAATTAATGTTAAAAAAATCTGTCAAATCTGTGCAGGGTTTAGTATCTGCTGTTGATAAGCTTTTATGATCAAAAATCAAATGACATCTTTATTAGATAGGCGTATACATAAACCTATTAATGAGATCTTATAATTCATTTCTCACAACTAATAATGCCTCTCAAGTAATAGCGATATATAGAGATTATATAAAAGACCCAAGTCTTGTTGATAAGAGCTGGCATGAATTCTTTAAAGCTCTCGCTCCTGAGGAAATCTCTATTCTAGCTGACTATCAAAAAATAAATTGGTCAGAGACCTCAAGAGACATTGATTTTAATCAGATTTCCCTTGATCAGGCAATTACTGACTCTCTTCGACTTGTAATGATGATAAGAGCTTACAGAGAGATAGGGCACCTTATAGCTGATCTTGACCCTTTAGGTTTAATGGCAAAGAATAATCCATCAGGTTTAGATCCCGAGTATTACGGTTTTCAAAAAAAAGATTATGATCGAAAAATTTTTTTATTTGGCTATTTAGGATTTCAGAAAGCTACTGTACGTGAAGTTTTCGAAAAACTTCAGAGTATCTATTCTGGCACCTTGGCAATTGAATACAAACATATTCAGTCCGCCGAAGAATACAAATGGCTAAAGGATAGAATAGAGGAAAAAAAAGATATGCAATTAACCCCTAAGGGTAAAAGGACAATCTTGGAGAGATTAATTACAGCAGAATATTTTGAAAAGTTTCTAGATACAAAGTACAGAGGTACCAAAAGATTTGGACTTGAAGGAGCTGAGTCTACAATACCAGCGCTTGAACAGATTTTAAAAAGATCCTCAGAATATGGTGTAGAAGATTTTTCCTTTGCATGCGCCCACAGAGGAAGACTAAATATACTAGCTAACATAGTAAAAAAACCTCATGTTCAAATTTTTGGAGAATTTATCCATGGAGGCGAGAATGCCCTCAGTGATCAGGGCTCTGGTGATGTTAAATATCATTTAGGTGCAAGCTCTGATAGAAGTTTTGGAGGTAAGATTATTCATGTGAGTATGGCAGCTAATCCCTCTCACTTAGAAGCGGTAAATCCAGTTGTAGCCGGCAAAATAAGAGCTAAACAAACAATCATTCAAGACAAAAATAATACGAAAGTTTCAGGTCTACTAATTCATGGAGACGCAGCAATTGCTGGACAAGGTATTGTTGCTGAAACCTTTACTATGTCACAATTAAACGGCTACAGAATTGGCGGACTAATTCACTTTATTATTAATAATCAAATTGGATTTACAACTAGTCCTCAATATAGCCGATCTGCGCCTTACTCTTCAGAGATAGGAAAAATTGTTCAATCCCCAATATTTCATGTAAATGGAGATGACCCAGAGGCTGTTGTTTTAGCCTCAAGAGCTGCAACAGAATTTAGAAACACATTCAAAAAAGATACACTTGTTGATATGTTTTGTTACAGAAAACATGGACATAACGAGGGTGATGAACCCTCTTTCACTCAACCATTGATGTATCAAACTATAAAAAAGAAAAAAACAGTTGCCAGTATTTATGCAGATAAACTTATAAGCCAAGAAGTAGTAAATACAAAACAGGTAGACTTCATCAAAGACAGAATATGGTCTGATCTCGAGAAGAAATTTGAAAAAGCAAAAAACTATAAATTAAAAACAAAATCTTGGATGGGTGGACAATGGAGTGGATTAAGTCTTGCACCAAAAGATCCACTTAGAAGAGGTAGAACAGCTGAGTCAGAAAAATCTTTAAAGGAAATTGGCACAAAAATTTCACAAATACCTAAAGGATTTAATCTTCATCCGAAATTAGAAAAATTTAATAAATCTCGATTAACTTCAATAAAATCAGGTAAGAATATTGACTGGTCTTTTGCTGAGGCTTTAGCATTTGGAGCATTGTTAAAGGAAGGATATAGAGTGAGACTTGCAGGTCAAGATTCTGGAAGGGGAACTTTCAGTCAGAGACACTCAGTTTTTTATGATCAAAAATCAGAAGAGAGATATATTCCACTCAATCACATTGCTAAAAATCAAAAACAGTTTGAAGTAATTGATAGTTTTCTCTCTGAATTAGGTGTACTAGGTTTTGAATATGGGTACTCATTAGCAGACCCGAATACTTTGGTTTTATGGGAGGCCCAATTTGGAGATTTTGCCAACGGTGCCCAAATTATTATTGACCAGTTTATTGCTTCAAGTGAGAGAAAATGGATGCAAATGAGTGGATTAGTCATGTTATTACCTCATGGTCATGAGGGCATGGGTCCTGAACACTCCAGTGCAAGAATAGAAAGATTTCTTCAAATGGCAGCAGAAGATAACGTTCAGATTGTAAACTGCACCACCCCTGCGAGCTACTTTCATGCTTTGAGAAGGCAAATACATAGAAATTTTAGAAAACCACTAATAGTATTTACCCCTAAATCCACACTGCGCCACCCAAATAATGTATCATCTATTAGTGAATTTACTGGACGCTCATCTTTTCATCGCCTTATTGAAGATGAAATCAAAAACCCAAAAAGGATAATTTTCTGCTCTGGAAAAATATTTTATGAATTAGATGATTTTAGAACAAAGAATAATATTAAAGATGTAAAAATAGTTCGTATTGAGCAAATTTATCCATTTCCATTTGATGCCATAGGAGATGTTATATTAAAACATAAAGAAAGTGAGATTTTATGGGTTCAAGAGGAGCCAAAAAATATGGGAGCATGGAGTTTTGTTAAAAGTCGTATTAGACATGTTTTAGTAAAAAATAATTTAACCAAAAAAGTTCATTATGTTGGAAGACGCCCTGCAGCAGCTCCTGCTACAGGCATATCAAAAAGACATAGTACTAATCAGCAACTAATAAAAGAATTAGCTCTTAAATCATCACTAAAACGTGTTATAAAAGAAAGAAGTGGTGTCAGTTTTATGAAATTTAAAAACTTACCGAAAGAGTAATGAAAAACATAACAGTACCTGAGCTTGGAGAGTCGATTATTGAAGGCACGCTTACATCTTGGTTGATCAAAGAGGGAGATAGCTTTGAGTCTGGCGATAATTTAGCTGAAATTGAAACAGAGAAAATAACAATTGAAATTCCTGCTCAAACCTCTGGAAAATTAACAAAGATAATAACCCCAGAGGGATCTACTGTGAATGTTGGTCAATCTATTGCTGAAATATCAGAAAATACGACTACTGAGCAAAAGCCCAAACCAGAGACAAGTCAAATCGAAGAAATAAATGAAGAAAAACAAACAATTGACCCATCTAATGTCTCTAAAGTTAGCGAAAATCAAACAAAAACTCCAGCTAAGGTAGTTGATCTCCCAAACTTCGACAAAGATGACTCTACGTTAGATGAAAAAACTATCCCAATGTCAAAATTAAGACAAACAATTGCCAGAAGGTTAAAAGAAGCTCAAAATACAGCTGCCATTCTCACAACATTTAACGAAGTCGATATGTCAGCAATTATGTCTCTTAGAAAAAAAGAACAAACAAGTTTTCAAAAAAAACATGGTGTGAAACTTGGCATTATGTCTTTTTTTGTTAAAGCCTGCACAGAAGTTTTAAAAGAAATACCAGAGATTAATTCAGAAATTCACGAAGATAAAATAATTTATAAAAACTACTTTGATATAGGTATTGCAATTGGATCTGAAAAGGGGCTTGTTGTTCCAATAATTAGAAATGCTGGAGATTTATCAAATGCAGAAATTGAAAAGTATATTATTGAATTATCTGAGAAAGCAAATTCAAATAAACTTTCCATGAGCGATTTATCAGGAGGGACATTCTCAATTACAAATGGAGGAATATATGGTTCTATGATGAGCACCCCAATTATCAACCCACCTCAAAGTGCTATATTAGGTATGCATTCAATAATTGATAGACCTATCGCCGTAAAAAAGAAGATTGTTATAAAACCAATGATGTATATTGCATTAAGTTATGACCACAGATTAATAGATGGTAAGCAAGCAGTAACTTTTTTAGTTAGAATAAAAGAACTGTTAGAAAATCCAAAAATTATTTAATTTTTTAGAATATTTTTTAAAACAAAATTTAATATGCCGTCTGCTTTATAATATTGTAGCTCATTGATAGTATCAATTCTTAAAATACAATCTATTTTTATATTTCTCACATTGCTTTGAATAATGACTTCTAATTCTTGTAAAGGCTTCAGGTCTTCAGTAAGTTTTATATTTATTAAATCAGACGATTGAATATTTAAATCATTTATTGTGTGACTTTTAAGTTGTACAGGCAGAACTCCCATTCCAACCAAATTTGATCGGTGTATTCTTTCAAAACTTTCAGCAATAACTGCCTTAATGCCTAATAACTTCGTACCTTTTGCAGCCCAATCACGCGATGATCCAGTTCCGTATTCTTCTCCTGCAAAAACTACAACATTTTCAGACCTTTTTGCATACTCCATAGCAACATCATAAACACTCATTTTTTTCTTATCAGGTTCTAAAATTGAGTATCCGCCCTCAACGTTTGATAGCAGTTGGTTTTTAATTCTTATATTGGCAAAAGTACCCCTTACCATTACTTCATGATTGCCCCTTCTAGCACCATATGAATTAAAATCATTTTGACGTATTTGCCGTTCCATGAAGTAGTTGCCAGCAGGACTATCAACTTTAATAGCCCCTGCAGGTGAAATGTGATCTGTAGTAACACTATTGCCTAGAAGTAATAAAGGTCTTGCATTCTCAATTGGCTTAATCTCTTTATCATCATTTGATTGATTATCAAAAAACGGAGGTTTCTGTACGTAAGTTGATGAAGAATTCCAATTATACAGGTCTCCCGTAGAAGTATTAATTTTTTGCCATTCTTTTGGCCCATATAAAGCATTAGAGTATTGTTTTTTAAACATTTCAGGCGATACATTTTTTTCAACAGCATTTCGGATTTCGCTATTGCTTGGCCAAATGTCTTTTAAAAATACTTCATTACCATTTGTGTCAATACCAATGGGATCACTTGTTAAATTAATAAGTACAGACCCTGCTAAAGCATATGCTACAACTAAAGGTGGTGAGGCAAGATAATTAGCTTTTACGTGTGGATTAACTCTGCCTTCAAAATTTCTATTACCTGAAAGTACTGAAGCAACTGTTAAATCATTTTTTGAGATACACTCGGCAATATCTTTATCAAGTGGCCCTGAGTTTCCTATACACGTAGTGCATCCATAACCAACTAGATGAAAACCAAGTTGGTCTAAATATTTATTCAAACCCGATTTATCCAAATAATCAGTAACAACTTTTGAACCAGGTGCTAAAGAAGTCTTAACCCAAGGTTTTGCTTGTAAACCTAATTCACAAGCCTTTTTTGCGACTAAGCCTGCCGCAACTAAAACATCTGGATTAGAGGTATTAGTACATGAAGTTATAGCAGCTATTACAACGTTACCATCTTGCATTTTATAATTGTGATTTTTAATTTCTCTTTCAACGGGTTTGTTTTTTGAAAATTCTATAAAGTTTAAATTCACTTTTTCTAAATTAATTCTATCTTGGGGTCTTTTTGGCCCTGCTAATGATGCTTGAACATTTTCTAATTGTAAATGAACGGTATCATTATAATTACATGTGTCATCGGCCCACAAACCTTGAATTCTATTATATTTTTCAACAGTATTTATCAGACCGGAGTCTCTAGATGTCAACTTCAAGTACTTGATAGTCTCTTCATCAACTGCAAAAAAACCACAAGTTGCTCCATATTCTGGAGCCATATTGGCAATAGTTGCTCTGTCAGCGAGTGATAAATTTTTTAAGCCATCACCATAAAATTCTACAAATTTTCCAACAACTCCTTTTTCTCGTAGCATTTGAACAATTGTTAAAACTAAATCTGTTGCTGTAACACCTTCTTTCATTTTTCCTAATACTTCAAAACCAATAACCTCAGGAAGCAGCATAGAAACAGATTGACCAAGCATAGCAGCTTCAGCTTCAATCCCTCCTACTCCCCAACCTAGAACTCCTAGAGCATTTACCATTGTTGTATGGCTATCAGTTCCAACTAAAGTGTCAGGGTATAAGAAATAATTTTCATTAATTTTTTTGCTCCACACCACTTGTGCCAAATATTCTAAATTAACTTGATGACATATTCCCGTGCCGGGAGGAATAACTCTAAAATTTTCAAAAGCTTGTTGTCCCCATTTCAGAAATTCATACCTCTCAGCATTTCTTCCAAATTCCATATCTACATTTTTTTGGAAAGCATTTGGACTTGCAAAATAATCAACCATTACAGAATGATCTATAACTAAATCAACTTGCGACATAGGATTAACTTTTGATGGATCTCCTCCATTTTTTGAAACAGCATCTCGCATAGCTGCTAAATCTGCAACCGCAGGAACACCAGTGAAGTCTTGCATTAATACTCTTGATGGAAGAAAAAATATTTCGTGTTTTTTTTCAGGATTTTCTAATACATTTTCAATAAGATCTTTATTAACGTCTTTTCCATCTTCTAATCTCAACAAGTTTTCAATAAGTATTTTTTTGGACTTAGGTAGATTTTTTATTTTGGGAAAACTATCTTCTAACTTTGATAAATTATAGAAATTGTATTGTTTCCCATTATTTGAGAATTGATCTAGTGTATTAAAACTATCTACTGACAACATAGTTTTATTATTAACATTAATTAGTAAATTTATTTATGCATTATGCTAATTAATTATCTTTTAAATCTTTCTTTTAAAAGATCATATAACTTTTGCGAGTCATAACTAAGATCTCTACCAGATCTTTTTATCAAACCTATTGTTCTTGTCACAGATGGATCAATTAAAGGTCTGTAAGATAAAGAAGAATAATCTTTAGAAATAGCCAACTTAGGGGCTAAAGTTATGCCAAGTCCTTGTTCAACCATATTCAACGCTGTTGGTATATGTCTCACTTCGTAGGCCCAATCTATATCTTCATCTTGCAGGGCAAGCGCATTTTCAATGTAAATTCTACTTCCAGAGCCCTTCCAAATTGAAATAAAGTTTCTACCTTTTATTTCAGATATTTTTATTTTTCTCTTTTTTTCTAATTTATCTCCTTTAGGAAAGACAACCACGTAATCTTCTACAAATAAATTCTCAAAATTTATTCCAGGTTCTTGTTTGCCAGTAAAATTAATACCAAAATCACACTCGCCCCCTAAAACACTATCAACGACATTATTGGACGACCTTTCAATAATTTGAACCTTGCATCTTGGTTCAATTTCTTTGAATTTTTTTAAAGACGAAAATAATATATTTCTTAGAGCTGAGTGAACTACTCCAATTTTAATAATTGAGGGGAAACTGTATTTTTCGTTAAGGGTTTTTGTTGCTGTTTTTACAGCTTCTATAATTCCTCTGGCACGGTCATAGAAGTTTCTACCAGAATATGACAATTGAACTTTTCTTGTAGTTCTATCAAATAAAGTAGTGCCTAATTCATGTTCTAATTTTTGAATTCTTCTTGAAAGAGCAGGTTGAGACAAATTCAAATTATTTGCAGCTTTGGCAAATGAATTGGTTTCGGTTAATTCTATAAATGCTTCTATATCACCAATCTCAATATTTATGCGCATACAACATAAATATCAAAATTTTTTTTATTTTCTATTCTTTTTTACAATTATTTTATTAACTGCCTTTAACCAACCTTGGTAAAGATATTTTACTTCTTTTTTGTGTAACTTTGGTTTGAATAATTTTTGACTTTGCCATTTTTTGGAAATTTCTTTCGTGCTTCCAAGCATCCCACTAGATAGTCCAGCTAAATACGCTGCTCCTAATGAAGTGGTTTCTGTAATCTTAGGACGATCACACTCTGATAATAAGATATTTGAGAGAAATTGAAGAAACTGTTCATTTTTTACCATTCCACCATCAACCTTGATTTTATTGATTTTTATTCCACTGTCTTTTTCCATAGAAATAATCAAGTCTTTTGTTTGATAAGCAACACTATCTATTGCTGATTTTACAAGTTCTGAAACACCAGTATTTCTTGTCATTCCAAAAATTGCTCCCCTAGCCTCGCCGTCCCAATAAGGCGCACCTAAACCTACAAATGCAGGCACAAAGTAAATTTGTTGAGATTTGTCATTACTTTTATATAAATCCTCGGTTTCTTCTGCACTACTAATCACTTTTAATGAATCTCGAAGCCATTGTATCGCTGCACCCGCAATAAAAATTGAACCCTCAAGAGCGTATGTAGTTTTTCCTTCGATACGGTAGGCAATTGTTGTTAACAAATTATTCTTAGATATCTTTATATTTTTTCCTATATTCATAATCATAAAACAGCCAGTACCATATGTTGACTTTATAGAGCCTGGCTCAAAGCATGCCTGTCCTATAGTTGCTGCTTGTTGATCTCCAGCAATCCCTCCAATTTTAATTTTTGAGCCAAAAATCTTAGTGTAGCCAAACTCATCTACGCTATCTTTAACCACGGGTAAAATCGATGCCGGTATATTAAATATTTTTAATAAGCTTTTAGACCATGAATTTTTAGTTATATCATACAGCATTGTTCTAGATGCATTAGTAGCCTCAGTATAGTGTGACCTGCCTTCAGTTAACTTCCAAAGAATCCAAGTATCAATTGTCCCAAATAAAAGCCTATTTTCTTTTAAAAGTTTTTTTGAGGATTCTATATTGTCAATAATCCATTTTATTTTGGTTGCTGAAAAATATGAGTCAATCACTAATCCAGTAATTTTTTGAATTTTTTTTGTATAACCTTTTTTTTGTAATTCTTTACAGTAATTTACTGTTCTTCGATCTTGCCATACTATTGCTTTGTAAACAGGTTCTCCTGTCTCTTTGTCCCAAAGCACTGTCGTCTCTCTCTGATTTGTTATACCAATTGCAGATATATCTGTTAGTTTGATGTTGGATTTTTTTATAGCATTTTTAGATGTTTTTAAGATTGTTTCATAAATCTCTTTAGGGTCATGTTCAACGCAGCCATCTTTAGGAAAATACTGTTTTAACTCTATCTGATCAAAGGAAACTATTTCAAATTTATTATTGAAAACTATAGACCTAGTCGAGGTAGTCCCCTGATCAATTGAAAGAATGTATTTACTCATTTAATTGAAGTACTATACATAAAGATACTATATATATTTTTTTAAAATATTTTTTAAAATTGCTAATTTTTCCTCTGGAAATTTTATCCCTAATTTAGTCCTCCTAAAGAGTATATCTTCTGGAGTTTTAGCCATTTCCTCTTGAACGAGATATTTAATTTCGAACTCATAAAGATCCTCAAAAATATGTTCTCCACCATCCATAAAACTCTGATAATATTGGTTTAAATTAATTATTTTATCTCCATATGTTTTTTTCAACCTTTTTAAGAGTTTTTCAGGAATTAAAAAATTTTTATCTATAATCTCTTTTGCGCCGGGTAAAATCTCATTTCCAGTCCAAGATTTATTAGTAATTTTAATATATTTTGAAATTTTCTTTAACGCATGTTCTGATAATTTTCTGTAAGTAGTAAGTTTCCCACCAAAAATTGTAAGTATCGGAGCACCGTTATCATCTATCTCAAATGTATAGTCTCTTGTAATCTTAGAAGCATTTTCGTTTAAGTCTTCAACCAAGGGCCTAACACCTGAATAAGTCCAAATAATATCATCTTCAGTAATTTCTTTTTTAATAAATTTATTAACTGATTTAATAAGATAATTTTTTTCAATATCAGTTATCTCAGGATTGTCGTAAGTTTTAACTTCATGATCTGTTGTTCCAATTAATGTAAATTTATCCAAATAGGGTATTAAAAATATTATTCGTTTATCACTTAACTGTAGTATATAAGCCTGTTCACCAACATATAGCTTCTCGGTTATAATATGACTCCCTTGCACATGGCGTATTTTCTTTTTAGATTCAATTCCAATAATATTTTTTAGCACATCTAAAACATAGGGACCTGAAGCATTTATAATAACTTTTGATTGCAACACCTCGCCATTACTTAAAAAAACTTCCCAATAATTTTTTTTTCTAACAACTTTTTGGACTTTTGAATTAGTGCAAATTTTAGCACCTCTGCTTATGGCATCTTGAGCATTTAAGAGAACCAACCTAGCATCATCAACAAATAAGTCTGAGTATTCATAGCCAGTTATGAAATTAGATTTAATAGGGTTTTCATTATAATCAGTACCTAAGTTTACCACCTTTGATTTTGGAAAGGATATAAAACCTCCCATCCAATCGTATAGTATTAGTCCTAAACGTATCAACCATGTAGGGCGTAAACTTGGCACATGGGGTAAAACAAATCTTATCGGTTTGGTAATATGGGGTGCTATTTTTCTAATCACCTCACGCTCTTTTAAAGACTCTCGTACTAATCTAAATTCGTAATTTTCTAGGTATCTTATTCCACCATGTATTAATTTTGTGGACCAAGATGAAGTTTTTGAAGCCAAATCTCCTTTTTCAATTAATGTAACTTTTAAACCCCTTCCGGACGCATCTCTTGCGATTCCTACTCCATTAATTCCACCACCAATAATTAATAAATCTTGCAAAGCGTCTTAACCTTAAAGGAAAAAAAATAATCTTTTAAATTTTTTTATTTTTTTTTGTTCATTTTAATCAAAATAGTTGAAAAATTTATTGACAAATCGATCAATATTTCAGTCTTTTATAAAGTAGTTACTTAAGGTATTTGTATAATGAGCAACATCTAAATATGAAAACCTATCTCTTAAAAGAAAAGAATTCTTTATTGCAAGATTGTAAAAATTATTTGGTATTCTTAACTCAACATTGTTTGTAGGCGCACCACAATTTTTCAAAGCTTTTTCAATGCTTTCTGTTGGTAAAAGGTGTTTTTTAAGAATTGCTTTTTGTTCTGGCCACTTTTTTTCTAGCAAATTATTTAGATTATCTAATTTCTCACCATCAAAATATTTTTTTTTAAATTGCTCATACATTTGATTAAAAATTTTATCTCCAAATAATTCTCGGAAATTATTATCAGTTATATTTAATTTTTTAAATACCAACGTATCTGAAAAATTAATAATCTGATTTTGAATTTTTGATAATAAAAGTGTTGTTACAGCAACTTGCTCTCCATGAAGTGTTCCAGGATGTTTTTCACCCATAAACATATCTATATAATGACTAATTAAATGTTCTCCCATACTTCCAGCATGAGTTGAACCAATTATGATAGCCGCAATGCCATTCAGTAAAGTCATTCTAGATAGTGCCGCAAGTGTATCATAGTCGCCTTCTAAAATTTTATATGAATTATCCAAAAGCAATCTCTCATCTTCATATTGCAGTGCGAATGGTGTTTCGTCATACTCCGTGCTTAAAAATAAATGAGAGGTAAGCCAATCAATTTGACAAGTGCTACGGCAAAGAACGTCACCCAATGCACTTCTTAAAAGACGTAATGGCGCCATTCTAAGATTGTCTAAGTCAATTATAATTGATTGAGCAATTTTAGATTTTATTGTTTCTTTAACACCATCATTAGTTAGAGAAACAGTACTTGTAGTTGCTGCAGCAGTAAGGGAGCTACAAAACACGATTAAGTTTTGGTTATTTTTAAAAGAAACAAATTTACATAAATCAATTAATGATCCAGATCCGATTACAATAATATTTTCATATTCTTTTGAAGATAGAGATAAATTAGTGGCAAATGTTTGGCTAGACTCATATTTTTTTAATATGTTAATGTCAAAGTCTAAATTGTTATTCCTTAAAGATTTTAATACTTTTTCGCCAATAGCTTTGAACGAGTTTTCTCCAGATATCACTAAGTTTTTTTTATTTAATAAGTTTTTGGTAAATTTAAATTTTATATTTTCAATAGATCTCTCTATGACTATCTCATCAATAGGGAGAGATACACTTTTTTTGGAAAAAGGGCTGATATAACTTCCTGAAAGAAGATTGTTGATAACTCCTAAATACTTACTCATTAACACTGAAAATTGTGATCTTTTTATTAAACATCTTTATTAAAATAACATAAATCACGTTGTCTTTAATATGTTTAATGCTAATCTTATAAATAATAGGAGGAATAAGATATGTCTCATTCGAAGATGAAGAGTGCTATTGACACTTTCCTTAAGGGAAAAATGTCTAGACGTGATCTCCTAATCAAAGCTGGAAAATATGGTATTGGATTTGCTGCATTAACCAAGTTAATGGGAATGCAAGTAACAAGTGCCCTAGCTGCCCAAGACTTTGATTGGAAGAAACACAGTGGCACTACAATCAAACTTTTAATGAATAAACATCCATACATGGATTCCATGATTGCGGAACTTGACAACTTCAAAGCCCTAACAGGCATGAATGTTGAATATGACATTTTCGCAGAAGATGTTTATTTTGACAAAGTAACGGCTGCTTTATCATCTAAGTCATCAGAGTACGATGCATTTATGACAGGTGCTTACATGACTTGGACTTATGGTCCTGCAGGATGGTGTGCAGATTTAAATGACTTTATTCAGGACTCAAATAAAACAAATCCAAGTTACAACTGGAATGATGTAGTAGGTAATTTAAGAGATGCTTGCTCTTGGAGTGGTGTGGCTGGTGATGTACCAGGTGCAGCAGGATCCAAACAGTGGTGTATGCCTTGGGGTTTTGAGTTAAACAGTGTTACTTATAACATGAGATATTTTGAAAAGGCGGGCATGAAGCCTCCAGGAGATCTTGTTGAAATGACAGATCAAGCAGAATATTTCACAAAAAATGCTGGATCAAATGAATGGTCTTATGGTATCGGAACCAGAGGAAGTAGAAGTTGGGCAACAATCCACCCAGGGTTTATGTCAGCATATGCTAACTATGGACTTGTAGATTTTGAGAATAATGGTGGAAAATTAAAAGCTGCTATGAACTCTCAAGCGTCTAAAGACTTCCATAAACAATGGGTAAAAATGATATCATCATCTGGACCTGCAAACTGGTCTGGTTACACATGGTATGAAGTAGGAAATGATATTGGAGCTGGAGCTTCAGCTATGATTTTCGATGCTGATATTTTAGGCTACTTCTTCAACGGAAATCCAGAAAATAAAGAAGCTGGAAACTTTGGTTTCCATGGTTTCACACCTAATCCAAGTGCAAGTGCTCCAACACCTAACGTTTGGATCTGGTCTCTAGCTATGAGCAACTTCTCTAAAAAGAAGGATGCTGCTTGGTACTGGATGCAATGGTGTAATGGACCAGAAAATGCAATGGCTGGTGGTGTTAAACATAACCAAGTGAACCCTGTGAGAGAGTCTGTTTGGGCCTCAGGTGATTTTGACGATAAAATTCGTGGAACATCTCCTGGTTACATGGAGCAATATAACAGCTCAATAGATGGATCAAAAATCCACTTCACAGCTCAGCCTTTATTCTTTGAAACAACAACAGAATGGGCTGCAGCACTTCAAGAGATGCAAACAGGATCAAATGTTGATGAAACACTTGATAAATTAGCATCTAAGATTGACAGAATGATGAAAGATGTTGGTCTAGCTTAACAACCTCCTTGTTTCTACACCGTTTTATCTCGATAAAGCGGTGTGGATCTTTAAGATGAAAATTAACCGTAAACTTTTTCCATATGTACTTACGTTACCTGCTTTGCTTGTATGTGTTGGTATATTAATTCCTTTTTTTACCGCAGTTTACTATTCGCTTCAAAGATACAATTTGAAAATGCCTCACATGAAGGGTTTTATTTGGTTTGATAATTATGTAAATATATTTACGGATCCTTCTTTTTGGAACACAATAAGAGTCTCACTCACCTATACATTTTTTACAATAATTATTGAACTTTTACTTGGACTTGGAATAGCTTTACTTTTAGCTAAACGTACTTGGCTTAATAATGTTTTGGGTGTTTTATTAGTTCTACCACTAATGATAGCACCAGCTCTTGCCTCTTTAATTTGGAGACTTTTAATTAATCCTAATTTTGGTGTTGTTAATTATATTTTATCGTTTTTGGGATTAGAGGATTTCACCTGGGCTAGTCACCCAGATACAGTTTTATTTACTTTGATCATGGTAGATGTATGGGTGTTTACACCATTTATAATGATTTTACTTTTAGCGGGTTTAAGATCACTTCCAAGGCAACCTTTTGAAGCTGCCGAACTAGACGGTGTACCCGAGTATTATAAATTTTTCAGGATTACCCTTCCGATGTTGTTCCCCTTTATCCTTACTGCCTCACTATTTAGATTATTAGAGAGCATACAACAATTTGACATTATTTATGCTCTTTCTCAAGGTGGGCCAGGTGAGAGTAGTATGGTTTTTCAAGTTTCGGCATACCTTCAAACTTTCCAATACACTAATATTGGAAAAGCTGCTGCGATGATGGTTGTTTTATGGGCAATTTGTTATTTCTTATGTCATGTTTTTGTACAACAATGGCATAAGCTAAAAATTAAAACTAAAGGGGAGCTGCTTCAATGAGTATTAATGTATGGAGCATTCTTAAATTTTTTGCTTACGTGGCTATAATTATGTTTTTTTTATTCCCAATAGCCTGGATTTTTAACATGTCTTTTATGACTAATGATGAAATTTTAAGAAAAGTGCCAGTTTTATTTTATGAACCCACTTTTAAAAATTATATAGGTCTATGGGAGGGAGAAATTGCAATTGAGGGGTTTGCCACAATGTATGTTTATTTCAAACAAAATTTAATTAATAGTGCAATACTCTCAGTTGGTTCGGTTTCAGTAACATTACTTCTAGGGGTTCCGGCTGCATATGCTTTTGCTAGATATAAGTTTAAGGGAGGCGAGGACATAGCTTTCACACTTCTAAGTTTTAGATTTGCTCCAGCGTTACTAATTATTCTTCCACTAAATCTATATTTTTCAGAAATAGGATTATACGACAGCTACTTTGCTTTAATATGGGTATATCAATTAATAACACTCCCTCTTTTATTATGGATAGTTAGAGGTTACTTTGAGGACATAAGCCCAGATATAGAATATGCTTATAGATTAGACGGTCACTCTTGGTTTCAATCTTTTTGGAAAATTTCAATACCATTAGCTAAACCTGGAATAGCAGCCGCATCCTTATTATGTTTCATATATGCTTGGAATAATTTTGTATTTGCGCTTATACTTGGCTCAAGTCAGATTCAACCGGTCACTGTTGGTGCGTTAGCATTTATTACTGCCAGCGCGATACCTTATGGTTTAATTGCGTGTGGTATTGTTGTTTCAGTTTTACCGACTTTAATTTTAGCATTATTTATTCAAAAATATCTTGTACAAGGATTAAGTCTAGGCGCCATTAAAGGATAAGGATGTCTTATTTAGATTTAGATAATTTATCCAAAAGTTTTAAAGATGATAAAATAATTTCTAATTTAAATGCCAAGATTGAAAAAGGAGAATTTTTTGTAGTTTTTGGCCCGTCTGGATCAGGCAAAACTGTCTTATTGAGACTTTTATCTGGAATTATGATGTCAGACAGTGGTGAAATAAAAATGGATAATCAAATCATTAATGAACTTCACCCTGAAGAAAGAGATGTATCCATGGCATTTCAAAATTTTGCTTTATACCCCCATATGAAGGCATTCGAAAATATTGCTAGTCCACTAAGGGCAAAAAACAAAAATATGCCAGAAAATGAAATTCATGAAAAAGTCAATGAAATCGCCAATCTTTTAAAAATAGGGCATGTCCTTAATCAATTTCCAAAAGAATTATCTAATGGTCAAAAACAGAGAACATCACTTGCAAGAAGTTTGGTGGATAAGCCATCTGTAGTTTTGTTAGACGATCCGCTAAGGAATGTTGATGCTAAAATTAGATTTGAAATGAGACTTGAACTACCTAAGGTTTTAAAAGAATTTAATACGACTGTAATTTACATTACTCAAGACTTCAGAGAAGCTATGGCTTTGGGGGATAGAATAGCAGTTTTA
This sequence comes from uncultured Alphaproteobacteria bacterium, assembly GCA_902616855.1. Lineage (GTDB taxonomy): Bacteria > Pseudomonadota > Alphaproteobacteria > HIMB59 > HIMB59 > HIMB59. The sequence continues at coordinate 64,886 of CACMUL010000002.1, read as the reverse complement.
TATGACGGTAAATTTAATGATATTGACTCTCCAAAAAATATATATCAAAACCCTTCTTCATTAACTACCGCAAAGCTTTTTGGAGACCCTACAATTAACAATTTTGATGCTACTATTAAAAAGCAAGATGGTTTCGTCGAAGTCGATGTAAATGGTGAAATTTTTAATTTAAAGAAAAATACTAAAATCCAAGATGGCAAATGTATTGTTGGCATACGTCCAGAAGATATAGTCTTATCGAACGATCACTCAGAAAATTCTATAGAAGTGGAGTTCAGAACAAAGACCCCTTTAAATTTGAGGATAGTATTTTTAGTCAGATTGAAAAATGGCTTGGAGCTTTTATGTTCAACGACAGAAGAGGAGTCACATTTAATTGATGAAAACAAAAAAATGTATATTTCTTTTATAGAGGAAAAATCACATTTTTTTGACATAGAAACAAAAAGGAATTTAGAGTAGTTGGCAAAAGTAACATTAGAAAATTTAAATAAAATTTTTGTTTCAAAAATTGGAAAAGATGTCAAAGCCGTAAATGACTTTAATTTATTATTAGAGGATGGAGAAATTCTAGCTCTACTTGGATCATCAGGCTGTGGAAAAACAACAACATTAAGAATGATAGCTGGATTTGAAACTGCAACTTCTGGTCAGATCAAAATAGGTGAAAGAATTGTAAATGACTTAAAACCTGCTGATAGAAATGTGGCTATGGCATTTGAGGGATATGCTCTTTACCCCCCATTAACTGTTAAGGATAATATCGCTTTTAGCTTAATGAGAGAAAAGATATCAAAAGATAAAGTTGACTCAAAAGTAATGGAAGTAGCAGAATTGCTTGAAATCACTGATATTTTGGAAAGATATCCGCCATCTATCTCTGGAGGTCAACAACAAAGAGTCAGTCTAGCTAGGGCACTTGTCAGAGACTCTGACGCATTATTACTAGATGAGCCAATGTCTCAACTTGAGCCACAACTAAGAGCTGTTCTAAGAGCTAGAGTAAAAGACTATATTCAACATAATAACAAGACAGTTATTTTTGTTACACATGATCAAACCGAAGCTGTTGCTTTAGCTGATAAAATTGCAGTCATGGAAAATGGCGATTTAAAACAATTAGCATCACCATATGAAATAAGTGCAAAACCATCAAATGTATTTGTAGCTTCTTTTATTGGAGAACCACCAATGAATATTTTAAGAGCAAAAATTAATAAATCTAATAACACATTAAAATTTGAAATATTAAATGAAAAAAATGAAAAAACATTCTCAATTAATTTTAGTAATGAAAGTATACAAAAAGAAAATTTAAACAAATTAGCAAACGATCAATTAATTACATTAGGCATTAGACCTCATAAAATTTTCTTCAATCAAAAAGATTCTAACTTTGATGGTAAGGCAAGCAGTTCCTCATATCATTGGTTAGGTGACCAAGTCCATATTGGTATTGAAATTAATGGCTCTTCTATCATTGGAGTTGCAGACAGGAATTTTGAACCAAGCTCTGATGTAAAATTAAATTTTCCTCTAGAGTCCATAAATATTTTTAATCTTGAAACTGAGGAAGTAATTCTTAACGGATTATAATGTCCAAAGAAATAATTGTAGGATTAGACGCGGGCACATCATTAATTAAATTTGTAGCTTTTGATAAATATGGAAAGTACATCGACTCCGCATCAGTCGAAAATAAGGTTTATTATAGAGAAGGTGGTAAGGCAGAGCAAAATCTTGAAGAAACTTGGAATAAAGTCATTGAAGCATTTAAATTGTTGAATAACAAGATTGATCGTTTGTCTGAAAAATTAGAAGCTATCTGTATAACTGGTCAAGGTGATGGATCCTGGCCAATAGATAAAGAAGGCGCTCCTGTCGGAGACGCAGCACTTTGGCTAGATGGTAGATCGGGTGATATTATTGATAACTGGAGAAACTCTGAAATAGGCCCTAAAATTACTGAAATCACTCATACGGGCCTGAATCCCTCCATGCAAAGTGGTCAAATGTTTCATATCTTTAAAAACGAACCTGAGAGATTTAAAAAAATTGACAAAGTTATCAGATGTAAAGATTGGATATTTTATAAGCTTACTGGTGAACTAGTTACAGATATTAGTGAGTCTTTTATGACATGGGGGTCACCAATTGAAAGAAAATACAAGAATGAAGTATTTGAAATTTTCAATTTTAAGCAAATGAAAGAAAAATTACCTGAACCTGTTGATAGCACCGATTATGTTGGAAAACTTTCTAGTCAATCAGCAAAAATAATATCTTTAAATGAAGGATTGCCAATAGTGCTGGCACCTGTAGATGTTGTATGCTCAGGTATAGGAAGTGGTTTCGTTGATAAGAAAAAAAAAATAGGTTGTACAATTCTAGGTACAGCTGGAATTCATATTTTTACAGATTTTGAAAATAAGAAACCTAATTTCAAGAAACAACTTGGATACACTTGTTCTTTAGCAGGCTCTCCTGCAAACGCAAAAATGGTGTCAAATATGGTTGCATCATTAAACACCGATTGGCTGATAGAAATTTTTAATTCTTTTTTTAAAGATATTAATGGAAGTGATCTTGAAAAAAAAAATATTCTTGAGTTATTTGAAAAAAATGCATCTTTAGCTGATCCTGCAAAAATATTTTATCATCCATTTATTTCCCCTAATGGAGAAAGAGGGCCATTTGTAAATGTTAAGGCTAGAGCGCAATTTTTAGGTCTTAATACAACTACAAAAGTTTATGACTTAGTAAGGGCTTTGTATGAGTCATTAGCTTATGCGTGCAAAGATTGTTATTCGGAGTTTGGAGCTGAGCTCGAACTTCTTAGATTAACTGGTGGCGCAAGTAATAGTTCTCTAGTAAGAAAAATTGTTGGTTCGGTTAATCAATTAGATACTCAGGTTATTGAAAACAGTGAACAAGGTGCTGCTGGTGCATGTATGGTAGGAATGATTGCTTTAGACGAGGCCAAGTCATACGAGGATCTTAATGACAAATGGGTAAACCAATATCTAAAAAATGTTGAAAAATTTGATGAAAAATTATCAATTATTTATGAAAAAGCATTTTCTGTGTATAAGAAGGGATATGAAAATATGAGTGAATTTTGGAATTCAAATTATAATTTTCAAAACAAAATAAATGAAAATTAGTATTTACGGAGACAGTTTTGTTACATCTGGGATATTTAAATCAGCACTTATAAATCAAGTTGGAAATGATCATAATTTTAAATTAAAAGATGTTAACTGGCCTGACACGCCATTTCATAATGATTATGGAGAGGGAAATTTTAGTAAAATTAAAGAATATCTCGGAAATGAAGAAGACGTAATAAATTTTATTGAAGATAGTGATATATTAGTAACTGATCTTGCACCAGTCAGTGAGTCAATTTTAGATAATGTGAAAAATCTAAAATACATTGGTGTTTCAAGAGGGGGGCCGGTTAACATTGATATAGATGCTTGCCAAAAAAAATCAATTATTGTTGCAAATGCTCCTGGAAGAAATGCTTCTGCTGTAGCAGAGTTTACAGTTGCAAAAATATTAGCACAAACAAGATTAATCACTTTAGGACACACAACATTAATGCAGGGAGAATGGAGAGGAGATTTATATCGCCTAGATAAAACTGGTAGAGAATTAAGTGAGTTAACCATAGGCCTCATTGGATATAGTCATATAGGAAAATTAGTAAAAAATTTATTAGTTCCATTTGGATGTAAAATTGTTTTTTCTGATCCATATGTAGAATTAAACAATGAAGATATCGCAGACGGTATAAAAAAAGTATCTTTAGAAAACTTATTAGACATGTCAGATGTAGTATCTATTCATGCAAGAGTTACAAAAGAAACAGTTAATCTTATAGGAAAGAAAGAAATTTCACTCATGAAAAAAGATAGTTATTTAATTAACACTGCTAGAGGACCATTGTTAGATTATAAAGCACTTCACGATGCACTATCTAATGGAAAGCTCAAGGGTGCTGCCTTAGATACTTTTTATGAGGAACCTTTACCAGAAAATCATATTTTTAAAAATTTAAATAATGTTACTATTACACCTCATATAGCTGGCGCTTCTGTAAAAACAGCATATTACGCAGCTGAAGTTATAGCAAAAGATGTTCGAAACTATATTGATGGAAAAAAACTCGTGAATAGGATCTGTTAAATGACAAAAAATGAAATAAAAATTAGAAAACAGATAATAGAAGCTTGCCTTTTAATGGAAAAAAAAGCCTTAAATCAAGGTAAAGCGGGCAACATTAGCGTAAGATGGAAAGATGGGATGCTTATAACACCATCTGGCATTTCCTATGAAGGCATGAAAGCTAAAGATATAGTTTTTGTAGACTCTAAAACTAAATCTCATGGAATATGGAAGCCTTCAAGTGAGTGGAGATTTCACTTTGACATATTAAAAGGAAGAAAAGAATTTGATGCAGTTGTACACAATCATCCTGCTTATGGAACAGGGATGTCGATACTAGGAAAGGATATAAAAGCCTATCACTATATGATTGCTTTTTTAGGCGGCGACACAATTAAATGTTCTACTTTTGCATTACCAGGATCACAAGAATTATCAGACGCAGCCTTAAAAGCTCTTAAAGGAAGGAAAGCATGTTTATTAGCAAATCATGGTACAATTACGTGCGGTAAAAATTTAGACGAAGCAATGTTTTTAACTGAAGAATTTGAAATTTTATGTAAGCAAATTACTATTGCAAAAATAAATGGTAAGCCTCAATTGGTCGAAAAGAAACATATGAAAAAAATAATTGAGGCTATTAAAATGTATGGTAAATACTAATTCTTCATTTCCTCAGGAAGAATTAAAATCTTTTAAAGATATTTCTTTTAAACTTGGTTCAAATAGTCACTTAGTTCAAGCGGCAGGTGGGAATACATCAATTAAGTCTGATGGAAGAATGCTAATTAAAGCATCTGGAACTTGGTTAATCAATTCTTTAGATAAAGATATTTTTGTTGAAGTTGATTTAAATTCTATTACTGAAAAAATAAATAATGGAAAAGAAGATAATTTTATAGATGACATAATATCTAAAAATAATTTACATCCTTCATCTGAAACTTCATTTCATGCATTAATTAACCGTAAATATGTTTTACATGTTCATTCTACTACAACAATTGCAAATGTAATTTCACAAAGTAGTGAGTCTGATTTAAGAAAATACCTCGATGAAGATTTCATTTTTGTTCCATACTGTCGACCTGGTTTTACTTTAACAATGGAAATAAAAAAACTAATTTTACCCTCAACTAACATATTGGTTCTCGAAAATCATGGATTGATAGTTGCGGGTGATGATATTGAGGATACCTATAAATTGCTTTTAAAAATTCATGAAAAATTAGATTTAATTAGAAATGAAAAATTAGGCCTCGATTTTTTAGAGAAAATTACAAATATTGGTGGTTATATTCATAAAAATACTGATAAATATAAATTATTCTCAACACAAAATGAAAAATTATTCTCACTTTTCTCTAAATCATTTTATCCAGATCATGTAATTTTCTTAGGCCCTGGCATACCTACATTTTCAGAGGTGAAAGAAGCAAATGAATTTATTCAAAATCTAAAAAAAAAGAATATTAATCTTCCACCCTATTTAATTTTAAAAAATAAAGGTCTTTTTGAAAACACTCTAGCTATTCCAGCTGCAAAAGAAATGATTGATTGTTTTTTGGAAGTTCTGCTGAGAATTGATTTATCAAAGTCTTTTAAATTTCTATCAAGTCATCAAGAGAGTGAATTATTGAATTGGGATATTGAGATATATCGCCAATCTATAAACTAATGTCACTTTTTCTGGGGATTGACTTTGGAACAACTGGTGTCAGATCTTCTATTATTGATAAGAATAAAAAAGAATTAATTAATTTTTCAGTTTCTATTGACAGCCCAATAAGTAAGGGATCATTAGTTTATCAAAATCCAAGCTTATGGTGGAGTGCGTTAATTAAAAATCTTACATTTTTAAAAACTAAAATAGAATTAAATAAAATTGAAAGATTATCAATCGATGGAACATCAGGTACAGTGCTATTAACCGACCATCTTGGCAACCCTTTAGATTATGCATTAATGTACAATGATGCTTCAGCTATAAAAGAGTCTAAATTAGTTGAGAGTATATCTGATAACCATCCAATTGTATCCACCTCTACTAATGCATTAGTAAGGGTGTTATCATTAATTAATAAACTTAAAAAAGAAAAATATAGAATACTTCATCAAGCAGATTGGATAGCTTGTAAACTAATTAATGATTATACCTATTCAGACGAAAATAATGCTCTTAAACTAGGTTATGATTGTGTCGAAAGATCTTGGCCAAAATGGTTTGATCAGTTACCTATTGAAATGAGTAGCTTACCAAATATAAAAACACCAGGACAGTCTATAGGTGAATTAAGAAACTCTGAACTTATTGATTTAGGTTTTAATAACAAAACCAAGGTTATAGCAGGTACTACGGATAGCATAGCAGCATTTTTAGCTACTGGAGCCAAAAATATAGGAGAAGCAGTTTCTTCAATTGGCACAACTCTTGTAGTAAAAGCTATCTCTAATAAGCCAATTTATAATAAGGAATTTGGGATCTACAGTCATCGTTTGGGCGAAAATTGGTTAGCCGGAGGAGCTTCCAATGTTGGAGGAAAAATTCTAAAAGAACTATTTTCAGATAGAATAGAGGAATTATCAAAAGATATAGACCCAAATAATCTACTGAATTTAAATTACTATCCTCTGGCACAAAAAGGTGAAAGATTTCCTTTTAACGACCCTAACAAACTACCAATTTTAGAACCTCGTCCTGAGTCTGAGATAAAATTTTTTCAGGCTGTACTTGAGGGTATAACTAATGTTGAAAAATTGAGTTACGAAAAGATATTAGAGATAGGTGGTAAATATCCTAAAACTATTTTCACAATAGGAGGTGGAGGAAAAAATTTAAAATGGAATGAAATTAGAAAAAAAATTCTAGGTGTGAAACTAAATAAGCCTTTATCAAATGATGCTTCTTTTGGATCTGCTCTTCTAGCGTTGGGTAATATTTTTTAGATGGTAAAAAAATTATTATCTCTTGAAGAAATTTCAGAATATTACGATACTTATTATTTTGATCAATGGGGAGTTATTCATGATGGAATAAATATTTTTAATGAAGCAGAACAAGTTTTTTCATATTTACAATCACAAAATAAAAAAATTTATATAATTAGTAATTCAGGAAAAAAATCTTCAGATAATACTGACCGTTTGATAAAAATGGGTGCAAAATATATTTTAAAATCTCATTTAATTACATCAGGAGATGTATGCTTAGAATATCTAAAATCTAAAAGGAGCCCCTTTGAAAATATTGGAAATAAATATTTTGTGGTTGCAACAGATTACCCCTTATTGCAAAACACAACATTTGAAAAGACGAGCTCTATAGAAAATGCTAATTTTCTTTTATTAACTTCTACTACTGGTCTAAAAAAAACTGATTTAATTGATGAAATTTATATGAGAGCTATAGATATGAAGTTACCTCTAGTGTGCTCAAATCCTGATATTCTCGGTGTTTCTGGAGAAAATATTCATCCCTCAACAGGAGATCTTGCAGTTAAGTACAAAAAAATGGGAGGGCAGGCATTTATAATTGGTAAACCAAATATTGAAATCTTTCATTATGTTCAAGAGTTATCCAATAGTAATAAATTAAAAACTTTGATGATAGGGGACTCTTTATTTAATGATATTGCAGGCGCCAATAGCTTTGGTATAGACTCATTACTGATCACCTCTGGAATTCATAAAGAAGAATTTATGCAAAACATACCAACGAACGATATAATTGATAATATAAAATCGGATTTTCAAATCACTGGAAAGCCAGACTATATAATGGATAGACTTAAATGACATTTGATTTCAGTGAATTCAAAAACAAAAAGATTATTGTTACGGGTTCAAGTACAGGCATAGGTTTTGAGACAGGTGTTGAATTTTTAAACTTGGGAGCTAATGTAATTTTTCATGGTAACCAATCAATTAATGATCTTGAAGCTAGAATAAAAGCTAAATCTCAAAGCCAAAATTTTAAAATATTCAAATCTGATTTTACAGATTTATCTCAAGTAGATAACTTTATGAACAATGCTATAAACTATTTAAATGGTCTAGATATTCTAGTTAATAATGCTGGAACAATGGTAGGAAGATATCAATTAGAAACAATCAGTGAAAAAGATTTTTTAAAAATATTTGATCTTAACGCCAAATCTGCATATTTTGCAACAAAAAGTGCGTGTACAATTTTCAAAAAACAAAATTATGGAAATATTATTAATGTATCAACTATTAGTGCGAGAACGGGAGGTAGTGCGGGTTCAAGTGTATATGCTGCGTCTAAAGCTTTTGTTTCAGGAATTACTAGATCGCTTGTTTCAGAATTATCACCCTACAACATAAGAATAAACGCTATTTCACCTGGCACAATTACCACAAAGTTTCATGAACAATATTCTTCACCAGAAAAATTAGAAGCAACAAGATTAAAAATACCAATGAAAAGACTTGGCTCAGCAGAGGACTGCGTGGGGCCTATAATTTTTTTATCCTCACAGACAATGAGTGGCTATATAACAGGACAAATATTAGAGGTAAATGGAGGCCAATTTATTTCTTAATGTCAAAGATTTTATCTATAGGTGCAGGTGTTATGGGAACAGCAATTACTGTTCCAGCAGTTTCAAATGGTCACGAAGCAAAACTCGTTGGCACTAGTATTGACGAGGATATTATTAACTCAGTTAATAAAAATTCTTCTCACCCAAAACTTGGTATTAAATTAACAAATACGTCAGCAATAAGATTTAATGAAATGTCTCAAGAGGACATTAATACATCTGATGTCATTGTTATTGGAATTAGTTCATCAGGTGTCGATTGGTTCATTAACTTCATTAAAAATTTTAATGTTACGAATAAACACTTCCTAATAGTTACTAAGGGTCTGTATATTAACGAAAAAGAAGAATTAGATATTTTCCCAAATAAAATTAAAAAACAAATTAATCAAGATTTCACCTTAACCGCGGTTACTGGTCCTTGTAAAGCAGTTGAGCTCGCTAAAAAAAATTTAACAAATATATGTTTTGTAAATCCTGATATAGAGGTTGCTAAGAATTTATCCAATATATTTAAAAATGAATACTATGTAGTTAATTTACAGACTGACTTATTAGGCTCAGAGCTTTGCGCAGCTCTTAAGAACATGTACGCAATTGCTGTTGGCTACTCACAAACGTATTTCTCCAATGATGAAAAAATCTTTAATCCTGAGTCCGCATTATTTTCACACTGTGTTAATGAGATGAGCCATTTTGTAAAATTAATAGGCGGTCTTCAAGAAACGGTATTTGGGCTATCTGGGATTGGAGACTTACATGTTACCTCCGGAACTGGAAGAAACGGTCTTTTAGGTAATTTATTAGCAAAGAACAGAACATATGAGGATATCATATCTAAGGAATTAAAAGATGAAACTGTAGAAGGATCGCAAACTATTAGAGAATTAGATCATTTTTTAAACAAACTAGTAAAACATAACAAACTTCCAATTTTGGAAAGTTTAGTGAGATGTATCTGTCAAAACGAAAAACTGCATATACCTTGGAATGATTTAAATATATAATTAACTATGATCAAAAAAATTGTTATTGGTGCAGACCATCTAGGAAAATATCTTAAAGACAAAATCAAAGAACATTTAGAGTCTAAAGGTATTGAAGTCATGGATGTAGGAGTCACAGATGAATCACAAGTAGATTATCCAGACGTTGGTAAAACATTAGCTAAAAAGGTACAAGAAAGTGAATTTGAAAGAGGAATTCTAGTTTGTGGAACTGGTGCTGGAATGGCTATTGTCGCTAATAAATTTTCAGGTGTAAGGGCGGTTTGTGTGAACGATGCTTACACAGCAGAGAGATCTATCGCGAGCAACAATGCTCAAATTATTACCTTTGGTGCTTTAATTACAGGTACTCCAAATGCAATTATGTATACAGATATTTGGTTGAAAAATAATTTTCAATCTGAGAGATCTGGAAAAAAAGTTGATAAAATTAATCAGTTAGATAGCTAGTTTTTAAAATAATAATTACAAAAAAATTTTTTTTAATAGAATTTTAAAATCCTTTCAAGGCAAGGATAAAGAATAAACCTTTTTTCATTTCTCTGAAATTCTTAAAGTAGTAAGCATCTATTCTTTAACAGTTCCTAGAGTCAACCCTCTGACAAAGTGTTTTCTAACTACTAAAATCATAATAAACACTGGAATTATTGAAATCGTTGTAAATGCAGCCATCATATCCCAACTGGGTATAGTTTTCATTATAGATGCTTGAATTGGGATAGTCTTAATTTTCATTTGTCCAATCATTAATGCACAAATAAATTCTGTCCAACTGAATATAATAGATAAAATAAATGTAACAGCTATCCCACCTTTTGCACAAGGTATAATTAATTCATGAAGAATTTTAATTTTACTCGCACCATCTATAAAAGCATTTTCATCGATTTGTTTTGGTACCTCGTCAAAAAAACTTTTTAATAAAAGAACTGCCAAAGGTAGATTTATAAATGTATGAATTAATATTAAACCAATATATGTATCAAGGAGATTAAATTTTTCGTAAACAAAATATAGTGGAATGGCAATTGATATTAACGGCATCATCCTCGCACTAAGAATTGACATGATTAAAAAATTTTTATATCTGAAATTAGCTCTAGAAATATAGTAACCAGCATAAATTCCAATTATCAATGTTAGAGATGATGAACCAATTCCTACAATTAAACTATCTAATATCCTTGATGTTAAATATAGCTCACCGTAAGAAGGGTCAAATTTTAGTAATTTTGAAAAACCAAAAACTCTCTCATACGCTGAAAAGTCAATATCAAATAGAAATAATTTTGGGGGTAATGAAAAAAGATCAATATTATTTTTAAAAGAGGATGTAATTAGAAAAAATATTGGAAATATAAAAATTAAAGCAATAGAGAATGCTAGAATTTTTCTAATCAAACTACCTTATTGTTTTACTGAACCTAAAGTCAATCCTCTTACTAAATGTCTTTGAACTAAAAGTATAAAAATGAAGGCTGGTATAATAGCGGCTGTGCCTAATGCTGCCATGTTATCCCACGCAGTTCCAGTAGAAGTAACAAAAGATGTGGAAACCACAGGTATTGTTTTTAGTCCCGTTTGTGTCAGCATCAGAACAAAGATAAATTCTGTCCAACTAAATATAAAACAAAGCACAGCAGTTGCCGCTATTCCTCCTATGGCTAGAGGCACTACTAATCTCCAAAATACAAAAAATCTCGTAGCCCCATCTAGTAACGCAGCTTCATCTATGTCCTTTGGAATGTCATCAAAAAAGCTTTTCATTAGTAAAACAGCAAGTGGGAGATTCATCAACGCGTGAATAATAATGATACCTAAATGCGTATCCATTAAGCCTATATTTTTGTATATAAAAAACATTGGTATTGCTACTGCAACTGGGGGCATCATTCTTGTTGATAAAATCCATCCCATAAAATGCTGTTGACCTCTAATAGGTAATCTTGAGAGAGAATATGCTGCTAGTATAGATATAAGCATTGCTATACCTGTAGAGCCTAAAGCAATAATGATACTATCCACAAGATTTGGCATCATATAAAAGTCTCCACCGCCAGGTCGAACAGCACCCATATCTTCTACATAGAGAAAGCGTGAAATACCAAACACCTCTTCATAAGCAGCGAATGATACTTCAAAATCAAATAATTTCGGAGGTAAAGCAAAAATATCTTTATCCTTTTTAATAGATACAGTAATCCAGAAATATATAGGAAAGAAAAATATCGCAGCAATAAACCAACCTAATACTTGTTTAAATACTTTATTCAATTCCTCACCATTTTACTTTTGCGAAATGAATAAATGCATTTCCAACTATTAAAATTACAATTAAAGAAAATAAACTAATCGTTGCTCCGTAACCCCATTGAACAAAAGTAAACCTTTGCCACGAATATAAACTTAATGTGTAAGTGGCTGTACCTGGTCCACCTGATGTTAAAACAAATACATAATCTACCATCCTCCATAGATCTATTCCTCTTATCAAAATTGCTACAGCAATAACTTTGTGAAGCATTGGTAGTGTTAATCTTCTAAAAACTTGAAAAGGTCTTGCGCCATCTATGACAGCTGACTCAAAAGGTTCACTTGGTAAAGATCTTAAACCAGCAACTAAGATTAAAACCATAAAGGGAGTCCATTGCCAAATATCGACTATCATTACACCCCACAGGGCTAGTGTTGGATCTGCTAAAATTGTATCTTCAGGACCTATAAGCCCAACTGATTTCAAGAGCCATGGTATTAAACCATAATTAGCATCCTCCATTATTAAGAATATCATACCAGCGATTGCTGGAGGTATGACTAAAGTGAGAGTTAAAATAGATCTTATAATTCCAAATCCAGGATCGTCGGAGTCAATTAGTAGAGCAATTCCCATACCCAAAACTAGTTGAATTAATAAACACATAAATGTGTAATATAAGGACACCTTTAAGGATCCCCAGAATACCCCATCAGTAAATAGCCTTATCCAATTATCCCATCCTACAAAAAGTAGAGCCCTTTTTGCTGGGACAAACTCATGAAAGCTTAGGTAAATATTGTAAAAGAAAGGTATAATTGCAAATACTATCAGCATAGTGATCAATGGCAAAAGCCAAGGCAGAGAACTGTCAGAATTCATAAAACTTGGCAAAGAATAAGACTTTTGAGCGGCCATAGTGAGACTATACACTTAAATTTCAAAGAGTTTATTTTAAAATACCTTTATTTTTCTATTAGAAATTCTTTATAAAACTGAGGGTTATTAGAAGAAGTCAACATAATAAAATAATATTTTGTGTATAACTATACTAAGCCTCTTGCTAAGAAACATTGTTTATGCAAAAATTTTATATCGGAGGGATATCATATGCGCGATATGTATAGAAAAATGCACCTTGCAAACATTGTAGGCAAGTACGTAAACGGTAATATGAAGAGAAGAGATTTTCTTAAAAATGCCGGTATGCTTGGCCTAGGAGCTGGTTGCTTGGGCACAATGGGAACTATGAGCAGAAAATTTATTCCTCAAGCTCATGCTGGTTCTCATGGAATAGAATGGAGAGGGGATATGATGGATTGGTTAAAAGATGTATCATCTCCTTTCAGAGGCCAAACAGTATCTTTGGCAACTGAGTCAACTCCTCCTTCTAATGCGATAAATACAACTTTAAAACCTTTCTTTGAGGAAGTAACAGGTATTAAAGTTAACATTGAGGTTTTACCTTTAGAGCAAGTTTTACAAAAACTAACTTTAGACGTTGCCTCTGGATTAGGAACTTACGATACTTATTATCTAGATCAAAGTTGGATGGCAGCCTTTAGAGGTGATGCAGAAGATCCTCGTGAGCTTTATGCAGCAAATCCTACCTTAGCTATGCCTAATTATAACTTTGACGATTTCCTAGGACCACTTGTAGATGGTATTTCCATGTACGACGGTACTATGGTTGGAGTTCCTTATGACATTCCTGTCTTTATTATGATGTATAGAGATGATGTTTATAAAGAGCTTGGACTAAGTGTTCCGACAACATTTGATCAGTACATGAGTAATGCTCAAGTAATACAGGCAGCAAAACTTGGTCATTTAAATCCAGACGGAAGACCAATATACGGAACTAATGGTCAAATGAAATCTGGTCACTACAGCTTAGAGTGTGACTGGACTATGTTTGCCTGGGCTTTCGGTGGTTCAATTACCAATCCTGATGGAAGTTTTGCAGGTAATGATGCAAACGGTTTAGCAGGTATGGATTACTGGACAAAACTTAAAGAGTATATGCCTTCGGGTGTTACAAGTTGGACATGGGATGGTCAAGGACAGGATATCCTTCAAGGTGGTTCTGCTCAAACAATCTCATGGGGTGAATTCTTCCCTTGGTGGGACTCTGATGAGTCAAATGTTCAAGGGAAAATGATGGCAGCAGCCTGCCCCGCTCCTGCAAGTCCTTTAAGATCAACAAGCGACTGTGGTTATGGTGAAATTCCAGGTGTTGCACACCAAGGTGGATCTTCATTAGCTGTTTCTAAATATTCAAAAAATAAAGATGCAGCTTGGTTATTTGCTCAATGGGCAACTAGCTATGAAACACAAGTCTATATCACTGCACTGGGCGGTGGAACAGGACCAACTAGATCTGCTGTTTATGATGATGAGAGAGTTAAAGCTAATAATAGAAGCGGTAATGGCACAACTCGTCACCTAGATGTTGTTAGAGATGCTATCTTTAATGATATGGGATCAGAACCAGATCTTCCTGAATGGGCTGACATGTCAAGCAACATGATACCTATTGAGCTTGGTAGGTATTTTGCTGGAGAATACGGATCAGCAAAAGATTGTTTAGATACTATTGCTAAAAACTTCAACAAAACTGTTGGGGTTTAATTAAAAAAATTAACTAGGGTGGTTTAAACCACCCTAGTTATGATGTGTTAGATAAAGATATGAAAAAACCTTTAGCAGTTATAACTGGTGCAAGTAGTGGTATAGGAGCCGCTACTGCAAAAGCATTTTCAAAGGCAGGGTACCCTACTTTATTGATAGCAAGAAGGCTGGATATAATGGAGTCGTTTAAATTAGAAAACTCAATGTGCAGAAAAGTAGATGTTCGAGATAGAGAGGCACTTATAGCTGCAATACGTGAGGCTGAAAAAGAGTATGGACCAACTGACATGATTTTTAACAATGCTGGTGTGGCCAGACTTGCAGAAATTGGAACTCAAGATCCATCTGAATGGGATGAAATGATTGATGTTAACACGAAAGGCGTAATGAATGGAATTTATGCTGTGATGAGCGATATGAAAGCCCGAAAAGGTGGTACTATTGTTAATATGAGTTCAATAGCAGGAAGAAAAATTTATGAAGACCATACTGTCTATTGTGGGACAAAATTTTTTGTTCATGCAATATCAGAGAGTATTAGAGGGTATCTGTCACCGCATAATGTTAGAGTGATAGTAATGTCACCTGGAAATATTGAAGCGGAAGTTTTAAATGGAATTACCGATCCTAACACTTTAGAAGCTTATAAAAAAAATATCGAGAGAATTGGAGGAAGAATATCCCCAGACTATGTTGCAAAAATGATACTTTTTGCATATGAAATGCCACAAAATGTTATCATGCAAGAAGTGGTAGTGACGCCTACAAAACAAGATTACTAAATGACTCGTCTAGTTATTGGCGTCGACAGTTCTACACAATCAACAAAAGCAATTGCATGGGATGATAAAGGTAATGCGATAGCTGAGGGCAGATGTGATATTCCTTTAAACAACCCAAGCCTTGAAAAATTTGAACAAGATGTCGAGGATTGGTGGAAAGCTTTTTGCGTATCATGTAGTGAATTAGCTAAAAAAATAGATATGACTAAAGTTGAAGGACTAGCCATATCCAATCAACGTGAGACTTTAGCAAAATTAGATAAGTCAGGGAAAGCAGTTTACCCAGCCACAGTTTGGATGGACAAAAGATCTGTAGAGGAAGTAGAAGAGTTGAATTCTATAATGGGCGAAGGCCAAATTCACAAAATTACAGGACGTCCAAAAGATCCATGTCCATGTCTTTATAGAGTTTATTGGCTTAAGAAAAATGAAAAAAAAATATTTGATGAAGTTGCTTGTTTTGCAGATGTTCAAGCTTTTTTAGTTCATAGATTATCAGGGGAATTTAACACCGGTTGGATTAGTTCGGATCCTCATGGAATGTTTGATATTGTTAATAAATATTGGTCTAAAGAAATATTGGAACATTTGAATATTGATGAGTCAAGACTCCCTAAATCTTTCAAACCAGGAACCTGCATAGGCAAAGTTTCAAAGGATTCATCTAACCAAACTGGTTTAAAAGAGGGTTTAAGTATATTTGCTGCAGGCGGTGATGGGCAACTCGCTGGTCTTGGCACAAATTGTACAAAATCAGATAGAGCATATATCAATCTTGGAACAGCTGTCGTTTCTGGGGTTTGGTCAAAGGACTATAAAATTTCAAAAAATTGGAGAACAGAAATTGCTGCACACGGAGAAGGTTTTATAATGGAAAATGTTTTATTGTCAGGAGCTTTGCTAGTCAACTGGTATGTCGACCAATTTATTCATGGTGATAGGAAAGATCCAAATTTTTTTAAAAACTTAGAAGAACAAATTAATAAAATACCAATTGGAAGTGATGGATTGATTTTACAACCATACACTGGTGGAGTAATGGATCCTTATTGGGACTCATATGCAAGAGGGATTATAGTTGGTTTAAGTATAAGTCACACTCCATATCATGTTTATAGATCGATATTAGAAGGATTGACCCTAGACTCCGTTTTTAGAACTCAAAATATCGAAAAAGAAACAGGTATAAATATAAAAGAATATCTTGCTATAGGGGGAGGGGCGAACAGTCCTGCATGGGTGCAAATGTTGGCTGATGCCTCTGGAAAGAATGTACTCATTGCTGACACTGTAGAAGCATCTTCATTGGGTGCTGGTATGATAGCTGCTTATGGCGCAGGTTGGTATAGCAGCATAAAAGAGTCCGCAGAAAATATGTCAGGAAAAACTCGTCTTATCGAACCTAACTTAGATAACAAATCAATATATCAAGATTTAATTAATATTTACCAAAATGTTTATGACTCAAATAAATCAATTAATAAATCTCTTGTTCAATTTACTGAAAAATATAAATCATGACCGATTATAATGGTGTAATAAAAGATTTAATTGCTGGTAAATGGGTTAATCCTGAAGATAAAAGGAAATACGGCATCCCAATTAAAAAAATTGAAATAGATAAAAGCTTAGACGGTAAAGAGTCATTATTGATTTCTCAATTACATCCTAACCAAAATCTTCTTATTATAAGTGATCAATTTACACACAAAGCCCTTGGTTTAAGAATTTATAAAAATCTTCAAAGTAAAGTAAAAGCAGATGAATATATATGGGAGAACCCATCTTCAAGTATTGAAGGTGTTGAATTTTTAAGAAAAAAAATAAAAGATTACGATGGAGTTATTGCTGTAGGGTCAGGAACAGTTAGCGATAGTATAAAGTATGCAACTTTTCTTGAAAAAAAATCATACTCTGTCTTTGCGACCACTCCCATGAATGCTTACACAACAGGCACAGCCTCTATATCTTTTGATGGGATCAAAAAATCATTGGTTGCGCATTATGCACAAGGCGTTTTCTTTGATTTAGAGGTTCTCAGTATGTGTCCCAAAAGACTTACTGCTGCAGCTTTTGCAGATGTAATTTGTCGAACAACTGCACAGGTTGATTGGTTGATGTCTCATAAAATTTTAAAGACTGATTATCAAACAGCACCGTATTCTCTTTTAGCTTTATATGAGAAAGATATGATTGAAAGCGCTTCATTAATTGCAAAAGGAGATATAGATGCCCTTGCTTTACTTACACGTATCTCTGCAATAATGGGATTAGGTACTTCATTCACACAGACAACTCATGTGGGAAGTATGGGTGAACATGGCATTTCTCATTACATAGATATGTTTGCAAAAGACAACCATCCTGGGACTTCTCATGGAGAACAAGTAGGAATCGCAACTATTAGTATTTCAAAAATCCAAAATTCTATTTTAAATAATGATACTCCACCAATAATAAAACCAACTCAAATACCTGAGCAAGAAATTATTCAAAAACTTGGTCATCAAATGTTAGACACAATTCATGTTGCAATGAAGACAAAAATATTCGATGAAAAGAGAGCAGAAATGATAAATAATTTTTTTCACAAGAACTGGCTCGAATTTGTTCAACCCCTAAGAGAGAAAATGTTAGACTTTGACATTATTTGGAATTCTATGGGAGAGTGCGGTGCATTAAGAACTCCCGAAGACGCTAAACTTGATAGTAATTTTTATAAAGATGCTCTAAGATATGCTAGGTTCATAAGAGATCGATACACTATTCTTGATTTAGCCGGGGATAGCAATCAACTAGATGAATTAATAAATGTCTGAAGTAGAATATATAAATATTAAAAAAAACTTTGGTTCTGTAGAGGTACTTAAAGATATAAATCTAAATATTGGTAATCAAAAATTTGTTGTTTTACTTGGCCCTTCAGGGTGTGGAAAGACTACTTTACTGAGAATGACCGCTGGATTAGAAACTATATCTAGTGGGGAAATTTCAATAGGTGGAGACATTATTAATAACATCCACCCAAGAGATAGAGATATAGCAATGGTTTTTCAAAACTACGCTTTATACCCTCAAATGAATGTCTTTGATAATATTGCATTCAGTTTACAGATCAGAAAAATGGCTAGCCAAGAGATAAAAGAAAAAGTTGAGTGGGCTGCATCTGTTTTAAATTTAACAGATTTTTTAAACAGAACACCAAAAGAGCTGTCAGGTGGACAAAGGCAAAGGGTAGCTATGGGCAGAGCATTAGTTAGAGACCCAAAGGTATTTTTGTTCGATGAGCCTTTGTCAAATCTTGATGCAAAATTAAGAGCTCATATGAGATTGGAAATTAGAAAATTACATAATCAACAAAATGCTACTACTATTTATGTAACTCATGATCAAATTGAGGCTATGACTATGGCTGACGAGATAGTGATTATGAACAATGGTATTATTGAACAAATAGCAACCCCAAATGAAATTTATGAAAAACCAAATAATTTATTTGTTGCCGATTTTATTGGCACTCCTGCAATTAATCTTCTTGAGGGAGTTGTAACAGATAAGAGTAGTATTAAATTAAAGTCACAGGACCTACCTCACTCAAAAAAAAATGTATCAAATAATCAAAATGTAGTTTATGGCATAAGACCTACTGACGTGAGCATAGATCCAAGCTCAAATATCAAAGCAGAGGTAGTTTTAGTTGAAACAACTGGCTCAGAGACTCATATAATAGCAATGTTAGATGATAACGAATTTAGAGTAGTTCAAAATGGTGGACGTACCACAATTAAAAATGGTGATGTTATTCCTCTTTCAATCAATATTGAAAAAGCACATTTATTTGATCATTCATCAACCAAAAGAATAGATTAATTTATTTAGCTAGTCAGATGAAAAGTAAATATAACGAAAACGAAGCAAAATCTTACATCAAAAAATATGCAAAAAGAGGTGTTCCTAAAGACCTAGCACTTCGCATTTATACAACACAACTTTTGGGAAATGATCCAACTGTTGTCCTTCACGGAGGAGGAAACACATCTGTGAAATCATCATTAGATACTCTTCTAGGTAAAAATGAGGAAATTATTTATGTAAAAGGTAGTGGGAAAGATATGGGTAATATAGAGGAGGATGGTTTCCCAGCTTTAGAAATGAAAAATCTTCTTAGTATGAGAAAACTCATTGAGCTAGATGATTTTCAAATGGTTAATTATCAGCGTAAATATATGCTTGATACTTCTTTCCCAAATGCTTCTGTAGAAACTCTTTTACATGCGTTCCTACCTCACAAATTTGTTGATCACTCCCACTCTAATGCAATTCTCTCACTTATTGATCAACCTAATCCAGAAAAAATTTGTAAACATGTATTTGGTGATGAAATGGGTATCGTTCCATACATTATGCCTGGTTTTGAATTAGCAAAAAAAGCTTCTGAGGTATTTGATAAAAATCCAAATGTAAAAGGATTAATTCTTTTAAATCATGGAATTTTCACTTTTGCAAATAATGCAAAAGAAAGTTACGAAAGAATGATTAAATATATAACAAAGGCTGAAAAAGAGCTCACAAAAAAGTCTAAGCGTATTAGGGTTAGCAAATACTTTGAAAAAAAAATTAGCATTTCAGAAGTTTCAAATCTGATTAGGCAACAAATAGCCAACAAACGTGGTGATGATTTTGAAAGAAAGGTTGTACATTTTAATAAACCGAAATTCTTTGACGAATTATTTTCACATCCTAATTTAAAAAAATTTACAAATGAAGGACCTGTGACACCTGATCATGTTATAAGGATTAAATCAAAACCATTAATAATCGATTTATCAAAAGAAAAATCTAATAATCTAGAAAAAATTATTATTCAATCCATTGAAAATTTTAAAGAAAGTTATAAAAAATATTTTAAACGTAATCATAAATATAACTCTACCGCCTCAATGTTAGACCCCTATCCAAGATTAATTTTAGTAAAAGGCATTGGTATTTTTTCCACAGGGCCAACATTTAAAGATGCCAAAATAGCAATGGATGTAGGTTTGAATTCTCTCTCAGTGATTTTACAAGCTGCAAAGTTTGGAAATTTTAAGTCAATACCTGAAAAAGAAATTTTTAGAATGGAATATTGGCCCCTTGAGCTAGCAAAAATTAAAAATTCATCTCAAAAACTTAAAGGACAGGTAGCTGTTGTCACAGGCGGCCTTGGAGGTATCGGTTATGTTACAGCACAAAAATTTAAAGCAGAAGGAGCAGATGTAATAATTATAGATATTATCAGCCCCAAAGATATCAAACAGGATATAACAGGGATGAGTTATATAAAATGTGATATTACAAATGAAAACAAAATTAGGGATGTATTTAAAGAAATATCCTCTATTTATGGCGGTGTGGACATCCTCATTTCTAATGCAGGGTTTGCTACTGTTGAGTCTTTGGAAAAACTCACAAGGCAACAATTTGATAAAAGTTTTGATTTGAATCTTTTTGCGCATCACTATTTCGTTAAACACGGAGTTGAAATAATGAAAAGGCAAAAAACCAGAGGAGTAGTTTTGTTTAATATTTCAAAACAAGCTGTAAATCCTGGAAAAAATTATGCTGCTTATGGTCTTACAAAAGCTGCCCTATTATTTTTAATGAAACAATATGTAACAGAGTACAGTGATTACGGAATTCGTTTTAATGGAGTGAATGCAGATAGAATAAGAAGTGGTTTAATGACTGATGATATGATTACAAAGAGATCTAAAGCAAGAGGCCTAACCACTAAGCAATACATGTCTGGTAACTTATTAAAACAGGAAGTTAAAGCAATAGATGTAGCCGATGCTTTTTATCATTTAGCTTTATCTTATAAGTCGACCGCAAGTGTAATAACTGTAGATGGTGGAAATTTAGAGTCTTCTTTTAGATAAAGTTATCTATAAACCCTTTTTAAATTAAGCCCTAACTTTTTAAATTTATTTTTGAAATTATAGAATTCCTTATTATGTTTAGCAGTATTTTGTTTTAAAATTAGTTTTTGGTAGTAATGAACCATCTCATGACCAAGAATTTCAACAAATTCTCTAAAATTTTTAAATTTATTATGAATGGTTATTTTGTAACAAAATTTTGTAGCGTAAGGATTAAATTCAAATAGACCTAGAGCTCCATGCATTCTTCGTATTGTAATCTTTGGTTGTTTGAGGCGATTATTGAAGATATGCCTGTTTAATATTTTATAAATAGCAGGCACTTTATTTGATTTAGGGTTATATATTCTTTCTTCCCCGTAATGTTCTATTAATGTAGCTAAACTTTTTGTTCTAGGCATGATTTTTAGTTTACCAATAAAGTTTATCAGAAAAAAATCAAGACAATTTAATTAGGATTTTTTCTCAAATGCTCTAAAAATAAAATGACCTCTTCGTATTGATCATCAGGAATATCTTTGTAACTGCATCCATATTTTTCTTTAATGCAGAGTGCAATATGCGCGTATGCATTTCTACCCCTTGGATGAAAAGGCGAGGGCTTCAAAAGTGATTGAATTTCGTCCCCAATTAACTGAACTTTATACCAAATTTTTTTTCTTTTATCTTCATTCAAAGTGATATTCCACCAGGAAAAAATGACTCTAGTAAAATTCTTATGATTGCAAACCCTATCCCACAAAAAATGATAATAGTAATTAATTGTTTATTCATCATGATATATAAGTACCCAATATGAAAAACTTTATCATTATTTTCTTTATAATACTGCCAAATTTAACATATGCAGATTTATTAGATAAATTTTCTCTCGCCTGTATTTGTGATAAGAGTATCAATGCGCTCAAGTATTTTGACTGTAAGCAAAAAGTTTCTGGTACACAATTAGATTTACTAAAAGAAGAAAACTTAAAAGATAAAATTTATATTTATAGTAGTTTTGATGAGAAAAAATATGAGCTTATCGAAAATTACCCCAATTTCGTTTTTAATTATGAGACCGAAGACTATATATCTAATTTATCAATTAATAGTGATTTAGATTTAGATTTTTCAATATCTTATAAAGAATTCGACAAAAACTGGTCGTATAAATTAAAGTGTGTTTCCCTAAAAAAAATATGATCTTAATTTTCCTTAAATGATTAACAGAGTTTTTATAATGCCTTTTTTTGTATCTTTAATTGGATTTGTGTTATTAGTTTCAATGGACTCTGTAATTAAAATTTTAGGTGACAGATATCCTATTTTGCAATTATTGTTTTTAAATGCGTTATTTTCTCTAATACCCCTAGCTTATTTCATATTTAAAAATCATGGCTTTAAATTTTATCAAAATCAAAATTACACTTTTCAGATCATAAGGGGTATAGTACATACAATAGGATTTCTTTGTGTCTTAAAAGGAGTGCTGCTTTTACCCCTTTCAGTTGTTTATCCTGTTTTATTCACCTCGCCTTTAATGCTTTTAGTAATGTCTCATTTTTTTTTAAGCGATGATATAAACATTATAAGAGTGATGGCAATACTGATGGGCTTTTTTGGAGTATTGATTTCAGCAGAACCCTTCGGCTCTAGTAATGTATCTATTCAAGGAGTTTTGTATGTATTTATTGGTGCCTTTTGTATTGCAGTTACCCACTTAATTACGCGTAAATATAATTATCTAACATCTTCATATTCTGCAGCTTTTTTTAGCATGGCAGTAAGTGTTGTAATCTTTTTTTTTACAACAAAATTTCAGTTTGTAAATATGACATATAATGACCTGTCTTTATCCATTTTAGGTGGTCTCTTTGCGGGACTTGGAGTTAGTGCCGTAATTTATGGTTCCAGAACACTCCCTTCTGCAGTATTTGGTCTAACAAGTTATTTCCAAATTGTTTATGGAGTATTTTTAGGCTGGATTATTTTTAGTCAATTACCCTCCATATATAATTATTTTGGAATACTAATAGTTATAATTGCGGGTATTCTTCTTTTTTACTTCGATAAGACCAAAAATGAGAGTTAGGGTAATGTTATCTATCATCACTCTTTACATCATTTCGTATTTAATTTTTATTTTCCCATTTGATCTATTATCTAATTGGCTAGGTATTCCAACTTCACTTTTTGAGGTCTTTATAACTACTACTTTGGTATTTTCTCTATGTCTTTATTATTTTAGATCAAAAAGTACAAATAAATTTATAAAAATTTTTGTTTATG
The DNA here is from genome assembly GCA_902616855.1 of uncultured Alphaproteobacteria bacterium. GTDB lineage: Bacteria > Pseudomonadota > Alphaproteobacteria > HIMB59 > HIMB59 > HIMB59. The sequence goes on along the minus strand of CACMUL010000002.1, from coordinate 41,291 downwards.
AGGGATTTGGTATAGGCACAGTATCTTTTTTCTTAATATTACCTCTAATCGCTTTTGAATATCTTAAGATTGTAAGTAGTTACAAGCTAGCAATTTTTTTCTTTTTCATTCAAATCCCTACTATTATTTACGGGTATATTAATTCAAAAAAGATAAAAATAAAAAAACTCTCATTAAATTCAGAACTAGTAGACAAAAGTTTTGAGTTTGTTTTTATCAGCGATGTCCATATAGGTTCAAATCATCCATCTTCACTTAAAAAAATTGTATCTGAAATCATTAAACTAGATCCGTCTTTTTTAATTATTGGTGGTGATTTAATTGATAGTAGTTCTTTTAAAATCGAAGATCTAAAAGAGTTAAAAAAACTTAACAAACCTATCTATTTTGTTACTGGAAATCATGAGTATTATATTAAAAACTCAAAAAAACATCTTGATGATCTTGATAGTGTTGGAATAAAAACACTAAACAATGAGTCTTTAAAAATAAATGGGATTAATTTAATTGGAATCTCAGACAATATAAGCGATAAATCAAAAATTTCTAATTTTGAAAAACTTTTTCAAAAAGACTTATTTAATCTGTTGATTGTTCATAAACCCTCTATTTGGGAAAAAGTTTCAGCTAAAGCTAATTTAATGCTTTCTGGCCACACACATAACGGGCAGATCTTTCCTTTCAATTTTATTGTAAAACTTAAATTTCCTCAAATTTATGGGCTTTATCAAAGAATAAATAACTACTTATATGTGAGTTCTGGATCAGCAACGTGGGGCCCAAAGATAAGAATAGGATCAAACAATGAGATTGTCCAAATAAAATTAAAAAATTAACAATTTCTCTGATTGATGTAGATTAAATTAATGTTTTCTTTTTTATCTAAATTAAATTTTTTTTTCTTTTTTTTTACTAACATACTTTTTGCAGACACTCATATTTTGGAGCAAGAAAACTTTGAGGCTTGGCAATACACTTGTGTTTCTGAGCAAAATCAAAAAATATGTGATCTAAGAGAGCTTGTATTTGACTCCAACACAAATGAAGTCGTCAGTTATTTATCTATAACTATAAATCCAGATAAATTAACACAAATGCAAATAGCATTTCCACATGCTGTTAATTTGAAAAGTCCTATTAAATTACAAATCGATGAAAATGATCCAATTGATCTCAATTATGCTTATTGTAATCAAAGTGCATGCTTTGTTGCAGAGATAATTGGAGAGAATTTTGTGAATTTTTTCAAAGCTGGAAATCAAATTTCTATAAAGGCTTTATTTTTAGATAATCGTGAGGCTACGATAACTTATTCTTTGAGTGGTTTTACAGCTGGTTACAACAGACTGTATTCTTCAATAAACTAATAATTATTTAGTTTTTAACTAAATTAATTTTATTTTTAATTAACAATAAACATATCAGAGATGGTATTACCATTATTGCAGTTATCATAAAGAACAATCCCCAATCCCCACCTAGCCCGTCAACCATAGCACCGGAAGAGGATGCTAATAATGTTCTTCCTGCGGTTCCAACAGACGCTAGTAACGCGTATTGTGTAGCGGTGAAGCTTCGATCAACAAGGAGTGATATAAATGTTACAAATGCAACAGTTGCAAAAGCCGCTGCTAGGTCATCAATAATTACTGCAAATGCAAATAGAACTTTCGAGGGCCCAACCCATGCTAGAACTGAAAATAGAATATTCGTGGCTGACATTGCTATTCCTGCAATTATTAGAGTTTTAATTATACCAGACCTCATTGCAATAGCCCCTCCAATAAGAGTAAAAACAATGGTAGTAATCCAACCAAGAGCTTTTGAGTAAATGGCTATATCCCCCTTCGAAAAACCGATTTCTTTATAAAAAACTAAACTCATCCTTCCCAAAAAGGCTTCTCCAATTTTAAATAAGAAAACAAAAGCTAAGATAGCAATTCCAATTCTAACTCCATTATTATTAAAAAAACTACTAAGCGGATTTGCTACAACATTATTCAGGTAATAAAAAGTTTGAGAAATAGGATTTTCTGCTCCAAATTTTTTTATAAAAAATGAAAAAATATAAAATACAGCACCAATTACAACAAAAGTAAGACCTCCGTTCGTAAACCATATTTTTTCAAAGAATTGCCCAATTAAAAAACATAGCGCTCCAATAGCTATAAATAGATAACTTGCCTTTACAACACTCTCGACATTCGTATTAGATGCATCTGTATTTAAAATATTTTGAAATCTCTCTTTGTTGGACTCTGGAATAAAAGATAACCCTACATTACATAAGACTATTATACTCATTAAAAAAATAAAAGTTACTTGCCAATATTGATCGATTCCAGAGTTTTCTAACTTCTCAGCGATCTCTAAGCACACATAGCCACCTAATTTAAATCCAGTCCACCATCCTACGACCGCCATTGCAGCTCCTGCTGCCATACTAGCTGATTCTTCTTTTTTAATTTGCTCAATTCTTAAGGCATCTATTGTTATATCTTGTGTAGCGGATGATATTGCAATAGCTAAACCTACACCAATGATTAATGCTAAATTTTGTGTTGGTTCAAGGACACTCCAAATTATTAGGCAAATTAAAATTATAGTTTGCATTAAAAGGATTATGGATTTTCGATGTCCTATTTTATTTGTTAAGAAAGGTAATCTTATTCGATCAATAATTGGTGCCCACAAAAAATTAAATGCATAAACACCAAATATTAACCCAGCCCATCCTATTGTGCTTCTGCTAAGCCCTTCTTCTTTTAGCCACAAAGACAAAGCGCTAGCAATAAGAACCCAGGGAAATCCACTTATGATACCTAACAAAAGAATACGTAACATTCTTTTGTCATAGTAAGCACCAATTAAAGATTTTAACTTATTAGAATCTACTGAAACTGAACTCATCGTTCTTTATGTTATTATAAAAAATAATTAATTAAACTTTAATCGCTAAGAGAACTTAACCACTTTATTAAATCGGCCCTATCTTGGTCTTTTTTAATCCCGTTGTAGTTCATTTTTGTGCCAGCAATATATTTTTTTGGTTTTAATAAGAATTTGTTGAGTTCTTCCACATTCCAATCGCCACCAAATGCAGCAAGTGCTCCGGAATATGCAAAGCCCTCTGATGATCCTTTTTCTCTGTTGACTATACCCCACATCGCAGGACCTGTTTTATTTTCACCGCCTTTAACATGAGTATGGCAAGATGCACATTTTTTAAAAATCTTTTCACCATTTTCCATACTAGCTGATGCCAGCATAGGTGTAATGTCTGGTAAAACAGCAAAAATATCCACATCTTCACTTACAGAGGTTGTAACACCACCTTCAGGTATTTCAATTTTGTATGCAAGTTCATCTGGAAACTCGGGGTGTATCGCCATATCAGCAACCTTTGAGAACACAGCAGCAAGAAGCAAGGCAAGTATTATTGCACCTAGAATTTTATTAGTTTCCATATTAAAAAGAGAAGTCTATGTTTAAAAATATACCACTAAAAACAAATTTTTGTCGCATTAATGAATGATACGCTAGTTATAATACCAATAAGATTAAAGGCATCTAGATTTCCAAATAAGCCATTTGCAAAAATTGGTGAGTTACCAATGCTGCATCACGTTTATAATCGTGTAATAGATTTTACGGAAGATGTAATTTTAGCTATATGTGATCAAGAGGTAAAAGAGTACTGTGAAAAGATGGATCTCAAGCACGTTATGACAGATCCTAATCATCCATCAGGAAGTGACCGTATTGGAGAGGCATTAAAAAAACTTGAGGATACAATAAATTTTAAATATGTAATTAATGTCCAAGGTGACATGCCATTTATTAAAGATAACCACATTAATGTATTAAAAGAGAGACTTCTAAAGTTTCAAATGAGTACTTTAGCTTGTCCATTCGTAAACTTAAATGAAGCTTATAATAGTTCTAAAGTGAAAGTCTTAATTGATGAAAATAATTGTGCTTTAGATTTTTCTAGAACATTAGATGATAAACAAAAAGTTAATAAGAATATTTTTCATCACATTGGTATCTATGGGTATCATAAAGATTTTTTGTCAAATTTTATCTCTTTATCACCCACTCAAAGAGAGCTTAGTGAGAAACTCGAACAACTTCGAGTTATTGAAACAGATAAAATTGGAATTTCGGTAATTAAAGAAGAGATTTTGGGAGTTGATACACAAGAGGATTTAGATAGAGTAAATCGATTAATTTATAAAAAATGAATAAAAAAATATCTTTTCAGGGAGTCGAGGGAGCATACAGTCATCTTGCAGTGCAAGAGTTCTTTCCTGGGGCAGAACCGTTACCTTGCAAAACATTTGAGATTGCTTTAAACGAGGCTGAGATTGGAAATGTTGATTATGCAATGATTCCCATTGAGAACTCTGCTGCAGGCAGAGTAGCTGATATTCATCGATTGATACCAAAATCTAATTTGCATATTAACTTTGAACACTTTCAAAAAGTTGAACACAAGCTTTTAATTCATCCAGACAGTGAAATTGAAAATATCAAAAATATTATCAGTCATGAACAGGCCTTAGCACAATGTAGCGATAAAATTCAAAAATTAGATTTAGAAATTTTGATCGGAGCTGATACAGCAGGTTCAGCAAAAAAAATTCAAGATGAGAAAATAATAGACACTGCTGCGATTGCTTCAAGTTTGGCGGGAAAAATCTATGGCTTAAAAGTTATTGATGATAATTTCGCAAACTCTGTTAACAACATCACAAGATTTTATATAATGTCTAAAAATGAAAATTTAGAATTTGATGAAACTAAAACATACATATCATCCTTTTTATTTTCAGTTAAAAATACACCAGGATCTTTATTTAAAGTAATGGGTGGATTTGCGACTAATAATGTTAATATGATCAAACTCGAAAGTTATAATTATGGAGCAGATTTCGTAATTACACAATTTTATTGTGAAATTGAAGGACATCCTGAACAACAAAACACTAAATTTGCCCTTGACGATATGTATCATTATTGTTCAAAGGTCAGAAAATTAGGAGTTTTTGAAAAATCCCCATATAGATTAAGACAATAACTTCATATTTCTATTTAATACTGTTATAAGATAATTTGAGAATTACATGGGCAACTTTTTATGTCAATCCGGTCAGGTTCGAAAGAAAGCAGCCGTAACATAAAGGGTTGGGTCGTGTAATTCTCCTTAAAGTCCATTATGAAACATCAATCAAATATTCTTGCATTAAAATACAGACCTTTAAATTTCCAAGATCTAATCGGTCAAGAGTATTTAGTTGAGACTATACAAAAATCAATACAGCAAAATAAAATTCCTAATGCGTATATTTTTACAGGTATACGCGGAGTAGGCAAAACAACAACAGCAAGAATTGTTGCAAAAATGTTGAACTGTACAGTTTTTGATAAAAATAATAATCCTGATTTAATCAAATGTGAACAAGCAAAAGCCATCACTGAAGATAGACACCCAGATGTTATAGAAATTGATGCTGCATCAAATACAGGTGTTGAAAATGCGAGAGAGATTATAGAAAATGTAAAATATAATCCTGTTCTAGGAAAATATAAAGTCTATATAGTCGATGAGGTGCATATGCTTTCGAAAAGTGCATTTAATGCCCTTCTTAAAACTTTGGAAGAGCCACCCCCTCACTCGAAATTTATATTTGCAACAACTGAGATTTCTAAAGTGCCTATTACCATTCTCTCAAGATGTCAAAGGTTCGACTTAAGACGAGTTGAGAATAAAACTCTATCTGATTTTCTTAAAAGCATTGCTAAAAAAGAGGATATAACAATTTCTAATGAAGCATTAAATTTAATAGTTAAAGCTAGTGATGGTTCAGTAAGGGACTCCTTAAGTATATTAGATCAAGCCAATGTATTTAAATCACAAAAAGAAATTCAAGTTGAAGAAATTGTTAATATGCTAGGTTTTGCAAGGCAAGGTGATTTGTATGAATTATCAAAATGTATATTAGATAATAATTTATCAAAGCTAATTTCTATGCTTGACGATATGTATCAAAGAGGTTCAGAAACCTCTAAAATTATTGAAGATATGATGAATATAATAAATTGGTCATGCAAATTAAAAATAAACCAAGAACTTATTAAGGATGAATTTTTAACTGAAGAAGATAAAAATTTTGCATCCTATGTCATCCAATTTAATATTGGCAAGTTAAATATTTTTTGGCAAAGTTTAATGAAAGGTTATGATGAAATTAAAATCTCACCTCAACCTCATCTAACTCTAGAAATGGTAATGCTTAGGTGTGCTTTCTTGTTAAATGATAATCAATCAACAGACCTAGTAGAAAAAAAAAAGCCTGAAATAAATCAGAATACAATTCAATCCTCTCCAAATATTGATCAAGTAATTCAAAACAAAGTTAAACAAGTATCACCAATTTCTTTAAAAGAAAAAATTGATATTCATCAGAAATTTTTTCAATTTTATGGAAAAAATTTCTCACCTCTTATGGCAGGAATTATTATTGAAAATGTTGAAATAATTGATTTTTCAGAGAAAAATAAAATATTACGATTAAATGTCTCTGACAAAAATTTTAACGGAAGCGAAGAATTATACAAAAATTTGGTAAATGATTACAAAATCGAAACAAAACTTAAAAAAGAAATAACAACTTTAGAGACAATTAAGTCTCTTTATAAAAAAGAATTAATTGACCAGGAGATGAAGACTGATGAATTTAAAAAAGTTCTTGCTAAATTTCCTAATGCAAAGATTATAGATATTGAAGAATTAGAAAGAGGTGATGGAAATGATGGGTAATATGGGCGGTATGATGAAAAAAGTACAAGAAATGCAAGCCAAAATGCAAGAGATACAAAAGGAGCTTGAAAATAAAACTGTTGAGGCTGAATCAGGAGGAGGGATGGTTAAAGTTACAATGAATGGTAAACAAATTGTTCAATCAATTGATATAGATCCATCACTGTTATCTTCTGATGAAAAAGAGGTATTGGAGGATTTAATCAAAGCCGCACTCAATCAAGCTAAAGAAAAAGTCGAGGAAATGTCAGCTGAAGAAATGAAAAAAATAACTGGTGGATTACCATTGCCCCCAGGAATGAAGATGCCTTTTTAAATTGTCACAAGACGAACTTCAAAAATTTATTAATTTAATTTCTAGGTTACCTGGAATCGGCCAACGCTCTGCGCAAAGAATAGCTTTATATTTGATAAAAAATAAACAAGAATTAATGTTACCCTTAGGAGAAAGTATAAAGGAAACGGCATCTGTTGTAAAAAAATGTACTAACTGCGGAATATTAGATGTGATTGCTCCATGTAAAATTTGTTCTTCAGAAAATAGATCAAAAACTATAATATGCATCGTTGAAGATATGGCTGATGTATGGGCATTTGAAAGATCTGGATATCATAAAGGTCTTTATCATGTTATTGGCGGTCTTTTATCAGCCTCAAAAAATTTTACAGAACAGGATTTAAATTTAAATAAACTCAAAGAAAGAATTATAAATAATCAAGTACAAGAAATTATTTTAGCATTGAGCGCAACAATTGAGGGACAAACTACAGCCTTAGTAATAAAGGATAAACTAGAAAATCAAAATATTAAAATTACACAACTTGCATACGGTGTTCCTGTAGGAAGCGAAATTCATTATCTAGACGATAATACCTTAGGGGCAGCTTTAGAGTCGCGTAAAAACTTAAGCTAATTAAATCATAAGTAACATCTAAAAGTTTGATTTATTGTCTCTGATAACTGTATAAACTATATTAAAATCCATGTTGAAGCTTATTTATGCTCCCGATCCCATATTAAAAAAAGAGAGTGTATCTATACCTCAGGTAGACGATCATCATAGAGAACTTATAAAACAAATGTATGAGATTATGTATTCTGCGAATGGAGTTGGTTTAGCTGCTCCACAGATAGGTTTGAATATTCGTATATTTGTTCTTGATGCAGGCGCTAGAGATGAAGAAAAAAAACCTGTCACAATGATAAATCCTAAAATTATATCATTACATAAAAATAAAGTTCCATATGAAGAGGGCTGTTTATCTTTCCCAGAGCATTTTGCAGAAATAGACCGTCCTGAAAAAATTAAGATAGAGTATCTTGATGAAGACAACTCAAAAAAAATTTCTACATTTACAGGTTTTGAGTCGAGGATAATACAACATGAATTGGATCACTTAAACGGTATTTTATTCGTTGACCATTTAAGTCGTTTAAAAAGAGACGTGATTATCAGAAAGATGAGAAAGTTTAAAAAAGAAAAAGAAATAATTTAAATGAAAAAAAAACGTGTAGTTTATTTTGGCTCACCAGAATTTTCTCTTCCTCCTCTTAAGACCCTCTATCTTGGAGGATATGATATAGTGGGGGTTTACACACAAGAGCCAAAAAAAAAATTTAGAGGACAAAAAAAATATAACACACCAGTTCAACAATGGGCAGAAAGTCAACTTCTACCTGTTTTTACTCCCAAAATACTTGATGATACATCTTTGAAAGAATTTCAATCATTAAAGCCTGATGTCGCAATCCTTTTTGCTTATGGGAAAATAGTTCCACTGAATTGGTTAAACACTCCTTTAAATGGTTTTATAAATATACATGCCTCGCTTCTACCAAGATGGAGAGGAGCAGCACCTGTTCAAAGAGCCATTGAAAATAATGATAAAGAGACAGGTATTACTATTATAAAAATGAACGATAAAATTGATGAAGGTCCTATTTTAGTCCAGCAGAATATAGAAATTAATGATTTAACTGATGGTAAACAATTAATTGATCAAATCAGTCATGACTCTTGCTCATTGTTATATAATACACTAAAAAAATATTTTTTAGGTCAAATCCAATTAAAAGAACAAGATCATTCACAATCTACATATGCAAAAAAAATAGACAAATTTGAAACACAAGTAGATTGGGGACTATCTGCAAGTATAATTGAAAAAAAAGTAAGAGCTTTTTACCCATCACCAGCAATGTGGTTTAAATATAAGGGTCAGAGATTTAAAATTTTAAAAGCTAAAATATCTAACTTACAAGATGAAAAGGGCAAGATTATAAATTTACCTCTCACTATAGCATGTAAAAAAAACAGTCTAGATATTTTAGAAATTCAAGCTGAAGGAAAGAGGCCATTAAATATTAAAGAATTTATTTTAGGGAATAATCAATTTCAATTAAATGCAATAATCGATAATGACTAATATAAAACTTACAATAGAATATCATGGTTTACCTTATTGTGGTTGGCAATATCAAAAAAATGAAAAAACTGTGCAAGGTGAAATAGAAAAAGCAATATTTAAATTCTCTGGTGAAAAAAAAACTATACAAGGTGCTGGAAGAACAGATGCTGGTGTTCACGCTATTGGACAATGTGCCAATTTTGAGTTAGAAAAAAAATTCGATGACTATCAAATTCTAAGTGGAATTAATTTTCATCTCGGTACTGAAAAGATAAGAATTACTAAAGTTGAAAGTGTTGATAATGAATTTAATGCTCGTTTTACTGCTAAAAATAAAATTTATAATTATCAAGTGTTTAATAGTCTAGCCCCGTCAGTTATTGAGGATGATTTTAGTATACACATCCGTCAACCCTTAGATTTAGAGGCAATGCAAGATGCAATTAAACTGTTTATTGGTAAACACGATTTTTCTTCGTTTAGAGCACATGGTTGTCAAGCCAACAAACCGCTTAGAACTATTGATGAGGCATCAATTGATATTAAAGGTAATAAAATTATTTTTGTATTTAAGGCACAGTCCTTTCTTTATCAACAGATTAGAATAATGGTTGGATCTTTATTAGAAGTTGGATTAAAAAATAAAAATACTAATTGGATAAGTGAATTAATTGAAGCTAAGGATAGAAGCTTAGCAGGACCAACGGTCCCTTCAAAAGGCTTGATTCTAAAGGAGATATCTTATTAATATTCTTATTTACACACAATGTTTTGCTCCAAAAGTAGGCGGTATTGAGTCTGTAATGACAAATATAGCTCAACATGCATTTAACACGCAAAATAAAGTAACAGTTCTCTCTGATGGATCGAAACTCTCCTCCTCAGATTTTGACAATAAATGTAAGTTTGATATCCACAGATTTGATCAAATTAAGTTTCTTAGAAAAAGAATTAAATTAAGTTTCGCTCAGAGCTTTTTAAAAAAAAATAAAATTGATATTATTTTTTTTGATAGTTGGAAATCTTTAGAGCTATTTAATAATACTACAGATATAAGAAAAATTTGTTTAGCTCATGGAAATGAAATATTAAAACTAAGTGATAAAAATAGAATTGTAAATTCTTTAAATAAAGCAGATTTGATTATTTATAATTCTCAATTTACTAAAAATAAAACATTTAAAAATTTTAAAATTTTGAAAAAAATTAATAATAAAATAATATATCCAGCTTTTATTAAAAAAATTCCAAAAAATATAAACAATAAAAAAAAATACGATTTATGTACTGTTGCTAGACTTGAATATAGAAAAGGGCACCATTTAGTATTTGAAGCAATGTCTATACTAAGAAATGATTATAAGATATCACTTAAATATGCAATTCTTGGAGATGGACCAGAATTATCAAGATTAAAGGATTTAGTTTTTAAATTCTCACTACAAAAGCAGGTAGATTTTATACACCACGATGTCTCAAGTGAAAAAATTTTTAAGAATTCTTCTGTTCATATAATGCCAACTATAACCACACCTGAAAGTATTGAGGGTTTTGGAATATCTAATGTTGAAGCAGCTTCTTATGGGTTACCTAGCATAGTCAGTAATAGTGGAGGAACTCCAGAGTCAATAGGTAACAATGGTATAATTGTAAAAGAAAATAACCCCAAGCAACTCGTCAAAGCAATTATCGATATTTTCAAAAAGTATAAAAGTTATAGTAAAAAAAGTTATGTATTTGCTAATAATTTTGAGTCAAATAAAAAAATAAAAGAGTATTTAAATACTATCTAAAATAGCCTCATAGCTTGTTTCTTTTAACTCGCCTGGATTATCACAAATTAATTTTTCAACTTTAAGATTATTTATTAGGATAATTGACCGAATAAGTCTTTGACCCATAAAGCTTTTCTCATGATTTCTTATTAATTGAGAATATAATAAAAATTCATTATTTCCATCTGATAAAAATAAAATTTCTGATTCACCTAACTCTTTTCTCCACAAATCAAGCACGTAAGGATCATTAGTGGTCATGCAACAAATTTGATCAATTTGCTTTTCAGACATCAACTTTTTTGCACCTTTAATAAATGGAGGAAGATGTTGTATGTGACATGTTGAAGTGAATGCTCCTGGGACACAAATTATCATTGCCCTTTTAAATTTGAAGTTGTCGTGTAATCCAAAATTTTTTGTACCATCTGCCGAAACAGATCTTAAAGTAATATCAGGAATTAAATCTCCTTCTTTCAATTATCAAAAAAGTTTTCTAAAGTTTTATAGTAAATTTGTTCAGTCGTTTTCAGATCCTCTATAGAAACACACTCATTAACTTTGTGCAGAGTTTTGTTAATCGTTCCAAATTCGAAGACAGGACAGACCTCTTGCATAAATCTAGCATCTGATGTTCCACCTCCAGTATCTTGGCTAGCTTCTAATCCCGTAACATCTTTAATTGCATTAATACAATGTTTTGTAAATGGATTATCGAAAGATTGGAAAGGCATACCTCTAAAAGTTAACTTCAATTTATATGAACAATTATTTTCAGAGCAAATCTTAGTCAAGTGTTCATCAAAATAGTTCTGTATTTTTTCTTTATCCCAGTTGTCATTAAAGCGCATATCGCCAACAGTTATCAATTTTTCAGGGATTACATTTTTTGCCTTATTATTTAAATTGACCTGAGTAAATTGAAGAGTAGATGGTTCAAAGTATTCTGCACCATCATCAAGTTTTTGATCATCAAAAAAAGAGATAACTTTAGACAAACAATGTAAGGGGTTTTGAGCCAGTTGAGGATACGCAGCATGCCCTTGCTTACCAATAATTTCAACTTGAACATCCACAGCTCCTTTTCTTCCAACTTTGATCTGATCACCGATTATTTTCTCAGAGGATGACTCAGTGGCTATTGACCCGTCTATTCTTATGCTATTTTCTTTCAACCATTTTACAACTTTCTTTACACCATTTACGGAGTCTGCTTCTTCATCTCCAGTTATGATAAAACTTATTGTGCCATTAAAATCTTTATTTTCCTTAATGAATTTAAAGACACTTACCATGCTGGCTGCCGTGCACCCCTTCATATCCTCTGATCCACGACCATATAAATACCCATCTTTAATCGTTGGTTCAAAAGGTGGTGTGTCCCAATCCTCTAAGTTACCAGGGGGCACTACATCAACATGACATAAAAAATTAAAATGTTTTCCATTTGTATTGGTTGGCCCATACGTAGCCATGATATTAATTACTTCGTAACTCCCATCTCCATCAAAGTTTAGTTGTTTTGTTGTAAAACCATTTTCTTCAAATGTTTCAATTAAGAAATCAAAAATATCTTGTTTTGCTGGTGTAACAGAGTCAAAAGATATTAATTTTTTTGATAGTTCTATTGTGTCTAACATTTTAATCTCTTAATAATTCATTAACGGAGGTTTTTGAACGAGTTTTTTCATCAACCGTTTTTACAATCACAACACAGTACAATGATGCATCTCCTTTAGAACTCGGAAGACTACCTGGAACGACTACAGAATATGGAGGAACTTTTCCCATATAAATTTCTTTAGTTTCACGATTATAAATTTTTGTTGAAGCACCAATAAATACTCCCATGGATAATACTGATCCCTCTCCAACAATTACACCCTCGGCGACTTCTGACCTCGCACCAATAAAACAATTATCCTCTATTATAACTGGATTTGCCTGCAAAGGTTCTAAGACTCCTCCTATACCTGCACCTCCTGAGATATGACAGTTTTTTCCAACTTGAGCACAAGATCCAACAGTAGCCCAAGTATCAACCATTGTTCCCTCATCTATATATGCACCCAAGTTAACAAAGCAAGGCATAAGCACTGCACTTTTTGCAATAAAGGCTGACCTTCTTACAACACAGTTAGGAACAACTCTAAAACCAGCTGATTGAAAATTTTCTGATTTCCAATCTTGAAATTTTGAGGGAACTTTATCCCACCATGAAGTAGTTCCATCTTTTACACTTGGACCGCCAGTGATTATTTCCATATCTTGAATTCTAAAACTTAAGAGAATTGCTTTTTTAAGCCATTGATTTACATGCCATTCATTTTCTTTTTTTTCGCATACTCGAAGCTTTCCCTCATCCAATAGGTTAAGAACATTTTCTATATTTTTTTTTGCCTCATTATCCTCAATAAAATTTATCTGATCTCTTTGATCCCATAATTTTTCAACTATATCTTGGTGGCTCATAATACTTTTATATCACGTTTTTTAAGAAATTTTCCAAATCATCAGTAACATGTGATATGTAACCTTTTTCATCAATAATTTTTTGGATATCTTCTTGTTGATTCACATCTTTATTTAGGTTGTATTCAAGGTTATTCGTTACCCAAACTGTCTGCCAACCCATTTTATGTGGCTCTTTCAAATTAATATGAAGATCCTCAAACATAGCTGTTGAACTATTGTCTAAATTGAATTTATTTTGGAATGAGTCGTAAACTTCTTTGTGAGGTTTTGGCATATAGTCACTTTCAGAAATGTCAAAACATCCATCAAAAATATTAGTCATATTTAGTTTTTCTAAAACTTTTTCCACATGTTCAAAGTTAGCATTTGTAAAAATATACTTTTTTCCATTTAAGCTTTTTAATATTTCTGCAAGAGATGTATTTGGTTGAACTACTTCATAATTAATTTGATGAACGTAGTCCAAATATTCATTAGGATTTACTTGATGTTCAATCATAAGACCTCTAAGTGTTGTTCCATATTGATGATAATATTTAGACCTAAGAGCTTGTGCATCACCAGAGGCTAAATTTAATTTTTCCTCAATAAACTTACCCATAAGTATGTGTACTTTATCAAACAAACCACACTCTGCTTTATAAAGTGTATTGTCTAAGTCAAAAACCCAATTTGTTATATTGTTCATAAGCGTGTTAAACTAATGTTTATTATATAAAAGCCAAGAAGATTTATAAAAATTCAAAAATTTTTTTTTGAATTTCAAATATGTTTTCGTTTGTTTTTGAGCTTACAATGTAGTTTTCAAATTCAGTATTTAAATTGTCTAAAAAAGCAGACTTTTCTTTTATTTTTTTGTCACTTTTCGTATAGCAAATAATAATTTTTTGTTTTATTTGTTTCATCGAGTCAATCATCTCTATATCTATTTTTTTTGGCCCCAATGAATTATCAATTAATACAAATATTTTCTTTAAATTTTCACGAGATGTTAAATATTGAGAGACAAGATCTGATATTTGAAATGCCTCCTTTTGAGATATTTTTGCAAATCCATACCCAGGAAGATCAACAACCATCATTGAGTCCCCGTGATTAAAAAAATTAATTTGTCTTGTTTTACCTGGGGTATTGGAAATATGTGCCAGTTTTTTCATAAAAACTGCATTGATTAAACTAGATTTTCCAACATTTGACCTACCTATGAAAGCTATTTCAGGAAAACTTACATTAGGATATTGACGAGGTTGTGTAGCGCTTAGTAAAAACTTAGTTTGTTTTTTGAAATAATTTGAGACAAGGCTCATTAACTCTTCATAATTTTTCTTTGTATTATGTATTGTTGAGCCATTGATAAAACATTGTTAGTTGTCCAATAAATAACTAGCCCTGCTGCGAAGCCACCTAAAATAAAAGTAAATACTATTGGCAATAAACCAAAAATTTTGGCCTGCATTTTATCTACCGGAGCTGGGTTCAATTTAAATTGAATATACATCGAAATACCCATTAAGATTGGCCAAATTCCAACATTAAGAATTTGCAAAATACCTGGAACGTTCCATTCCACAAAACCAAAAAGAGTAAGAGCCCCTAAGGGATCTGGCGCTGAGAGATCATGTACCCATCCTATAAAAGGAGCATGTCTCATCTCAATAGTTACAAATAAAACTTTGTACAAGGCAAAAAATACTGGGATCTGTAAAAGTATTGGCAAACAACCAGCTATAGGATTTGCCTTTTCTCTTTTATATAAAGCCATCATTTCTTTTTGCATTCCAGCTCTATCATCCCCGTATTGTTCCTTAAGTCTTTGCATCTCAGGAGCTAGTTTTTTCATTTTTGCCATTGATTTAAACGATTGTTGAGCAAGTGGAAAAAAACAAATTCTCATTAAAACTGTGAACAGAATTATTGACCATCCAAAGTTTCCTACATACCCGTATATAAATTCTAAAACGTTAAAAATAGGTTTTGTTAAAAAATAAAACCATCCAAAGTCCACTGAACGATCAAATCCGTCAAACCCATATTCTTCCATATATTTGTCGATAATATTTACAATTTTTGGTCCTGCAAAAATTTTAAAATTATGAGAGATACTCGCATTATTTGAAACAGCTATTCTTTCCCCAGCAATATCAGTTTGAAAATTATCTATACCATCAACAAAGTTGTATCTATATGTCTGCTGAACAGGTTCATTTTGGTTAGGGATTATCGCAGTCTGCCAATACTTATCTGTCATCCCGATCCACCCTCCAACAGAAGAATGTTTAATTTTTTTATCGTCTTTTAAATCGTCATAATCATATTCTTCCAATACTCCATCAGTGATTGACAGTGGTCCCTCGTGAAGAATGAAGAAATTTTGCATCTCTGGAATTCCTTGTCTTTTGGATAATCCGTAAGGATAAAGGTTTAAAGAAAGACCTGAATTATTTATAACCCTTTGATCAACACTAAATAAATAGTTTTCATCAAGAGTTATGATTTTTTCAAAAGTAATATTCTGATCACTAGTCCAAGTCAGTTTTACGGGTTCATTAACACCAATATTGTTTTTATCAGCAATCCAAATACTAGAACTATTAGGTAATTCAATTGTGCTATCAGAGCTTACCCAACCTGTATCCAGATAATAGGCATTATCAGATCCTAAAGGATTCAAAAATTCAATTAAGTCAGATTTTGGATCTAAAGTTTCCCTGAATTCTTCTAAGATTAGATCATCAATTACTGCTCCTTTTAAATTAATAGAGCCTTTAATTTTAGAGTTATCAAAGTTCACTCTACCTGTTTGATTTATTACTTCCACTCTATCAACTAAAACATTAGATGAAGATTTTTGAATACTGAGATCAACAAGACTTTCATCATTCGTTTGTTCTTCAGTTATTGGCGTTCTCTCTGGTTGAGGTACCAGTAACTGAAAACCAAAAATAATTGCCATTGAAATAATAATAGCTAGGAATAAGTTCTTTTGATTTTCCATATTATTTTTTTATTGGGTCGTAACCAGACGAACCTAACGGATTACATTTTAGAATTCTAACCATTCCCATTGTAATTCCTTTTAAAACACCAAATTCTTGAATAGCCTCAATTGTATATTCAGAGCATGTTGGAAGATGTCTGCAAGTTTTTGGTAACATAGGTGATATGAATAATTGATATAATTTAATCGGTGCAATAAAAGTTATTTTCCAAAACTTTTTGATATTATTTTTCATGAGATAAGAATTTTTCAATATCTTGTTTTAAATCAATAAAAGGTACTTTCAAAACTGTTTTTTTGAGTATTATTACAAATTTGACTTGATTTAATGTATTTATAAGACTGCATGTTCGAATTGCCTCTCTAGCCCTTCTTTTAGCCCTATTTCTTTCAACTGCATTACCAAGCTTTTTACTAGCTATAATACCAACTAGAAAAGTTTCTAAATCAGCGTCATGAAGAATATAGCCATTAAAACTTGAACTTTTAAAGTAGTTCCCTTTATTTCTGATTTGAGAAAATTGGGAAGATTTTTTTAGTGTAGGAAGTCTCAAAAATTAAGCAGATAGTCTAGATCGACCTTTAGCTCTTCTAGCATTAATGACTTTACGACCACCAACAGTTGACATTCTAGAACGAAATCCATGCCTTCTTTTTCTGACTAATTGACTTGGTTGATATGTTCTTTTCATTGCTAATACACCTAAAAAATTGGTTCCTACATTTAACAATTATTGATATGAAGTCAATAAATAAAAACAAATTATGTTGATAATTAAAGACATTTCTAATTTACAGTCATATTTGACTGCTTATCAAAATCGAAAATACTCAATTGGTTTTGTTCCTACTATGGGCGCCCTTCATAAGGGACATGAAGAACTGATAAAAAAATCAAAAAATGATAATCACAAAACTATTGTAAGTATTTTTGTAAATGAAAAACAATTTAACAGTAAAGAAGATTTTAACTCTTATCCTAGGAACAAGGGCCTTGACTACGATTTTTGCTCTGATAACGACGTAGATCTATTATTTGAACCATCAGCAGAAGAAATTTACAACAAAGATGAAACTATTTTAAAAAATACTAACTATAATAATATTCTTTGTGATAAATACAGAAAAGGACACTTTGATGGTGTAATCACTGTACTAAATAAATTTTTTTCAATTGTTAAAAGTAACAAGGTTTATTTTGGTGAAAAAGATTTTCAGCAACTCAAGATAATCGAAAAATTTATTCAAGAAAAATATAAATCTTTGGATCTAGTACGTGTTCCTACAAAGAGAAGCAAAGAGGGCATCGCCTATTCATCGAGAAATGAAAAATTAAGTAAAAAACAAATTCAAGATTTTATTGGTCTTCATCAACGAACTGAAAATTTTCTAAAATCTTTAGAAAAATCATTAGATATTGAAACCGCAAACCAAAAAGCAAAAGATTTCATTGCTAAACAAGGTATTGAAGAATTAGATTACTTCGAATTTAGAAATAATGATGACCTAAGTTTCAATGGCACAGTCTCTGAGTCGAGACTTTTTTATGCGATCTATATAGGTAAAGTTAGACTTATTGATAATTTGAAATTTTAAACTGGCGGTTCTGCAAGGATTCGAACCCTGAATTCTTGATCCGTAGTCAAGTGTGATATCCGTTTCACCACAGAACCTTAATCTAAGTATATCACCATAATTCAATCGTTGTACTTAATCCTACGAAACTCATTACGGGCAACGAATGAAGAAGGGATATAATGGGAAGTATAACTAAACGAAAGATGAAAGATGTAAAGGGCAATCGGTATGTCTTGTTCCAAGCTGAAGTGAACATGAAGGGACAAAGATAATCCCGTGCTTTTCAATATATGCGGGAAGCAAGGGCTTACATTAGCGAACAAAAGGGAATAATCAGTAGAGGTTGTTTGTCAGGGGGAGGGAACAACGTTGTGTTTCCTCCACCCTTAGTGTTGCAGAGGTGTGAAATCTTCAAACCTCTAGTTAAAGGGGTAAAGTTCCCAAACTGCTTTGCCATCTGCATCGGCTTCGTAAGTAAATGCGTAAAATTTACCATTCAGTTCAGATAACGCTTCAGATGTGGTTTCGAATATAGCGCCGCCTCTAAAAGAAGTGCCTCCATCTTTCCTCTGGTTTCCGACACCCGTAGCTTTATATGTGGCGACACCTTCTGCACACATTACAACCCCAGCATAGGCATTTCCTGCCCATGAACCATCTGGTCTCATTTCGGCTGTAAATGCGCCCATAGACTGAACATCATGACCTAGCATCGTTCCGCTCCCTTCAGCAGTAATGTCCATAGCAGGTAAACCATATTTACCAGAGTCCATTGGCTTATTAGTTTCCTGTAATGTCATTGTTCCAATTTTATCACCAAGCATTGTTAATCTCCTTTTCTAAAATTTATAAAATAAATGATTATAATAATTACTTGTTAAGAGTATTATTTCTTTTTTTAAATATATATATTACTCATTTGCAATAAATAATATTTTTTTAGATGTTAAAAGAGTTTATATGTATATTTATACTAAAAAATTTAGGTTTATATTTCTTTTTTCAATTTTTCTATTTAGTTTTGGATTTTTACATTCTGAGGAACATCTCAAAACTAAAATTTCCCCTGTTCTAAAATCTGCAACTACAATATTAGGAAATGAAATATATTATCCTGATGGAAAAGCTGAAATAGTGTCATTTATAGTTGAGGTGCCTCCTGGTGGTGTAACTCCAAACCATGTTCATTCTTACCCTGTTTATATTTACATTATGGAAGGAGAGATGACATATACTTGGGAAGACGGAACAGTTACTATTTACAAACCTGGTAAAGCATATATAGAGGATAGTAAAAGTGCTCATTACGGAAAAAATTTAGGTGACATAACACTCAAAGCGCTGATAGTGGGCATTGGTGCAGAGGGTATAAAATTTACAACCTCTCCTTAAAACTAAATTTTCAGCTATATCTTAATTACGGGCTCTATACGGGCATCATTGATAAAATGTTGTTAAAGCTCTATGAAACGTATTGATAATAAATGAATTAAAGAGACGTAGGATATCCGTAGTCAAGTTTGATATCCGTTTCACCACAGAACCATTAGCTTGATTTATATACTCTTTTTAAACTCTAAAATAGGCTTTTACCTGTGGTCGAAACATTAATAAAAGAGCAATAAATTGTATTAGTGTGTTTAAACATAAAATCGTTCTTATGCTCATTTCATTAATTCCAATCTCTGGAAAAGGAGAGAAAGGAGCTGTAAAAGAATGTGATAACGCTCCAAATAAATCAAATATTCCAACAGCATTCCATGCTAGCAAAATTCCCCAAAGTAAAGCAGAGGGCTTTTTCCATATCTTATATGCAAGAATTAATGCAGTTGTCCCAATCACGAAATCGCCAAGAAATGCTATAGTCCAATCTGATGAAGCAGCACGTTCACTTCCTAGGGCTCCGAGGGTAAGAAACAGACCAGAGCCAACTGCTCTGAAAACCATCCATCCAGTTGTAAAAATTAATATTTTTACTTGAATATGCATCCTTATAACTCTAGATAAATAATGTGAATAATACAACTAATGAAACAAACTTTTTTTAAAATCAGGGAAAGCAAAGTATTTCAATATACAGTTTTATTTATAATAATTTTTAATGCATTTACGATTGGTTTAAACACATATGATTTAGGAGAAATTTCAAGAATATTTATTAAATATTTAGATTATTTGATAACCATATTTTTCGTTATCGAAATTACAATTCGTTTCATCGGTGAGCCTAAAAAATCAAATTTTTTAAAAAATGGTTGGAATATTTTTGACACTATTATTGTGTTAGTCTCCTTGATACCAATACCTAATAATTCTAGTTTTCTATTATTTAGATTATTAAGAGTATTTAGAGTTTTAAGAGTTATTTCAATTATACCTGAGCTAAAATTAATAATTGAATCTTTGATCGGATCTCTAAAAAGAGTTTTTTATGTAAGTCTGTTATTATTTATCATTCTCTACATATACGCCACCATTGGATCAATTGTCTTTTCTAATAATATACCCTCTCGATGGTCTGATGTTGGGGTTTCGATGATCACTTTATTTCAGGTTTTAACTCTTTCATCATGGGAGCAGGTGATGCTTCCTCTCCAAGCTGAACATTGGTGGGCATGGATTTATTTTTTTAGCTTCATAATTGTTTGTGCTATTACAATGTTAAATCTCTTAATTGCAATTTTAGTTGATGTTGTTGTCAATCAGAATGAAAAGAAAGAGAATGTTGCTAATCTGAAAGCAAGAAATAATGTTGAAAAGTTAAATGAACAATTTTCAGAAGAAATTAACCTAGATAAGTTAAAAAGAGGCCAATAATGACAGCGGATATATTGATGCCAATTATCTATTTAGTTTGTTTGCTAATTTTAATTGGTCCTCGTTTCTTAGAAACGAATTCCTCTTTCAAACAACTACTTAGTAATCTGAGTATATGGGCTTTAATAATCATTTTGATATCTTTGGGCTATCAGTTTTATAATTATTTCATTCGCTAAAGTTTAAAAAGCATAGCTTGTATAAATTTTAAAATTTACCTCATCTTTAAATGAAGATTGATGGTAATCATCCTCAAGATTTATTGGTACATACATATCTATGCCCCCTTTAAACTGAGAAAAAAATCTACTCTCATAATTAAAAGTCATAGCCCTGGTGTTTTTATCAATATCATTTTGTAAAGAAATAAAATATTGTGTGTCATCGATATCATTTAAGATTAACCTTGCTCCATAAAATAAATCATTTTGATTACTGTGATGAGATTTAGATCCTCTTGAGTCATAAGTGTACTCTATGATATTTGATAGGTCCCAATTTTTTTCAAATAATCCATACAGGGTGTGCTCAGTACCTACAATAAATCCATAATAATCTTCAATATTTCCATCTAAATTGTACTGATTACCTCGATTTATAAATTCTCCCTTATGTAAAAAATCTCCCTGGGTGGCTTGCAACTCAATTCCAATTTGAGTTATCTCTGAGTAATTAGGAACTAATTGATTTGATGAAACAATTAATGCTGGGTCTTTTGTATTTCCTTTATAGAAAGTTAAACCATAATCGTATTCATCAATATATCCAGACCAACGAAGTCCAATGCCTAAATTTTCTTTTTTTGCTCCTTTAGAGTAATTATTTTTGGATTTAATATTAAAAGTTTGTTGTGAGCGAACCTGCGATTTGGGATAAATATTTGTATTAGACGGAAGAATATAAAAATCTAGCTCACTTGAAGAAAAATATCTTTTGATGTTGAACATTGTTTGTCCTATCTTTTTTCCAGATGCTAGACCAAGAGAATAATCTTTGGAATTGATAATATCTACGGGGTTGTAAAATTCATTTTTACCCCAAAAAACAATATTGTTACCAGCAAGAATATTGGTATTTTCAAAAGCGTAATCTAAATAAGCTTCGTTAAAATCTAGATTTTGTGCTGATCCTGGATAAGAGTCTTTAATATTCATTTTAAGCTTCCCAGTTAAATTATCTTTTTCAAAAAAATAGTTATACTCAACATTTGTTGAATTTAAAAAATTTTTTCTATTATCTCCTTCAATGTCTTCTAAAAATATAGTAGAGCTTACTTCTATTTCGCCATAGTGTTCGGAATAAAACTCAGCTTTTGAATAAGAACTAATAAGTAGAAGATTTAATAAAATTAAAAAAAAATTTGTCATCTAGCCATTTTGGCTAATTTTTCTGGGTTAAAATCGTTAATTGACAAGTTTGTTTGAAATTCATAATTTTCCCAGGTAATGTTAGTTGATTTACCTGTTTGCAAGTTCTTCATTTCTAATAAATCTGCTCTCCAAAACTTATCTAAATATTTCTGATAACTTTTAAAATTTAGTTCTTTTTCGAGGTCACCACGTCTGTTATGAAATTTCACAGTTTGGTATCGTAGTTCACTTACATCAATATAAATTACTCTTTTGGAGTAACCTGATTTTTTATTTTTTGGTGTGGCTTCAATGACATGACATTGCAAACTAGGGTCAGCTGGACAATTTATATCCTCTAGCCATAAAAAATTATAATCTTCAGGCTCATCTGTTGATAAATCTTCGTATGAAAATTCCGATGATACAAATTTTCCAGTCCTATTAGATGAGGATATTCTTTTTACTCTTTTTAGAGCTGGAAGATAAAGCCATTGATCGTCATCTTTTGGTTCAATATTGGCATGAGTTAATAAAGATGTTCCTTTGACATCTCTTGGCTCAGTAAAAACAATAATACTTTTATCTCCTAAAGTTTCATCAAGCTCTTCAAATATAAAATTTTTAAAACTTCTAACACTTTCATTGCCTGATTTATCTTTTAGTATCATTTTTCCAACAACAGTGCTGTCGACAAAACCGTTATCTAAAGCAATACTTTTTTCAATAATCTCTAATCCTTTTTCTTCTGCGGACTGAGCAAAAATTTGACTACAGAAAAGAGTCAAAATTGAAGTCAGAGTTATAATAAATATTTTCATGTTGTTTTCCTTTTTAATTTAAAGTTATCGATCCAGATCAATACGGGAGGTAAAAGTAAATAATCAACTAATAAGGCAAATACAACAGTAATTGCTGTTAACTGGGCCATATCTTTATTCACAGCAAAACCTGATTGCGCCAAGACGCAGAAGCCTAAAAAAAGACCTATAGTTGTTGTTGTTAATGCCATACCTACTTTTTCGAATGCTTGTCTAACACTATCTTCAGGGGATTTTCCTTCCTTTCTAGCTTTAGCATACTTTAGCATAAAATGAACAGAGTCATCGACAACAATGCCTAAAGTCATCGCCACAACAATTGAGACAGCAAGAGTTACGGAGCCTGTAAAGTAACCCCATAAACCAAAAGCCATTGCTGCTGGAAGTAAATTAGGTATCAGACTCATTAATCCATATTTTACATTTCTAATCACTAGTAATATTATAAAGGAGATACCTATCAATGCTAAACCAGTACCTTTCAACATGGCTGGAACATCTCGAGAAGATATCTTGGAGAAGACCTGCGAAGTGCCCGTAGATTTGGTACTAAGTTCAGGTGCGTTTTCATCAAACCAGCTTTGGACTTTTTTATCTAGCTCAAGGAAACCTTTGGTAGTAGTTTTTGACACATTAGCCGTCACTCTTAAAGCAGATTTATCGACATTTATTTGATCTGTTAAATCTAATCCGTAACCTAAAGATAACTCATATAGAAATAGGTATTGTGCTGCTTCAAGCTCTGAGTTAGGTACTTTATAAAAACTCTCGTCATCCTCATTAAAGTTTTGATTTAGTCGTTTCACAACATCTGTATAGGATCTCACGCTTGAAATATTTGGCTGACTCCTTAAGAAATTCACAAGTGATTCAACCTTCATTAAATATTCAGGATCATTAACCCCATTTTCTTTACCAGAATTAACTGAATACTCTAATGCATTTAAACCTGCAAAATTATCTTCGTAATAATCTATTGATTGTCTGAGTTCATACTCTGGCCCAAAATATCTAAGAAAATCATCCTCTAGAGAAATTTTTGATATTCCAAAAACTAGAATTGCTATTAATGCTGCGGTAAAAGCTAGTAATGAGTTCTTTCTTCTTATTACAAATTCTGCCAGAAAGCTCATACTTTTGTCCATTGTGGCTTTCTGATTTTGTTTTTTTAAAGGCAACAAACTAATAAGTGCAGGTAACATTGTAAGTGTATAAAACAAAGCTGCAATTACTCCGACGAATACGATATTACCTAATTGTCGAAAGGGAGGTGAGATAGAAAAATTTAAAGATAAAAATCCAATAGCTGTTGTTAAACAAGCAACGGTAATCGCTGGACCGTGATCCACTATAGCTCTTCTAACCCATTCATTTCTGTCAGGGGTAATGGTCATTGTTTGCCTGACAGAGGAGAGGATGTGAACTGCGCTCGCAACGGCAAGCGTCATTACCATTAAAGGTGCAACAACAGTTGCATTATTAATGTTTGTGCCAGACCAACCCAAGGCTCCAACAGATGAGCCAGCACATAATACTATAATAATAAAAATTAACCCTACCCCAAAAATAGTCCTAAGGATTATAGCAACTGCAATTAGTGTAACTAAGATCATCATTGGAGTTAACTTAGCCGTATCGTCTTGACCTGAGACACTGTATTGATTATTTAAAGGAACAAACCCAACCATTCTAAGCTCAATCTCAGGAAATTGACTCTCAAATTCTTTTTTAAGAATTTCTACTTCATTCATGACATAAGGAATTTCAATAATTGCATCCTTGCCTGGTAAACGAAATAAAATATTTACTTGGGAAATTGAGTTATCAGAATTGATAAATGCATTTTTCAATTCAATTCGAGAATTAGCAACTTCTTCAGCATAATTAGCATCCTCTTCTGATATGTTTTCAATGTCTGTTATTAAATCCTCAACGATAAGACTATCGCCGTCCGCATAGCTATTTTGGTAATTAGTTAATGAGTAAACTGTCCGAACATAAGGCAATAACCATGCTTTTTCAGTAAGTATACCAATAGCATTTAGATTTTTAGGTGTAAAAATATCGCCATTTTTAGGAGATATAACAAAAGCCAGATTATCATCTTTTGAGTACTCCCCTTCAAAGTTTTCTAATGCTATTCTGTCAGGATTGTTTTTGTCAAAAAAAACTCTGGCGTCAGTATCAAATTTAATATTAGGGGCTCCTGCCATTAGGACAAAAGCTATTACAAAACCAATTAGTATAAAAAAAATTCTTCTTTTAATAACTAACTCTGCAAGTTTGGGGAAAAAATTACTCATTTTGAATAGGTACATAACTTTTATGAAAATTACATTAAAAAAAGATCTATTTATTTATTCTTTTATATCATTAGCTTTATGCATGAAATTAATAAATCAATTAAATTTTTCTTGTTTGACCGTGGGCCATATAAGAAAACTCATCTTTATTTAATTTTAATTTTTTTGATTGCTGTTTAAGTAATTTAATTGGCTCATCCATTGGCTCATCAGTAAGTTGAAAAGTTCCCCAATGCATTGCTATAGACTGTTTTGAATTAATATCTTTATGAATTTGAATTGCCTCTTCCACATTGCAATGTGAGTCTTTCATAAACCATCTTGGAGCATATGCCCCTATGGGTATTGTTGATAAGTCAAACGATCCAAATTTTTTTTGAATATCCTTAAAATCCTTTGAATATCCGGTATCGCCAACAAAAAAAAACTTAAAATTATTTGCTTTAACAACCCAACCACACCAAAGTGTTTTATTGGTATCGTTAAATGTTCTCTTACTCCAATGTTGTACTGGGACAGAATGAATTTCTAGGTTTTTGAACTGAGTCATTTGCCACCATTCATGTTCCATAACATTTCTTGCGCCTAATTTTGATATAATTTCTTTTAATTTAAGTGGCACAAAAAATCTTGGTTGATTTACATTTTGTTTTTTTAATAAAAGTTGAATAGTCTTTGAGTCAAGATGATCATAATGATTATGAGAAATTAAAACAAAGTCAATAAATGGCAGTTCCTCTATTTTTAATCCAGGAGGCGTCGTTCTTGAAGGCCCCATAAAACTCAGAGGTGATGCTCTTTTTGTGAAATGGGGGTCTGTTAATATATTTATACCATCAATTTGAAGTAAGAAAGTTGAGTGTCCAATCCAAGTAATTGTATTTTCAGATTTATTAGATTTTAAGTATTCAGGGTCATTTTTAACCATAGGAAATGCAATTGGTTCTGGCTTACTTGACTCCCTTCTCCATTTCCAAAAATCTTTGAAACTACTTTTATGTGAAACGTAGTTATTGACAAAGACCCCATCTACTAGATTGAAAGGTTTAAAGAGAGTGTTTGCCATAATTTTTGTTTTTAAAATTACAAAGGATAAAGAGAATAGTATAACCTTTTTTATAAAATCTCTTCTGTGCATCTAAATTAAGTAATAAAAAACTAATTATTAATTATTTTAACGAAGTTTTTATACATTTGGTTGCACTGTATCATCATAGTTTCAATTTCTTTAGCTACCAAATCTTTCATTTGAGGTAAGGCATCGGCTCCAAGAGATTTTTCTAGAGCATTTTTATATTCAGGAACTTGAGCCCAATCATCAACAGTAGTTTTTCGAATTTCTAAATGAAATTGAATTCCATAGGCATACTTATCAAAACCAAATATTTGATATTTTGTTGAGGGTGAAGTGCCTATAACTTTCACCTTAGAGTTAGTCTCCAAACCTACCACTTCATAAGAATGCCATTGCAATGCTTTTATTTTATTTGGAAGAAAATTAAAAATATGATCTGCTTTGGCATCTGCTTCAATGTTAATATCCAATACGCCAATTTCAGGTGGTTTAGACTCAACCACCTTTCCTCCCAATACCTCGCCTAAAAGTTGACATCCTAAGCAAAACCCTAAAAAAGGTTTCTTAAGGTTTAAAACATATTCACCTATTGCTTTTTTTTCAGCTACTAACCATGGATATTGATCCTCCATAAATGTATCCATAGGCCCACCCATGCAAAGCATAGCGTCAAATTCATCTAAATTATTTGGAATACTATCGCCCTCATCCAATTGTATAGTTGTTATACTATGACCATCTTCTATTAGAAAATCTTTAAACGTCCCTGGATCCTCAATTGAAATATGTTGCAGAGATATAAATTTCATTAAATTAAATTAATTTGAACTTAGTAAAGGGCACGCCTTGTGAAGCGCTAAACTTAATCGTCGTCGCCGCCGGTTACTGTATCTTTAACTTTGTTGTAACCTTTAGATACGGCACCCGCTACAGTATCGTAAGCGTCATTAGCTTTTTCGCTTACAGTTGCGCAACTAGTGATTAAAAAAAATGAAGAAAGTATTATTAATATTAGTTTTTTTGACATTGTAGGATTATCAGATATCTAACAAAAATGTCAATTTATTTAAATTATAATCTAAAATATATTTCATAAAGGATAATAAAATTTTTAAGATGATAGAAATTTCTTTAAATGAGAGTCAAAAAAAAGATTTTCAAAAAAATGGTTTTTTGATTATTGAGAGTTTTCTCGATACGACACATTTTGAGCGATTGTATGAGAGGTTTCAAAGTTTATTTAAAGGAAACTTTGAAACAGGTATTGAACCTGACGAGTGGAATTGGAAGTTTGAAAGTGGACCAAAAGATGTTACTAGACAAATTTGTAACGCTTGGAAATCAGATAATTCTATAAAGGAAATAGTTTGCAATGAATTTTTAGGAAAAGCTTGTGCTGAACTAATGGGCTGGAGCGGATCAAGACTTTTACAAGACAATATTTTATGGAAACCACCTGGAGGTAAAACTTTAGCTTATCATCAAGATGCTGCGTACGATGATTGGATTGTACCACAAACAATGATGACATGTTGGATGCCCATTGATAATGTCGATAAAGAAAAAGGGACACTTGAGTATGTAAAAGGATCACACCTTTGGGGATTAAGTCCTCCTAAAGGACAATTTCACTCTCCTAGTGATTATAAAAAAGAGTTAAATGATTATGCGTCAAAATTAAATAAAGAAATTCAGATTCAATATGTTGAAGTTCCAGCAGGTGGAGTAGCATTTCATCATGGGTACACTTGGCATGGATCAGGTATTAATAATACAAATAGTAATAGAAGAGCAATAGTCGCTCATTGCGTTCCTTCTGACTCAAAGTTTCATCCAACAAATACAGGAGGTACAGCGAGAATTTACAAAAAATATAAAAAATTAGAAACAGATGAGTTAGATGAAAGTTTTTTTCCAATTATTTGGACAAAGGAAGGATATAGAACAAATGTTTGATGAAGAAGAGCCAAAAAAAATAAAACCAATTGATTTAGATGATTTGAGTGTTGAAGAAATTGAGGAGATGATTGGCAATCATAAATTAGAAATCAAAAATCTTGAGACTTTATTGAAAAAGAAAAAAGACAAACTCAAATTAGCCGATCAATTTTTTAAAAAGAATTAATATCCCTCTATCAATATAAGGTCACTTTTTGTACTATTTTGCCTAATTTTCATAGCCTTTGAGTATTCAACAGACTCATAACATTTTTTTGCACTTTCAAAGCTCTCAAATTCTACTACGGTAGTTCTGTCTACAGGCCATTCCCCTTCAAAAACTTTAGTTTTTCCACCTCTAATTATGTATTTACCCCCATATTTTTTCATCACTTCAGTTGATAAAGGAGGATATTTTTGAAATAATGCATTTTTGTGAATTGAAACTCTCACTATGATGTATCCTTTTTTCATAACCAATGATAAATTAATACTTTTAAACAGAGTTATCCACAGTTATTCATTATGCATGTAGTTTATTGGTTGAATGATGATAACACATTTCAAATTAATTAAAAAAAAAACCATGTTTTTCAAGTTTTTTTTGTAGTTTGTTCTTTTGTTTTAAATCCAATCAAATTGTTTGTACAACTTTTGTGAAAATACATTAATCTTTCAAAAGTTATGCACAGCTATCTGGCTAGTATTAAATTGATCATTTATTTCCTGATTTTTCAGGCTTTTTTTGTAATAAAAACTTCATATTCAGATCATCTCACAGCAAAAATCACAGGTTTTGTTGATGCTTCGAGCCCAATTCACATTCTGGGGTATGATAGGAAATATTATTTCGAGGAAAATTCCGCACCTCTTTTTATTGTTGTAGAGCAAGATATAAACAAATTTAATAATGTTAATTTAAAAGCTTTCCCACATATTAATATAGGCCTGTTTGCCTTTCAAGATACTGATGGAAATGGAAAATTTTCAAGAGATTTTAAAGGTCAACCTCTTGAACCATTCGGGTTTTCATTAAATCCTAATTTAAATTTTGAAGATGTTGTTTTTGAAAACATAGTTTTTGATATGACTAAATTTCAACAATTGGAAATTCGACTTAAGTAATAATATTCAATATTTTTTTTACAGCCTTACTTAAAGAAACTTTAGAGGTATCAATTTCTAAGTCAGGGTTTGTAGGTTTTTCATAGATACTGTCTATCCCTGTGAAGTTTGGTATTTTACCCTGTCTTGCCTTTTTATATAAACCCTTAGGATCTCTTTTTTCAGCTACTTTTAAAGGAGTTGAAATATATATTTCTTTAAATTCATTTTTTTCAAAAAGTGATCTAGCCATTTCTCTTTCTAATCTAAATGGTGATATAAAAGCAGTGATCACAATTAGACCAGCGTCACACATAAGTTTTGCCACCTCTGCAACTCGTCTTATATTTTCAACTCTATCTTTGTCTGTAAAACCTAAATCTTTATTTAATCCGTGTCGGATATTGTCTCCATCAAGAATATATGTTTTTTTACCTTGAGAATATAATATTTTTTCTAGTTCATTAGCTATAGTGGATTTTCCTGATCCCGAGAGGCCAGTCATCCACAGCACTTGACCTTTATGACCATTAATCTTCTCTCTTAAATTCTTATTGATGGTTAAGTTTTGAAGTTGAATATTTTGTGATCTACGAAGAGAAAAGTTTATCATTCCCATTCCAATAGTTTGATTATTAATTGGATCAATAATTACTAAAGATCCCAAAATTTTATTTTCTTTAAAAGTCGAAAAGGGAACAGTTTTATTAAATGAAATAGAAATTTCTGCAACATCATTAAGTTGTAGTTCATTTCCAGCAGTGAATTCTAGCGTATTTACATCATATATTTTTTTTATGTTCATAATTTTAATGCTGGTTGAGATATTATGAATTTTCGCTAAATAAGTTCTTCCAGTAAAACCCTTATCCTCTGACATCCAAATAACATTAACATTAAATTGGTCAGCCATATCAACTGCGGAGTTTTTTGAGCATAGTATATCGCCCCTAGAGGTATCTATCTCTTTGTCTATGGTAAGTGTAATACTTTGCTTTAAATTAGCTGTTTTAACGGATCTTTCGCCTACAAAAATATCTTTTACTTTTACTTTTTGATTTGACGGAAGAGAAATTAACTCATCACCCTTTCTAATTTTTCCCTCAGCGATGGTTCCTGAATATCCTCTGAAATTTAAATTAGGTCTATTGACACTTTGAACAGGTAACACAAAACTGTCAGAGCTTTGTATTTTAGTTTTAGAAGTTTCTAAATAGTCAAATAGGGTTTTATCATTGTACCATTTCATGTATTTAGATTTTTTGTGAATATTATCTCCATTAAGTGCTGATATAGGAATACTTTGAATATTTTCAAAATTTAATTTTTTTGAGAATAATTTGTATTCTGAGCTTATTTTTTCATAAATATTTTTATCATAGTTAACTAAATCCATTTTATTAATTGCCAAGATAATATTTTTAATTCCTAGAAGAGATACAATAAAAGAATGTCTCTTAGTTTGTGTAAGTATGCCATTACGGGCATCAACAAGTAAAATAGCTAACTCAGCTGTTGAGGCCCCAGTCGCCATGTTTCTAGTATATTGCTCGTGACCTGGTGTATCTGCTACAATAAACTTTCTTTTGCTACTTGAAAAAAATCGATATGCAACATCTATAGTAATACCTTGTTCTCTCTCAGCTGATAAACCATCGACCAGTAATGCAAAATCTATATTCTCACCTTGTGTTCCATATTTTTTTGAGTCGTTTTTTAAGGAAGCAACTTGATCATCAAATATCATTTGAGATTCATAAAGCATCCTACCAATTAATGTACTTTTACCATCATCAACAGATCCACAAGTGATAAACCTTAATAGATTAAGGGAAGCTTGACTTTTTAAGTATCTGCTAATTGTACCGGCTTTATACATTTAAAAATAACCATCAATTTTTTTGATTTCCATAGAGCTACTTGAATCTGTATCGATAGCTCTTCCTTGTCTTTCAGATGTTTTGGATTGAAGAAGTTCAAGAACAATGTCTTCAAGTGAATTTGCATTTGATTCAATAGCACCAGTTAAGGGATAACAACCAAGTGTTCTGAACCTAATTCTTTTTAATTCAATTTTTTCGTTAGATTGAATATTAAAACGATCATCATCTACCATAATAATCATTCCATCTCTCACTACTACAGGTCTAACTTTTGCAAAATATAAGGGAACTATTGGTATTTGTTCTTGGTATATATATTGCCAAATATCTAATTCTGTCCAATTAGATAATGGAAAAACCCTTGTACTTTCACCCTTATTGACTTTAGAGTTATATAAAGACCAAAGCTCTGGACGCTGATTTTTGGGATCCCATTGATGAGAGGGGTTTCGGAATGAAATAACCCTTTCTTTAGCTCTTGATTTCTCTTCATCTCTTCTTGCTCCACCAAAAGCAGCATCGTATTTATACTTGTCCAAGGCTTGTTTTAGACTCTGAGTTTTCATTATATCGGTGTGGAAAGCAGAGCCATGATCAAAGGGATTAATATTTGATTTAATACCATCAGGATTTATATGTGTTATTAGCTTCATACCACTATTTTTTTCTACCCAATTTCTAAATAAATACATTTCTCGGAACTTCCATCGAGTATCAACATGTAGTAGAGGAAATGGGGGAAGACTGGGGTAAAAAGCTTTTTGAGCAAGCCTTAACATCACTGAACTATCTTTTCCTATTGAGTAAAGCATGACAGGATTTTTTGTTTCACTAACTACTTCTCTAATAATATGAATACTTTCCGCTTCTAGATCTGACAGATAACTGTTTGGAGGTAAATTAAATTTATTTAGTAGTTTCGTATCATTAATTCTGAGGTTATTTATATAAAATAAATATTCAGGAAAATGAATTGAGAGTTTTAATTTATTGTTAATTTGATTTTCATCAATTTTTTGATCGAGAAAAATTTTAAGAAGATAAGTGTCTGGAAAAATAATAATATTTTTTTTTCTTAATTTTGAGAAATATTTTAAACTCTCAGAAATATCGTTTACTTTATTTGATTTAACTTTGACCCATAGTCTTCCATTACGTCTATCATTTGCAAATAAAAATTTATTATTATTTACCTCAACATATTGGATAAACAAAATAAGTGTTCTTTGTTTTTCAAATTTTTTTATGGAATCTTCATAAATTAATTTGTTTATATGGCCTGCATGTATGTTTAAATAGCTTTCTATATTTAAATTCTTTGGAAAAATAGATATTTTTTCCAACCACCTTTCATAAGATCTTTTTGTTTTAAATAATTTTTTACTTAAAAGGAATTTATAATGACTATCGCTGTCCCAAGCAGGAGATTTTATTGATGGGTTAATTTTAAAAAATAAAGTATGATTCATTATAATTGATCATTTGTCGTATTATTGGAAAAATACAAAAAAAAATCTAAATGTATATAAAAAAAAGACAAATTTTAAAAAAATGACAAATAATCACATAATACGACAATTTGAGTTTTTCAATGAAATCAATGAAAATCTTGAGTTATGTTCCCAAAAAATTCTTAATATTTATGAGAAATATGATCAAAGTATTGAGTATAAAGACGATAAAAGTCCATTAACAGAAGCAGATTTAGCATCACATGAGCACATCTTTGATTTATTATCATCTATTTCAGCTTACCCCATAATTTCGGAGGAGGGTGAGAAAAAGTACACTGATGAGCCAAAATACTGGTTAGTTGATCCTTTGGATGGAACTAAAGAATTTATCAATAAGAATGGTGAATTTACAATTAATATTGCTTTGATTAATAACAATTATCCTACCCAAGGGTTTGTTTACATTCCAAAAGATAAGACATTATTTTTTGGGGGTCTTAACAAAGGTTCATACAAGCTATTA
Organism: uncultured Alphaproteobacteria bacterium; assembly: GCA_902616855.1. GTDB lineage: Bacteria > Pseudomonadota > Alphaproteobacteria > HIMB59 > HIMB59 > HIMB59. The sequence continues at coordinate 7,966 of CACMUL010000002.1, read as the reverse complement.
AATGACAACATCAAATCTATTTCTGTGCAATCACCATCCGATAAATTAAAGATTGTTACGAGCAGAAGTCATTTCAATAATGAGACTAAAACTTATTTATCTCAGTTTAATAATTTTGATACTCTACAAGCCGGTAGTTCTTTAAAGTTTTGTATGATAGCAGAGGGTTTAGCTGATTTATATCCTAGACTGGGACCTACTTCTGAATGGGATACTGCAGCAGCGCAAGCCGTTGTAGAGGGAGCAGGTGGTACTGTAAAAGACCTAAAAGGTAATAGGTTGAAATATTCAAAGAAAGATATAATCAATCCTCATTTTATAGTTAGAGGTAAAATCTAAATTTACTTACTAGGGTTTTTTTCTTTATAAGTTTTTTCTAAACTTATGTCATCAACTTCAGTGTATATTTGAGTTGTAGATAACGAACTATGTCCTAATAACTCTTGAATTATTCTTAAATCCCCACCATTTTTTAATAGATGAGTTGCAAAACTATGTCTTAATGAGTGAGGTGTTGCTGTTTTTGGTAGCCCCAAATTAACTCTGGCATTCTTCAAATCTCTTTGGAAAGCCGAGGCTTTAAGCGGATTACCTCTATCTCCCACAAATATCGAAACATCGCTTGGCAAATCATATGGTATTTCTTTTAGATAATTTTCTAATGAGTTAGCTACAATATCAAGAACTGGCACTAATCTCTCTTTATTACCTTTGCCCAAGATAGTAAGAGAATTTTTATCAATTAAATGGCTTTTAGTAATAGATAGGGCCTCATTTATTCGTAGCCCACATCCATACAAAAGATAAAGCAAAGCTATATTTCTTTTTTGAACCCAGCTTTTTTTTGATATTTTTTTTAACTCTTCAATTAAAAGCTCAATATCTCCTTCTGCTATGGGTTTAGGAAGGGATCTTGGAATTTTTGGATTTTTTAATAATTGAACCTCGCTATAAGCAACTTTATATAAGTCATTATTTAAAGATGAATACTTAAAAAAATTTTTTATAGAACTAATAGCTCTTCTCCTTGATCTTGCTGACAATGGTTTTTTATAAATATTTTTATATTTTCTATTCTCACTGAGATCTGCCAACCAAGCCCTAAATGTTTGCAAATTTAAATCTTTTAAATTTGATAAAGATACGGAATTTCCATTATAGAATTTAAAGAAAATTAAAAAATCACATACATCAAAGCAGTACGATCTATATGTATTTTCCGAGTGACCTTTTATGTCTTTTAAATAACTAGCCCATTTATCAAAGTCTTGTATTGAGGATTTATCTATTTTTAACTGTTCTAACAGTTCAATAAAATTCATTACATTATATTATAAATTAGAATCAAAATTTAAAATGGATTATTACTACCAAGTTATGCCGATAGGGCAAATAAATGAGAGCCTGACTTATAAATACTCACATTCTATTGATGTAGGCTCTATTGTTGAAATTCCTTTAAGAAAAAGAAAATCATCAGGAGTCATTATATCTCAAACGAACATTAAAGATTTAAAATTCGATCTCAAAAAAGTACTTTCAATAAGTAATTATTATCAATTTGCTGTTTGCACAGAAAATATTGATTTTTACAAGTATGTGTCAATACATTGCTTCATAGATTTAGGTATGGTTTTGAAAATGGCAATACAACAATTTCCTAATATACAATTAAAAAATTATTATCTTTTTAAAAATAAAATTTATGAAACTCAAAAAAATCTCATTGATAAATACAATCTATCAAAAAAAGATTGGCAGAAATTATTAGAAGAAAAAAAAATATCCCAAACTACAAATAGTTTTATTTTTGATGGCATGGCGCAAAATATTTCTTTAAACCCTGTTCAAGAAAATATTTTTAAATCACTTCAAACAAATAAAAATAATGATTTTCAAGTTCACCTTATAGATGGTGTTACAGGTTCGGGTAAAACAGAATTGTATTTAAAAGCTGTTGAGTCAAATTTAGTCAGGGGAAATCAATCTTTAATACTTTTACCAGAGATAGCTTTAACTGAAGAATGGTCTAGAAGATTTTTTAAATACTTTGGTTGTAAACCCTTTATTTGGCATTCCAAGCAATCAAAAATTCAAAAAGCTAGAATAATCAGATCTCTTTTATCGGGTGAACCATGCGTTTTAGTTGGAGCAAGGTCATCAGTTTTACTTCCTTTCAAGAATTTAAAATTAATTATATGCGATGAAGAGCACGACTCATCTTATAAACAAGAAGACGGCCCAAAATATCACGCTAGAGATATGGCCATATATAAAGCAAAATGTTCAAAAGCTTTGTGTCTTTTAATAAGTGCGTCCCCATCATTAGAGAGCCTTCATAATTCTAATCAGAGAAAATTTCATATTCATCATATTTCCAATCAATTTCATAAAACTCAATTACCTTCAGTTGAAATTGTTGACATGAATCAATCAAAACCTAGCTCAAGGGCTTGGATATCAAAACAAGTATTTGATGAAACAAATAAGATCCTAAAACAAAAAGGACAAGTTTTATTTTTTCTTAATAGACGCGGTTATGCTCCATCCAAAATATGTGCAAGTTGTCATACACCAATACAGTGTCAAAATTGTGCAGTAAATTTAGTTTATCACAAAAAAATTGATAGACTCATTTGTCATCATTGTTCTAATTATTTTGAGCCTAGCCAAATATGTAAGATGTGTTCATCTGAAAAATTTATATCGATTGGTATAGGTTTAGAAAGACTTCAAGAGGAGATTACTCGTCTTTTTCCTGGATATTCAAATCAATTATTTTCTAGTGACACATTAAAATCAAAAAAAAATAAAAAAGAGATCATTGAAAACATTTTTAATTTAAAGACTAATCTGTTGATTGGCTCACAAATAATTGGCAAGTCTTTTCATTTTCCAAATTTAAAATTAGTAAATATTATTGACGCAGACTCAAGTCTGTATAGTCCTGATTTCAGAGCTATGGAAAAAACATACCAGCTTTTGCAACAAGTAGCAGGTAGATCTGGAAGAGAGGGTAACAGGGGTAAAGTATTAATTCAAACCTACAATCCTAAGCATTCGATTTACAATTCTCTTAAGAACCAAAGTAGAGATCAATTTATAAAATTAGAACTTCAAAGAAGAGAAGATAACAATTTACCTCCATTCTACAAAATTGTTCAAATTCAATTAATTCACCCTAATGTTTCAGCAATAAGAGAGGCTTGCCAAGAAATTCTTGATATATCCAAAGAGAGTAGACTAGATATTTTAGGACCTGTTCCTTCATTGATTCCTTATAAAATGAGGCACTTTCATGAGAATTTTTATTTTAAAGAGAGGACATATAAGGTTTTGAGAAAAAAAATAGGCATCTTAATGTCAAAAATAGCCTCTAAATACAGGCGTTTTATAAATATTGATATTGATCCACTATCAATTGATTGATGCGTCATTTGTATGATGCCTGTTAGCCTGGTGATGTGATAAAAAATTGTGGTTAACTAAACAAAATGATCAATAAAATAGCATCTAAAAGGTATTCCACTGCCTTGTTTGACTCAGTCAAAAACGAAGAATTAGATGCCTTGCTAAAAGATGCTCAAAGTTTATCTGAGACTATGGCCGACAGCCAAGAGTTATCCTCACTTTTAAAATCACCTCTGACTAAAAATGAATTAAAATCAAGTATTCTCTTAAAAATAATCCAAGGATTGCCATCTGAAAAAATTTTATCTGGCCTTGTCAACACTCTAAAAAAAAATAAAAGAATTAATCTATTTGAAAATGTTTTGTCTGATTTTCAGGATGTTCTTTTTGAAAAAAGGGGATATCAAAAAGCTAAAGTAACAACATCTCATGCTGTTAATGATGAAATAAAAAATAGTATTCAGGATTTGTTACACAACCAATATGGTTCCAAAATTAATTTAGAGTTCCACGTAAACAATTCTTTACTAGGAGGAATGACTGTAGTGATTGGATCAAAGATGATCGACCTAAGTATTCTTAATCAAGTTTCTAAATTTACCAACAACGTGAAAGGAGACATTTAATGTCAATAAAAGCATCGGAGATCTCTTCTATCATCAGAGATCAGATTAATAACTTTGAAAGCCAAGCAGATATTTCAGAAGTAGGAACTGTCCTAAAAGTTGGTGATGGAGTAGCTCAAGTTTATGGTTTGGACAATGTCCAAGCAGGTGAAATGGTAGAATTTACTGGTGGTGTCCAAGGAATGGCACTTAACCTTGAAGAGGATAATGTTGGTATTGTTATTTTTGGTGATGATAGAGGTATTAAAGAAGGCGATACTGTTAAAAGAACACAAAAGATTGTTGAGGTACCTGTTGGTAAAGGATTGTTAGGAAGAGTTGTCGATGCTCTCGGAAATCCAATTGATGGTAAAGGTCCTATCCAAAGTAGTCAGTCTAGTAGAATAGAGGTTAAAGCACCAGGTATTATTCCTAGACAAAGTGTAAGCGAACCAATGCAGACAGGGCTTAAAGCACTTGACTCACTTGTCCCTGTTGGTCGAGGACAACGTGAATTGATTATTGGTGATAGACAAACTGGCAAAACAGCTGTTGCTATTGATACCATAATTAACCAAAAAGAAATCAACCAGTCTGATGATGAATCAAAAAAATTATATTGTATCTATGTAGCTATTGGGCAAAAGAGATCAACAGTTGCTCAAGTTGTTAAAACACTAGAGGAAAATGGAGCTATGGAATACACCATCGTGGTTGCAGCTTCAGCTTCTGATCCAGCACCGCTTCAATTTTTAGCTCCGTATGCAGGTTGTTCTATGGGTGAGTTTTTCCGTGACAATGGAATGCACGGTCTAATAGTTTATGATGACTTATCAAAACAAGCTGTTGCATATAGACAAATGTCTTTATTGCTAAGAAGACCGCCAGGACGTGAAGCGTTTCCTGGTGATGTTTTTTATCTTCACTCTCGTCTTCTAGAAAGAGCAGCTAAAATGAATGACGAAAATGGTGGAGGTAGTTTAACAGCACTTCCTGTTATTGAAACTCAAGCAGGTGATGTATCTGCATTTATTCCAACTAATGTGATTTCAATTACAGATGGTCAAATTTTCCTAGAGACAGAATTATTTTTCTCAGGTATCAGACCAGCGATTAATGTTGGTTTATCAGTGAGTCGTGTGGGTTCCGCAGCTCAAACTAAAGCTATGAAAAAGGTTGCTGGTAAAATCAAATTAGAGTTAGCCCAATATCGTGAGATGGCCGCTTTCTCTCAATTTGCTTCAGACCTTGATGCCTCTACCAAACAATTACTTGCAAGAGGCGAGAGGTTAACAGAGCTATTAAAACAAGATCAATACGTTCCAATGTCTGTGGCTGATCAAGTTTTAAGTTTGTACTCAGGTGTTAGGGGTTTCTTGGATAAAATTGAAATATCCAAAATCACAGATTTTCAAGTTAAGTTTCTTGAGGGACTTCGTGCCGATCATTCTGATATTTTTGATGAAATTAATAACACAGGTAATTTTAGCGATGAGTCTGATAAAAAAATAGAGGATTATTTAGAGAAATTCACAGCTAATTATAGTTAATGCCAAATTTAAAAGAATTAAAGAATAGAATTTCTAGTGTAAAATCCACTCGAAAAATTACATCTGCGATGAAGATGGTAGCTGCGAGTAAGTTACGCCGAGCTCAAGAATTAGCTGAGTCATCTAGGGTCTACGCAGATAGCTTAAGTTTCATTCTTTCATCTTTGGCAGGAAATACTAAAAATAGCTCTGATTTACCAGAAATCTTAACTGGTAGAGAAAATTCAAAAATTAGTCTTTTAATAATTAACTCCTCTGACCGTGGTCTATGTGGAGGTTTCAACTCAAATCTTTTTAGAAATGCAAAAAAATGGATTAGCGATCAACAAGGACAAGGTAAGTCTGTCAAAATAATGACTGTTGGCAAAAAAGCATCTAGTTTTTATAAAAAAACAGACTTAGATATTGTAGCTAGTTTCGAAGATTTAAATTCTAATGATAGACAAATTCAGGTTTCAGAGGAAATAAAAAATAAAATTATGGAACTATTTGAAAATAATGAGATAGATGAAGTTTCTATTTTATTTAATAAGTTTGTTTCTGCGATTTCGCAAGAGCCAACATATCAATCGTTGATACCTCTAAGCAATGAAGAAACTAGTGAAGATAAGAGTGAAGCCAATATTGCTGTTTTTGAATTTGAACCTGATAAAAATGAACTTTTAGAGTACTTGGTTCCAAGAAATTTTTTAACACAAATTTATAGAAGTGTGCTTGAAAGCTCTGCGTCTGAGCACGCAGCAAGAATGACTTCCATGGACAACGCTACAAGAAACGCCGGAGACATGATTGATCGGTTGACACTAACTTACAACCGAACAAGACAAGCATTCATTACAAAAGAACTTATTGAAATTATTTCTGGAGCAGAAGCTGTTTAGGAAAGGAGCAACAAATGGCAAGTAATAAGGCAGGAAAAGTCACACAGGTATTAGGGGCTGTAGTTGACGTCGCCTTTGAAGGAGAATTACCCCCAATTTTAAATGCGTTATCTACAAAAGTAGGTGATCAAGATTTGATTTTAGAAGTAGCACAGCACCTCGGTGAAAATACTGTTCGAACTATTGCTATGGACGCAACGGAAGGTCTTCAAAGAGGCCAAGAGGTTCAAGATAATGGCGATCCTATTTCCGTACCAGTCGGACCAGAAACATTAGGTCGAATTATGAATATCATCGGTGAGCCCATTGACGAGCGAGGTCCTATTGAATCAAAAAAATCTCTTCCAATTCACAGAGCAGCTCCTGATTTTGTTGATCAATCAACCGAAACCGAAGTTCTTGTTACGGGCATTAAAGTTATAGATCTTTTAGCACCTTACTCCAAGGGTGGAAAAATTGGTCTTTTCGGTGGTGCTGGTGTTGGAAAAACTGTCCTAATTATGGAATTAATCAACAACGTAGCTAAGGCCCATGGCGGATACTCTGTTTTTGCAGGAGTGGGAGAGAGAACACGTGAAGGGAACGACCTTTACCATGAAATGATTGAGTCGGGTGTTATCAACCTCGAGGGTGATACTTCTAAAGTGTCTCTAGTTTACGGTCAAATGAATGAACCTCCAGGAGCTAGAGCAAGAGTTGCTTTATCAGGTTTAACTCAAGCTGAATATTTTAGAGATGAAGAAAACCAAGACGTCTTGTTCTTTGTGGATAACATCTTCCGATTTACACAAGCTGGATCAGAGGTTTCGGCTTTACTAGGACGTATTCCATCAGCTGTGGGATATCAACCTACTTTGGCTACAGATATGGGTGCACTTCAGGAAAGAATTACGACTACTAACAAAGGATCAATTACATCTGTGCAGGCAATTTATGTTCCTGCTGATGATTTGACTGACCCCGCACCTGCAACATCATTTTCTCACTTAGATGCAACTACTGTGTTAAACAGATCAATTGCAGAACTTGGTATTTATCCTGCAGTGGATCCTTTAGACTCCACTTCTAGAATTTTAGAACCAAGGACTCTGGGTGAGAAGCATTATCAAGTTGCAAGAGATGTTCAAAAAACACTTCAAACTTACAAGAGTTTGCAAGACATTATTGCAATCTTGGGTATGGATGAATTATCTGAAGAAGATAAACTCGTAGTATCAAGAGCAAGAAAAATTCAACGTTTCTTAAGTCAACCTTTCCATGTTGCAGAGGTGTTTACAGGTTCACCAGGTAAGTTTGTTTCTTTAGAGGATACCATCAAAGGTTTTGATGGATTGGTCAAAGGTGACTACGATCACATCCCTGAAGCGGCTTTCTATTTGGTTGGAACAATTGAAGAAGCTTTAGAGAAAGCTAAAAAAATGGCTGAGGAAGCAACGAAGTAATTATGATTAATTTGAAGGTCGTATCCCCTCAAAAAGTGATTTTTGAAAAAGAAGTTGAAATCGCAGTTTTGCCTGGA
>CACMUL010000001.1 GCA_902616855.1 uncultured Alphaproteobacteria bacterium | reverse complement strand
TAAAAATTCAATAAATCAATACTATTTTAATCCAGATATTAACCAGTGGGATGAATTTGAAAATCTCTGCAAAGAGAGTGTTTTAATTTTAGGGGGAACTAGTGTTCATGATTATTTCTTATATGCTGATTTAATTGATGAAATTTTTATTACTGTAGAGCCTATAAAATTTGGAAAAGGCCTACCAGCTTTTACATACATAAATTTTAGCGACTTAGTTCCTTACTTAAATGAGAGGGGATATAGTCATACTGAACAAAAAATTAACGATAATGGTTCTTTGTTAATTAATTTCTCAAAAACTTAGAAGTTCTGTGTAATCATTTTTGTCGTTTACATTAAAAAATTCTATTTTTTTATTTTTTTTAAAATTTATATAATCAAATCCAATTTCTTCGGCAAATGTCATAATTTTATATCCATTATTTTTTAAAAGGACTTCATTTAATTCTGTAAATATTTTTGATGACCAAAAGGAGAACATTGGTTCGATAATATTATCAATCTTACAAATATAGACTTTATTCTTTTTTTCTGTAATTGAGATAAAATTATCTATGATACCTGTGTTTATTATTGGCGCATCAGTGGGGAAAAGTGCAAACCATAAATCCTCTTTTGAGTTTTTATATAGATCAAGAGCACTATGTAACCCAGCAAGTGGCCCCTTATAACCACCAATTTTATCACTCACAACTTTATAACCAAAGATTTTGTACTTACTGATATCTCTATTAGCATTAATTATAATCTCATGAGACTTTTCTTGCAGACTTTCTATTAAAATTTCAATAAAACTCTTATTTTTGATTTTTAAAAAGCTTTTATTTTCATAACCCATTCTAGAGGATTTACCACCTGTTAGTATTACAGATACTAGCTTAATCATCTTTGGTATATCTAAATTCACCAGATAAAATATTTAACCTTTTACCTCTAATTCTTCCAATCATAGTTAAATTTTTCTTTCTAGCTATTTCAACTGCCCAAGCAGTGAAACCTGAACGAGATAATAGTATTGGTATTTCCATTTTGATGCATTTCAATACCATTTCACTTGTCAGCCTGCCAGTTGTGTAAAAAGACATTTCTTTCGCGACTATTTTCTTATCAAGTATCAAACCAGCAATTTTATCAACAGCATTATGTCTTCCCACATCTTCAAAATAATACAAAGGTTTATCTCCCTGACATAAGACGCAACCGTGTATTGCACCTACAGATAAATATAAACTTGGCTCAGTATTAATTTTTTTGGATAAATTCATAAGCTGTTGATGATCTATTCTTATTTTTTTATTCAAGGAAACGTTATTTATCTCTTCAAATAAGTCTCCAAATACAGTTCCTTGTGCACAACCAGAGGTATTTACTTTCTTCTTTAATTTTTCTTCATAATTAGTTTTACTTTTTGTTCTTACAACAACTGTCTTTAGGTCTTTATGAAACTCAATCTTTTTTACATCGTCTATATTATTAAGCATTCCCTGATTGAATAAATAACCTATAGCTAAATATTTTGGATAATCTCCTATAGTCATTATTGTCACTATTTCTTGGTTGTTTAAGTATAGCGTGAGTGGTTTTTCTTCAATGATTGGAATTTTTGTTATTTCACCTTTTTCATTAATTGATTTTTTCAATTTAAATAAAGATCTATTATTTACACTAGGTTTGATTAAAAAATCTGTCATTTTTTTCTTGATTGTATTATGGTGACAAGGTGAAAACAATAGCTGTTATTGGTTGGAAAAATAGTGGCAAAACTACTTTAGTGAGTAATTTAGTAAAATTTTTTAAAGAAAAGAAAATAAAAGTTGGTGTGGTAAAACATGCTCACCATTCTTTTGACATTGATCATCCCAACACAGATAGCTATAAAATTAGAAAATCTGGAGCTTATAAAACTACACTAATATCAGATAAAAGACTCGCATTCATAGAAGAGAAAGCTGAGTCACATATTAATTTAGAACGTTTGTTAGAGATTAACAAAGATTGTGATTTTCTAATATTTGAGGGGTTTAAGAGATTTGATGATCTAATAAAGTTAGAAGTAAGCTTACAAAAAAATAACAAAGACTATCTCTATAAATCTATAAATAATGTTAAATACATCGTTACAGACGATAATATTGATCACCCAATTGAGACCTTTGCTCACAGTCAGATAGAAAAAATTGCCTCTAAAATTTATTATGAAAATTCCTAAACATATTTCTTTCAAACTTGCACAAAAAATAATTATTCGAGAAAAAAAGAGGTTATTCCAAGATTTTAAGATTGAGTTAAAGGATGCCCATAATGCAGTGGTATCAAGAACAATTACTTCACCAATTAACCTACCCCTACAAAACACTGCAGGATTAGATGGTTATATTGTTTATAATAAAAATCTTAACACATTACCGATATCTAATAAGCTTCTAAATGCCGGACACTCATATAAAAAATTAAATCGAAATTTAGCCTATAAAATAAATACAGGAGCTATTATTCCACAAAACTTTAAAAATTTTATTTCATTAGAAAATGCAAAAATTGAGGGCAAAAATCTATTAGTCCAACATTCAAAAATATCTAATAAAGACATAAAAAAAAAAGGTGAGGATTTAAAAAAAAATAAAATATTGATAAAAAAAAATGAAAAAATTGATTTTATAAAAATTGCATTACTTTCATCAGTAGGAATTACAAATTTATGGGTATATAAAACTTTGAGAGTTGCTGTTGTATCAACAGGAAATGAATTAATAAAATCTGGCAAAAAAATAAAAGATCATCAAGTATATGACTCAAACAAATATCAAATTATTTATTTTTTAAAGAAATTTAACGTAAAAGTTCACGATTTAGGTGTTTTAAAAGATGATGAATTAAAAGTTGATAAATTTTATAAAAAAAATCAAAATAAATTTGATATTATTATAAGTTCGGGTGGCTCATCATTTAGCTCTAAAGACTATATATCTTCTTTTCTAAGTCAAAATACTAAACTTCTTTTTAAATACGTAAGAATTCAACCAGGTCGACCTGTAATTTTTTCAAAATTAAAATCCAATTATTATTTTTCACTACCTGGAAACCCATTAGCTGTTTTCACTAATTTATTTTTTTTAGTAAGTTTATTTATAGATCCTTCTCGCAAAGACAACTCTAGCATTACCAAATCTTACCAATCTGGATTTTCAGAAAATAAAAAATCTAATATAACAAAATTTTATCGTGTGAAATTATCTAAAAATAGACTTTATACTCATAACTCAAAAGGTTCTGCTAAACTAATTTCTCTCTCTGAAGCAGATGGGTTAGCGTTTGTCCCAGAAGGAAATAATAAAATTAAAAAAGGCGAAAAGATTAGTTTTATTGAATTTTAAATTTGATATTTACTATATTTCCCTTTTTTTTTAGTGAAATGATCTCATATTTTTTTTCTTCACAAAAATTTTTAAAGTCAAATTGTGATAATGGGTCATCACTTTCTATTGTAAGAACATCATTTTTTTTTAACTTTTTTATAAATTTTTCAGCTTTTAAGACAGGTATAGGGCATTCAAAGCCTTTAGTATCTAGATAATAATCCATTTACATATATATTTATTTTAAAAATACATGGAAATAAAGAATTTAGAAATTATTTTAGCTTTAGATAGTGAAAAACATTTTAATAGAGCGGCAGAAAAATTAAAGATATCACAACCTGCTTTGTCTATGAAGCTAAAGGCCTTAGAAAATGAAATAGGGGTAAGACTAGTAAAAAGAGGAAAGAACTATATTGGATTAACTTCTGAGGGAGAAATTTTAAAGGAAAGATTTAAAAATATTGTTAAAGAATATACTAATATCAAACAATTAAGCTCAGAGTTAAAAAATAATTTAACTGGAAATTTAAGAATAGGTGTTATCCCCACTGCTTTATTAGAAGTTTCTTTTTTGTTAAATAGTTTTGTTAAAAAATTTACAAACGTCAAATTGCAAGTAATTTCTATGTCCTCTAATGAAATTGATAAAAATCTTCATGATTTCAAATTAGACTTAGGGATAAGTTATTTAGAAAATGAACCAATATTAGGAGTTGAGAAGATACCTTTATATAATGAAACATATTTTCTCATATCTAAAAAAAAGAATTTAAAAAATAAAAAGAAATTAAAATGGCAAGAAATTGGTAATTTAGATCTATGTTTAATTTCTAAAGAAAATCAATTTAGAAGAATATTAGATGCTGTATTTAAAGAGAATAATATTAACCCACGAGTTTTAATTGAGTCAAATTCTATGACTCATATATACTCTCACGTAAATAGTTCAGAATTTTCAACAATTATGCCATATATATTTACTCAGTCATTCAATTACGATGAGAATACAAATTTTATTCAATTAATTTCTCCAGAAATATCTCACAAGGTAGGTATAGTACATATTGATGATAATCGCCCATCACCTATTAAAAATAACTTTTTAAAATTCTTAAAAAGCTTTAATAAGTAATACTTATCAATTAATTACTTATTGATAATTGAAACTTAATAAAAAATTATTACATTATAACAAATGAAAGACTCACAAAGTAAAATACATCCAGGTTCTGGTAGAAGAAAAGCTCTAGAATTCAACAAGGGTCGCCAAAGTGACGACCAGTCAATTGATGATCTTAAAAACCTTATACCTAATGATTATTTTAGACAAAGAGATATGCTTATTGAAAGCCTTCACTTAATTCAAGACCATTATAAATGTCTTAAGCCAAAACATTTAACAGCACTGTCCGAATTAACAAATTTACCTTTAACTGAAATTTACGAAACAGCATCATTTTATGCTCACTTTGATATTTATAAAGAGGATGATATTAGCCCTCCTGAAACAACAATTAGAGTCTGTGATGGTATTACATGTGAGATGAACGGATGCAAAACTTTAGAAAAAAATTTGAATGATAGTGCATCTTCTAATGTGAGAGTAGTTAGAGCACCTTGTATGGGAAGGTGTCACCAAGCACCAATAGTTGAGGTAGGAAAAAAACATTTTGTAAACGCAGATGTAAGTGTAGTTCAAAAAGCCTTAAAGGAGCAAGATACAAAACCATTTATACCAAATTATATTAGCTATGACGATTATGTAAAAAATGGTGGATATAAAATTCTAAAGGATTGTATTGAAAATAAAAAAGATCCGATAAAGCTCATAGAAGAAATGGAGCAATCAGGTTTGAGAGGTCTTGGTGGTGCAGGATTTCCAACTGGAAGAAAATGGAGATTTGTAAGAGCAGAAGATAAACCCAGGTTAATGGCAATTAATGGTGATGAGGGTGAACCAGGAACATTTAAAGACCATCATTATCTTACAAGAGATCCACATAGATTTCTTGAGGGAATGCTAATTGCTGCATGGGTAGTTGAGGCAACTGATGTATATATTTACATGCGAGATGAGTACCCTGATGTAATAAAGTTTTTAAAGAAAGAAATTAAAATTTTAGAAGAAAACAATTTAAATGTTAAAACCAGAATACATTTTAGAAGGGGCGCTGGTGCTTACATTTGTGGTGAAGAGTCATCAATGTTAGAGAGTTTAGAGGGTAAAAGAGGCTTACCTAGACATAAACCTCCCTTTCCATCTCAAGTGGGACTGTTTGGTAGACCAACATTAATACATAATGTTGAAACAGTTTTTTGGGTAAGAGAGATTTTGGAAAAAGGTGCTGTCTGGTTCAGTAGTCATGGTCTCAATGGTAGAAAAGGTTTAAGAACGTTCTCTGTATCGGGAAGGGTAAAAAACCCTGGTGTAAAGCTAGCTCCAGCAGGGATCACAATAAAGCAACTTATTGATGAATATTGTGGTGGTATTCAAGAGGGGCATACATTTAAAGCATACTTACCTGGAGGGGCCTCTGGAGGAATACTTCCTGCAAAATTAGATAATATTCCGCTTGATTTTGACACATTACAAGAGCACGGCTGTTTTATTGGTTCTGCTGCTGTAGTTGTTTTATCTGATAGAGATAACATGAAGGATATTGCAAAAAATTTAATGTTCTTTTTTCATGATGAAAGTTGTGGTCAATGTACTCCATGTAGAAATGGAACTGAAAAAGCTCTTAAACTCATGAACCAATCATCTTGGGATGTAGACCTTCTAAAAGAATTATCTTCAGCAATGATGGACGCCTCTATATGTGGTTTAGGACAAGCAGCTCCAAACCCAATGCTCTCTGTTATTAAACACTTCCCAGAGGAGGTAACCAACTAATGACTGATAATATTAAATTTAAAATTGACGGCAACGAATATGTAGCAAATAAAGATGAATCTATTTGGGATGTCGCAAAAAAAAATAATATTGATATTCCTCACCTATGTTACTCACCTGAGCCGGGTTATCGAGCAGACGGAAATTGTAGAGCCTGTATGGTTGAAATTAAAGGGGAAAGAACCCTTGCAGCATCATGTATTCGCAAACCTACCGAAGGCATGGAAGTTACAGTTAACTCTCCAAGAGCAGAAAAATCAAGATCTATGGTTTTTGAACTTCTTGTGTCTGACCAACCAGAAAAAAATAATTCTCCTGACCCCGAGTCAAAGTTTTGGAACTGGTCTGAGAAATTAGGCGTTAGCGATAGTCGTTTTCCTGGTAAACAAAAAATAGAATTAGATAGGTCTCATAAAGCAATGAGTGTTAATTTAGATGCATGTATAAATTGTAATCTATGTGTTCGCGCTTGCCGTGAGGTACAAGTAAACGACGTTATCGGAATGGCCTATAGAGGGTCAACTGCGAAGGTAATATTTGATTTAGATGACCCAATGGGCAATAGCACTTGTGTTGCTTGCGGAGAGTGTGTCCAAGCTTGTCCAACAGGAGCATTAATGGAGTCTTCATTAGTTGATGATCAGGGAAAAAGAGAGTCTTATTCAGATAAAATCGTAGAGAGTGTTTGTCCTTATTGTGGTGTAGGATGTCAAACTGAAGTACACGTAAAAGACGATAAAATTTTGTACGTAGATGGTAAAAATGGACCCGCTAATGAAAATAGGCTATGCGTAAAAGGTAGATTTGGTTTTGACTATATCAATCATGATGGAAGACTCACTAAACCATTAGTTAGAAAAGCTGGTGTTAAAAAAGACCCAAATCTTGAAATTAAAGATGCTGATATCTATTATTATTTTGAAGAGACAACTTGGGAAGATGCAATAGAAAGAGCTTCATCTGGTCTTTTAAATTTAAAAGAAGATCATGGACCAAAAAGTTTAGCTGGTTTTGGTTCAGCAAAGTGTTCTAATGAGGAGGCTTATTTATTTCAAAAATTGGTTAGAGTTGGTTTTGGATCAAATAACGTAGATCACTGTACTAGACTTTGTCACGCATCTTCTGTTGCAGCACTGATGGAATGTGTAAACTCTGGGGCTGTATCAGCTCCTTTTATGTCCGCATCTGATGCTGACTGTATCATTGTTATTGGTGCAAGGCCTACAGAAAACCATCCTGTTGCAGCAACTTATCTAAAACGTGCAGCAAAAAGAGGTTCAAAATTAGTTGTTATGGATCCAAGAAAACAAGGTTTAACAAAACATGCTACCTACAACTTACAATTTAAAGCAGGCACTGATGTTGCAATGCTCAATGCACTTTTGTACACCATTGTTGAAGAGAGGCTTTATGACGAACAATATATTCAAGGACAAACTGAGGGTTTTGAAAAATTACAAGAAGAAATAAAAGATTTTTCTCCTGAAAAAATGGAAGCCATTTGTGGCATCAAAGCCCAAGAGTTAAGAGAAGTTGCTAGACTTTATGCTAAATCAGAAAGATCCATTATCTTTTGGGGTATGGGTGTATCTCAACATGTTCATGGAACAGATAATGCTAGATGTTTAATTGCTCTAGCTTTAACTACAGGACAGATTGGAAGAGAAGGCACAGGTTTACACCCTCTAAGAGGTCAAAACAATGTTCAAGGTGCATCTGACGCTGGATTAATTCCAATGGTCTTTCCTGATTACCAGTCAGTTGAAGATGGAAGTATTCACCAAAAATATGAAAATTTTTGGAAGACAGGCCTTGATGATAAAAAAGGTTTAACCGTTGTTGAAGTTATTAACAAAATTTTAGAAGATGAGATCAAAGGTATGTATATTATGGGAGAAAACCCTGCAATGTCTGATCCTGATCAAAATCATGCTAGAGCTGCATTAGCTAAATTAGATCATTTAGTTGTTCAAGATATCTTTATGACTGAAACAGCCTGGCATGCAGATGTAATCTTACCATCATCAGCCCATGCTGAAAAAACTGGAACTTACACAAACACTAACAGACAAGTTCAATTGGGCCGCCAAGCAGTGCCACCTCCTGGTTCAGCGAGACAGGATTGGTGGATTACTCAAGCTATAGCTCAAGGTATGGGTTTAGATTGGAGTTATCTACATCCAAGAGATATTTTCAATGAAATGGCTCAAGTAATGCCTTCTTTAAAAAATATTACCTACGAAAGACTAGAAAATGAAAACTCTGTAACATACCCTTGTGATGATCCTAATAAACCAGGAAACGAAATTATTTTTAATGAGAATTTTCCAACAGCGAATGGAAGAGGTAAAATAGTTCCAGCTAAGCTAATACCACCTGCTGAGTTACCTGATGATGATTTTCCAATGATCTTAACAACAGGTAGACTTTTAGAACATTGGCACACAGGTTCAATGACAAGAAGAGCTTCCGTATTAGACCATATCGAACCAGAGGCAATTATTAGTATGAATAGATGGGACATGAAAAGAATGACAATCAACCCTGGAGATCAAGTTTTGGTTAAAACTAAAAGAGGCTCACTTGCAATTAAAGTAAGGAGTGATAAAGAAATTCCAGAGGGAATGGTTTTCATTCCTTTTTGTTTTGCTGAGGCAGCTGCAAATGTTCTTACTAACCCACAATTAGATCCGATTGGTAAAATTCCTGAATTTAAATTCAGTGCAGCGAATGTTGAGAAAATACAAGCTACAGTTAATTAAAGTCTTAAAATATTTTTAGAATATCTTTTAATGGAATATTTTTTATATAAACAATTAGTCCAATTAATACTAAAAAGAGAATATTTATTGTCATTATAAAACGAAACAAATTAAAATTTGATTTATTTAAACCATTTTCATTTTCAAGAACCAGTAATGACTTGTTCTGCTGCATTGATGATTGATTATCTATTTGATGAAAAACACTCAAGTCCCCATCAAGTTTCTGAGACATCGGTTCATGAACTTGATTGATATTTGATTTATTATTTAGGTATGTATTAATATTATCAATTTTCTTTTCTAAAGATTCAATTTTTAATTTGAGTCTATCAAAATCAGATTTATTTTTTAAATTAGCTCTTATTCTTTGTGATGAGTCATCAACGTTTGGATTATAGTCTTTATTTTCTAATTGATTTTTTATTTCAGCTAATGAGTCTAAAATTTTCTTTGACTTTTCTTCGTAAAGACTTGGATTATTATTTTTTGTGGTATCTCTCCCAAATTGATCAATATCCGAAACCATAGATTTTAAACTTAATGTAAGTATTGAAAATAATCAATTATATGTGTTTAAGGTTTGTTTCTTATAAAATTGAATGGTGCCGGCTGGGGGACTCGAACTCCCGACCTGATGATTACAAATCAACTGCTCTACCAACTGAGCTAAGCCGGCATTGTGTTATTATTTATATTAAAATCTAAAATAAACAATATTTAAAAAGTACTAATTTTGAAATGATATGCAGCAATTGCTAGAGAATTTGCTGCATTATAACTATCAATACCACCTACATTTTCTTGAGGGATACTTATTTTAAAGTCACTCTTTGTTAAAATATTTCTTCTAATCCCCTTTCCTTCACTTCCAACAATGATGACAGATTTTTTATCAAAATTAAATTCTCTTTTCATTTCCTGACCACTCATATCTAGGGAATAAGTCCAATAGCCAGATTTTTTTAGAACTTCTATTGTTCTGTTGATATTTTTTGAAACATGATATTTCAATACTTCAACGGCTCCAGACGAGGTTAATGACGTTACATCGTTAATATCTGCCGAAGAATGCTCTGATATTAATAGACCATCAGCTCCCATCAAAAGAGCCGTTCTTATAATGTTTCCTAGGTTATTTTGGTCTGTAATCTGATCGGCTACAATAATAAGAGATTTTTTGGTATTTTTTTTAATAATTTCATCTAAATTGGATGGTTTATACTTTTCTCTTCTTATAACTATATCACTGATAAATCTATCATTTTTAATACCAAGTCTAATAAAATCCTTTTTCTTTATTAACTTTGTCTTATTATTAAGTTTATTTTGCTCTATCAATTTTGCAAAAGTTGATTGTCTCTCAATATTTATAAAAATTTCAATAATTTTATCAGAGTTATGAATTATACAATTAGTGCAAGGATTAGCCCCTGAAATAAGCATTATTTTAAATAACAGTAAAAATTAAGGAAGTCTATTGACTTTCAAAGACAATTATCTATTAATCAACACCTGATTTTAAACACTTTGGAGGGATGGCCGAGTGGTTAAAGGCGGCAGACTGTAAATCTGTTCACGCAAGTGTACGTAGGTTCGAATCCTACTCCCTCCACCACTTTTTTCACTTTTCTTATTGAATTTTAAAGAAAAATTAGTAGTTTATCGGAACTCACAAGGATTTGATTTTGTGGATGTTTTGAAGTGGTTACCCGCTGAATCGCGGGTGTAGCTTAATGGTAAAGCTCCAGCCTTCCAAGCTGGCTACGAGGGTTCGATTCCCTTCACCCGCTCCAAGTACATTGAAAAATTAAGTAATAGATATTAAAAAGAGGTAACAACTTAAAATGACTAAAGAAAAATTTGACAGATCGAAAGAACACGTCAACATCGGAACTATCGGTCACGTCGACCATGGTAAAACTACACTTACTGCGGCAATAACAAAAGTTTTGGCAGAAAAAGGTGGTGCAGAGTTTACGGCCTATGATGAAATTGATAAAGCTCCTGAAGAAAAAGAGAGAGGTATAACAATTTCAACAGCGCACGTCGAGTATTCAACTGATAAAAGACACTATGCTCACGTCGACTGCCCAGGTCACGCAGACTACGTAAAAAATATGATTACAGGTGCTGCTCAGATGGACGGAGGTATTTTAGTTGTTAATGCAGCGGACGGCCCAATGCCTCAAACACGTGAACACATTCTTTTAGCTAGACAGGTAGGTGTACCTGCACTAGTTGTTTATTTAAACAAAGTAGATCAAGTTGATGATCAAGAATTATTAGAGCTTGTAGAAGTCGAAATAAGAGAACTACTCTCAAAATATGATTTTCCTGGAGATGATATTCCTATTGTTAAAGGATCAGCACTCGCAGCAGTAGAAGACAGAGATGAAAACATCGGTAAAAATTCAATTATTGAATTAATGTCAAAAATTGACGAGTATATCCCTGCTCCTACGAGAGAATTAGATAAACCCTTCTTAATGCCAGTTGAAGACGTATTTTCTATTTCTGGAAGAGGTACTGTTGTTACTGGAAGAGTTGAACAAGGCGTTATTAAACCAGGTGAAGAAATTGAAATTATTGGTTTAAAAGATACAACCAAAACAGTTTGTACCGGAGTTGAGATGTTTAGAAAACTATTAGACTCAGGTGAAGCCGGAGATAACATTGGTGCTCTTCTTCGCGGAACTAAAAAGGAAGAGGTTGAAAGAGGCCAAGTTTTGGCAGCTCCTGGTAGTATCAAACCTCACAAAAAATTTAAAGCAGAGATTTACGCTTTAAGCAAAGAAGAGGGTGGAAGACACACTCCTTTCTTTGCAAATTACAGACCTCAGTTTTATTTTAGAACCACTGATGTTACTGGTTCAATTAAATTACCTGAAGGTACTGAAATGGTAATGCCTGGAGATAATATTACACTTGAAGTTGAGTTACTTGCTCCTATCGCAATGAATAACAATTTACGTTTTGCTATTCGTGAAGGCGGTAGAACTGTTGGCTCAGGAGTTGTTTCAGAGATTATCGAATAAAAATATTCTCTGCAGTAATACTAATATGAAGGAGTGTAGCTCAACTGGTAGAGCGCCGGTCTCCAAAACCGGAGGTTGCGGGTTCGATGCCTGCCACTCCTGCCAAATATATAAATAAAAATATGAAATTTAATCCTGCTAAATATTTAAGAGAAGTTCGACAGGAGGTATCTAAAGTTACCTGGCCCTCCAAGAGAGAAACTTTCACATCAGCAGGTATCGTTTTGGTTGTAATTAGTATTGCTGCAATTATTTTAATGCTCTTAGACCAATTTTTTTCTTTTATCGTGAGAATAGTTCTAGGATAATTTAATGGTTGAAAATACAGATACATCAAAGTGGTATGTTGTACACTGCCACTCTGGCTTTGAGAAGAAAGTTGCAGACTCAATTTTAGATGAGGCAAAAAAAGTCAATTTAGAAGACTCCATATCTGAAGTATCTGTTCCAACTCAAGCAGTTGTTGAAGTGAGAAGGGGTGTGAGAGTTAACTCTGAAAAAAAATTTTTCCCAGGGTATGTTTTAATTAAGATGATTATGAACGATGACACATGGCATTTAGTTAGAGATATACCGAAAGTTTCAAATTTTCTTGGAACAAAAGATAAGCCAATTGCCATATCTGAACGAGAAGTTTCCAAATTATTACAAGACATTACTGAAGGTGTTGATAATCCTAAACCTAAGTTTGAGTATGAAGTTGGTGAACAGATTAAGGTGTCCGATGGTCCATTTGCTTCATTTAGTGGTATCATAGAAGAGGTTGACAGTTCAAGACAAAAGCTTAAAGTGTCCGTTTCAATTTTTGGGAGACCGACACCTTTAGAACTAGATTATTCACAAGTGGTTAAGGGCTAATAGCATGGCTAAAGAAATTTTAGGATATATAAAATTACAAATTCCAGCTGGTTCAGCTAATCCGGCACCTCCTGTAGGCCCTGCTTTGGGTCAAAAGGGATTAAACATCCAAGATTTTTGTAAACAGTTTAACGACAAGACAAAAGATTTAGAAAAAGGTGCACCTATCCCAACTATAATTACTGCATACAAGGATAGATCATTTGATTTTGTCACAAAAAAACCACCCGTTACTTTTTATCTAAAAAAAGCTGCAAAAATAAAAAAAGGTTGTCAAACACCTGGTAGAGCAAAATTAGGTAAGGTTACAATGAAACAGGTAGAAGAGATAGCAAAAGAAAAATTAGAAGATCTCAATGCATATGATGTTGATCAAGCATCAAAAATAATACTTGGATCAGCAAGGTCAATGGGAATGGAAGTTGTATAATGAATTTAACTAAAAACAAAAAAAAACAGATTGAAGGTATAGACTTTACGAAGTCATATAAAATATCTGATGCAGTTAAAATTATCAAAGAAAAAAAATATGTTAAATTTGACGAGTCTTTAGAAGTATCGATCAATACAGGTATTGACTCTAAGCAGTCTGATCAAAATGTCAGAGGTAGTTTTATACCGCCTCATGGTTTAGGAAAAAAAGTTCAAATAGCAGTTTTTGCTCAAGGAAAAGCTGCAGAGGAGGCTAAAGCAGCTGGTGCTAAACATGTTGGAGGAGATGATTTGGTTGCCACTCTTGAAAAAAAGATTGATGTAGATGTAATAGTAGCTACTCCAGACATGATGTCCGTTGTAAGTAAAATAGCTAAAATTTTAGGCCCAAAAGGTTTAATGCCTAATCCTAAAACAAGCACTGTTACAAATGATATAAAAAGTACAATTGAAAATATTAATAAAGGTCTTGTAGCATATAAAAATGATAAAGCAGGAACTATACATGCCGCTTTAGGTAAGGTTAGTTTTGACGAAAGTAAATTAACTGAAAACGTAACTTCTTTTATTGATGAAATAAAAAAAATAAAACCATCAGGATTGAAGGGTAATTTTGTGAATTCTGTTTATATATCTTCTTCTATGGGTTTTGGTTTAAGGGTTGAGATATAATGAATAAAGCAGAAAAACAACAATATATTGAAAACCTTGATCAAATGTCAAAGGATTACTCTGCTATATTTATTGCATCATTTTCAGAGATGTCAGTAAAAGAAATGATCGAATTTCGAACTGAAATTAGAAATAATGATGGTGTAACTAAAGTTTCTAAGAATAATATTGTTAAAATTTTTGTTAATAAAAATGACGAAAAAAAAGGCCTAACTGATTTTTTATCTAATCAAAAATTATTAATTTTTACAAATAACCCTGTTGGAACTGCAAAAGTTTGTAAAAAATTTGAAAAAGATTTAAAAAAGCTATCTGCAGAGGCAGCTTTTTTTGATAACCAGTTATATTCAAAAGAGGATATAGCAAAGGTTGCAACTTTACCTTCTCTTGAAGAAATAAGAGGAAAAATAGTTGGATTGATCAATGCTCCTGCTTCAAAGCTTGTAAGATTATTACAAAGACCAGATCAGGATATTATTTCAATACTACAAAACAAAAAAGACTAATTAGGGAGAGACAAAAAAAATGGCAGATTTAAATAAAATTGTTGATGAACTATCAACACTAACAGTAATGGAAGCAGCAGAACTTTCAAAACTTTTAGAAGAAAAATGGGGTGTAACAGCAGCGGCACCTGTAGCAGTAGCAGCAGGTGGAGCAGCTCCTGCAGCGGATGCAGCAGAAGAAAAAGATGCTTTTGATGTTGTGTTGACAGCAGCCGGAGATCAAAAAATTAATGTTATTAAAGAAGTAAGAGCTATAACAGGTCTTGGTTTGAAAGAAGCTAAAGATATGGTTGAAGGTGCTCCAAAAACTTTAAAAGAAGGAGCTAAGAAAGAAGAGGCTGAAGCTATGAAGACACAGCTAGAAGCCGCAGGCGCAAAAGTAGAACTTAAATAATTAGTTATTATAGGTTCTATATAATATGCCACTTAGCTTTACAGAAAAAAAACGAATTCGCTATTCCTTTGGTAAGATCGGTAAAACGATCGAAGTACCAAATTTAGTTGATATCCAAAAAATTTCCTATGATAAATTTCTTCAATTAGGAAAATCAGCAGAGAACCGTTCAAATACAGGCTTGCAAGAAGTCTTTAATTCTGTCTTTCCCATAAAAGACTATGCAGGTAAATCTGAACTTCACTATATAGATTATTATCTCGATAACCCTAAGTACGATGTAGATGAGTGTAGAAGGAAGGGTTTAACTTTTTCAGCCTCTCTAATGGTTACATTTCGACTTATAATATGGGATATCAATGAAGAAACCGAAGAAAAATCATTAAGAGATATAAAAGAGCAAGTAGTTTATCTAGGTGACTTGCCTCTGATGACAAACAATGGAACCTTTGTTGTCAATGGAACTGAAAGAGTTGTTGTAAGTCAGCTACATAGATCACCAGGTGTATTTTTTGATCATGATGAAGGTAAAACTCATGCAAGTGGAAAGGTATTATACAATGCGAGAATAATTCCATATAGAGGTTCTTGGTTGGATTTTGAATTTGATCACAAAGATAATCTTTTCTTTAGAATCGATCGAAAAAAGAAGATGATATCTACAACAATCTTACAGGCCCTACCATCAAAAGCTTCAGAAAATTATTTACAAGAGTGTCTACAAAATAAAGTTGAACCAGATATTTACAAAGTTTCAGGAATGACCTCGGAAGAAATCTTAACCTATTTTTATGAGACTTTTAATTTTAAAAAAAATAAAGGTGGATGGGTAGTTAACTTAGATTTAAATAAATTTAAATATAAAAATTTACCATTTAATTTAGTTGATCCTAATAGTAATGAAGTAGTTGCTCACAAAGATGTAAAATTGTCTTTAAAATTACTTAAAGAAATAAATGATAAAAAAATTAACAAATTCTTTTTTAAAGAAGAGGATTTATACGGCTTTTATTTATCTAATGATATTGTTAATTATGACAATGGGTTGGTATATGCTGAAGCTGGAACTTTATTAAGCGAAGAATTTTTTAAAAGATTACAGGAATTATCTGTAAACCAATTCTCTGTTATCAATGCCAATCAAGCTACAGGCAATTTAGGTGTTATTAATTCACTTGTAGCTGATAAAAATAATTCACGAGAGGAAGCCCTTTTTGATATTTTTAAAATCTTAAGACCTGGTGAGCCACCAACTCTTGAAGCTAGTAATTTTTTATTCCAAAATATGTTTTTTAGTGAAGATAGATATGATTTATCTGAAGTAGGAAGGGTTAAGTTAAATACATACTTATCTTTAGATAAGAATAATAAAACTAGAATTTTAAGCAAATCTGACATTCTGGCAGTTGCAAAAAAACTTTTTGATATGAAAACAGAAAGTGCTGGTAAAGATGATATAGATCACCTGGGAAATAGACGTGTTCGATCAGTAGGTGAGTTAATTGAAAATCAGTACAGAATAGGTCTTGTAAGAATGGAGCGCGCAATAAGAGAGAAAATGGGGACAGTTGATATTGAGTCAATTATGCCTCAAGATCTTGTTAATTCGAAGCCAATACAAACTGTTTTGAAAGAATTTACTGGAACAAGTCAATTAAGCCAATTTATGGATCAAACAAATCCATTAAGTGAGATTACACACAAAAGAAGAATTTCTGCATTAGGCCCAGGTGGTCTGACAAGAGAAAGAGCAGGATTTGAGGTAAGAGATGTTCATACTACTCACTATGGCAGAATATGTCCTATCGAAACACCCGAAGGTTCTAATATTGGACTTATAAACAGCCTTTCCTCTTTTGCAAGAATTAATCAATATGGTTTTATAGAAACTCCTTATAGAAAAATAGTAAAAGGTACAGTAACTGATGAAGTTATTTATTTAAATGCTGACGAAGAAGAAAATTATACAATAGCTCAAGCAAACAGTCCTATTAACCAAAACAATAAATTTTCAGAAGAGCAAGTTAGTTGCAGAAGAAGAGGTGATTTTATTTTTTGTGATTCCTCTGAAATAGACTTTATGGATGTTAACCCGCAACAATTAGTATCTGTTGCTGCTTCTTTAATACCTTTCTTGGAAAATGATGATGCTAACAGAGCCTTAATGGGTTCAAATATGATGAGACAGGCAGTTCCTCTTGTCAAAAGCGAAGCTCCTTTAGTGGGAACGGGATTTGAGTCAAAAGTAGCAAGAGACAGTGGAGCAGTTGTGATAGCAAAAAATAGTGGATATATCCATCAAGTTGACTCATCAAGAATAGTTATCAGATCAGACTCAAAAAATATTAGTAAAGATAAAAGTGGAGTTGACATTTATAATTTGAAAAAATTTCAAAGATCAAATCAAAGCACTGCTATAAATCAAAAACCAATTGTAAAAATTGGAGATTATGTTGAGAGGGGAGATATCATAGCTGATGGACCTTCAACTGATTTAGGAGAATTGGCACTAGGAAGAAATCTTCTTGTTGGCTTTATGCCGTGGAACGGATATAACTTTGAAGACTCTATTATCATGTCAGAGAGAGTTGTTCATGAAGATAGATACACCTCAATTCATATTGAAGAATTTGAAGTTTTATGTAGAGATACCAAATTAGGCCCTGAAGAGATTACAAGAGATATGCCTAATGTTGGTGATGAAAGTATAACAAACCTCGACGAAGCAGGAATTGTTTACATTGGGTCTGAGGTGAAGCCCGGAGATATACTAGTTGGAAAAGTATCTCCGAAAGGAGACTCTCCAATAACCCCCGAAGAAAAACTATTAAGAGCAATTTTTTCTGAAAAAGCAGCTGATGTAAAAGACACATCTTTGAGATTACCAACTGGTTATTCCGGTGTGGTAGTAGA
The DNA here is from genome assembly GCA_902616855.1 of uncultured Alphaproteobacteria bacterium. Taxonomy (GTDB): domain Bacteria; phylum Pseudomonadota; class Alphaproteobacteria; order HIMB59; family HIMB59; genus HIMB59. Next base: position 224,751 of record CACMUL010000001.1, on the reverse strand, counting down.
TGTTCAAGTATTAGTACGAAGAGGCGTAGAAAAAGATGAGAGAACCATTGCAATTGAAAGAGTTGAAATAGATAGATTGGCAAAAGATAGAGATGATGAAAAAAATATTTTAGAAAATAACTATAAACAAAATCTCATAAGTATTTTTAAAAATAAAAAAGCAGCTACAAATGTAGATGTTTTTACTAAAGGAAATAATATTGAAGAAGAATCTCTTGTGTCAAAACCTATTGAAATTTTGGAACAAATACAAGTTGATGATAGTTTATCTATGGAAACCTTTAGTTCACAAAAAAAAATTTTTAGTGATGCTGTTATTTTATTAGATAAAAAGTTCCAAAATAAAATCGAAAAAATACAAAGTGGTGATGACTTACTACCTGGAGTTTTAAAAGTTGTTAAAGTTTTTGTTGCTGTAAAAAGAAAGCTTCAAGCAGGTGATAAAATGGCAGGAAGACATGGCAATAAAGGTGTAATATCAAAGATAGTCCCAATTGAAGATATGCCATTTTTAGAAGATGGAACTCCAGTAGATGTTTTACTGAATCCATTAGGTGTACCTAGTAGGATGAATATTGGTCAAATATTAGAAACACATTTGGGATGGGCAGCTTATGGTATAGGAAAACAAATATCGATAAGTTTAGATATGGCTAGAAAAGAGGGTAATATAGTTCAACTTAAAGACTCTCTTTCTAGTTTTTATGAAAATAATAAAGACTCAAATATCGAAATTAACAAAATGAATGATGATCAATTAATAGAATTAGCTAAAAATTTAGAAAAAGGAGTTACTTTTGCAACACCTGTTTTTGATGGAACGAATACTCATGAAATAACTAATCTTTTAGATAAAGCTGGTTTTGATAATAGTGGCCAAGTTCATTTGTATGATGGCAGATCAGGAGAACGCTTTGAAAGAAAAGTTACTGTTGGGTATAAATATATATTGAAACTACACCACTTAATAGATGATAAAATTCATGCAAGATCTATCGGACCATACAGTCTTGTCACACAACAACCTTTAGGTGGTAAAGCTCAGTTTGGTGGTCAAAGATTTGGAGAAATGGAAGTTTGGGCATTAGAGGCATATGGCGCATCTAACACTCTTCAGGAAATACTAACTATCAAATCTGATGATGTTGCTGGTAGAACGAAAGTTTATGAAGCTCTTATAAGGGGTGATTATAACTTTGAAAGTGGAATACCAGAGTCATTTCACGTCTTAGTTAAAGAACTAAAATCACTTGGACTTAACGTAGAATTAATTGAAACAGATCCTACTGTTAATAGGGAGAATGCATAATGAAAGATTTAACAAATTTATTTAAAACTAATAATCAAACATTGAATTTTGATCAGATTAAAATTTCTGTATCAAGCCCTGAACAAATAAGATCTTGGTCATTTGGCGAAATAAAAAAACCTGAGACAATCAATTACAGAACATTTAAACCAGAAAGAGAGGGTTTATTCTGTGCCAGAATTTTTGGACCTACAAAAGACTATGAGTGTTTGTGTGGAAAATATAAAAGAATGAAATTTAAAGGCATTACATGTGAAAAATGTGGTGTCGAAGTAACACTTTCAAAAGTAAGAAGAGAAAGAATGGCTCATATTGAATTAGCTGCACCTGTAGCACATATTTGGTTTTTAAAGTCATTACCTAGTAGAATTGGTCTTGCATTAGATATTACTTTAAAAAATCTTGAGAAAGTTCTTTATTTTGAGAGCCATATAGTTATAGACCCTCTAATGTCTGGTTTAAGCCCAAATCAACTTTTAAATGACGAAGAATTAGAGGAAGCTATTGATCAATTTGGTGAAGACTCTTTCAAACACGGTATTGGTGCTGAGGCTGTTCAAGAAATACTATCTAAAATTAATTTAGAAGAAGAAATTAAAAAACTTGTGGAAGAAAGTGAAGCTACTTCCTCTGAAACTAAAAAGAAAAAAATTCTTAAAAGAATGAAAGTTATGGAAGGTTTTAAAAATTCTAACATTAAACCCGAATGGATGGTACTTAAAGTTCTTCCTGTTATACCACCTGAATTAAGACCCTTAGTTCCATTAGAAGGAGGTCGTTTTGCTACTTCAGACTTAAACGATTTGTATCGAAGAGTTATTAACAGAAATAATAGACTTAAAAGACTTTTGGATCTTAGAGCTCCTGACATAATCGTCAGAAATGAGAAAAGAATGCTTCAAGAGTCTGTCGATGCTTTATTTGATAACGGAAGAAGAGGTAGGGTTATTACAAGCACTAATAAAAGGCCTCTAAAATCTCTCTCAGAGATGTTAAAAGGAAAACAAGGGAGATTTAGACAAAATTTACTTGGTAAAAGAGTTGATTACTCTGGCCGCTCAGTGATTGTTGTAGGACCAGAATTAAAACTTCATCAATGCGGTTTACCAAAAAAAATGGCTTTGGAACTTTTTAAACCTTTTATTTATAACAAACTTGAGTCATATGGTTTTGCTTCAACTTTAAAATCTGCCAGAAAAATGGTTGAATCAGAGAGACCCGAAGTGTGGGATATCCTTGATGAAGTAATTAGAGAACACCCAGTTCTTTTAAATCGAGCACCAACACTTCATAGGTTAGGAATTCAAGCTTTTGAACCTATATTAATAGAAGGAAAAGCTATTCAGCTGCATCCATTAGTCTGCACTGCTTTTAACGCAGACTTTGATGGTGATCAAATGGCAGTTCACATACCTTTGAGTCTCGAAGCTCAATTAGAAGCAAGAGTTTTAATGATGAGCACTAATAACATACTTTCACCTTCAAGTGGGAAACCGATTATTGTACCAAGTCAAGATATAGTATTAGGAATTTACTATTTATCATTGATATATGAAAAAGAAGAAGCAAAGAAGTATTATTCACATGTAGGAGAAGTAGAATTTGCATTAGAAAACAAAACTATCGAGCTTCATACTCCTATCATATATAGAACAAAATTATACAATAAAGATACAGACAGTTTTGAATACAAAAAATATACCACCTCTGCTGGTAGAGTTATGCTCTATAAAACAGTTCCAGAGAACAAAAATTTACCCTTTAATGTAGTTAATAAAGTACTTACAAAAAAAGATATTAGTAATCTTTTAGACAATGTTTACAGGTTCACGGGCCAAAAGGCGACTTGTATATTTGTTGATCAAATCATGAATGTAGGTTTTAAGTATGCTGCAAAAGCAGGGATTTCATTTGGAAAAGACGATTTAGTCATACCTGAGGAAAAGAATGTTTTAATTCAAGATACTCAAAAACTAGTAAATAGTCTTGAAAATCAATATCAAGAAGGTCTCATTACTGAAAGAGAAAAGTACAACAAAGTTGTAGGCTTGTGGTCTACTTGTACAGATAAAGTTGCAAAAGCAATGATGAAAACTGTTTCATCAAATAAAGATAGCCAAATTAATTCTGTATATATCATGGCAGATTCTGGTGCACGTGGTTCAGAAGCTCAGCTGAAGCAGTTAGCAGGCATGAGAGGCTTGATGGCAAGACCATCAGGAGAGATTATTGAAAATCCTATTACATCTAACTTTAAAGATGGTCTGACAGTTCTTGAATATTTTAACTCTACTCACGGTGCAAGAAAAGGTTTAGCTGATACTGCACTTAAAACTGCAAGTTCTGGTTATTTAACAAGAAGATTAGTTGATGTTGCTCAAGATTTAACAATTACATGTAAAGACTGTACATGTAAAAATGGATTGACTGTTGACACAATCTATGAGTCTGGTGAAGTTTCAATACCTTTAACAGAAAGAGTTTTTGGTAGATACCTTGCTGATGATGTCAAAAACAAAAAAGGTGATGTGTTAATTAAAAACGACTCTTATATTTCACATGAAGAGATTGAATTATTAGAAAAAGAAAATATTACTTCTGTTAGAATTAAATCACCAATTACCTGTGGAACAACACATGGTATTTGTGCTAAATCTTATGGCAGAGACTTAGCAAAAGGAGTCCCTGTAAATACTGGCGAAGCAGTTGGTATTATTGCAGCTCAATCAATAGGTGAACCTGGTACTCAGTTAACGATGAGAACATTCCATGTAGGAGGTGTCGCAAGTTCCTCCGCTGAAAAATCAAATTTTGAGTCTCCTAGCGATGGTAAAGTTAAAATTAAAAACCTCAGATCTGTTGTAAATGGATCTGGAAATGAAATAATTATTAACAGAACAACTGAGCTTGAAATATTTGATAATAATAAAACTTTAGTCTCTTCATTCAGAGCTCCATATGGATCGACTTTATTAGTTAAAAACGGTTCAGACGTAAAGCTGAATAGCTTATTACTTGAATGGGATCCTTACACTGTACCTATTGTTGCTGAGGAATCTGGAAAATTAGATTTCAGTGATTTAGTTGAGGGTGTATCATTTATTGAGAAGTTTGATGAGACTACCGGTATTTCATCAAAAGTTATAATTGATTGGAAAAGCTTTCAGGGAAAGCAAGACCTAAAACCTCAATTATTGATAACAGATAAAGACGGCAATCCAATTAAATCAAAAAATTCATCTACCTATGACTTAAGTGTTGGTATTGTTCTAAATATTGAAAAAGGAAAAGAAGTTACTGCTGGTGATGTAATAGCTAGAATTCCAAGAGCGTCCTCAAAAACAAAAGATATTACAGGCGGACTACCAAGAGTTGCTGATATTTTTGAGTCAAGAAAACCAAAGAATCCTGCTGTTCTAGCTGAAATATCAGGAACAATTGAATTTGGAAAGGATATTAAGAGTAAAAGAAGAATTATCATCAATCCTGAAGAAGGAGAGCCAGTAGAATTTTTAATACCAAAAGGAACTTATATATATTTTAATGAGGGAGATAAGGTAAACAAAGGTGATATGATTGTCGATGGGACTCCAGCTCCAACAGATATTTTAAATATTCTTGGAATTGAGGCCTTAGCTGAATATATGGTAAGAGAAGTTCAAAAAGTTTATCGTTTACAAGGTGTTTTGATTGATGACAAGCACATAGAGTGTATTACACGTCAAATGTTACAAAAAGTCGAAGTAATCGATGCTGGTGACAGTGAATATTTAGTTGGTGACATAAAAGATAAAATAGAAGTCATAGAAAAGAATAGCGTATTAAAAAAAGAAGGTAAAAAAGAAGCTGATTATAAAATGATGATACTTGGAATTACAAAGGCGAGCCTTCAAACTAATTCCTTTATCTCAGCAGCTTCTTTCCAAGAAACAACAAGAGTTCTTACCGAGGCAGCTATTAATGGTAAAGTTGATAAATTAACGGGCCTTAAAGAAAATGTCATTGTTGGTAAACTAATTCCCGCTGGAACAGGTAACGTTATTAGAGCTCTTCGAAAAGAGGCTAAAATCCGCGATAATTCTCTATTAAAACAGCTAGAAAACTCTAAATAGATGTTGACTATACATAATACTATAAATATATTCTGCGAACTATGCCGACCATAAACCAATTAGTTAGGAAATCGAGAGAGAAAGTTTCTAAGAGAAATAAAGTTCCTGCTCTTAAGTCATGTCCTCAGAAAAGAGGCGTATGTCTTAGAGTTTACACAACAACTCCTAAAAAACCTAACTCAGCCTTAAGAAAGGTTGCAAGAGTCAAACTTACAAACGGCCAAGAAGTTACAGCATACATTCCAGGTGAAGGACATAATTTACAGGAACACTCTGTAGTGTTAATTCGTGGAGGAAGAGTTAAAGACTTACCAGGTGTAAGATATCATATAATTAGAGGAACTTTGGATACCCAAGGTCTTGAAAAAAGAAGACAACGTAGATCAAAATACGGTGCAAAAAGGCCAAAAAATTAAAATCTAAATCATGTCAAGAAGAAGAGCAGCAGAGAAAAGGCAAATATTACCAGATCCTATTTATAACAGTGTTGTTCTGAATAAGTTTATAAATGAGGTAATGGTAGGGGGTAAAAAAACAATAGCCCAAAAAATAGTATACGGTGCCCTAGATATCATAAAATCAAATAATCAAAGTGACGATCCATTAGAATATTTTCAAAAATCCATTAATAATGTCAAACCATCTGTTGAAGTTAAATCTAGAAGAGTAGGTGGAGCTACATATCAAGTACCAATGGAAGTGAGAAGCACTAGAGCTCAAGCACTAGCATTTAAATGGATATTAACTAATTCAAAAAAACGAAACGAAAAAACCCAAAGAGAGAGGTTAGCAAATGAACTTATAGATGCTTTTGAAAATAAGGGCAACTCTGTAAAGAAAAAAGATGAAGTTCATAAAATGGCAGAAGCTAACAGAGCATTCGCTCACTACAGATGGTAAAAATGGATTTAAGTAAATATAGAAATATCGGAATTATGGCCCATATAGATGCTGGTAAGACTACAACTACTGAAAGGATTTTATACTATACAGGAAAGTCTCATAAAATAGGTGAAGTTCATGATGGTGCTGCAACAATGGATTGGATGGAACAAGAGCAAGAAAGAGGTATAACAATAACTTCAGCTGCCACAACCTGTTTTTGGAATGATCACAGAATAAATATTATTGATACGCCGGGTCACGTTGATTTTACAATTGAAGTTGAGAGATCTTTAAGAGTTTTAGATGGTGCTGTTGCATGTTTTGACGGTGTTGCAGGAGTTGAACCACAATCGGAAACAGTTTGGAGACAAGCTGATAGATATAAAGTTCCAAGGATTTGTTTTTGTAATAAAATGGATAGACTTGGTGCAGATTTTGAGATGAATGTCCAATCTATCAAAGATAGATTGGGAGCTAATCCTCTTGTTTTGCAAATGGCAATTGGAAAAGAGGCAGATTTTAAAGGAGTTGTTGACCTAGTCAATTTTAAATCAATTATTTGGAAAGACGATAGTCTTGGCGCCGAGTATGATGTTACTGATATTAGCGATGATTTAATTGAGGAAGCTAAGAAAAAAAGAGAAGAGTTAATAGAAAATGCAGTTGAAGCAGATGATAAAGCACTAGAGGACTACTTAGAGGGAAAAGAAATATCTGTTGATACTTTAAAAGCTTGTATAAGAAAAGGAACAATTGATTTTAAATTTGTTCCTGTTTTGTGTGGAACTGCTTTTAAAAATAAAGGTGTTCAACCATTACTTGATGCTGTTGTAGATTATTTACCTTCTCCTAATGACATAGGTTTTGTTGAAGGAATAAAAGAAGGCTCAGATGATAAATTACAAATTCCTAATACCCCTGAAGAACCTTTTGCGGCTCTAGCGTTTAAAGTAGCAGCTGATCCTTTTGTTGGTCAAATAACTTTTTGTAGGCTTTATTGTGGAAACTTAAGTTCTGGATCAACCATATTAAATTCATCAAAAAATCAAAAAGAAAGAATTGGAAGAATGCTTTTAATGCATTCAAACACTAGAGAAGAAATTAAAGATGCTAAGGCAGGAGATATAGTAGCATTAGTGGGTTTGAAGAATGTTACTACTGGCGACACTCTATGTGATCCATCAAAAAAAGTTATCTTAGAAAAAATGGAATTCCCTGATCCTGTTATTGAAGTTGCAGTTGAACCTAAAACAAAAGCTGACTATGAAAAAATGGGACAAGCCTTAGGAAGGTTAGCTCAAGAGGATCCAAGTTTCAGAGTTACTTCAGATGAAGAGTCTGGACAAACAATTATTAAAGGCATGGGCGAACTTCATTTAGAAATTTTGGTTGATAGAATGAAAAGAGAATTCAAAGTTGAAGCAGATGTTGGAGCTCCTCAAGTTGCATATAGAGAGACAATTACTAAAGATGTTGAAGTAGATTATACACATAAAAAACAATCTGGTGGTGCTGGCCAATTTGCAAGAGTAAAAATGAAATTCAAACCGTTAGAGAGAAATTCTGGTGTTAAATTTGTTAACACAGTAGTTGGAGGAAATATTCCAAAAGAATATATACCTGGAGTAGAAAAAGGTATTAATTTTGCCGCTCAAAACGGAGTTATAGCAGGTTATAACGTGATAGACTTTGAAGCAGAAGTTCATGATGGCGCATTTCATGACGTTGACTCCTCTGTATTAGCTTTTGAGATAGCTTCAAGAGCCGCATTTAGAGAAGCTGTTGGAAAAGCTGGACCAAAATTACTTGAGCCAATGATGAAAGTTGAAGTAGTTACCCCAGAAGATTACATGGGCGATATTATTGGTGATTTAAATTCAAGAAGAGGTCAAATTGAAAAAATGGAAGACAGAGGTAATGCAAAAGTCGTATCGTCTGTAGTTCCTCTTGCTAATATGTTTGGTTATGTTAATAATCTACGCTCAATGAGCCAAGGAAGAGCAAGTTATACAATGTTATTCTCACACTATGATGTAGTACCTTCAAATGTGGAAGAGGAAATTAAATCTAAACTGGCATAATCATGATAAATCAAAATATTAGAATAAGATTAAAATCGTTTGATCATAATATTTTAGATAGAAGTTCAATTGATATTCTTCAGACAGCTAAAAGAACTGGTGCTAAGGTAATTGGACCAATTCCCATGCCATCTAAGATTGAAAGAGTTACAGTAAATAAATCCCCGCATGTAGATAAAAAAAGTAGGGAGCAGTTTGAATTACGAACACACATTAGGATGATGGATATCATTGAACCTACACCACAAACAGTTGATGCACTTATGAAGCTTGACTTAGCATCTGGTGTTAATGTCGATATAAAAATAAAAAAATAATTAATTATGATCATCAGCACTAAAATTGGCCAAACTTCATTTGTTAATGAAAACGGTACTAGAGTTTCTGCAACAGTTCTTGATTACAATAGTTGTACTGTGGTTGGTAATAGAACTATTGATAGAGATGGTTATCTTGCAAATATTATAGGTTTTCTTAAACCAAAAAAACTTAATAAACCTCAATTAAAAGAATTCAATAAATTAAATTTAGAGCCAAAAAAAATAATTAAGGAACAAAGAATAAATTCCGACGAGGAACTCCTAGAGGTTGGTTCTTTAATTGACCCTAAATTTAAAGTTGGTGATAAAGTTTCAGTACAGTCAAAATCAACTGGTAAAGGTTTTGCCGGCGCTATGAAGAGACACAATTTTAGTGGTATGAGAGCAACACATGGTGTTTCTATTTCTCATAGAGCTCATGGTTCAACAGGTCAAAATCAGAATCCAGGTAAGGTGTTCAAAGGAAAAAAAATGGCTGGTCATTTAGGTAATCAATTAACAACTACTAAAAATTTAGAGGTGCTTTTAATTGATCAAGATAAAAAATTAATATTTATCAAAGGATCTGTTCCTGGAAAAAATAAATCTATAGTTAAGGTTTTTAAATAAATGTTTGAACAAATTACATTAAAAGACAAAAATATATCCGAAAAAGCTCTACATTTATCATTACAAAAAATATATTCCCATAAACAAGGAAATAACCATAGTCTTGATAGATCTGAAGTTGCTGGTTCAGGAAAAAAACTTTTTAAACAAAAAGGTACTGGAAATGCAAGAGCTGGTAACAAAAAAACAACTCAAAGAAGAGGTGGAGGAAAAGCTTTTGGGCCAAAATTTCATGTGGTTTCTTATAAAGTTAATAAAAAAGTTAAAAAAAGCGCCATAGTTTCATCAATAGTTAGTAAAAGTAATAATAAATCACTCTATGTTTTTGATGAGGAAAAATTAGATGAAAAAAATATCTCTGATTTGTTAAAAAAAAACCCAAACAAAATGATTATTTTTGTTCTTAGCAATTTAACTGAAAATAAATTGGTTATTAAATTTCAAAATTACAAAAAAATATACTTTCTCTCAGATAAAAGTTATTCAGTCCATACAGCTTTAAAATCAGATATGGTTCTATTTTCAAAAAAATCGACAATTTATAATTCATACATAGGTAATAATTAAAATGGATCTTAATTTAATTAAAAAACCTGTCATTACAGAAAAATCTACAGCTAATGCTCAATTTAATAAGTACATTTTTGAAGTCCGAAAAGATGCAAATAAAATTAACATTAAAAAGACAATAGAAGAAATATATAAAGTTAAAGTTCAAAAGCTAAACAGTTTAAATGTTAAGAGCAAACCCAAAGTATTTAAGGGTCAAAGAGGTACAAGATCAGAGCTTAAAAGAATAATAGTTACTCTTAAAGAGGGCAACACCATAGATATGAGTGGTAAGGTATAATATGGGACTGATAACTTACAAACCAACAACGCCTTCATTTAGAAAAACTGTAAAAATTGATAAGTCACAGCTATTTAAGGGTCGTCCAGAAAAATCTTTAATTGAAGATTTACAACCAAATTCTGGTAGAAACAATACTGGTAAGATCACAATTAGACATAGATCTGGTGGGCACAAGAAGAAATACAGACTTGTAAATTTTAAAAGAAATACATTTGATAAAATTGGTACAGTAGAGAGAATAGAATACGATCCTAATAGAAGTGCCTTTATAGCGCTGATTAACTATCAAGATTTAAAAGAATACATTATTGCTCCTACTGATTTAAAACCTGGCGATAAGGTTATTTCATCAACCAAAGCAGAAATATCATCTGGTAATGCGATGAAGATAAAAAATATACCAACTGGTACCTCAATACATAATATTGAATTAAAACCGGGAGCTGGTGGTAAACTATGTAGATCTGCAGGATCCTTTGCACAGGTACTAGGAGAACAAGAAAAATACGTAATGGTTAAACTCTCATCCCGCGAAACAAGACTAGTCCATGGTGAATGTATGGCCACGATAGGGGTAGTATCTAATCAAGATAATAAAAACAAAAAAATTGGTAAAGCCGGAATTAAAAGACACCTAGGTATAAGACCTACTGTTAGAGGTGTTGTAATGAATCCAGTAGATCACCCACACGGCGGAGGAGAAGGAAGAACATCGGGTGGTAGGCACCCTTCAACGCCATGGGGCATGAAAACAAAAGGTAAGAAAACAAGAAGAATTAAATTTACATCCAAGATGATCATATCAAGAAGGGCTAAAAAGTAATGGCAAGATCTGTATGGAAAGGACCTTATTTTGATGTAACTCTATTTAAAAAAGTTAAAAAATCTAAAGAAGAAAGTTCAAAGTCTCCAATTAAAACATGGTCAAGAAGATCAACTATTATACCTGATTTTGTTGGAGTTACGATTTCCGTTTATAATGGTAAATCTTTTATACCAGTCTACGTAACTGAAGACATGGTAGGCCACAAACTTGGTGAGTTTTCGCCAACTAGGGTTTTTAAGGGTCATTCAGGGGATAAGAAAGCAGTACAGGGTAAAAAATAATTATGTCTAAAGAAGTAAAAGCAATCAATAAAATGATAAGAACTAGCTCTCAAAAGCTCAACTTAATCGTTAAAGATATAAGAAAGAAAGATATTAATGCAGCTTTAAATATTTTGAAATTTTCAAACAAAAGAGTTAGCAAAGAAGTATTAAAAACATTAAATTCTGCCGTTGCGAATGCAGAAAATAATAATAATTTAGATATTGACAAACTTTTTGTGAAAGAAGCTTATGTTGGCAAAAGCCTAAGGATGAAAAGGTTTAGACCAATGAGCAAGGGAAGAGCTTTTCAGATTATTAAACCCTTTTCTAGATTAACATTAGTGTTAGAGGAAAGATTATAATGGGACAGAAAGTTAACCCCACCTCGCTAAGAGTCGGTATTAATAAATATTGGCAGTCAACTTGGTTTGAAAAGAAGAGTTATTCTACTTTCTTAAAAGAAGATCATAAAATTAGAAGTTATATTGAAAAGAATTACTCAATAGCAGGAATAAGTTCAGTTATAATTGAAAGAGCTGCTGCTAACTTAAAAATAATAATCCATACTTCGAAACCAGGGGTGCTTATTGGTAAAAAAGGTGCAGATATTGAAAAACTCAGAAATAGACTTTCCAAATTATCTGATAAGAGTATTTCATTAGATATAAAAGAAATAAAAAAACCTGAAACAGACGCCTCATTAGTAGCAGACTCAATTGCAAGACAGTTAGAAAAAAGAGTTGCTTTTAGAAAAGCGATGAAAAAATCAGGGTTATCAGCAATTAAGCTTGGTGCAAAGGGCATTAAAATCGTATGCGGTGGTAGGCTTGGTGGTGCTGAAATAGCTAGATCTGAGAAGTTTTCTGAGGGAAGTGTACCTTTACATACCCTTAGAGCTGATATAGATTACGCAACTGCTCGAGCTTTAACTACATATGGAATTATAGGAATTAAAGTTTGGCTTTTTAAGGGCGAGAGTAAAAATAAAACAAACAGATCAGAAGAAAAAAAAGAGAAAGCTAATTAATGTTATTACCAAAGAATACAAAATATAGAAAACAGCACAAAGGAAGGATACACGGCAGTGCCAAAGGTAATTATGAACTTACATTTGGTTATTACGGACTTAAATCATTAGACGCCGAAAGAGTAACAGCAAGGCAAATTGAGGCATCCAGAAGAGCTATTACTAGATTTTTAAAAAGAGCTGGAAGACTTTGGATTAGAGTTTTCCCAGACGTACCAGTCACAGCAAAACCTGCTGAAGTTAGAATGGGTAAAGGAAAAGGTGCAATAGATAGATGGGTCTGCAGAGTAAAACCGGGAACTATAATGTTTGAGGTCGATGGTGTTGACAAGCATTTAGCAAAAAAAGCTTTCGAACTAGCATCTGCAAAGTTACCTGTAAAAACAACATTCGTATCATTGGATCAATTTTAATGGCTGATAAAGATATAAATAGTTTAAAAAAAGAGTTATTTAACCTTAAAATTATGAAGAAAAGTGGTCAACTCACAGATACCTCTCAATTTAAAAAAGTTAAAAAGCAAATCGCATCACTATTAACAAAAGAAAGGCTAAATAAAAATGCCTAAACGTATTTTAACGGGAAAAGTTGTAAAAAAATCTGGTGACAAAACTATCTCTGTTTTGGTAACAAGACAGACTACCCATCCTGTTTATAAAAAAATAATAAGAGTCTCAAAAAAGTATCTTGCTCATGATAAAGACAATAAAATTATTGTGGGAGACTCTGTTAGAATTCAAGAAATTAGACCTATTTCTAAAAATAAATCATGGGAAGTTATAAATTAATGATACAAGCAGAGTCAAATTTACAAGTAGCAGATAATTCTGGTGCACGATTAATAAGCTGCATAAAAGTTATCGGTGGATCAAAAAGAAGATATGCTAGAATAGGTGACATTATTGTTGTATCAGTCAAAGATGCAATTCCAAGATCTAAAGTTAAAAAAGGTGAAGTACAAAGAGCAATTATAGTAAGAACAAAAAAGCCATTAATTAGGGAAGATGGTACATCAATTAAATTTGACTCTAATGCAGCTGTTCTTTTAGACAAACAAAATGAACCAATTGGAACAAGAATTTTTGGACCCGTTACAAGAGAGCTTAGGAAAAGAAATATGATGAAGATAGTTAGTTTAGCTCCTGAGGTATTATAATGATTAAAAAATACAAAAAAGGTGACGAAGTGATTGTGAGAGTTGGTAAAGATAAAGGTAAGATTGGAAAGATTTCAAAAATCATAAACTCTACTGATAAAGTTGTTATATCTGGCGTTAACGTTAGTAAAAAACATCAAAAGCCATCTCAAGAGTCTAAAGGAGGTATTGTTGACAAAGAAATGCCAATTCATATTTCAAATATTTTGGCTTATGACTCGAAATCTAAAAAATCATCTAAAGTAGGTTTCAAAATTGAAAGTGGAAAAAAAATTAGAATTTTAAAATCATCAGGGGACAAATACTAATGTCAAATTCAATTCAAGAAATTTTCAATGTCTCTGACCAGTTAGCTAAAAATCTAGAAATATCTCATAAGCTTGCTGTTCCAAAAATATCAAAAATAGTAATTAATGCGGGTATAGGAGCTATTAAAGAGGATAACAAAGCTATTGAAAAAATAAAAAAAGATTTATCTCTTATAACAGGTCAATCACCAGTTGTTAGAATGTCAAAAAAAGCTATTGCCTCCTTTAAAGTTAGAAAAGGAATGCCAGTAGGACTATCTGTTACACTCAGAAAAAATATGATGATGGAGTTTTACGACAGACTTGTAAATATTGCCATGCCTCGTATTAAAGACTTCAGAGGTTATAACAAAAAGTCATTTGATGGCCAAGGTAACATTACCATCGGTATTAAAGATCATATTATTTTTCCTGAAATTAGCGTTGAAAATGTTGAAAATATCTTTGGTTTTGATATCACTATTGCCACTTCTGCAAATAATGACAAAGAGGGGTATGAACTTTTAAAATTAATGAACTTTCCATTTCTGAATTAACCATGGCAAAACAAAGCGCAATACAAAAAAATATAAATAGAAAAGTACTGATTGATAGACTAAGTCAAAAAAGAAAAAAATTAAAAAATCTTTTATCTGATAAAGACCTACCATTTGAAGAAAGAGTAAAGGTTCAAATGAAACTTGAGTCCTTACCAAGAAATTCATCAAGAATTAGATATCGAAACAGATGTTTCCTATCTGGTAGGCCTCGTGGTGTTTACAGTAAATTCAATTTATCTAGAATAGCTATTAGAGACATGGCTGGTAAGGGCCAAATTCCTGGTTTGACAAAAGCGAGTTGGTAATATGAGTGACACATTAGCAGATATGATTACTAGAATAAGAAATGGACAAAAAGCTAACAAAATTTCAGTTAAAGCTATATTTTCAAAATTAAATGTGAATGTTTGTGATGTTTTAAAAAAAGAGGGGTACATTAATAATTTTGAAATATTAGGTGAAACAAAAAAAGATATATCAATCACTTTAAAATATTATAAAGGCTCACCTTTAATTAATAAAATAGAAAAAATTACAAAACAAGGTTGTCGTGTCTATAGCTCTGCTGATGAAATCCCTAAAACTATTGGAGGTTTAGGTACTACTATATTATCAACATCAAAGGGAGTTATGTCAGACAGTGATGCTAGAGATCAAAAAGTAGGAGGGGAAGTGCTTATAAGCGTTTTCTAGACTATGTCAAGATTAGCAAGAAACCCTATCAATATACCTGATGATATAAAAGTTTCAATGACGGACAATGAAATAAATTTTGAAGGCAAGCTTGGAAAGTCATCAACCACACTTCCTTTAGGAATTAAAGTTGATCATAAAAATAATTCCTTACATTTCTCTGGAGATAATAAAGCGCTTCTTGGAACCATTTATGCAAATATTAAAAATGAAATAATTGGTAACTCAAAAGGTTTTGAAAAAAGACTTGAGCTAATTGGAACTGGATACAAAGCTAATGTTTCTGGAAAAAAACTTGTCTTATCACTTGGTTTTAGTCATGATATTAACTTTGAAATTCCTGAGGGTATCTCTATAAAAGTCGAAAAAAATATTGTTATAGTAAATGGAACAAGTAAACAATTGGTTGGTCAAGTAGCAGCTGAAATCAAGTCATTTAGAAAACCAGAGCCTTATAAAGGTAAGGGTGTTAGATATGAAGGTGAAAGAATTTATAGAAAAGAAGGTAAGAAAAAGTAATGAATAAAGACAAAATCAGAGCTAACCGAAGAAAATTAAGAGTTAGAAAAAAATTGAATGATATAAAAAAACACAAACTTTTAGTATTTCGATCTTCTAAACATATTTATGCTTCTGTGCTATCTGAGAGTAATGATAAAACATTATGCTCATTCTCATCAGTTAAACTTGAGAAAGCTGATGGACAGAAGAAAGTTGATTTAGCTAAAATTGTTGGCTCAAAAATTGCTGAGCTTGCTATCGAGAAAGGCATAAAAGAAGTCAAATTTGATAAAGGTTCATATAAGTATCATGGAAGGCTAAAAGTATTAGCTGATGCAGCAAGAGAAAAGGGTTTATCTTTTTAATGTTAGATAATACTTCAAATAAAGATTTAATTGAAAAGCTCATTTCAGTAAGAAGAGTTTCTAAAGTTGTTAAAGGCGGAAGAAGGTTCGGTTTTGCAGCTCTAGTTGTAAGTGGTGACGGTCAAGGAAGAGTTGGTTTTGGATCAGGAAAAGCTAAAGAGGTACCTGAGGCTATTAGAAAAGCGTCAGAAGAGGCAAAAAAAACAATGGTTAGAATTCCCTTAAGAGAGGGTAGAACTATTCATCATGATGTAAAAGCAAAATTCTCCTCAAGCACTGTAATTTTAAGATCTGCTCCAAAAGGAACAGGTATAATATCTGGAGGACCCTCAAGAGCTATTTTTGAGGCATTGGGCATTTCTGACGTTGTATCCAAAGCGATAGGAACAAAAAATCCACACAATATTGTTCGCTCAACAATAAAAGCACTAAAAAGTATTAACACACCAAAATCAGTATCTGCAAGAAGAAGCATTGAGATAAATTCTGTTATTAGCAAAAGAGAAAATTAAGCATGATAAATAAAATTTCTAAACAACGTCAAAATAGTAGAAAAAGAAAAGGTAAAGGAGTTGGTTCTGGATTAGGAAAAACAGCTGGCAGGGGTCACAAAGGTCAAAAATCAAGGTCAGGTGTTGCAGTTAGAAATTTTGAGGGTGGTCAAATGCCTATTTACAGAAAGACACCAAAAAGAGGTTTTAATTCTTTAAAAAAAATAAATCCTAAATCCTTAACTTTATCTCTAGTAAGTTTTAACAAATTTAAAGATAATTCTTTAATTGATAATAATTTTCTAATTCAAGCTGGTTTCTTAAAAAAGAAAGATCATAAAAAATCAATTAAATTAGTTGACTCAATCCAGTTTAAAAAGAAACTTCAATTTAAGAATTTTAAGTTTACTCCTGGTGCCAAAAAAAGAATAGAAGAACTAGGTGGATCAACATCATAATTTTAGATTATGAATATAAAAGTACCAAATATTGACTATAGCGAAGCAATAAAAAGCTCTGGCTTATTTAAAAAACTAGGTTTTGTTTTATTTGCAATAGCGGTTTATCGTCTTGGAACATATATCCCTGTCCCCGGTATTAACTCAGCTGTGTTAGAGCAAATATTTGAACAACATCGTGGGGGAATTTTAGGTATTTTTGATATGTTTTCTGGTGGTGCCTTAATGCGTATGTCTATATTTACATTAGGGGTTATGCCCTATATTTCCGCATCTATCATAATGACATTAATGCAGTCATCTTTTGATAGTTTAAAAGCTCTTAAAGAGCAGGGCACTCAAGGTAGGAAAAAAATCCAACAATATACAAGGTATTTAACAATAGTTTTAGGACTTTTCCAAAGTTATGGTATTTCAAATGGTATACTAAATTTATCAGACACAGTAGATCCAACTTTAGGAAGTGTAGCTTTCTTTCAAATTTCTGCAGTTATAACTATGACATCTGGAACTATATTTCTAATGTGGCTAGGTGAACAAATAACAGAAAATGGATTTGGAAGTGGAATTTCAATTATTATCTTCTCAGGAATAGTAGCTAACCTACCTTTTGCCATTTTCAACACATTTGAACTTGGAAGAACTGGTGCTCTATCAGCCATTGCAATTATATCTATAATTTTTTTACTTCTCATACTAATAGTAATAATTGTATTTATAGAAAGAGCTCAAAGAAGGTTATTAGTTCAATATCCAAAGCGCCAAGTAGGTAATAAAGTATTTGGAGGTCAATCTTCTTATTTACCAATAAAAATAAATATTTCTGGTGTTATTCCTGCTATTTTTGCTTCATCTTTGTTACTATTTCCAAATACTATTTCTAATTTTTCACCTGAAAGTTCTGGTTTCCTATCTAGTTTAGGATTTTACTTATCTCATGGAAAACCACTTTACATGGCTTTTTTCTTTGGTCTGATTGTTTTCTTTGCATTTTTTTATACTAGTATCGTTTTCAACCCTAAAGAACAGGCAGAAAATTTAAGAAATAATGGAGGTTTTGTTTTAGGTTACAGACCAGGTGAGCAAACAGCTACTTACTTAGAACATGTTATATATCGACTAACTTTTGTAGGTGCTATTTATTTGGGTTTAATAGCCTTAATTCCTGAATTTTTAATCGCAAAACTATCAGTTCCTTTTTATTTAGGAGGAACAAGTCTTTTAATAGTCGTTATTGTTGCAATGGATTTCTTTTCACAGATTCAAACACAATTATTTTCATCTCAATATGAAAAATTATTAAGTAAAAATAAAATTTATAAAAGTAAATGGTTATAGTATTTATTGGCCCACCTGGTTGTGGTAAGGGCACGCAAGCAAACATTTTAAAAGATAGTATTTTACCTGATCTTAACATTTTAACTGTTAGCTCTCTCTTGAAAGAGAAATCTCAAGATGAAAGTATTTTGGGAAAAGATATTAAAAATAAAATGGATAATGGTGATTTAATTGAGGATACAATTGTGATTTCAGTGTTAAAAGAAAAAGTAAGCACTCTGTCAAATGAGCAGATTTTGATTGATGGTTTTCCTAGAAGTTCAATTCAAGCAGACTCACTTCTTGAAATATTTGAGAACAAAGATTTAAGTATTATTAATTTTGATGTTGATGATGAACAACTTCTTCAGAGAATTAAAAAAAGGTCTATGGAAGAGTCTAGAGCGGATGATAGTTTTTTTGAAAAAAGACTGCAAATTTATAAAAAATCTCACCTAGAAATATTAAATTCATTAAAAAAAAATTATTCTGTTACTGACATACAAGCCAATGATGAAATTAGCTCTGTAACTGCTAAAATCGTTGATAAACTTGGATTAAATTAAGGTAATTTATATTGACTTTTAAATACTTTTTTAATAATTTCACCAATTCAGGAGATCTCAATTGGCAAGAATAGCAGGTGTAAATATACCAGTAAACAAAAGAGCATTAGTTTCTCTCACTTATATTCATGGAATAGGTTCTAAATATGCTATGGATATTTTAAAAGCAAATAGCTTAGATCCAACTAAAAGAATAAAAGATTTTTCTGAGGATGAAATATCTAAAATAAGAAAATCTATAGATGAAAACTATACTGTAGAAGGTGACCTGAGAAGAGTAGTTTCACAAAATATAAAAAGATTAAAAGATTTAGGTTGCTATCGTGGTTTAAGACACCGTAAACAACTTCCAACTAGAGGTCAAAGAACACACACAAATGCTAGAACCAGGAAAGGTAAAGCAGTAGCCATAGCTGGCAAGAAAAAAGTAACAAAATAAAATGGCAAAAAACGAAAAAAAAACATCTGATAAAAAAAAATCAAAAAAAAACTTTGGTCAAAACGGTGTTGTTCACATAAAAAGTTCTTTTAACAACACAATTGTAACAATTTCCGATATTAGTGGAAATGCTGTATCCTGGTCATCAAGTGGCTCGATGGGCTTCAGGGGCTCAAAGAAATCCACACCATATGCTGCACAAATTGCAACAGACGCAGCTGGAAAAAAAGCATATGATGTAGGGTTGAGAAAACTTGATGTTCTCATGAAAGGTCCAGGCTCTGGCAGAGAGTCTGCTTTAAGAGCTTTACAAAACATAGGGTTTATCATTAATAACATTAAAGACGTCACACCGCTTCCACATAACGGATGCAGACCTAAAAAGAAACGAAGAGTATAAACTAAATTTATAGGAGTTAAAATTGATAGAGAATAATTGGATAACTTTGGTTAAACCAAATAAAGTTGACTATAAAATAAGTGATAATAAAAAATATGGAACTGTTGTAATTGAACCTTTGGAAAAAGGTTTTGGTACCACACTGGGTAATGCTCTTAGAAGAGTGCTTTTATCATCATTACAAGGCACTGCTATCTCTTCTATCAAAATTAATGGAGTTCTTCATGAATTTTCAACAATTGAGGGTGTTAGAGAAGATGTAACCGATATCATTATGAATCTTAAGAATATTACGTTTAATTCCAAAAGCAATCATTCTCAAAAATTAAGCCTGAATATAAAAGGACCAAAAGAAGTCCTCTCCTCAGATTTCGATGATAACCCCGATGTAGAAATTGTAGACAAAGATATTGTAATTATGAATGTTGACACAAACAGAGAAGTAAACCTAGAAATTTTTTTGGATGTAAATAAAGGCTATATATCTGCTGAAAAAAACAAGGATAATGAAAATAAAAGTGTTGGTCAAATTATATTGGATGCTACATATAGCCCAGTAAAAAGAGTCTCATTTAATGTTGAAAACTCACGTATTGGTCAAGACACTGAGTTTGATAAATTAATTTTAGATATTGAAACTAACGGTACTGTATCCCCAGATGATGCTGCTGCTTTAGCTGCAAGAATATTACAAGATCAACTTAAACCATTCATTAACTTTGAAGAACCTACTGAAGATGAAAGACAAAAATTACAATCTTCAAATGAACCTCAGTTTAATAAAAATTTACTTAAAAAAGTTGATGAACTCGAATTATCAGTCAGGTCAGCTAATTGTTTAAAAAACGATAATATTTTTTATATTGGTGATTTAGTTCAAAAAACTGAAGGCGAGATGTTAAGAACACCTAATTTTGGAAGAAAATCGCTTGATGAAATAAAGGAAGTGCTGTCTTCAATGAGTCTTTCAATGGGAATGGATCTACCAGGTTGGCCACCAGAGAACATCGAAGAATTATCAAAAAAATATGAAGACCCTTTTAAAGTATAATGAAACACGGACTCAAACAACGCAAATTAAATAGAACATCTTCTCATAGGTTAGCTTTATTAAAGAACCTATCTATAAGTCTTATTAAACATGAGACCATTACAACAACTACTGAAAAAGCTAAAGAACTTAGACCTTTTATTGAGAAATTAGTTACTAAAGCTAAAAATGATAACTTAACTAACAGAAAATTTATTTTATCAAAATTATTTAATAACAAAGAAGCTTGTCAAAAATTGTTTTCTGAAATTTCTAAAGATCAAAAAAGTAGAAATGGCGGGTATACTCGTATAATAAAAAAAGGCAATAGGTTTGGTGATTTTGCCCATACAAGTATCATTCAGTTCGTAAAATAATAATCTATGTCATCATATTTAGCGCTCGTGACAGGTGCTATATTAGGATCTAGCCTTCGTTACTTCTTCACACTTTTAAATTTAACTTTCTCAGGGCTACCCGCTGCAACTATATTAGTGAATATTATTGGATCAGCTATGGCAGGTTATTTTTTAAATAAATTTAATAGTGCACTATATATTTTTGTTTACATTGGTTTTTTTGGAAGTTTTACTACTCTATCTTCTTTCAATATGGAACTATTTTCATTAGTTTCGGATAAGTCTTTTATCAAAGCATTAATATATTTTTCTCTCAATATTTTTATATCTTTTATTTTCTTTTATTTATTTCATTCCATTAGTATTAGATTTGCAAATTAAGATAGACCAAAGTTATAAAAGATTAGATAAGTTTTTATTTCAACATTTTGAGTCTTTACCTTTATCTTTATTACAAAGATTAATTAGAAAATACAAAATAAAAATAAATAACAAAAAATCTAAAGCTAATTCTCCATTAATAAAAGGTGATGTTGTATATATATATTACAAATTTGAGGTCAATAATGACTTTTCAAATCTAATTAAACTCACAAAAGATAAAAAAAATTTTTTTAAAGATAAAATCATATTTCAAAATGATGATTTTATAGCAATTAATAAAATTGATGGATATTCTGTTCAAAGAGGGTCTAAAGTATTTATCTCATTAAAAGACATATATGAAAATGTCATCGAACATAAATTATATATTGTTCACAGGTTAGATAAAGATACTTCAGGGCTTATGCTTTTTGCAAAAAATAGAACTACTGCAAGTAAAATCTCTTCGTTATTTTTAAATAATCAAATTAAAAAATACTATATTTCAGTAACTAATAATAAATTTAATAAAAATACTGATACTTTGATCAACTACAATTCTGATAGAAAAGAATTAAAACTAGCTTATAGAAAAATTCAATTAGTAAATTATAATAATTGTTATTTGATTAAATTATTTACAGGTAAAAAACATCAAATTAGACTTCAATTCTATCTCAATAAAAATCCTATTATAGGCGATAAAAAGTTTTCCGGTATTAAATATAATAAATTACTTCTTTGTTCTTATAAAATAATTTTTAAACTAGATGAGAAATTTTATAAATTCAAAATAAATCCTAATAAAATACTTTCATAAATTCCTCTTTTAGATCTTGATATATTTTTCCCTTATTATGATTTATTTTTAGTTCTTTTAAACTACTTATATCATTGGAATTAAGACCACAAGGATCAATCTTCTGAAAATTAACTAGATCAAGATTAAAATTAATTGATAAGCCATGATAGATGATACCCTTTGAGTATCTTAAACCAATAAATATTATTTTTTTTAATTCATTATTCTTTTTAATCCACAAACCTCTATTTTTTTCTTTTTTTCTGTAAAGTTTAATATCGCTTCTCTTGAATGCTTTTATACAAATATCTTCTAATGAATTTATGTAATCTATAATATTTTTTTTTCTTTTTTTTAGATTAATTAAGGGGTAAATGACTAATTGACCAGGGCCATGAAACGTTATTTTACCACCTCTATTTACTTTAATTACTGGGATTTTATTTATCTTATTTATTTTAAATTCTTTCGGAGTAGAGCTACCTGCAGTAAAGACATTTTGATGTTCTAAGAACCATATTTCCTCATCTTTTACATTTTCAGACATTTTTTGAATATGTTTATTCATTAATTTAGTAACTTCTTGATATTTTTTTTCCCCTTTTAGTTGTTTTATTTCAATCATTCTTTATTAATTAATCTATTAATTGCGGACGTGGCGGAACTGGTAGACGCGCAGCGTTGAGGTCGCTGTGGGATTAAATCCTGTGGAAGTTCGAGTCTTCTCGTCCGCACCATGTATATAATATAAATGCAAAAATTTAATAAAAAAGAGTATATTGAGTCTATAAAGTCTCTTCATTCTGCTGATCAAGCAGACAGTATTGAAAGTCTTACATTTGAATTACAGTCATCAATATTAAAAACTCATACTAAAAATTTTCACCCTGACTTTATTGCCTATTTACGCGAAGAAACACGTGATGATATTTTGCATATGATACCCAATAAGCAATTGGTTAATTTAATTAAATATCTGGATTTAGATGATGCGGTTGAAATTCTGGGTGATTTTGAAACTAAAGAATTAGTTAAGATACTTTCCAAGCTTGGATCTCAGCAAAGAGAAAGAATTGAAGAAAGTTTACAGTATGATGAAAATTCTGCTGGAAGACTTATGAATAGAGACTATCTTTCAATAAAGTCTAACTTAACTGTTGGTGAACTGATCGATCAACTAAGAAATACCCGAAGAGGCCCCAAGGATTTTTATAATATTTTTATTGTAGATGAACATAATATACCTATTGGATATGTCCCTTCAGGAAGAGTTTTAAGATCAAAAAGATCAAAAAAATTAAAAGAAATTATATATAAAGATATACATCTTATTAAATCTGATGAGAAAATAGAAGATATTGCCTACACCTTCAGGCAGTATGGCTTAGTTTCAGCACCTGTTGTAAATTTGGATAATAAAATGATAGGTATCATGACAGTTGATGATGTTGTTGAAATTGATCATGAAGAGTCAGAAGATGACATGAGAAAATTGGGTGGTTTGTTTGTAAATGACTTTTATAAAGGTGCTTTTACATCTGCCACTTCAAGATTTATATGGTTAGGGTTAAACTTATTGACAGCTATATTAGCTTCTCTTGTTATAGATATATATTCAGACCAATTACAGCAAATGATAGCAATTGCAGTCCTGATGCCTATAGTAGCTTCAATGGGTGGTAATGCAGGCACACAAGCTATGACCATTTACGTAAGAGCTATTGCCACAAAAGATATTAATAATTCAAACTATATTAAATTGGTTGTTAAAGAATTTTTAATAGGAAGTATCAATGGTTTCGCACTTTCTTTAATAATGGGATTAATAGCTTATTATTGGTTTGATAGCCTTACATTAGCATTTGCGATATCTTTTGCCATTTTAATAAACTTAGGTTTTGCATGTTTAATAGGAATAATAATCCCAATCACAATCAATAAAATGAAAATAGATCCAGCCTTGGCTTCTGGAATTGTCCTTACTACTTTCACAGATGTATTTGGATTTTTATCATTTTTATCAATTGCAACTTACATATTAAATTTATAATTTATTTCGATGATTAACGCTGAAATACTCAGAGAATACGATATTAGGGGCATTTACCAAAAATCACTAAAATTAGAAGATGTACAAAATATTGCAAAAAAAATCTCAAATATAATTTCTAATTTGAATTCTCCTAAAATTATAATAGGTCATGACGGGAGATTATCTTCCTTGGAAATTAAAAATAAACTTATTTATACCTTCAGAAGACATGGTGTTGATGTAGTAGATATCTCATTAATACCAACACCAGTGAGTTATTTTGCTACAAAAAAACTCGATATTCCTAATTTAATTATGATTACAGGATCTCATAATCCAAAAGAATATAATGGATTAAAAATAATTATAGATAATAAACCCTTTTTTGGAGAAAAGATAAAATCTTTAAACGATTTAGATGATGCTTCTTTATCCTCAACATTGGGACAATTAACCTTTAAAGACGTTATTACTCCATATACAAAGGAAATTATTTCTCAATTTAATAATTTAAATAAGCTTAAAATAGTCTGGGATCCAGGAAACGGAGCTATTGCACCAATAATCCATAAAATTATTAATTCTATTAAAGGAACTAATGTTATTTTGAATAGAAGTATAGATGGTAATTTCCCCAATCACCACCCCGATCCAACAATTAATGAAAATATTATTCAGATATCAAACTATATTAAAGAAAAACAATTTGACTTAGGTATTGCTTTTGATGGTGATGGTGATCGAATTGGAATATTGGACAACAAAGGAAAATTAATTTACTCAGATATTATTTTTTTACTTTTGTCTCTCGATCTTTTAAAAGAAAAAAAAGACTTAGTCGCTATAGCTGATGTAAAATGTAGTAAAATACTTTTTGATACACTTAAAAATAATGGCGTCGACATTCATATGTCAAAAACTGGACATTCTTTAATCAAAGAGATGATATCTTCAAAAAATGCTGATATAGCAGGTGAAATGAGTGGACATATTTTTTATAATTATAAATATTATGGATACGATGATGCCATATATGCCTCTTTGAAATTAATTAGGAAACTCAATAATACAAATAAGACATTAAATGAATTAACAAGTGTTTATATGAAATCGTCATCAACACCTGAGATAAAATTATATTGTGAAGAAAAAATTAAATTTAGTCTGTTAAATAAAATAGTAGATGATATTCCTAAACACTACGATAGTACAGCCAATTTAATTACAATTGACGGTGTAAGGTTGGAAACTGAAAATTTTTGGTTCCTTCTAAGAGCTTCAAATACTCAGAATTGCATAGTATTTAGACTCGAACACTTTGTTAAAGATAAGTTTAAAGAAGAATTAATTAAATTAATTTCAATACTTGAGCCATATTCATTAGATATAAAAGAACTAACTAGTTTTAATCAAACAGTCTAGTTTATTTACTTTAATTTCATTGCATAAGTTTTTCGCTGTTTGATGGTCATCAACATTTATATAACTTATAAAAAATTTACCATTTTTTTTTATATGATGGTCAAAACTTCTAAGTATTTTTATTTTATTTTTAAGAAAATTAATATGCATCTTAGATTTACTGATCTTTTTGAAAGAGGATGTCTGAACTGTATAACTACTAGAACCCTTTATTTCACTCTGTACAGTTAATTTTTTTATTTCTTCATATTTGGCTTCATCTTTATTTCTATATTTATTCATAAGAAAATTAATTTTATTATTTCTTTCTTTAGCAGAATTTCCTCCAAAATATATACCTAACAAATATTCATCGCCACTTTTGGATAGAAGAGATATTTGAAATCCTGATTTCCTTGTATAACCAGTTTTCAAACCTATATAGTGATCATACTTTTTTAACAATGTATTATGAGTTTTATAACTAGTTCCTTTAATATTAACTTTTGTTTTTTTAAATAGATGCAAGTATTCAGGGAAATCTTTAATTATTCTTGAACTAAGTTTAAAAATATCATAAGCAGTAGATAAGTTGGCTTTATTAGGAAGCCCGTGGGAATTTGCAAAATTTGTATTTTCTAAATTCATTTTTTTTGCATATTCATTCATTTTAGTAACAAATTTTTTTTCAGTGCCAGATATTTTTTCTGCTATAGCTACTGCAGAGTCATTTGCAGATTTGATTATTAATGAGTCAATTACTTCATTAACAGTAATAAAATCTTTTTCTCCTATGCCTAACTTAGATGGTTGTTGGTATGTTGCATTTTTAGAAAAATAAACATGATCATTTAGATTAATATTTTTTGACCTTAATTCATCAAATATAATGTAAAGGGTCATTATTTTAGTTAGAGATGCAGGGTAATTCTTGGTATCTTTATTAACTTCAAAATATATTTCTTGAGATATCGGGTTCCCAATCACACTGGCAATTTTAGCATATAAAGGATGTGATAAATTGACAATTAAAATTATTATAATAAGTATTATTCTCATAAACTTATTAATTTGATATAATATGACATGTCTTTAGGTTTTAAATTATATTCTTTTTTTAATGGTAATCTTGTTCACCAAGATTCGCTAGGTAATAAATACTACCATGATAAAAATAATCTTACTAAAAGATGGGTAGTTTATGCTCCTGGTTTTGGACCTGATTCATTACCAACACACTTTCATAATTGGTTACATAATACTTCTGATGAAATTACTAGCTTTGAACATGAAGAAAATATCCAAGAAAGCTTGGTCAAAAGAAGAGTACAAAAGCACTCAGTAAAACATAAAGAAACTATGGATAAGGGTTATAAAAGTTGGCAACCGAAATAATTAAAGAAATAAACTCATATAATTCAAAATACAATCTAAAAATCGGTTTTCTATTTTGCCTTTGTGCGCTATTGATTTTTTTTCTATCTAATAATATTAAAAATAAAGACTCAATCCCTTTTATAGCTAAATTTAATTATGTTGAGGGAATTAACAATAAAAGCGAGGTTCAAATTGCTGGCATAAAGGTAGGTGAAGTAAAAAAAATAACCATAACCTCAGAGGGAGTAACTATAAATGGACAAATTGATAAAAAATACAATATCCCAGAAGACTCTATTTTAAAAATTAAAAGCGAGGGTATTTTCGGAAGGAAAGCTCTATCTATTGAAGCTGGATTTGGAGAATATTTCGATAAGTCTAAAAACCAGTATTTATTCAATCAAACTCAAGACTCTTATTCAGTCGATATGTTTCTAAGATATTTAAACGATTTATATGAATAAAAAAATAAATATAGAATTTGTGTTAGGATTGCTAATATTAATAATTTCATTAATTAGTATTATTTACTATTCATCTAAAATAAATATTTTAAATAAAGTTGATACTTTTCAAGTTAATTCTAGTTTTTTTGATATTGGTAACATAAATATAGGCAATGACGTCAAAATTAAAGGCGTAAAAATAGGTGAGGTATCTGGTATTTCATTAGATCAAGAAAATTTTATGGCTATTATTACATCATCTATTGATCAAAGTATTAAAATACCAAATGACTCTATATTTAAGATATCTAATAACGGATTTATAGGTTCCCCTTATATAGAAATAGAATTAGGAGTTAGTGAGGAGTCATTAAAAAGTAATGATTACACAAATAATAATATTGATGCGGTCTCTTTGGAAGAAATTATTAATAATTTTATTTTTAAATAGTATTTTCTTTTGTGAATTGCAAGCTACAGAAAACATTATTACAAAGCTTTTAATTTTAGATAAATCTTCATCATCTAAATATGAGCTTGAATTTTCAAACACATTTGAATTTAGAAATTTATCTTTTGAATTAGTTTCTTGTAAAAGTATAGAATTTGAAAAATACCTAGATACAGCTGCACTATTAAAAATTAGCCAAAATAATAACATATTTATAGGCTGGTTTTTTAAATATACTGATAGATTAAATTTGTATTCTAATAAAATTTATGAAATTTCACTCATTAATTGCTAATTGAATTTACCGATATTTTTTTCTAACCAATTAGTATTATAAATACCATTAATAAAATCTTTTTGATTTAAAATCCATTTATGTAATTCAATATTAGTATTTATTCCATCTATAATGATTTCATCAAGGGCTCTTTTCATTATTGAAATTGATTCATTTCTATCTTTACCCTTTGATACTATTTTTAGAACTAAACTATCATAGTGAGGGTTAACTCTATAATTTGTGTATAATGCAGTATCTACCCTAATTCCTCTACCACCAGGAATATTTATAAATTTAACAATACCAGGGCTAGGCGAAAAATTTTTAGCATCTTCTGCATTTATTCTACATTCAATTGTATGATTTTTTTTAATTAAATTGGTTAGATCTAATTTGTAACCAGCAGCTACCATAATTTGATACTTCACTAAATCGATATCAAAAGCCTCTTCTGTAACAGGATGTTCAACTTGTAATCTAGTATTCATTTCAATAAAAAATATTTCATTGTCTTGATATAAAAACTCTAAAGTACCTAACCCTTCATATTTATTTTCAAGTAGCAATTTTTTTATATTTTCTTCTATTGTTTTAATATTATTTATTTCTACAAATTTAGATGGTATTTCCTCTATTATTTTTTGATTTTTACGTTGAATAGAACAATCTCTTTGCCCGATTATTTCTGCATAATTATTTTTTGGATCCGATATTACTTGAAATTCAATATGTTTTGCATTTGTAAGAAATTTTTCAGCGTACATTGTGTCATTACCAAAATAATTTTTTGCTTCTGCTTTTAATTGAGAAAAATAACTATTTATTTCACTATTATTATTAAATACTCTCATACCTTTGCCACCACCACCATAAGCAGCTTTTATAACAATGGGCATACCAATTTCATCAGCTATAATTAATGCCTCATTGGTATTATTTATATTTTTTGTATTTTTATTTCCTAAAATAGGTAAGTTAAATTGAGAAGCTAATTTCAAAGCATTACTTTTATTACCTAAATCTAAAATAGATTTTGATGAAGGACCAATAAATTTAACTTTATGAGAGTCTAATATTTTTGCAAATTTATCATTTTCACTTAAAAAACCATATCCTGGGTGAACAGCATCAGCTCCTGTGATATCAATAGCGCTAATAATACTCGGAATATTTAAATAACTATTATTAGGTAGTGCACCACCTACACAGATACTTTCATCTGCTAATTTTACATGCATAGAGTCTGTATCTACATCAGAATGAATAGCAACTGTTTTGATATTAAGCTCTTTACATGCTCGTATAATGCGTACGGCAATTTCCCCTCTGTTAGCGACTAATATTTTTTTGAACAATTACGATATTTCAAAGAGAGGTTGACCAAATTCAACAGCATCTCCATTTTTGATCATTACTGTCTTTATTGTACAATCTCTTTCAGATTTAATTTCATTAAAGGTTTTCATTGCTTCTATTAAGCATATTGTGTCTCCCTTTTTAATTTTTTGCCCTTTTTTTGCGAAAGGTGGGGAGCTTGGTTTTGGCGTTAAATATACAATTCCAACCATAGGACTATCAATACTTAATAAACTTGATTCACTATCATTTTGTATATTTTGATTATTAATAGTTGAAAAATCTTGAGTATTTTGACTATGGTTATTGATTATAGGATTATTAGATATTTCAATGGTGTTTGTTTTATTTGAAAATTTAATTGACCCTAAGTTATTATCCTTAATTTTTTTAATCAAAAGGTCAATTACATGGTTTATTTTTTTATCTAACATATTTTATAATATAACCTTATGGGTGACAAAATAAAACTCCTATATTAATAATTATTTAAACTGTTTTGCTAGTTTTAAATTTTGATTAAAGTAATTTGACTTAATTTTAACTCCATAGGGATTTTTTTTTATTTCATCTATTCCATAATAATTTAACTGACCAACTAGTTGCCCATCTCTTATTATAAATGGAGTATCATAGGCGCGTAATTCAAGAACTGCTGGCGTGCCCAATCTACTATTACCAAACCCTGGATCAAAAAAACCAGCATAATGAACTCTGAAGTTTCCAAAACTATCTTTGAAAGGTTCTAATTCTGCTGCTTGGTTATTTTTTATTTTAATCGACTCTTTAGATCTTAGAATATAAAATTCATCTTTTTCAATGATGAAATAATTTTCTTTTGGTATTATTTCTTCCCAATATCTATTCGCTATATAGTAATTAATTTTACTTAAATCAATTGCTGATGTGATTTTTTTTGCTTTATAAGCAGTAATTTGATTTTTTTTTATAGATACTGATAAATTATATTGTTTAATTTTATAATGATTATTTGAGCCTTGAAAAAATCTTATTTGATTTAATGAAATATTTTTTTTTACAATAATACTAAAAGATTGAGGAATTATTTCTAAATATAACTTACCGTTATAATTATAATTTACAAAATCATATTTTTTTCCATTTTCAGTTATAACTCTAGTAAATATATCCAAACGTCCTGTTGTGCTTTTTGGATTTGATTTCCCCATTATATCAAATGGTAATTTTAATTTTTCATTTAATTCACAAAGATAAATACAATTTTTTTCTAAAAGACTATTTTGATTTAAATTTATTTTTGTAAGAGATAACTCTTTTATAACTTTTGATATTTTTATATTATTAGGAATAAATGATGCTTTTATTCTATAACATTTATTAGATAAAGTTAAATCAAGTGATGCAGGTTGTATTTGATTATTTTCTATAGACTTATCCGAGATGATTTGTTTATTTTTTACCAGTTTTAAAATTTGCTCTCTATTTAAATAAGGCATATGATTTATCTAATATTGGAATATCTTTAATATCATATTTTTTACAAAAAAAATCAGCTTTATTTTTGGATTTTATAGAGTTATAAAATTGACATAAATAAAAATTTGCAAGGTCTTTTTTTCCTATTTTGTCATAATACTTGCCAAAAATAAAATTATAAAAATATTCACTCATTATACTTTTATCAAATTTTAATTTATCTATAACTTTGTATTTGTGTTCTAAATTATTATCTAATAAGTAATTTATGTATTCTATTTTTAAAAAAGAGCTATTATTTATTTTTAATAAGTTTTGAAAATCAATTTCCCAATTATCTACAAAAAATCCTTTTTTAAAAGCTTCGTATTGAACTAAGGATTTATTTACTTTTTCAAAATTCTCATTTTGATCAAAAATACCTTTTTCAAGATTTTCGAAAAATATATTAAAATTATTTTTTTTAGAATTTTGCGAATACTTAGACTTTATCCATTCAAATATATTTGAATTTTCTTTTTTCTTATAGTTCAATTCTTTTAGATTATTAATTCTATCTTCTGTTCTGGGATGAGATCTAAAGTAAATATTATTTTGATTTTCAATTTTATTCAAAAATGAAATCAATTCCTGAGTATTAATTTCATTTTTAATAATCTGTTTAGTCATGAAATTATCCGCTTCTATTTCAAAATTAATAGAGTGTTTAGATAATTTATCTACAAGTGTACTATTTAAACTAATTGATGTACCTACACCTATGTTTGTATTTTTTGTTAGTGCTGCCATACCAATTGAAAATAAATTATAAAAAACACTAATGCTATGTGTCTGTTCTATCTCGATGTTTTTTGAATTTAAATGATTATTTATTATGTGACCATATTCATGTAAAAAAATGGCTTTGAGTGTATCCTCTTGATTGATTTCTTCTAATAATTTAGTAGTTATATATATATTATTATTAAGCACAAAAGCATTTGCATTATTACTCTTAATTAAAAAAGTATTTACAGTATTTAATTTCAATTCTTTATTTATATTATATAAATAATTCTCAAAAATAGGGTCTCTTATAATTTCATAGCAATATGAACAACTAAAGTAAGATAAAAAAAAAATTGTAAAAATAAATTTAAACTTAAATTTCAATTATTTTTTTTTTTAATTTTTCTACGATAAGATTTTTCAGTTTTTAAATCTAAAGTCTTATTTTTTTCAATTATTTCATTATTATTATTTTTGACTTTGTTTAACAAATCTTGGTTAAATTCAAAAACATTTTTAGGTATAGATTTTGTAATGAAACTGACATTAAAAGATAATTTCATTGAATCAATTTTCTTAAGAATTTCTTTTTTATTTTTATTATAAAATTTTTCATCAATATCAATTTGAACGTTATCTTTACTTTCAAGTGCATTTATACCCTTTATATTAGAAATTATACTGTAAATTATTATTGAGTCATTTTTTTTGAAACCACTTCCATCACAGCAATCACACTTATTATAAAAAGTTTCATAAATACTCTGACCAATTCTTTGTCTTGATATTTCCATTAAACCAAATTGTGAAATCTTTGTTATTTGAACTCTTGATTTATCTTTGTAAAACAGTTCTTTTATTCTTCTTTCAACTTTTGAATTATTCGCGTTAATATTCATATCAATAAAATCAATTACAATTAGTCCAGCTATGTTTCTCAATTGTATCTGTCTAAATATTTCATCACTTGCTTCTAAATTTGTATTTAAAGCTGTAATCTCAATATTTTTTTCTGATGTCGCACGTCCAGAATTTATATCTATACTTGTAAGTGCTTCAGTAGGATTTATTACTAAATACCCTCCAGACTTTAAATAAATATTTTCCTCCATCATAATATTTATCGGATTTTTAATTCCATAAGTCTCAAAAAGAGGAAGTTTATCTTTATGATGAGTAATTTTTTTATTTGATTTAACACTAAAATCTTTTTCTAATTTTTTGTATTGCTTCATAGTTGCTAAATCTGAAAAAACAATTTCCTCAATAGCTCTTTGATTAAAATCTCTTGCTACTTTTATAATAGGTGTGTCTAATTCCATTATTAATACTGGGGCTTTGGATTTTAATGTATCTTCTCTTATTTTAGTCCATAACTTTCTCAAATAATTAAAATCAGCAGTTATATCTTCGTTTTCTGCAGATATAGCATTAGTCCTGATTATTAAGGACATACCATCTGGTAAATTAAAATTATCATGTAATTTTTTTAATCTCTTTCTATCAAGTGGATTAGAAATTTTTTTTGAAACCCCACCATTAGAGGAATTATTTGGTAATAAAACACTATATCTTCCGGGTAAAGATATAAAAGTGGTTATTGCTGCACCTTTAGTTCCTCTCTCTTCTTTAACTATTTGAATTAAAAGTACTTGATCTTTTTTTATTACATCTTG
This sequence comes from uncultured Alphaproteobacteria bacterium, assembly GCA_902616855.1. Lineage (GTDB taxonomy): Bacteria > Pseudomonadota > Alphaproteobacteria > HIMB59 > HIMB59 > HIMB59. Next base: position 191,434 of record CACMUL010000001.1, on the reverse strand, counting down.
AATTTTATATTTTCGATAAAAAGATAAAAAATGTTTTTTACTTTCCTTCTCGTCATCTAATTCATTATTTTCTTTATTTTTATTTACAAGCACCTTCTCATTATGAGGTAATTTAAAATAACTAGGGTGAATTTCATCAAATGGTAAAAATGCTTTTTTTTCAGAGCCAAACTCAATAAATGCTGCTTGAAGAGAGGGCTCAACTCTAGAAACAATACCAAGGTAGATATTGTTTTTTCTACTATTGGCTAAATTATCTGAATAGTCAAAATAGTTGATTTCTTGGGCATCGGCTGCAATGATACATAATTCACTATTGATTTTACCATCAATAAAAATTCTTTTAGACATATGTTTAAATCCTTTTGATATGATAAGTTATTAGAAATTTGGTTATTCAGTAAAATGAAATTTTTTAAATATTTACAGTACATTTTTATACTTACTATTTTAGGTATATCCATAATGATTATATATTTATGGAATATTCAACAAGATTTACCTGACCACAATATATCTAAATATTTCCCAAATGAAATAACAAAAATTTATGATGAAAAATATGAGCTTATGTACCATGTGGGTGACAGAGATAGATTTTATCTAGATTATGAAGATATTCCAAAAAAAATGATTAATGCAATTATTTCAGCGGAGGATAAAACATTTTTTCAACATCAAGGATTTGACATCAAAGGAATTATAAATGCTTTTATTGTAAATTTGAAAAATATTTATTCAAAAAGTAATAATAATTATGTTGGAGCATCCACAATTACTCAACAATTGGTTAAAAACATATTACTCAATAAGGATCAAACTATCACAAGAAAAATTAAAGAATTGATATTATCTCTTAGGATAGAGAGAGAATACACAAAAGAATTTATTATAGAGTTATATTTAAATGAAATTTACTTTGGACGGCGCTCATATGGAGTTGCTTCAGCTTCATTTAATTATTTTAACAAATCTATATTTGATTTGGATATACATGAATATGCATATTTAGCAGCCTTACCCAAAGGTCCAAATAATTACGATCCAAAAAAAAATTATGATAGAGCCCTAGATAGAAGAAATTATGTCTTAAAACAAATGGAATTAAATAAATTCATTACTTCAGATCAATTTAATTCATACTCAAATTTAGAGATAAATCTCTATGAAAAAAACAATAAAAAATATAAATCTGATTATAAAACTGATTATATCTTAAATTCCTTAAATTTAAACTCTTCTAATGAAAATGCATTTTATATTCAATCTACTATAGATCAAAATCTTCAAAAAATATCAGAAAAATCTTTAATAGATAATTTAGCATTTTTTGAGAGAAAATATAGAAATTGGAATGGTAGTTATAAAAATTTAGATGAAATATTAAAATATAAAAATGATCATTGGCATATTGCCCAAGTTACTAGTAAAAATTCTAATTTAATTGAATTAGGAATTATTAATTCAGATAAAAAAATTAATCTTTATAAAGATAATAACTTGTATGGAATCGAAAAAATTTCACCAAATAATTATCTAAATATAGGCGATTACTTATTTGTTACTAATATTGATGATTCTTTTTACGCAGTACAAATACATGAAATAGATGGATCAGTAATTATTATGGATCCTTTTAATGGAGATATTGTCTCAATGGTTGGTGGTGTTAATTATGATATTAGTAATTTTAACAGAGTTACTCAGGCATATAGACAGCCAGGTTCATCAATAAAACCTTTTATTTATGCCCATGCACTTGAAACAAAAAAGTTTTTACCAAATACGTTAATACTAGACTCAAATATATTGTTGGATCAAGGGAATGATCTTCCTGTATGGGTACCTAAAAATTACTCTGACAAATCATATGGTGAATTGACTTTCAGAAGAGCCTTAGAGACTTCAAATAATCTAGTAACATTAAAAATAGGTCTAGATTTAGGATTGAATTCAGTAAATGAATTTTTAGACAAAATCAATTTTTATAGCAATACTGCTACCACTGACGTTTATTCTACCTTACTCGGAGCTGTTGAAAATAATCTCTTAAATTTAGCTAAATCATATTCTATTTTTTTAAACGGTGGATATATAGTCGAGCCATCTATAATTAAAAAAGTCGTTTCGAATGAGGGTGAATTAATTGTTAATAATGAATATTTTAAATGTAATTATTGCTCATTTTCAGTTAATGACAGGTCATACAGAACACCATTGATTGAGTCACAAAAAGAAAAAGTCATATCCCCACAAACTTCTTTTCAAATTCTAAATATACTAGAAGGAGCTATCGAGAGAGGTACTGGTAAATCTTTAAATAAAATTAATTATCCAATAGCAGGAAAAACAGGTACCACAAATGAAAGTAAAGATTTATGGTTTTTTGGACTAACTCCTAGATATGTAATTGGAGTTTATGTTGGTTACGATACACCTAAATCAATAGGATATAGAGAAACGGGATCCTCTGTTGCATTACCTATTTTTAAAACAATAATTGAGAATTATCTTTCATATAATAAAAATACAAATGACAAATTTATATTACCTAGTGACTTAATTATTAAAAAAGTTGATGAAGATAATGGCAAAATTTCTGATGGACAAAATACAATTATTGACTATTTTACAAAAGAGCAGTTAGAAATATTAGATAATATTAATAAAATTGAAAGCATTGGCGGAATAAATTAATGGATAAATATGAACTATTAAATTTAATCAATGAAATAGACTCTTTAATAAACCTTACAAGGAGGAGTCTTTGACTACGAAAATACAATTAAAGAAATTGAAACCTTAAACGAAATAATTACTAACCAAGAAAATTGGAGTAATATTAATTTAATAAATAAATCTCAAGAAAAATTAAAACAAAATACAAATGTTATAAACGAATTTAATTTTATTTTTAATCAGTTTAAAGAATTTAAAGATTTTATTGAAATTTATGAGTCTCTAAATGATAAAGAAATAAATGAGTTAGTTGAAAATATTAATAACTTAAAAAAACAATGTGAGAAAATTAAAATTAAATCTCTTTTAAACAAAGAAACTGATAATTGTAATGCTTTTATTGAAATACATGCTGGAGCAGGTGGTACTGAAAGTCAAGATTGGGCTGAAATGTTGTCTAGAATGTACCAACGTTTTGCAGAAAAAAATGATTACAAATATAAAATTATAGATTATCAAAGAGGAGAGGAGGCTGGTCTCAAAAATTTAACAATGAATATATCTGGTTTTAAAAGTTATGGTTATTTAAAGAATGAATCGGGTATTCACAGATTAGTAAGAATCTCTCCATTTGACTCAAATAAGAGAAGACATACAAGTTTTTCAAGTGTTTGGGTATATCCTGAAATAGACAATAATATAGAAATCGAAATCAATAATAAAGATTTAAGAATTGATACATTCAGAGCTTCAGGTGCGGGAGGTCAGCATATTAATACTACTGACAGCGCAGTAAGAATAACACATTTAAAATATAATATTGTTGTGCAAAGTCAAAGTGAACGATCACAACACCGTAATAGAGACACTGCAATGAAGATGTTAAAATCTAGATTATATGAGATAGAATTAGAAAAAAAAAATGAAGAAAAAAAAAAGGAAGAGAGTAATAAAAAGCAGATTGGATGGGGAAACCAGATAAGATCTTATGTCCTTCATCCATATAAAATGGTCAAAGATCTTAGAACAAATTATCAGACATCAAATGCTGAAAATGTTCTTGATGGAGAAATATCTGATTTTTTGGAGTCAACATTAATAGATGTATAAATCTAATTTTTTAAAATTATTAGTTCTATTATTTTTACCATTTCAAACATTTGCTTATGACTTTAGTTTTCAGGATGATGATAAATCATTACAAATTGATTTTGAAGGTAATCAAGTAAAAGAAATTAAATTTGACTTAAAAATTAATGGTCAGAGAAATTTTGGTATTATAAATTACCATAATAATGAGATTTATATTCTTTTAAATACTGATCAAATATCATTTGATAATTTTAAAAAAGTTTTTCCCAAACCACAAAAAAATAAAAAATTATCAAAGAAAATTAACTTCAATTGGGAAATATCTGAAATGACAATTTCAGATGAATACTCTCTTTTTTCTAATAAACTTAATTTTATTTATGATAAAGGTTTTGAGTCAATGATGTTCTATGACAGTAAAAAAGAATTTGAATTATCAATTCTTCCGCAACTAGATGGAAATAAACAAATTTATTTATTTTCAAAAAATGCTGGACAATTTTTTTATGCTCAAAAAATATCTAAAAATATGAATGGCGGTGCTTTAATCGGCAAAGGGTCTTTTAGAAAATTCAATGATTATGATATGAATATCAAAGTTAAAGATTTTAGTATTGATAAAAATTCAAAATTTTACAATTTACTTTTTACTTCTAGAATGTTGGACATTTTTTCAGTCTTACAAAATTCTCAAGATGAATTTAATTATTTAGAAGTACCTGTTCAGAAGAAAGGTAAGATTTTTAGTTTTGATCATGCGATGATGCTAGGTGGAACAGTTGCTTTTTCCTTTAAAGGTGAGGCTAATCCCTCTGAAAAAACTGCAACAGTAAATGGCACTTATGGCCCATTATATTTATTTGAAAAGAATTTTAAAAATGTACCTTTTTTAAGTGAATTATTTGGAAAAAATGTTGAGGAAAGTCTTTTGGCCGCTGATTTTAAAGTAAAAAAGAATGGTAACAAAACAGACTTTATATTTAACCCTTTATCTATATTAACTCCTGGAAAAACAAGAAACTTTTTCGATATTTGGGAGTAACTATTTTATTATTTTTATTTGATCATTTATTGAAATCTCTCCAGACATCAATATTTCTGCACGTACTCCACTTTTAAAGGCTAAAAGTTTAACTAGATTTTTTACTTCTAATTTATTTTGAAGATATTTACAAGGTTGACATAACTCATGTATTTTAAAAACTACATTATTAATTTGTATTTTTTTATTTAATAATTTGTTCAAATTAATACCTGATGTAATTATATTTCTTCTAAAATCTTTATAATCTAACTTTTTTTTAATTTTTTTGTTAAAATCATCAATTTTTTCAGACTCTATAAAAGTTACTTGTTCGTAATCATTCTTACAATTTTCATAATATCTGTCATTAACAATACCCTTATTTTTGTTTAAGATTGCTTGATTTATATAAAAAGTATTTTCTCCATCAAGGTTGCTAATATTGATTGCTTTAATTTTACCCATTTTCTAATATATTTATCTTAGTTTATATTTATGGAAGATAACACAAATTTATACAGCCAAAGGAATATATTAATTCGTAATTTCCTTATTTTTTCTAGATTGGCGCCCTTTGTTACTAGTTTTATAGGCTCTGTACTTATTAATAAGATTTTTCTAAAAACACCTAATTTAATTAATTTAGATTTTATTTTAATTTTTATATCTCTCTATTTGGTTTTATACGTATTTATTTCTCATACCAAGTCTTTATGTGAGCAACTTGCTATTGTTAACCAAAAAATAAATTCACATAGCGACGAATAATAAGTTTTATTTTAATTTTTTTTTATTCCTTTAGGGTCTATTATAGTTTATAAAAGAACAAAATATGAACAAAAGTATCCAAGTAAAGACTGATAAGGACAACAACCTTGAGTCTGTACCTTATGTTTTGTCTAAGATTTCAGCTGGATTTCCATCTCCAGCTGATGATTATATAGAAAATAATCTAAGTTTATCAGAACTATTGATCAAAAATCATCTATCTACTTTTCTAATGAGAGCTAGTGGTGACTCCATGGTAGATTCTGGAATTAACGATGGCGACATATTAGTTGTGGATAGGAGTTTAGAAGCTAAAAGTAGAGATATAGTAATAGCTATATTTGAGGGAAGCTTAACAGTCAAAAGACTAGTTATCAAGACGGATGGCTCTGCTATCCTAAAAGCTGAGAACCCATTGTATAAAAATATATTAATATCAGAATACGCAGAATTAGAAATATGGGGAGTTGTTACCAGCGCTATTCGTCAATTTATTAAATAACCCATGAATATAGTGGCTCTAGTAGATTGTAATTCATTTTATGCCTCGTGTGAGACTATCTTTAAACCCGATTTAAGTAAAAAACCTATTGTAGTTCTATCAAACAACGATGGATGTGTCATAGCTAGAAGTTCCGAAGCTAAGAAATTAGGAATTAAAATGGGAGTACCTTTCTTTGAGATAAAGCAAATAATAAAAAAATATCCAGTGCATGTATTTTCATCAAATTACAGCTTATATGGAAATATCTCATCTAGGGTAATGGGAGTATTAAAAGAGCATTGTGATAGATTGGAAGTTTATTCTATAGATGAAGCTTTTTTAATATTAAATAAATATTCAGAGAGAAGTTTTGTTTCAAGAGCAGAAGAAATAAAAAAAATAATAAGGAAGTGGATAGGCATACCTGTAAGTATAGGAATAGCTAACAATAAAACCTTATCAAAAGTAGCAAACCATCTAGCTAAAAAAGATGAACTAGGATCCCAAGTAGTAGAAATTATAAATCAAAAACAAATAGAAATATCCCTGAAGGTATTGGGAGTGGGTGATATTTGGGGAATAGGAGCTAGGATAGAGAAATTTCTTCAAAAAAATAGTATCTACACCGCATACGATCTATACAAAACAGACCCAAGGTGGGTTAGGCAACACCTAGGAGTAGTGGGAGAGAGAACCTATAGAGAGCTACATGGTGAAATATGTATACCCATAGTAGAGAGATCTGAACCAAAAAAACAATGTCGAGTATCAAGATCTTTCGAAAGTTATGTAACTAGTTTCCATGATTTAGAGAAAAGAATAATATCTTATGCTACTAGAGCCTCAGAAAAGATTAGATCTGATGGTTTGCAGGCAAAAAAAATTACTACATTTATTCGTTCAAATAAATTTAACAACAATAATAAACAATACCATGCAGCTAGGACTTTTGATTTTATATCTCCATCAAATGACTTATTTGAGACGATTAAATTTGCTATAAAGGCGCTAAAATCTATCTATCGACCAGAAATTAAATATAAAAAAGCAGGTGTTTTGCTCTCAGACTTAACTCCGGAGGGAGAATACAATAGAGATTTATTCTTTCATCAATCAGAAGAGAGTATTTTAAAAAAGATTAAGGTAAACAAGGTATTTGATAATCTAAATAACAGATACGGAAGCGGGACTATTTGTGTTGCCAAAGAAAACTACGAAAAGTTTTACATAACTAGACGACAAAACTTAAGTCCCGCATACACATCAAATTTTGATGATCTACCTAATGTAAATTAATTTACAGCAGGTATTGATGCCATAGACTCTTCAAAAGCTTCAGTATCGAATTTATCTTCAGCAAGATTGCCTGAAAAATAATCCATATATGCTTGCATATCAAAATGACCATGCCCACAAAGATTGAACAAAATAGCTTTTGATTTGCCCTCTGCTTTACACTTAAGAGCCTCATCAACAGCACCTTTAATCGCGTGAGTAGCTTCAGGTGCAGGCATAATGCCCTCAGTTCTGGCAAATTGTATACCGGCTTCTAAGCACTCCTTTTGACCATATGCACGAGGTTCCATATGACCATTATGAACTAAATGCGATAGCATTGGAGACATTCCATGATACCTTAGTCCACCTACATGCGTCGGTGATGGCATAAAATCAGAGCCTAATGTATGCATCTTCAACAATGGTGCAGATTTAAGAGTATCACCAAAGTCATACGAATATTTACCTTTAGTTAAAGAAGGACAAGAAGATGGTTCAACTGCAATAGCATGAACATCTTGCTCTCCTCTAAATTTTTTTCCTAAAAAAGGATTACATAAACCTGAGAAATTACTTCCTCCACCAGTACATCCTATTACAATATCCGGATAATCATTGGCCATTTCCATTTGTAAAAGTGCCTCTTGCCCAATTATAGATTGATGCATTAAAACATGGTTTAGTACACTACCTAATGCATATTTTGTATCATCATTTGTAGCTGCAACTTCAGCTGCTTCAGATATAGCAATACCTAGTGAACCTGAACTATTAGGATCCTTTTCAAGGATGGCTCTACCTGAATTTGTCTCATTAGAAGGGCTGGCTACAACACTACCACCATAACTTTCAATTATAGCTCTTCTGTAAGGTTTTTGATCATAGCTTACTCTTACCATGAATACTTTAATCTCTATTCCAAATACCGCCCCAGCATAACTTAATGCTGTTCCCCATTGACCTGCACCTGTCTCGGTTGCTATTTTTTTTACACCTGCTTCTTTATTATAAAAAGCCTGAGCTAATGCAGTATTCGGTTTATGGCTACCTGAAGGACTTGCTCCTTCGTATTTGTAATAAATTCTGGCTGGCGTATCTAAAGCTTTCTCTAAAGCTCTAGCCCTTACCAGTGGCGTAGATCTCCAACGACTGTAAGCCTCTAAAACTGGCCCCGGTATATCAATATATCTCTCTTGGGTAACTTCTTGCATTATTAATTCCATTGGAAATAAAGGTGCTAAGTCATCTGGACCTATTGGCTGTTTTGTTCCTGGATTTAAGGGTGGGCTCATAGGCTCTTTTAAATCCGCTCCCAGGTTGTACCATTGTTTCGGCACATCACTGTCTTTTAGAAAAAATTTACTATCCTCACTCATAATGTAGAATTTTATTGTATTTGTTAGATAAAAAGTAGGATTATTTATTAACTATAAAACCTATTTAAGGCTGCTTCTTTGTTAATTAAAGGTAAAAGCTGTGCTACGAGCACACCAATAAGTATTAAAAAACACCCAAAAATCTGAATATTTGTCAAAAATTGAGAAAGAATAATCCAAGCTGCTAACGATCCAAATACTCCTTCAAGAGAAAATGTAATTGCTGCTGTAGAGGGTTTTACATACCTTTGACCAAAAACTTGTAGAGTATAAGCAATTCCACTTGACATTACACCTACATATAAAAGCTCAAAGATTTCCTTTGATATCCCATCAATAGAAGGATTTTCAAAAATGAATATAAAAGGCAAACTATAAAAAAAACATAATAGAAATTGAGATGAAGCCAAAGTAAATGGTGCGTTTATAATTTCAAAGTATTCATCAATTAAAATGCAATGTATTGCAAAAAATAAAGCACATACAACTACAAGTATATCAGCAAATTGTGCTTCAAAACTATTTTCAAGAGTTAAGTAATAAGAACCTACTAGACATATTGATACGGATAGCCAAATACTCCAATGAATTTTCTTTTTTAAAAATAATCTCGATATTATTGGAACAAAAGGAACATATAATATAGTTAAGAAAGCTGCATTTCCTACTTTAGTATACTGTAAAGCGTATTGTTGAAGGTAAGTTCCTAATAATAAACTTAAACCAGTTAAAAGAACTACGAATATAAATTTTTTTTTATTTTTAAGATTTTTAATTATATTTATTTCATAAAAAGCAAAAGGTAAAACTATTATTCCACCAATTAAAAAACGCATATTTGTAAAAGTTAGTGGACCAATAAATTCCATTCCTGTAGTTTGAGCCACAAATGCAGTACCCCAAATTATTGACGCTACTATGAGACATAAAGTAGATAAGAAATGTTTGGAGTTCATAAGAAACTGGCTCCGCAGGTAGGATTCGAACCTACGACCTGTCGGTTAACAGCCGAATGCTCTACCGCTGAGCTACTGCGGAACGTTGCATCAAACTACAATAATTTTTTAATTTTTCAATTAGCATTTTTTAATTCAATTTTAAAAATAATTTTCAATGATATTAGGGTTTATTTGGATATAATATGTCTATGGAAAAAATTATTTCACCTTGTATATCAATATGCAAAACAGATCCATCTACCGGATATTGTTATGGCTGTGCTAGAACTTCTGAGGAAAAAGCGATATGGAAAGACGAAAATACGACAAATGAATGGAAAATAAATAACATTTCCGAGTTAAAAAATAGACTTTCTGGTTGGCAATTATCATCATTTGAGGAGTCATATGATTTTAAAATAAAAAACGGAATATCTTTAGCAAAGCACAAAATGATGAATAAATGAAAAAAATTAAAGGCTCGTGTCTTTGCAAGAAAATTACCTTTGAGATTAAAAATGAATGTAGATACTCAGTTTTTTGCCATTGCCAGATGTGCCAGGCTTCAAATGCTGAATTTAGTTCTTATACAAAAGTAAAAAAAGAAAATCTAATTTTTAAAAGTAAAAAAACTTTAAAATGGTTTGTTTCTAGTAAACATTATAAAAGAGGTTTTTGTTCAATTTGTGGAAGTTCTTTATTTTTTCGAAAAAAATCTTCAGATGATTATATCTCAATATCAACAGGTACCTTAAATAAAAATATACCTTCTATCGGCCATATTTTTTACAAATATAAAAAATCAAAAATTAATTTTTCTAAATTAAAAAAATTTCCTCAATCTGCCCAAGGATATTTTGATAAGTTTATTTATAGAATTAAATGAATTACTCATTAACAATCAAGATTATCTTAATATTACTATTTATATACCTTTTAATTATCTTTTATATTTATACAAAACAAAGATCTCTTCTTTATGTCCCTCAAATTGATAATTATGATGATGAATTACTAATCATTCCTGTGGAGCAAGTATTTATTGAAAATAGCTCAAATATAAAATTAAGGTCAATTTATTATAAACATCCATCTAATACTAAAACTACATTACTAATGTTTCACGGTAATGCTGGTCCTATTGAAAATAGATTTTATAAAATTAACAAGTTATCAAAATATGACCAAAATATTTTACTTATTTCTTGGAGATCATATAGCGGTAATGATGGTGAACCTACTGAGGATGGTTTATATGATGACGCTAGAAGTGCTATAAAATGGCTTGAAGAAAAAAATATTTCTAAAAAGGACATCATTATTTATGGAGAATCTTTAGGAACTGCTGTTAGTATAGAAATAGCCCAGAATAATAATTTTAAAGGTCTAATTCTGGAGGCGCCATTTACTTCAATGATTGATGCTGCTAAATTTCATTATCCATACCTTCCTGTTTCAATCATGCTTAAAGACAAGTATTTAAGTGATAAAAAGATTAAAAACGTTATTTCCCCAATATTTATTATGCACGCCACAGGGGATGATATTGTTCCATTTATAATGGGTGAAAAAATATACAAATTAGCAAATTCACCTAAAAGTAGTTATTTCGTTGATGAGAATGAACATTTAGTAACTTATGATGAAAAATTAATGAATAAAATGGATGATTTTTATGAAACTATAATGAATGATGAATAAATTTAATAATCTTCCAGAACTATTTTATTTTCAAGCAGATAAGAACGAAAATAATAAACACTTACTAAAACTCGACTCAAACAATCAAGTTATCTCAATGAGTTGGTTAGAGACAAAAAATTTAACAACGAAAATACACAATTTTTTAGCAAACAAATATTTAGGTGAATTAGAGAGAGTTTTATTGGTTTCAGAAAATAGACCTGAATGGATGGCCTCTGATATCGCTATAATGTCTAATAAACTTATTTGTGTTCCCAACTATACAACTTATACTTCAAGAGATTTTGAGCATATTTTAAATGACTCTCAGCCTATTGGTTTAATAGTTTCAAATAAAAATTTACTTCAGACTATTTTAACTGCCAGCGAAAAAGTTAAATATAATTTCAAATTTATCTTATGTTTTGATTATTTTGAAAATAATTCAATTTCAAATTTAGTATTTTTAAATGACTTAACAGATGACAATAATGATAATAACAGAGAAAAAATTAAAGAAATTAAGCGCAAAGATCCAGCTTGCATTATTTACACGTCAGGTACACAAGGATTACCGAAAGGTGTTATTTTAAGTCATGGGGGCATATTAAGTAATTGTGAAGGAGCGTATGAACTTCTTAAAACTATAAAGAGTCCAGATTTAACCTTTCTTACTTGGTTACCTTTATCTCATTCATATGAACATGCAGTTCAATTTGTTCAGATTATTTTAGAAGCAAAAGTATTTTATAATAAAAGTATTGAAACACTTCTGCCTACAGTAAAAATTGCACAACCTCATATAATGACTGCTGTACCAAGATTTTATAATAATCTTCATGCAAAAATGAAGATTAATCTAAAAAATCAGTCTAATTTTAAACAAAATTTATTTAATAAGACTATCCAGCTAGGAACAAAAAAATTTAAAAATATTAAATTAAGTTTTAGTGAAAATATAATTAACCTAATATTAGATAAACTAGTCAGAAAAAAAGTAAAAAATAATTTTGGTGGCAGATTAGAGGCTTTTATATCAGGTGGAGGACCTCTTGATAGTCAAGTAGGGGAGGCGCTTAATGCCCTTGGTTTAAAGACTTTACAAGGTTATGGCTTAACAGAAACCTCACCAGTTGTAAGCTGCAATTTATTAAATAAAGTAAAAGTTGATACAGTTGGCCCTATATTTCCTGGAGTTGAAGTTAAATTAGCAGAAGATGGTGAAATATTAGTTAAAGGGGAGAACCTTATGCTGGGCTATTGGAATAATAAAGAAGCTACTGAGCAAACAATAAAAGATGGTTGGCTCCATACGGGTGATATAGGTGAATTTGATGAGGACAATTATCTTAAAATTACAGATCGTAAAAAGGATATAATAGTTTCTCTAGGAGGTGATAATATTGCACCATCTAAGATTGAAAATCTATTAACTTTATCTCCTGAGATAGAACAAGCCTGTGTCTTTGGTGAACAAAAGAATTATATTGCAGCATTATTAGTATTAAACTCAGAGAGTAAATCTAGTGATGAAGATATTCAAAGATATATTGATGAAGTAAATAAAGACTTAACTCAACCAGAAAAAATAAAAAAGTTTATCTTTATTGATGAGCCTTTTAGTATTGAAAATAACCTAATGACTCCCACAATGAAAGTTAGGAGACATGAGGTACAAAAAAAATATCAAAATCAAATTGATCAATTATTTTAATGCAATTATTTGCAGCCATAGATTTTGAAACAGCCACAAGTGAGAGAACATCAGCATGTGCTATTGGATATGTAATATTTAATAAAACTAAAATTATAAAAAAAGTCTCCCATTTAATAAGACCACCTAAACCTGAAGTTCATTTTACAGATATTCATGGTTTAACATGGGATATGTTAAAGAAAGCTAAAACATTTGATAAAGTTTGGCGCCAAATTAAGAGTGAATTATTAGCTGTTGATTACTTTTTTGCACATAATGCTCCTTTTGATCGATCTGTCCTGCACTCATGTTGTTATTTTTATAATATCGACCTACCTGAACAAGAATTTAAAGATACTGTTGCAATCGCAAGAAAATATTGGGAATTTGAAAACAATAAACTAAATACAGTATGTAAAAATTTAAGAATTCCATTAAATCATCACGATGCTTTATCAGATGCTAAAGGATGTGCTTTGATAGCTATTGAGGCTTTTAAAAAAGGATATTTTATTTAATTTTATTACCTATAAAGCTCATAGAAGAAAAAATAATTATTAAGGCAAGGCTCATATAGATCAAGGTGTTTATCGAATTTGTCTCATCCAATATCAATCCATATAAGAAAGGGGATGCTGCTGAGGCCAAAACACCAAAAAATGTTAAAAGGGCCCTTATTGCACCTAGGTTTTTGACTCCATACATTTCTGCCCACAAAGAATTAGACATATTTTCAGTAAAGCCATTTGATAATCCAAGACCTGCCATGTAAAGATATAATACAAATATATGATTTGAAAATAACATCACAATAAATATTAAAGCCATGGGAATTAAGTGAAATGTGATTACACTCCTACCAGAAAATTTATCGACTAATAAACCAGAAACTAATGAACCACCAATTCCACAGATTGCATAAAAAATAAAACTTTGTGCAATATCTAACATTGTCCAATTATTTAATTGCCCGATAAAAACTTGATGAAATAAAAAACCAGTTACTGTAAAGGACATAAATAACGTAAGAGGTAAATAAAGATAAAATTTAAGATCTGTTAAGACATCTCTTCTTCTCCATGAAAATGAATTTTGTATATCTTCATTCTCAAACCCAGTTTCACTTTTAAAATTATTTTTATTTAATAGGTAGTATAAAAATACTCCGAAAAATATTATTATAAATACAGATGAACTAAACCAGGTAATTCTCCAGCCAAAAGTTAATATTAAAATTACTACTACAAATGGATAGATCATCTCACCAAAAGAAAAACCAAATCCAGATATAGCTAATGCTTTTCCTCTATTAGCTTTAAAGTATCTTGCCATGGTTGTTCTTGAAGTGTGTCCCATAAGCCCTTGTCCAAAAAGTCTTAAAAAATAAATTACAAAAAAAAGAAGAATTACATTAAACACAATACTTGCAAAAAAACATGTTATCGAAAGACCTAATACAATTGCTAAAGTATATTTTTTAAGAGAGACCGTATCTATAAGTTTGCCAGCCCATATAATAGTTAACGCACTTAAAATTGTAGCTATTGAATACAGACTGCCAAATTGAGTATTACTTAAGTTAAATGTTTCTCTAAAATCTTCACTAAAAAGAGAGATAAAAAATGTTTGTCCAAATCCTGACGCGAATGCAATTAGAAAGCCAAATATTAATAAATCTGAATTTTTATTTATAAAATTAATCAAAACAAGAGGGATATTATGATTTAATGACTATATATCAATTATAATAAAGAAAGGGGCCACTGGTGAGCACAATTAAAAGAACTGATGATGATAATCATCCAATTATAAAGGAAGTCTATGAAGATATTAAACAATCAAGAAACACAACTTATATAGGTAATTTTTGGAAATATTTAGCATTTGACCCTCAATTGCTAAAAAATGTTTGGAGTGATGTTAAAGATTTAATGGTTAAACAAACCATAATCCCCAATAAAACTAAAGAGATGATTTATATGGCAGTCTCTATAACAAATAATTGCTCGTATTGTACACACTCACACACAGCTGCAGCAAAAAAACTTGGGATGACTGAAGACGAACATTCAGAATTTTTAAATATTGTAGCTCTTGCAGCAAAAACAAATCAACTAGTCAATAGTATACAAGTGCCAGTAGATGAAATATTTGATGAAGACATAGAAAAATAATTCAATGGAATTCTTAATATGGTTTTGGAATGCAGGTGAACTTCTGATGATTATAGGTATTGGAATAATTATAATTGGATTATTATTTTATAGAAAAAAAAAATAAATTGTTAAGTTATTTATTTAATTATTTTATTTATGATCTCCAAAATTATTATAATATTAAGTAATGTATTACGATGATGATAATAAAGACGATAATACGCTGTTAGGCAGACTTACTGAGCTAAATAGAGCCCTAAGTCAAATGATGAGAAACACCAGCGAAAGAAATATTGTTGAAAAGTTACATACTTACCAACTTGCTATAAAAAAAACTTTAAAAATTATGACTAAAAAACAGCTTAATACAATTTCCGAGTCCTCCAATGAATACGAAGATAGATTAGAACGAGGAGACTTTGACTAAAATTTAGTCTAAATTTTTAAAACCGTAACCTGTTTTTTTTACTCTTGTTTTAAAATAATTCTTATTAAATTTGTTAATTGTAGGTTTTGTATTTATTTGCTTGGCAATTTTAATACCAGCTTTTTTAAGAGAAGAGACTTTTGTAAAATTATTTGTGATAATATTGACTTTATTTACTTTTAATAACTTAAGTATCTTAGCGGCAATATTAAAATCTCTTTCATCATCTAAAAAACCTATGTTGTGATCAGCATCAATAGTATCCAAGCCTTTTGACTGAAGAGAATATGCCCTCATTTTATTGGCTAGTCCTATACCTCTGCCTTCTTGATCTAAATAAAGGATAATACCTCCTTTATTTTTAACCATATAGTTTAAAGAGTTATTTAATTGTTCTCCGCAATCACATTTTCTAGAGTGAAATATATCCCCAGTAAAACAAGCTGAGTGAATTCTAAGGTTTGTTGGTTGTTTTAAATTTTTTGGTTTAATTATGATCGCGATATGTCTTCTAGCACCAATATATGACTTAAAAATATTAAAAGTAGTAGATGCAACATTTGGTAAGGGCACATTTGCACTTGAAACTAATCTGATACTATTAGTTATAAATTTATTCTGATTTTTTAACTCTTTATGGTTAAATCTTAATAGACCAAGTTGTAATATTAGATTATCAATATTTTTATAGTATTTAGAATTAATTTTTTTAAATACAAGTGATGGTATTACCTTCGCATTTTTGGCTATATCTAAACAGACATTATGGAAGTCTTTACTTTTGATATAAGGCTCATCTTTAAATAATATTTTATTATGATCAGATAAAGGGTTAATGAATAAACTTAATAAAGATTTGTTTGATATTTTTTCATTTATTTTTAAATAAATATTTGTTGATACTTTATTTTCAAATATTGATTTTGCTTTTTGTTTTGTGATTAAAAGATATTTGTCTTTTTGTAGGTATTGATTGAATTGATTTAGAATTTTATTGTCCGAATGTTCAATATTAAAGAACATCCAATAATTTTTATTTTCTTTAATAACTACCGGTCTTCCGGTTCTAAGCTCATTGATAGCTCTATCAATAAATGTGCCAAAATTTGATTTTAAACTCATAGACTATATATATACTCAATAGTACTTGATACAGATGAAAAATGATAACAAAGCATAATATTTCTTCACTATTTGAATTTGTAAAAAAACAAAAAAAATCAAATACCTTAAGAATTGAATTAATTAACAAATCGTTTGTACTTAGTCAACATTCTAAAACCAATCATATTTTAATTGATAAAAATGGCGTTAATTTTAATTGTAAGATTGAAAAAAAAATAAATGAAATAGCACAAATTTTGTTACCAATATTGATGATAAAAAAAAAATTTTATATCGGTCAAATTGGACAAAGCTTAGACGGTAAAATTGCACTTTTAAACGGCAATTCTCATTACATTAATGATAAAAATAGTATTTCATACCTTCATAGTCTTCGTTCAGTGTGTGATGCAGTTATAGTTGGTGTAAATACAATAAAAAAAGATAATCCCTTGCTCACTACAAGAGCAATTAAGGGCTCAAATCCTCAGAGGATAATTATAGATCCGTCACTAAAATTAACAAATAACTATCAAATATTTAAAGATGGTTTTTCAAATATCATATTTACACACTCTAATATTAAAAAGAATTTAAATAATACACAAATTTATAAATTACCTGAAAGAAATTTTACAAATCTTATATACAAACATATAAATAATTTAGGTTTTAAGTTCGTATTAGTAGAAGGTGGTTCTAAAACTATATCTAAATTTCTTGAGAATAAATTATTAGATATTATGCAATTTATAATTGCACCTACAATTATTGGTTCTGGTATTAATTCTATAAATATAAAACCTATAACAAATTTAAAAAAAGTTATTAGAACAAAAAATAAAATTTATAAATTTGGCGAAGAAATGATAGTAAGCTTAGAGTTTTAAAGCTAAAAAATCTTTATTTCTTAGAAAAAATTTTGATTTATTTTTTTTAATATTTTCCCTTCTAAAATCTAACCACCTATCTAATGATATCTTATTTTTTTCAAGTACATTTTCACAAAAATCTAAAAACATATTTTGAAATTTTTTATTCTTTGATACATCCCAACTCGAGTCAAAAACAAATGTTTTGTGTGACTTAGAAAATAATTTATTAATTATTTGACTACAGTTTTTACCAACTGCTTTTTGCCCAATACCTTTATCTGACTCCTGATCTTTATTAAATAGATTTAAAACGTATTGATCATCTTTATGTTTTGGGTGGAATTTAAAAAATCCATCATAATTAATCGAAAAATATATAACTTTTGTATTTAGATTTTGTTTTTTAAATTCTAAATACCAATTTTTTGGCATTATATCTAAATATGCAGATCCTGTAATAATATCGTATTTTTCAAATTTAAAACTTTTTATATTTTTAATTAAATCAAATTTTTTATAATTTATATTTATAATTTTATTCTTATTATTTGTTTTTTTCTTAAATTCTTTAATTGACTCAAATGATATGTCTATCATATCCCATGATTGCCTTTTTTTAAGTTTAGGGTACAGATATCTATAGTTAGAACCTGTTCCACAACCTAAATCAGCGATAGACAATATTTTGTAGTCTTGAAAATATCTATTAATTTTTTCTATGATTTTTTTATTTCTTGAAGCTTTGTCAATTTTCTCTCGAAGAAATAGCCAATCATTATTAAATTTATGCATCTTTAATTATCTTGATAAAAAGATCTCCAGATTGTATTGGTGTTAAAAATTTTCTCTTATTTTGTGATAATTTTTTTGATAAATCTGAATTAAATGCATTTTTAGTGATTAATTTTGATAAACTTTTTTCTTTGAAATTATTTAAGTAGATAATTCCATCCTTTTTTAGAGTGCTCATAATTGTTTTAGTTTTATATGTAATAATCATTTTTTTGAGTTGAAGGGCATTAGCAAGTGACATACCAAAACCTTCATATTTACTTACTGAGACATAGAAGTCACACTTAGAATATAGTTTTGATAATAAATTAGTCGATACATTACTATGAAACTTAACTTTATTACTTAATTTATAATTACTTATAATTTTTAGTAATTTATTATAGTACTTACTCTCTCTAGTTATATCTCCTACAATATTTAATTTTATTTTATCCATGTATCTTAATTCGTTTAATAGATAATGATAATTTTTTCTCTCAATAATACTTCCTACAGATAGTAAATTTATATTTTTATCCCTTTTATATTTATATTTTTTTAATTTTTCTATTCCAGGCTCTACAACTTGAATTTTTCGCTTATTAATTTTAAATTTTTCAAAAATTAGTTGTTTTGTATCATTTGAAGTGACAATTATTTTTTTCGTTTTCTTATATAATTTTTTAGCGTTCTTAAGAAAAAATTGACTTTGATTGCCATTAAATTCTAGATAAAGAGGGTGGTGTATAAGAGCTATTACTACAAATCTATCTAAAGATTTTATTATACTACCAATACACTCAAAAACTAATCCATCAATAATTAGTACTGCATTATCAGGTAATTTTTCTAAAGTTTTTTTTAGATTTTTTAAGTCATTTTCTTTAGGAAAGGGAAAGCTGTTAGCTAGTTTGATAGCATTTAAATTAAATTTAATTTTTTTTGCTCTTCTTAATATATTTTTTTCATAAATATAACCGCCTGTTTTTGTATTAATATCACCCGGATAAATAAAATAATAAGATTTATTGTGTATTACTGATCTCTTGTTCATAAGAAGCCCAAGCTACATTTGATTCAGTTAAAATAATTTTAATTTTATGCAACTTGTTAAAATCTTCTATGTAATCTTTTTGTAATTTAGCGCATATTCTATCAAAAATATCTTTTGCAAGAAATTCCGTAGAGGTAATTATATTTTTAAATTCTTCAATTTCGTCTAAATTTTTATAACTATAAAATTTTAATACGTCAGAGAGAATTTCTGTTACAACCCCGAGATCCATAATAATGTTATATTTGTTAATCTCTTTTGCATAAAACTCAGCATCAACTATGTAGGTCGCTCCATGCATATTCTGTGCTGGTCCAAAAACCTCACCTGGTAGAGAATGTGCAATTAAAATATTATTTCGAACAGTAATTGAATACATTTTAATACTTTATAGCATGCATTATGCTTTCTGGATTATTTAATATTGAAATATAATCTTTCTCTAGATCCTTAAAGTCACTTTCAGTGTTTATTAATTTAAGAAGTTGGTTATTAGATAAAGCATTAATTGCTAAATTCAATCTCTTTTTATAATCATATTTTTTTGATAAATACTTTGGAATATTTGAAACTTGAGAACCAATAATCTTTAATCTCTTTGAGTGAAAATTACCTCCTAAATTTATATGACCTTTTTTATTTCCATACCAACTAGCTTCAATAAATTTTCCCTCTAAATTTAATTTTTTTAGTGATTGGTTTAATACATCATAATTAGATGTTGTATTAATTATAACATCTAAATCTTTAATTTTTTTAAAATTAATAAATTTTAGTCCTAAAATATTAGCAAATTTCTTCTTTTTAATATTTATGTCAGTAATAAAGACATTTTTAAATTTTAGTAATTTATAATAGTATGCAGTTAAAATACCAACAGAGCCCATCCCTACTATCAATATTTTGTTATTTAATTTTGCTTGAGTATCCCAAAAGATATTAATAGCTGTTTCCATATTTGCTGTTAGTAAATATTTTCGAATATCACCATTACCTTTCAAAATATTCACATCATTTATATCAATCTTAAATAGTGATTGATGAGGGTAAAGACAGAATGTATTTTTATTTAAATATTTTTTTGGTCCTTCAACTATTTTACCAACATTAATGTAACCGTATTTAATTGGAAAAGAAAAAGATCCCTCTTGAAAAGGAGATTTCATTATATCGAATTGATCTTTACTAATACTACCAGATGCTACTAATCTCTCAGTACCTTTACTGATTCCTGAATAAAGAGTTTTTACAAGAACAGTTCTAGAATTTTTTTTATAGCTTAGTATTTTTTTCTTAATAATTGCTTTATTTTCATTCTTAAGCCATAGAGAATAAGTTTCCATAATAATTATATAAATGTTAAATATCACTTATGCTATCAAAGTTTTGGTCCGATTTAACATCAGCAGATATTAGTAAATTAGGTAAAAATAAAATACTTATTCTCCCATTTTCATCTGTAGAACAACATGGAGAACACCTTCCTTCAGGTACTGATAAATTGATATTAGATGGAATTTTAAATACTTTTATTATGAAATATCCCAAACTTAATAAATATTTAATTCTACCAAATATCTCAATAGGTTCAGCGAGTGAGCATAATAGCTTTGAGGGCACTCTATCTTCGAACTCTACAAATTATATAGATTATATTATCAGCATAGTTGGTGAGTTATGTATTCGTAGATATAAAAAATTTATCTTTTTAAATAGTCATGGCGGACAAATTAATCACTTAGATATAGCTGCTAAAGAAATTAAAAGTAGATATAAAGCTGTCGATATTGTTAAGGCACATTATTTTTTATTTAAAGGTTTTGAAAAAATTATTCCAAAAAAGGAATTACTTTATGGATATCATGGAGGTGAATTTGAAACATCAATAATGCTCCACCTTTATCCAGAATTGATAAAATTAAATAAAATTAAAAGAAACAAACTCTCATCTGACTTTAAATCAAAAAAAATAATTTCTTATGAAAGAACAATTAAAAGAGCTTGGAATACAAAAGATTTGTCCAAGACAGGTATAATTGGCAATCCTACAAAATCCTCTGCAGATAAAGGAAAAAGAATTCTAGATCTTACATCAAGAACCTTAAAAAAAATAATTGATGAAATGAAGTAGTGGAGGCCCACCCCGGAATCGAACCGAGCTACAAGGATTTGCAGTCCTCTGCATAACCAATCTGCCAGCGGGCCATAAAACTTAGCATAACACTTTTATTGATATTTGTAATCGGGATTAGTGCCAGATGTGTATTCTATACCATCAATTACTACTTTTGGCCAAGTACCAATTCCAATAAGTTTAGGTCTTGACTCCAGATAATCTAAAATACCTTGAATCTTTTCAAAATCGCTCATAAATTTTTTTACCTTTGGAAAGTTATTTAAAATTTTATCATCTAATAGCAATGCTAGTGAAACATGATGATAAACATTAAAGTCACAATAAAATGCTCTTTCTCCTAAAAAAAAATTACCTTCATATTTACTTAGTAGCTTCTCAAAATTTGTAAAAGCTTTGGGTAAAATTTCATTTAAAAGATTTTTTTTATTCTTTAAGTGCATTTCACCAACCCAAACATTTATTGTTGGATTTAAAGGAAAAAATAAATCATGGGCAGACTCAAATATAGAGTCAGCATATGCCACCATTTCCTCATTATTGGGGATATTATTTGTAAGTTTAGCTATATATCTTGAGATAGTATTGCTTTGCCATATTTCAATTTTTTCATCTATAACAAGCAAAGGTAATTTATGAAAAATCACCTCTTTTTTGACATCAACCCATGGTTTTTTAAAATAATCCCATGCCATTTCATATGAATATTCGATACCCGCAGTATGTAGCATCATCCTTGGAGCCTCACATAAAGCTCTAAGATTGAAATAGATTAACTGTAGTTTAGACATAAAGTTTATATTAATATTTTTATATTATAAATATTTGTCATGAAAACTAAAAATTATTTATCTGAAGCACAAAATTTTCTGAAAAGAAATACACAAGTAAAATCATTCGATATCGTAATGCATGATTGTAATGGTGTAGGTCGTGGAAAAATAATTAGAAGAAATGAGTTATTAAATTTGTATAAGTCAGGTAGGCAATTTCCTCTTTCATTACTTGGAATGGATATTACTGGTGAGGATACACCTGAAACAGGATTGATTTTAGAGCAAGGTGATGGTGACATAAAAGCTTGGCCTATACCATCATCACTTAAGTTATTGCATAACAGCATACCACCAAGAGGTGAGTTATTCATGAACATGTATGATATTGATGGTAATAAACTATTAACTGACCCACGAAATGTTTTGGAAAATAAAATACAAGAATTAAAAAAAGATGGTATCTCTTGTTTTGGAGCATTTGAATTAGAATTCTTTCTGGTTTCAAATGAACTAGATGAGTACGGAAAACTTAAGCCAGCAAAATCAATAATTGGAAAAAAAGCTTCAATTAAAAAGACAGATGTTTACTCAGTTGATCACCTTCATGGTATGATGCCACTTATAGATGATATATATGAAGCCACAAAACTTGCAAAAGTAGATGCCGAAACTATCATTTCAGAGTACGCACCTGGTCAATATGAACTTACTCTTAAACATCAAAGCTCATTATTGAAAGCAGCTGATGATATTTTAAGATTAAAGAGAATTATTAGAGCACAAGCAAGAGCTCATGGTGTGACAGCATGCTTTATGGCAAAACCGATGGAGAATATAACTGGTTCTGGTATGCACTTTCATATTTCATTGTATGACAAAAAAGGCAAAAATATTTTTGTTGAGAAGAATAAAGAAAAAATTAGTAAGAAACTTAATTATGCTCTTGGAGGGCTTTCAAAATATATGGGTGAGAGTATGTTAATATTTGCTCCAAATGCAAATAGTTGGAGAAGATTTGTATTAGGCTCTTATGCTCCCACTAGACCCAATTGGGGTATAGATAATAGATCTGTGGCTTTTAGAATACCCACCAGCAACTCTCATAATAGAAGAATTGAGCACAGAGTTTCTGGTGTGGATGCAAATCCATATTTAGTCGCATTAGCGGTTGTTTCAGCAATTAAAAAAGGATTAACAAATAAAATTAATGCTGACAAACAGACTACTGGTAATTCATATTTAAAAAAATCAGCTAGTAAAAATAAAATTCCAACAGATTGGAACTCATCAATTAATTTATCTAAAAAATCATTATTCTTAAAAGAAACTTTAGGATCTGAACTCCATAAAGCTTTTATAGCTATAAAGGAAATGGAGTATAATAAAGTTGCAAGTGCTGTTACTGAGTTGGATATTGAATTATATTTAGACTCAATTTAAATTAAAATCTAAATAAATTTTCAGAATAATTCTTTATATTTTGGTTCCAAAAAACGTCCCTTTTAATTTTCTCAAAATCAGTATCAAACACATTTGACATAGCAGAGGCATATATCGATCTAGCATCAATAGTGCTGTTAAGATCTCTTCCTTCGAATAAACTATTTTTTTTTAAACCAGGCCAATCAGTAAAAACTTGTGATTTTTTTAATAACCCTCCTGCCATTAAGATGGCGCTTCCATAACCGTGTTCTGTTCCATTTCCACCATTTTGTTCAATAGTTCTTCCAAATTCTGTTAAAGTTAATACAAGTGTGTTATTAAATGACTCTCCCATACCCTCAAAAAGATTTTTTACAATTAAATCGATATCTTGCAAATTATCTGCATGTTCTCCATTTTCATTTCCTTGCGCTGTATGTGTATCAAATCCTTCTATGTCAAAAACTGCTATTCTCGGACCAAGTGGGTCAGTTAAAATTTTTGCAGCTCTTTTTGATAAACTATCAAGAGAGTCATTTCCTCCTTGCATAGTAATTGGTCTATTTAAAATCACATCATAGACATTGCCCAAATCATCTTTTTTGACATCCCCATAGGCTTTGGTAACTATTTTAATTAAATCTCTATCTGGTAATTGGAGATGTGTTGGAAAGTAATTGTTATTATCAATAGCACCTCTTAGTAAAAGGGGCATAGGTAAACTCAATGCTAGACTTGTTTCATATAAACCCGCTGATTTCATTCCTCTACCAAGCCATCCTGTTTTTTCGATATATGGTTTAAGAGCTCCTGTTTCCATCATATTTTGTCCATCAAAATGTGATCTCTTGGTATAAGGGATATTGGTTGCGTGAACTACTGAGGCTAAGTTTTTGCCCCATAAATCATAAAATGTTTTTAATTTAGGATGGAGTGAAAAATCACTATTCAAGTCTAATTTCTTATTAAGAATTAAATCAGTCCTATATTTTGATATCATTGGATCAGAAACAGGAACAGCTGTTAAACCATCCATACCACCTCTAAGACTTATAACAACTATGTTTTTTTTTGGATTTTGTATTGACCCTAATAATGGAATATTAAAATTAGAAAAGAATATTGTAGCTAAGCTACCTTTAAGAAAACTCCTTCTAGTACAGTTCATGATCTCATAACCTCAGGACTATTAGCAAATAATACAAATTGATCAGAGTAACTAGTTGAATTGTTTAATAATTTTAATAATTTATTAGGCTTATCAAAATTATTTACAATAACTTTTTCAAAAAATTCATTATTGTAGGAAATATTTGTATTAACTATACCAGTAAATCTTTTTGCTATTGCTAATCTTCTTATAATTAATTCTGGAGATAACCATTCACTCTCTAAGTCTATATATCCATTCGGTTGTTTAGCTCTGTATATGTTATGTCCTAAATCATATAATATATTCTTTAATCTTTTTTGAGATCGATTAGCATTAAATCCGTTAAATTCAAAACCATCTGGTTGGTTATCAATATATTTTAAATCCAACATTTTGGCATTTTGTAATAACCATAGTTCAGGCATTGAGAATTTTTTATAATTTTCACTAAAATTAAAAACGACATCAATTAAAGTTTTATGGATTTCGATTAGATTTCCATCATTTTTATTCCAAGTTTGAATAATAGGCTCGATCATTTCATTAGTTGGTTCATCGCATATAAAGTGCTGACATAGCTTTCTTGAGATATTCTTTTTTGTAGACGGGTGGTTGGCTAAATCTTTTATAACTATTTTTAATTCCTTACCCTGATTTACAGTATTAAAATCTTTAATATCATACAATTTTCCTAATATTTTATATGGTCCATTTTCATGAAATGATGGTTGAAATTTTACAGGCCCTGCTTCTAAATCTTTTTTATTCCACAAGTGAGCCCAACCTGTCATCACTTTGGCCATATTTATGACATCCTCTTGACTATAATTAGCTTCGGAGGATACAGTATGTAATTCCAATAATTCTCTTGCATGATTTTCATTTAGTCCTACTTTTCTATTATTACTATTTAACCTCACACCTTCTTTTGAGTTTGGTCCAATATTTTCAGCATTATCAAGATGGTGTAGCATGCACCATGAAGTAGTAACTTGATAAACCAAATCCTCAAAGGAGCCACACATGTTAGGTCTAATAATATCCCTTTGATAAACACCAGTTGAAAAGCTAGCTAGAAAATCTTTTTCACTTATAGCAAAGAAATTAGACCAAAAATGCCACATTCTCTCAAATACAGGATTTGTTGTCTTCAGAGCAGTATTATGTCTTATAGATAATTCTAATGGCTCAAAAAACTTCTCTCCTGTTTTATGTCTTAATAAATCCTTTTCTTTTTCATACATTAATCGATCGTTTTTAAATTTCTTTCTTAGTACTTTTCTGTCACCATAAACCCATTCCCCATATCTCTTTCTTTGTTCTAGTAAAGTAGGGAGCTTATAACTCCATATGAAGTTAGGGACACTATTAAATTGTTGTTTAGCCCAATTTAAGGGATCTTCGTTTATATTTTCATTGGGACTTAAACCAAAAGCAACTTTTCTGAAAAAGTTTTTTTTCATCCTACTTGATTTTATTTAAAAAATTATCTAGTTCTTTTTCTTCCATTTTAATTAAATGTTTATCTTCAGGATATTGCCCATTCTTAACATCATCAACAAACATTTTAAATCCATCAATCCTTATTTTTTGTAACTCATCTTCTTTAGATAATATATCTACATATTTTTTTGCGTGTCTTGGGTAGTGACCTTTATTAGTACCAAGTATGTCATTACAAAAAAGATATTGTGTGTCGCAAACATCTCCACAGCCCATTCCCATGGTAATCATTTTTGTATTTTTTGTAATATAATCTGCTAATTCAACAGGAACTACTTCTACTTCTACACAAGCTGCACCTGCGCTTTCAAGATCTTTGACGTTTTGATAGACTTTTAATGCTTCTTCTGCAGTTTTGCCCACTGCTCTAAAATTAGTCCAAGTTGAGAGGTTAGGTACCAAACCAACGTGCGCTGTTATAGGAATTCCCTCTTTTGCCATAGCTTCAATGAAGTTAATAGAGTGCGAACAATAAATAGCATCTGCTCCCATTTCCATTATTTCAAAACCTTTTTTTATTGCTTCTTTAGGAGAACTCACCAACCCATGTTTAAGACCAACAGATAAAAATGCTGTTGGAGCAACCTTTCTTACATTTTTGAAATGATGATCGGGCTCACAGGAAATTATTTCAATTCCTGCTTTATAAGCAGCTTCTGCCTCTTTTGCAGTATCTATATGAGTTTGAGGCCATTTTTTTTTCCCTTTTTGACTCCATAAATCAAAAACGGTAGTTCTTTTAGCCATTGTTATTAGATGGAACGGCTACTTGTAATTCATATGAAGGGTTTTTTGCCTGTTTTAAAATTGTTGGGACGATTTCAGAGTATGCGCCCCAAAGACCTTTCTTAGCTGGTGGCATCTGATCTTTAACTAATTGGTGAAGTTTAGGCAAATTATGCGATGGTACAGTAGGGAACATATGGTGTTCAATATGATATTCCATCTGCCAATATAAAAAACTAAAGATCGGGTTTAAATGCATTGTTCTAGTACTATATCTATGATCTTTGATATTATCTTTTAACCCAGTGTGTTGAGTTAATCCAAAAAGTCTTTTGAGTGTTATCCCATAAAAGTTTGGAAGTAAAAAATATAAAACCGGTAACCAAGACTGAAAAGCAATTGACATTGAAATTAACAAGATCCAAATACCAACATGTAATCTTGAAGAGTTTATACATTTTTGATGTTCTCTTTCAGGAATTACTTGTTTCATTACATCTGTTTTTTTGCCTAAAGCATGAAGAATAGTTTCGTATTGAGTTGTTTTTTTAAAATTAAATATGTCAAAGAAAGGTATGAATAAGCTGAAAAAGTAAAAAACATCAGTTGGTCTTCTAATTGCTATTTCAAAATCAAGAGGATCATCGAAATAAGTGTAACCATGATGACGGAAATGAGACCATCTCCATCTTACTGGTTCAAATCCATTCATATAACTACCAATTTGATAAAAAAAGTTATTCCAATAGTTCGTTTTAAAAGCTGTTTTATGTCCAGTTTCGTGCCAAATAGGATCTGCACAATTCCATATATTTCCATAAATTAAAAAAAATAATAAAGACCACCAAGTACCCCATGTCAAATAAGCTAAAACACCAAATACAATTAAAGACCCAAAGAAAATAAACATGTGTTTAAAACCTTGATAGTCCGACTTCTTAAGAAGCTTTACAAATTCCTCTTTATCAACGTCACAATGATGCCATTTGTCTAAGTCAACTTTCATTTACAAAAAAATACCATAAACTAAAAAAAAATAAACAAGGTCAGACAAAAGAGCCTATTGCACCAGCTATGGCAAGAATCAAGCCCAATCTAGACAAAGACCCAGAATTTTTAATATATTTTTGATTGGGGGATAGGCTTTTTTTAGCTGATACATATAAATGCATATTTATAAATATTGCTGTTATTAGAATTAAGCTAGCTCCAAATAATTTCATATGAAAAGTCCAACCTAAATTAAATGAGCCGTATATTACCAATAGCAAAATAATTCCAGTAACCCACATTGTGATGATAGCTAATAAAGATAAAAATGCTAAAACCTTAAAACCTTTAGCCAAATGAGGCTCAGGCACTTTACCTTCTTTTATATATATAGATTGTATAACAGCACTACCAATACCTCCTCCTCCAGCAATAAACAGAGATATAAGATGA
The DNA here is from genome assembly GCA_902616855.1 of uncultured Alphaproteobacteria bacterium. GTDB lineage: Bacteria > Pseudomonadota > Alphaproteobacteria > HIMB59 > HIMB59 > HIMB59. Next base: position 162,869 of record CACMUL010000001.1, on the reverse strand, counting down.
AGGAACTTACAAATGTATATAATCATTCAAAAAAAATATCATAATTTAATATTTATGAGTTAATATATTTTTAAAAGTTGATTAAAAAAAAGATTGTCACAATAGTTGGTGCTGGCGTCATTGGCGCTGGATGGGCTGCTAGATTGCTAGCATGTGGTATAATAGTTAAAGCTTATGACCCAAGTGTTAAAGCTAGAAAGCAACTATTATCAAACACTAAAACAGCTTTGAAGAGCCTTCAAAGATTAGGTTTAAATAAAAATGCAAAACTTAGCAATTTGAAAATTTATTCTGATCTCAGAGAGTCGCTTCATTCAACCACCTTTGTCCAAGAAAATGCTCCTGAGAGTGAAAAGATAAAGAAGAAACTTCTCAAAGATATAGATAAATTATTGCCAAAAAATATAATTATTGCGTCTAGTTCATCAGGACTTTTGCCCACAAGAATTCAATCTTTATGTAAATATCCAGAAAGAGTTTGTATAGGGCATCCATTTAACCCTGTATATTTATTACCTCTTGTTGAGTTAGTATCAGGAAAGCAAACAAAGAAAAACACAATTACTAGAGCTAAGGAGTTTTACGAGGGAATAGGTATGAAGCCTTTGATTGTTAAAAAAGAAATTGAGGGCTATATATCTGATCGCTTACAGGAGGCTCTTTGGAGGGAAGCACTTCACATAATTAAAGATGGTGTTGCATCAACTCAAGATGTTGACGATGCGATTGTTTATGGACCAGGATTACGATGGTCTTTTATGGGTGTTTGTCTAACATTTCATTTAGCAGGAGGGCAAACTGGTATGAAACACATGTTAGAGCAGTTTGGACCTGCTCTTAAGTTACCTTGGACTAAATTAAAGGCTCCAAAACTAGATGCAAAACTAAAAAAATTAATGATTTCAGGAACAAAAAAACAGTCAGGAAAATACAGTATTAAAGATCTAGAGGTGCAAAGAGATATTTTTTTGATTGAAATTATGAAAACTTTGAATAAATATCAAAGAAATAATTTTCCTAATTGGGATAAAACATTTAATAAATTTTAATATGAGTGAAAACCTTTCAATTAAAACAATCGATAAAAAGAACAAATCTATTTTGGTCGATTGGAGTGATGGTTTTAAAAGTAAATATAATTTCTTATGGTTGAGAGATAATTGTTCCTCTGAAGTGCATCCAACAGCTCGCGAACGAACTTTTAATTTGCTTGATGTATCTGAAGATATTCATCCCAAAAATTACTCATTGAATAGCGAAGGTAATCTTGAGATTGAATGGAGTGAGGGAGGGCATAAAAGTGTTTATGAGAAAGATTGGTTGAGACATAATTGTTATTCTTTAAAACACACACGAGAGTACGTTTCACCATATAAAATTTGGGATAAATCCATGCAAGATACATTTTCAGATATTCAAATAGATTACAGTGAAATAATTAGTGGTGATGACGGTTTAAAAAAGTGGTTACAGCAACTACATTATTTTGGTATTTCAATTGTTAAAAATGCTCCAACAGATGTAAATTCTGGTTTTGATATCCTCAAAAACATTAGTCACACTCGAGAAACTTTTTTTAAAACACCATTCGAAGTTATTGATATACCTAATCCTAACAATTCAGCTTATACTGCTGCAGGTTTAAGAAATCATATTGATTTACCATATTATGAGATAGCCCCAGGATACCAATTCCTCCACTGCTTAATAAATAATGCTAACGGGGGTGAGTCAGTTGCTTTAGATGGTTTTAAGGTAATTGATTATTTAAAAAATAATCACTCAAGTGATTATGAAGTATTACTTAATACGTCTGTAAAATTTGTAAATAGGGATTACACAACTAATACAATTAGAGTTATGCATAAACCCATAATTACTTTAGATCATAACAACGATTATAATGATATTAGGTTCAGTGTTGCCTATATGGGAGTAATGGACTGCCATCCTGATAAAATGGATCAATTTTACTCAGCATACAGAAATCTATTAAGCCTTCTTCATGATGAGAGGTTTGAAATTAATTTTCGTATGCAAGCCGGAGAAATTTTTAGCTTTAATAATCGTAGAGTGTTACATGGTAGAAAAGAATATGATGCCAATTCTGGAGAAAGACATCTTCAAGGATATTATATGGACAGAGATGAAATTATAGGTCGTTTAAATTTTATTGAAAATATTAACCCTTAATAATAAGGGCCAGTTCAGTATTGAGTAGAATTGTTAGAAACTACTTTGGTGGCTTCATCTTTTTAACCTCCATCCTTAAACCTATCCTCTAGGTGATTCTATTTTATCAAATTAATTAATTTTTGTATTTTTATTTTAAAAAAAATGTTGGTAATTACTCAAATCTTATTTTCATTTAATTGTTCAAATTACTAAATCTGAGGCGATTATGATCTTTGAAAAACAATTTATTTTGTTATAAATCAAACTTTGTCATGAATTTTGAACAAGCAAGGTCAAATATGGTTCTTAATCAACTCAGAGCTAACCGTATAAAAAACTCATCTTTAATTGAAAAAATTGAATTATTTCCAAGAGAAAACTTGTATCCAAAAACTTATAAACATTTAGCTTACTCAGATAAAATTATATTTTTAGACGATGGTCGCTTTATTCTACCTCCTTTAACATCATTTCATTTATTACAAGCGTTGGGAGAGATTAATGATGAGAATATTTTAGAAATTGGTTCTGGATTTGGTACTACAACATCAATTATTAATAAATTTTCCTCTAATATTGACTGTATAGAGTCTTCTTCGCAAATGACTGAAGTTTTTAAAGATAGTATTAAAGAAGGTTTGTTCAATGCCTCTTTATTAAATTTAACGATAGATGAATTTTTCAATAACAAAAAGCCAAATATTCAAAAATATCAAAAAATTATTATTAATGGTTCACTTGATGAAGAGCCAATAAATATAATTAAAAATTCATCTGATAATGCGGAAATTGTTTGTATAATTGATAATCAAGATTTTAAGCATAAAATTGTTAAATATATAAATGTAGGTGGCAAATCGAATAAGTTTGTTATAGATGAAGCTTCTTCTTCTTATATTTATAAATATGTTCAATCCGAACCATTTGTTTTTTAGCAAATGGATGAATTTCAAAATAAAAAAGAATATGAAAATGAAATTTATCAGCTTTGGTTAGACAAAGAATGTTTTAAACCTAAATACAATTTTGATAAAAACTTTTCTATTTGTATACCTCCCCCAAATGTAACAGGGTCGTTGCATATGGGACATGCACTTAATAACACTATTCAGGATATTTTAACAAGATATCACCGAATGAATGGATTTAATACTCTTTGGCAACCTGGAACAGACCATGCAGGCATAGCGACACAAATGGTTGTGGAAAGAAACTTAGCTGAGAAAAATATTTATCGTAAAGATCTCACAAGAGAGGAGTTCATTGAAAAAATATGGGAGTGGAAAGAATATTCGGGTTCCACAATCATAAATCAATTAAAAAGGCTTGGTAGTTCATGTGATTGGTCAAGGGAAAGATTTACGATGGATGACGGATTGTCATCTGCAGTTAGAAAGGTTTTTGTTAAATTATATACAGGGGGGTTGATATATAAAGATCAAGCTCTTGTTAATTGGGATACCAAATTTAAAACAGCTATTTCTGATTTAGAAGTTGTTCCTAAGGATGTAAGCACCCAAATTTACTATATAAAATATCCAAGCTCTAATTCTGAGAGTATAACTGTTGCAACAGTTAGGCCAGAAACAATTTTTGGTGATGTTGCTATAGCAGTTAACCCCAATGACAGTAGATATACTTCATTAAAAAAAGAAACTTTTACTATTCCTTTAACATCAAGATCTATTCCACTTATATTTGATGAATATTCTGATCCGGAAATGGGAAGTGGTGCAGTTAAAATTACCCCAGCACACGATTTCAACGATTTTGAAATCGGTAAAAGGCACAACTTAGAACTATTAAATATTCTAAACGAGGACGGAACATTGAACGAAAATTGTCCAAAAGAATTTCAGGGTTTAGATCGATTTGAGGCAAGAAAAAAAGTTGTTCAATTGCTAAAAGAAAAAGGTTTTTTAGAAAAAATTGAAGATTATAAAACTACAATACCATATGGTGATCGCTCGAACACTGTTGTCGAACCTTTTTTAACTCATCAGTGGTTTTGTAATGCTGAAGAATTAGCAAAACAGGCAATGAAAGTTGTAAAAGACGGTGATACAAAATTTTTTCCCTCAAATTGGGAGAAAACATACTTTCAATGGATGGAAAATATAAGACCATGGTGTATTTCTCGACAAATATGGTGGGGACATCAAATTCCAGTTTGGTATGGTCCTGATGGAAAAGAATTTTGTGCAGAAACTGAAGAAGAAGCGAAAAATTTAGCTGTAGACTTTTATAAAGCGGATAAAATAATTTTAAAAAGAGATCAAGACGTCTTAGATACCTGGTTCTCCTCAGCTCTTTGGCCTTTCTCTACATTGGGATGGCCCAACAAAGAACAAACATTAGAAACATTTTACCCTAATTCTGTACTAGTTACGGGTTTTGATATCATCTTTTTCTGGGTTGCCCGCATGATGATGATGGGTAATAAATTTATGTCAGAAACACCTTTTAAAACTGTTTATGTTCATGCTCTCGTTCGTGATGAAAAAGGTCAAAAAATGTCAAAATCAAAAGGTAATGTCATAGATCCTTTAGAAATAATTGACAAATATGGTGCAGATACACTTCGCTTTACTCTAACATCATTAAATACACCTGGAAGGGATGTAAGGTTAAGTGAGCAACGCATAGCTGGTTATAGAAACTTCGTTACTAAAATCACCAATGCCTATAAGTTTGCTGAATTTAAAGGAATTTATCCATTTACAGATAATGGCAAAGATAACCCTAACCATATTTTTAATATTTGGATTATAAATGAGTTTCAAGAGTTATATAAAAAAGTTCAAGAAAATTATGAGAAATACTATTTTCATGAAGTAGCTAATCAACTATATCATTTTACATGGCATACTTTTTGTGACTGGTATATTGAACTTTCTAAAAATCTTTTAGACGACAATCAATTTAGAGATGAAACCAAACAAACTTTTCATTTAGTATTTAATTCTTTATTGCAACTTTTACATCCAGTGATTCCTTTTATCACTGAAAAATTGTGGGGTAAAAATAATAAAGATATCTTGATGAGTCATCAGTGGGACTATGTTGATCTAAAAACAGAGAGTGAACATGTATCTAAAACAAAATTATTTATTGATTTTATAGAGGAATATAGATCAATAGAAAAACTTTTTGAAATCAAAAAAGAAGATACTGTAGAAATTTTTTCTAAAAACCAATTAATTCAAACAATTTTAGAAGATAATAAAAAAACATTTGAATTTTTAACAAGAAAAAAACTTTCATCATCCCATAAAGACAATAGTGTTACTTTACCTTTTAAAGAGTTTGATTTTGAAATTTCCACTAGCCAAATTGATAAATCTAAAATCAAAGAAAAACTTCAAGAAAATAAAAGCTCTTTAGAAAAAGAAAAAAATACGATTGATAAAAATTTGTCAAATGAAAATTTTGTATCAAAAGCTCCAAAAGATCTAATTGATCAAAATAAAGAGAGACAAAGTTCAATTAATATGGAATTGTCTAAAATTGATAGTATATTAATTAATATTCAATAATGGTTGATAAAAGCAAATTACCAAGTAGACATGTTTCTGTAGGTCCTAAAAGTGCACCACATAGAGCTTTTTATTATGCTATGGGCATTACCGAAGAACAGATTAAACAACCTTTTGTCGGTGTAGTAACCACATGGAATGAGTCTGCCCCTTGCAATATTTCACTTTCTCGCCAAGCTCAATCAGCCAAAAAAGGTGTGTGGGATGCAAAAGGTACACCAAGAGAATTTACCACCATTACTGTTACTGATGGTATTGCTATGGGTCATGAGGGAATGAAATCTTCTTTAACTAGTAGGGAGATTATAGCTGACTCAACTGAACTTTCTGTAAGAGGGCACTGTTATGATGCCTTAGTTGGTTTAGCTGGGTGTGATAAATCTTTGCCAGGTTTAATGATGGCAATGCTAAGACTTAATGTGCCATCTGTATTTATGTACGGTGGATCTATATTACCAGGTGTTTATAAGGATAAGGACGTAACAATAGTAGATGTTTTTGAAGCTGTTGGAAAACATTCAACAGGAAAGATTTCAGACCAAGAACTCCATGAAATTGAGTGTGTTGCCTGTCCATCTGCTGGATCCTGTGGCGGACAGTTTACCGCAAATACCATGGCATGCGTTTCAGAGACTATTGGTTTAGCTCTTCCAGGTTCTGCTATGACACCAGCTCCTTATGAAAGTAGAGATAAATATGCTTATGAAAGTGGAAAAGTAGTTATGGAATTAATTGAAAAAAACTTGAGACCTAGGGATATTGTTACAAAACAATCACTAATAAATGCGGCTGTGGTTGTTTCAGCATCAGGTGGATCAACCAACGCAGGTTTACATCTACCTGCTATGGCTCATGAAGCTGGTATTGAATTTACTTTGGAAGATGTCTGTAATATTTTCCAATCAACACCTTATATAGGTAATTTAGCCCCGGGGGGGAAGTATGTAGCTAAAGATTTATATGAAGTTGGTGGCGTTCCTGTTCTAATTAAAGCACTCATTGATGGCGGGTTGATTGATGGATCATGCATGACTGTTACTGGAAAAACGTTAGCTGAAAATGTAAAAGATGTGGAGTTACCAAAAAATCAAGATGTTGTATATCCTGTTAGTAGCCCAATTACTAAAACAGGTGGCGTGGTAGGTTTGAAAGGTTCACTTGCTCCTGATGGTGCGATTGTAAAAATAGCTGGACTTAAAAAATTACAGTTTAAAGGAAAAGCAATTTGCTTTGATAGAGAAGAACATGCTCTAGACGCTGTCTTAAATGGTAAAATTAAACCTGGTCATGTTGTGATTATAAGATACGAGGGCCCAAAAGGAGGGCCAGGTATGAGAGAAATGCTATCTACCACTAGTGCCCTTTATGGACAAGATCTTGGCGAAGAGGTAGCTTTAATTACTGACGGAAGGTTCTCTGGAGGTACACGAGGTTTTTGTATCGGCCATGTAGGTCCAGAGGCTTATGATTGTGGGCCTATAGCGTTAGTTGAAGATGGTGATGAAATAGAAATTGATGCAGAGAAAAATATACTAAATTTGAATGTAGACGAAAAAACGTTATCCGATAGAAAAACTAAATGGGTTAATAAAGAACCAGAGTTTATGTCAGGTACTTTATGGAAATATATGAAAACTGTTGGACCTGCAAACCTAGGGGCAGTTACACACCCTGGTGGTAAATTAGAAAAAAAGACTTATTCAGATATTTAAATCTATAAGAATAGGGCAATGATCAGAGGGTCTATCCATATCACGGTATTCTTTTAATACTTTTAGTTTCATTATTTTACTTTTCAAAAATGGAGATAAAAGAAAGAAGTCTATTCTTATTCCTTCCTCTTTTCCAAATTTGTAAGTTTTATAATCAAAAAAAGTATAACTTTGTTTTTTTGGAGTAGTCTTAAAGACATCAATTAGATCTAGATTTATTAATTTATAGAATTCTTTTCTGGACTCAGGTTGTGCTAGAGCATCATTTTTATATTTTTTAATATCATGAGCATCTTCATCATCTGGAATAACATTAAAATCTCCCATTAATAAAACTTCATATTCTTTTTTAAGTATTTCTATTTCTTTATAAAGTAATTTCATCCATTCAAGCTTATTTGTAAATTTGTCTGTATCTATAGGATTTCCATTAGGGAAATAACAATTGAGGATTGCTAAATTTTTATCTTTTATAATAACTGTATTGTTTCTCGCTTGTGTCATATTTAACCTTTTTAAGGGATTTTCATTTAATACAATCTCACTTTTACAAGAAACACTTACCCCATTATAGCTTTTTTGAGTTTCAGCCACTGTTTTCAATGAAAATTGATTAAAAAAATTTTCTACGTATTCTTTATCTAATATCTTCAGTTCTTGTAAGCAAAATATATCTGGAGCTTCTGATTTTATTATTTTTTCTATAAGTGGTTCTCGAGCTCTTAAAGAATTTACATTCCAACTAATTATTTTCACAATTAAACACTAAATGATGTGCCACAGCCGCAAGAATTTTTAGCATTAGGATTTGAAATAGAGAAACTAGAGCCTATCAATTCATCTTTATAATCTAATTCAGACTCATTTATGAAAGTCATAGAATTTTTATCGATCAAAATTTGTAAATCTTTAAAATTAAATACATGATCTTTGGTTTCATTAATTACATTTTCACTTTTAAATACGTACTGGAATCCAGAACATCCACCACCTTTGACTCTGATTCTAAAATATTTCATATTTTGATCTTTTAGAACTTCTTGAATTTTATTTATAGCTTTATCTGTTATATTAATACTTCCCATATGTTCAGTAATTTATCAGCTTTACCAGAAAATTCAAAAGGAAGACTTTACGATGAAATAAATGATCATCGATCACTTTACGAAAGAGATAGAGACAGAATTTATCATTCAACAGCCTTTAGAAAACTAAAAGATAAAACACAAGTATTTATGTTTGAAAAAGGTGATTATTATAGAAATAGACTAACACATACTCTTGAGGTATCTCAAATAGCAAGATCTATAAGTAGAAAATTGTCTTTAAATGAAGATCTCACTGAATGTATAGCACTATCTCATGATTTAGGTCATAGTCCTTTTGGCCATGTGGGCGAAGAAATAATTACTCAAGAATTAGATGCAAATTTTAACCATAATTATCAATCTTTTAGACAAATTACATTATTAGAAAAGAGATATATAAATTTTGATGGTTTAAATTTAACTTGGGAAACAATAGATGGTTTAATAAAGCATAATGGAAAAATACAAGAAACAAATAGAAACTACGACTTATCAAAAAGTTTTAAATTTGATTTAAATAAGAATCCCTCATTAGAGGCTCAAATCGCATCCTTGTCTGATGATATAGCTTACATAGCTCATGATTTCGATGACGCTTTAAGATCAGGTATTCTGACAATATCAAGTTTAGCTGAAAATAAAGAACAATTTAATTTTATAGATTTTTCATACATTGCAAACTTAGATAAAAGTATTGCAAGAAATTACTTTTCAAGATCCATTATGAACTACTTAATTTTGGATCTTCTTAACGAAACTGAAAATACTCTTTCTAATAATTCACAAATACGATCAATTGAAGATGTTATAATAAATACAAATTTTTTGGTTAAGTTTAGTCCTCCAGTATTAGATAAAGTAAAATTTCTTAAAAATTTTCTATTTGAATTTTTTTACACATCTGATTTTGTATATAAAAATAGAACGCAAGCTGAAAAAATTTTAGTATCTATAATTAAATTATTAAATAATGATACCTCTATGCTTCCATCTAAATGGAAAGAAAAATTACAATATGATACAGATAAGCAACAAATAATAGTCGATTATGTATGTGGTATGACAGATCAGTATGCTATAAATTTCTATAAAAAATATGTTACATAAATTAAAAAAATCTCTTTTTGAAATATTAATTAAAATTGATAAGAACGTTAGTATTAATTTTGAAGATGTTGAAGTTGAAACACTTTTTGACAAAAAAGGAGATTTTACAACTAACGCTGCTCTAAAATTTGCAAAAATATTTGGAAAAAATCCAAATCAATTAGCAGACATTATTATAAAGGCTATTAATTTAAATAATTTTGAAAAAGTAGAAATTGCTGGACCTGGTTTTATAAATTTTTTTCTTAAGGATGAAAGCTTTAATCCTCAATTATTCAATTATGAAAAAGAATTTACAGAAAATGAAAAGGTAAATATCGAATTTGTATCTGCAAATCCAACAGGCCCATTACACTTAGCACATGGAAGAGGAGCTGTTGTCGGAGATATTTTATCTAATTTATTTGAGTATTTTGGACATCCTGTAACTCGTGAATATTATGTAAATAACACAGGTAATCAAATTAATGAATTTCTATCTTCAATACTTTATTCGATTTCACATACATATAATTTAAATCTTAATGAAAAACAATTTTACAAAGGTGATTACATTAATGATATAGCAAAGGACTGTTACGAAAAATTTAAACCACTATTTGATAATAAGCTAAGTTCTGATGAGAAAAATAATTTAGTAAATTATGCTATAGAAAATCTTGTTAATCAGACTCTTCAAACACTTGGCACAGTAGGGATTAAATTCGATCAAATTTCATATGAAACAACCATTATGGATAAGGGTCATCTCCCATTAATTCTTGAAAAATTCAAGCAAAAAGATCTAACATATGAAGGTCAATTGAATGCCCCAAAAGATTTTATGGGCACTTTAAAGGATAATCAGCTAACAATATTTAAATCAACTCTTTTTGAGGATGATGAAGATAGAGCGTTAACTAAAAATGATGGCACTCCAACTTATTTTGCAAATGATATTGCTTATCATGAAGATAAATTTCAAAGAGGATTTAATAAATTAATAAATATATGGGGCGCAGATCATTTAGGATATCTCAAAAGATTGTCATCAGCGATAACTTCTTTACATCCAAAAATTGATTTTTCAGTTGTTTTTTGTCAAATTGTCAATTTAAAACGCGATAATAAAATACAAAAACTCTCAAAAAGAGAGGGTAATATTTTTGAACTAAAAAATTTAATAGATGAAATAGGAATTGATAATTTTAGATATTTTATGTCTTACAGAAAAAATGATACTCACATGGATTTAGACATAGATTTAATTAAGAGAGAGAATAAGGAAAATCCGATTTATTATATTCAGTATTCTTATGCTAGAACACAATCCATTTTAAATAAGGTAAATAAAGTTGTTGATACACCCGTTATAATTACTTCAGAATTAAAAAACTTATATAAAAAATTATTGGAGTGGGATAACGTGTTAAAATCTGCATATTTAAAAAAAGAAGTTCATTTAATAGCACACTACTTAGAGAGTCTGTCTTCATATTTCCATACATTATGGTCCTCTTCAAAAAATAAACCATCAGTAAAATTTTTAGATAATGAGAATAATATTTCTTCTAATCTAATTAAGTTATTACATAATTATCAAAATGTCTTAGACGAAGGATTAAAAATTTTAGGCATAAAGCCTAAATTACAAATGTGAAAAATTTAAAAATATTAATAATTATTTTTTTTCTAATACTGATTTTATTATTTTCCTATCTGTTTTTCGATAATTACTTGAAGTATATTTTTTTTGATAATTTTATAACTATTACTGCTGATGAGTTTGATTTTATAAAATGAACTTTCCAATAATTATATCCATTAAAAGTATTTCTTTATCTAAACAAGAAAAAAATTTTATTTCGAAGATAAAACCTTTTGGGGTAATAATTTTTGCAAGAAATATCAGTAATATTCCTCAAATATCAAAGTTAAATGAATCAATTAAATTATTAAGTAAAAATACATTAATATTTATTGATCAAGAGGGTGGCATTGTAAATAGATTTAAAAAATTTAAAGAATTTAATTTTTTAGATAATTTTGAGCTTTATAAAATTTATTTAAGATACCCTTCTTTATCAAAGCAGTTAGTTTTTTTGAAATCCTTCATAACATCGTATTATCTAAAAAAACTAAATTTTGATATTAACACTGTTCCAGTCCTAGATTTACCAATTAAAAATACAATCTTAATGATTAAAAAAAGAACTTTTGGACCAAATATTAATGTCAATATAATTTTGCAGAAAATATTAATAGATAATTTAAGTTACTTTGGACTAATTCCAATAATGAAACATATCCCAGGTCATGGTGTAACGGATAAAGACTCACATTTAACTTTGCCAATAACAAAATTAAGTAAATCCTCTCTTCAAGACCACATTAAAATATTTAAATATTTTAATAAAATACCTTTAGCAATGACTGCACATATTAAATATCTGTCGTGGGATAAAAATAACATCGCAACTTTTTCAAGTTATATTATTGATAACATCATTAGAAAAAAAATTGGGTTCAAAGGTTTAATTATATCTGATGATCTAGAAATGAATGCTAATATTTATAATATTAAAGATGCTATTAAGTTAGCTAACTTTTCTAAATTAGATGTTATTTTAGATTGTAGCTCTGATTTGGATAAATATAGTGAAATTATAAATTCGTTTAATGTTTCAAATAATTATGTAAATGTTCATAAATCCAATAAACTTCAGCAATATAAGAAAAAATTAGACTTTAAATCTATTAATATTAATCACTATCATGAATTGTATAATCAATTGTTAAAAATTAATGGATTCTAACCTAAATATAGATATTAAAGACTACAATGGACCTTTAGATGTTCTTTTAGAACTTGTTCATAAAAATAAATTTGATTTAAAAAATCTACCAATACTTAGTCTTTGTAACCAATATATTGCTTTTATTGTAGATTTAAAAAAGGTTAGCATAGAGATAGCATCAGAATATTTACTAATGGCTGCTATTATGGTTTTTTTAAAATCTAAATACCTAGTTAATAAAGACAAAGAAGAGGATGTTAAAAAAGTAACAAGATTTCTTACAAATCGATTAACGATATTAGAACTTGTAAATAAAAATAGTATTAAGTTATTCGAGCTTCCTAAATTCAAACAGGAATTCTTTCCAAATACACAAAAACATAAATTAAAAATTGAAAAAAACTTTGTAATTAAAGACAAGCTTATTGATCTTTTAAAAGCTTATGCAAATATTCATAAAAGAAATCAACAATATACTTTAAAGTTTAGCTCTACTAAATTATTTACGATTAAGGATGGTCAAAACATAATTTCTAAGGAAATTTTATCTAACCAAGATTGGTTTACATTGAAGAGTTTACTACCTAATAATTTAAAATCGGATATTTTGAATAAATCATTTTTTTCTAGCACATTTAATGCCAGCCTTCACATGGCAAAAGAAGATAAAAATGAAGAAAAAAAAATAGTAATTAAGCAATCTTTACCATTTTCTGATATATATTTAAAAAAAGATGAGTGAAACTTCACAAAAAATTGAAGCTTTAATATTTGCATCAAGTAAGCCAGTTTCAGAAAATGAAATTAAAAAAAGACTGGATATTCATGAGGATATTTCTGAAGTCATGTCTAATTTAGAAACCGCTTATCAACATAGAGGTATAAATTTAAAAAAAATATCAAATAAGTGGATTTTCTTAACAAATACAGAAGTCAGTGAGATCTTTCATGAAAAAAAAGAAATACAAAAGAGACTTTCAAAACAAGCAATAGAGACATTGGCTATAGTTGTTTATCATCAACCTATAACAAAATCAGAAATTGAAAGCATTAGAGGAGTTGTGATAGGGCAAGGAATATTTGATCAATTAATGGAGTTTGGCTGGATAGCACCAGGAGGTCGAAAAGAAGTTCCAGGTAGACCTATTCTTTGGGGCACTACTGAAGACTTTCTTTTACATTTTGGTTTAGGCACATTAGATAATCTTCCTGGGATAGAGGAAATGAAAAACTCTGGAATATTGGATGAAAATTTTGCTTCAATGAATATCCAAGAGGTTTCAGATGATTTAAATAAGGATGAAGCCTTCATAGATGATGACGATCAAGCTGAAACTCTTGATGAGTTTTCAAAAAGTCAATTAACGCAAAATAATGATACTTGATGTGAGAGATCTTCACCATTCTTTCGGTGAGATAAATGCTATAAATAAACTTAGTTTTTCAATAGAGCATAATTCGATTGTGTCCATTTTGGGTCCCTCCGGCTGTGGAAAAACTACTTTAATTCGATTAATAGCTGGTTTGGAAGAAATTCAAAAGGGGCAAATATCTTTTGAGGGTAAAGTAGTTGCAAATGAAAAATTTAATACTCCCCCAGAGCAAAGATCAATCTCTTACGTTTTTCAAGACTTTGCATTATTTCCTCATATGAACGTAAAAGAAAATATTAGTTTTGCAGCAAGCACTAAAGTAAATAAAAAACAGTTGATTGAACAAGTAATACAATTAGCGAAAGTTGAAAATTTTCTGGATAAATATCCTTATGCTCTTAGTGGAGGAGAACAGCAAAGAGTAGCATTAGCAAGGTCAATAGCTGTTCAACCACGACTATTACTTTTAGATGAACCTTTTTCTGATTTAGATACTAATTTAAAAAAGGAAATTATTGATGACACACTGCACTTAATCAATAGCTTAGACTCCTCTGCTATTGTAGTAACACACAATGCCGAAGAGGCTATGTTTCTTAGCAATGTTATTATTGTAATGGAAAAGGGAAGAATAGTTCAGATAGGAAAACCTCGTGAAATATACTTTAATCCTTCTAATGTTTATGTTGCCTCTTTGTTTGGAGAGGTTAATATTTTTAAGACAAAGATTTTAAATAATAAATGTGAAACTCCTTTAGGTATACTAGATACAAAAGACTTTAAAGATAACCAACAAGTAAATGTAGTAGTTAGACCTGAGGCTATTAAATTGAATGTTGAAAAGTCTCCTTTGACAAGTCCTAACTCAGGAGTTGTTGTTGACTCTAAATTTCTTGGAAATAGCGCCATGATTCATATGACAGTGAATGATAGCAATAATAAAAAACACCACATACATAGCAAGTTAATTGGAGAGTTTTTACCTGCTCCTGCTAGTTCAGTTTCTTTTTCACTAGATCTAAACCACGTATTTATTTTTCCTAGATAAGACATCAATAATGTAGTAGATTACAAAAATGGGTACATTTAGCATATGGCATTGGATAATTGTTTTAATTATCGTTCTTTTATTATTTGGAAAAGGTAAAATACCATCTTTAATGGCAGATATGGCAAAAGGAATTAAGTCTTTCAAGAGCAACATGGCTGAAGATGAAAAACCTGCTAACCCAGATCAAGACAATAAAGACAATCAAAATAAGGACCAGTAATGTTTTCTTTAGGTTGGATGGAGATATCCATCATCCTAATCATAACTGTAATAGTTGTAGGACCTAAGGAAATACCAACTGTAATTAAATTTATTAAAGGAATAACCTCAGGTCTAGGAAAAATTTCTAGAGAGTTTAAATCTACTGTAAATGAGATATCTCATTTAGAGGAGGTGAAAGATATTAAAAAGGATATTTTAGATACAAAAGAGTCAATTGTTAAAGAAGGAAAAGAATTAGACGAATTTATTGAAAAAAGTAATGATGAAATAATGAAAGGTGAAAAAAATGACCGAAGTTGAAAGTTCAATGAATTTCTTCGATCATATAAAGGAACTAAGACAAAAACTAATTTATGTCATAATTTTTTTCATTATTGCATTTATAGTTTCTTTTTATTTTTCTCAATCAATATTTGAATTCCTAGCTAAACCGTTAACTTCAATCTTAGGAGATGGCAATGGATTAATTTATACAGCTCTTCAAGAGGCTTTTTTAACAAACGTTAAAGTTGCTTTTTTTACAGCCGCTTTTATTTCATTTCCTTTTTTATCTATTCAGATTTGGTCTTTTGTATCCCCAGGATTACTTAAAAAAGAGAAACAAATTTCATTACCAACTTTAATTGCTATCCCATTTTTGTTTGTTTTAGGTGCCGCTGTTGTCTATTACGTGATATCACCCATAGCTTGGAAGTTTTTTTTAAGTTTTCAAACCTCACAAGCAGACGGTATCAATATTACTCTTCAAGCAAAAATGAATGAATATTTGTCACTTATGATGACATTTATTTTTGCTTTTGGACTTGCTTTTCAATTACCCGTTATTTTACTTTTACTTGTTAAATTTGGTGTGCTCACTATAAGTCAATTAATTTCATTTAGAAAATATGCAATTGTTTTGTCATTTGTATTTGCTGCAATAGTAACACCACCTGATCCATTTTCACAAATTTCTCTAGCGTTACCTATAATAATTTTGTATGAAATATCTATCCTTGTATCTAAATTTATGGCTAAGCGACAGATTAATAAGGATGAGAATAATTAATAGAAATTGTCATGCATGATATTACTTTTATAAGAGAAAATCCTGATTTATTTGATGAATTGTTAAAAAAGAGATTTATTGATCCAAAATCAAATGAAATTATCTCTCTTGATAAAAAAAAAAGAGACATTTTAACTAAATCTCAAGAATTAAGAGCAGAGAGAAAGAATTTATCATCTTCTTTTGCAAATCTTAACGTCAGTGATAAAGCTGATTTACAAAAAAAGGTACAATTAATTAAAAACAAGATTGATGAACTAGAAAACGATATTTCAATAATAAATGAGCAATTAAAAAATAATTTATCTAGTCTGCCAAACCTCCCACATAAAGATGTACCTGTGGGAAAAGATGAAACCTCAAACAAATTAATAAAACAAGTCGGAAAAATTCCTTCATTTAGTTTTACACCGAAATCCCACTATGAACTTGGAGAGAATTTAGAAATGATTGATTTTGAGCAAGCTGGGAAAGTATCAGGTACACGGTTTGTATATTTAAAGAAAAAGATAGCTCAACTAGAAAGAGCTATAGCTAATTATATGTTGGATAAACACACAAATGAATTTAATTATACAGAAATTAATCCACCTAACTTAGTTAGAGATGCTGCAGCTTATGGAACTGGGCAATTGCCAAAATTTTCAGAAGATTTATTTAAAACTAACACAAATCATTGGTTGATACCAACAGCTGAGGTACCTTTGACTAATTTAGTATTAGATACAATCGTATCTGATAAAAATTTGCCCCTGAGGTACACAGCTTGGACACCATGTTATAGATCTGAAGCTGGAGCAGCAGGAAGAGATACAAGGGGTATGATAAGACAGCATCAATTTTCTAAAGTCGAATTAGTTAGCATAACTAAAGAGGATGAGTCGGAGATAGAGTTGGAAAGAATGTTAAGTTGTGCAACTTCTATACTAGATGATTTAAAAATTCCTTACCAAGTTATTTTATTATCTTCTGGTGATATGGGTTTTTCTGCAGAAAAAACTTATGATATTGAAGTGTGGTTACCTGGCGAGGGAAAATATAGAGAAATATCTTCTTGTAGTAATTGTAATTCTTTTCAAGCTAGGAGAATGAATGCTCGTTATAAAGACTCAGATCAAAATAAATTTGTTCACACTTTAAATGGATCTGGTCTAGCAGTGGGGAGGACATTAATAGCAATTTTGGAAAACTATCAAAATGAGGATGGTAGTATTAGTATTCCACAGGTCCTGAAACCGTACATGGCGAATTTAGATAAAATCTCTAAATAATTATACTCTTACTGGAACAATAATATTTAAAAAATTGGTAAGCAGACCTACCTGTTCTATTTCCTCTTGAAAAGATCCATTTGAGTGCACTATTTTCAATCTCATTATCAAATTCTATTTTATAAAATTTACAATAATTTTTAATTATTAAGATAAAATCTTTCTTACTTAAGTTATGAAAACTAATCCATAATCCAAATCGATCAGATAAAGATAATTTTTCTTCAATCCCCTCATCTTGAGATATAGCAGATGATCTCTCATTATCTAACATATCTCTCTTCATTAAATGCCTTCTGTTACTTGTGACATATACTAGAAATTCGTAGTTTGAGTTGTAAAAAGATCCTTCAAGAAACGATTTAAATTGAATATACCTCCTATCATTTTGTTCAAATGATAGATCGTCAATAAATATTATGATTTTTTTTGTGAACTTATAATTTAAAAAAATATTTGGTAAATCTGATAAATCTTCACTATTAATTTCTAATGTTTCAAATTTATCATATTTATGAGCATAATTTTTTAATATACCTCTTATAATACTACTTTTGCCACTTCCACGTACACCCCATAAAAGACCATGATTAAAAGCTAAACCCTCTAAAAAGTTTTTTGTATTTTCCTCTATTTTTTTTATTTGTTGATCAACACCATACAAAAGCTTTAAATCAAGGACTTTATTGAATGGTATTTTATCTAAAGAATTTTTTGATCTATTCCAGCAGTGTAAATATTTATTTTTCAATTTTATGTTGACTTCATTGATGATTGTGAGATTTTAGTGCTTATTTTATTAATTTAAAGGATTTAAATCATGGAACAACTTGCAGGAATTCTACCACTTATATTAATTTTTGTCGTTTTCTACTTTTTACTTATTAGGCCCCAACAAAAGAAATTAAAAGATCACAAAAATATGATCGCAAATTTAAAAAAAGGTGATCGAGTTGTGACCCAAGGCGGAATTATAGGCAACATCCATTATGTAAATGATGATGGTACTCTCTCTGTAGAAATAGCAGATAACGTACAAGTCAAAGTAGCTAAGGGTATGATAGCTGATATAGCAGCTAAATAGCTTAATAAACTAAATTAACATAATGATTATTTTTAAACAGTGGAGATTATGGGTATCTTTATTACTGTTAATAGGAAGCTATATCTTTATTAAACCTAATTTTGAAAGTCAAACATCTGATAGCAAAATTAATTTTGGATTAGATATTCAGGGAGGATTTTCATATTTACTAGAATTGAATGAGGAAGAATATCTTAACAATCTTTTAGTTAAAACATCTCAATATATTGAAAATACTTATTCTATTTCATCCGATATAGATAATGGAGAAATTGTAATATCTAAAAACCAAAATTTAGATGCTCTTACAAATATTGTTATACAAAATTTAGGTTTAGAAATTAATGAAAAATCAGATAAGGAAAATAGTTATATTTTTTCTAAACAAAGTTTTAATAAATCATTGTCAGATATGACTTTAAATGCAGTTGAAATTGTAAGGTCAAGAGTTGATTTTCTTGGTAATAAAGAATTATCTATACAAAAAGTAGGTTTAAATAAAATTTTATTAGAAATACCTGGTGATTTAGATAATAACGTCAAAGAAGTAATCTCTAAAACAGCTAAATTAACATTGCACCTAGAAAAAAATAATATAGTTGGTTCTAAGACTTTTATAAATGAAGAAACAGGTGAGCAAGTTAGAGTTCAAGAAATTCCAAATATAACTGGTGATTTTATTCAAGATGCGTCACTTCAATATAATCAAAATGAACCAGTCGTTGCTTTTTCTTTTAATAAAGAAGGTTCAGATCTTTTTGCGAAAATGACATCTGAAAATGTTGGTTCTAGATTTGCAATAGTTCTTGACGGTTCTTTAATTACTGCTCCCGTTATAAGAGAGTCAATTACTGGCGGTAGTGGTCAAATATCTGGTGGTTTTACAAATGAAACCGCTAATAATCTTGCAATCATTTTAAAGTCTGGATCTTTACCAACTCAAATAAAAATAATTCAAGAAAAACAAATAGGCCCGACTCTTGGACAAGAAGGCGTAGAGAAGGGAGTGATAGCATCAATAATAGCTCTTATAGCTATTACTCTTTTTATGATTATTTATTATAAAATTTCAGGATTTTTTACAGTTATCACAATTATTAGTTGTCTGTCTTTACTTTTTGCAATGATGTCCTTATTAAACACAACATTAACTCTACCTGGTGTTATTGGAATAGTATTAACAATAGGAATGTGTGTAGATGCAAATGTTTTAATATTTGAAAGAATTCGAGAAAATTTTAAACATAATATCGAAGATCCTAAAAATCATGGTTTCAATTCTGCCTATGTAACTATTCTTGACTCTAATTTAACAACATTATTCGCAGCTATTTTTTTATTTGCTTTTGGTTTTGGGCCTATTAGAGGTTTTTCTATTTCTTTAATTATTGGAATTATATCCTCTCTAATAGTTACTTACATAATACTAAAATTATTTATTAATATAACTTCAATAAAATACCTTGGACTTCAAAGATGATTAATTTTTACTCTTTTAAAAATAAATCTTATTTAGTCTCCCTTACTCTTATAATACTAACAATTATTATTATTTTTTTTAAAGGATTGAATTTAGGAATTGATTTTAAAGGTGGATTGAACTTTGAGGTAAAATCAAACTTAACAACTAATCAGCTTAATGAATACTTTGATTTTATAGACTCTGACAGAGAAGTCTTAATTAAAAGAGAGGTTGGCAGTGATGTTTTCAGTATCAGAATAGAGTCAGGTGATAATAATCCTGTTTTTATTGAAGAAATAAAAAATCTAATTGATCAAAACCCGGATATTGAAATATTACTCTCTGAGTATATAGAACCAACTTTTAGTGAAGAACTTATAAAAAATTCTATTTATGCTTTAGCATCTTCTTTGTTGGTAATAGCTGTTTATGTTTGGATAAGGTTTGATTGGCAGTTTGCAGCATCAGGTATATTCGCATTATTACATGACGTTTTTGTAGCTATAGGCTTTATGTCATTATTTAATATTGAATTTAATTTAACAATGATTGCAGCTTTGCTACTAATTGCAGGTTACAGCATAAACGATACTATAGTTCTATTTGATCGGCTTAGAAGTTTAACTTCAAACGAGGAAAATAAAGATAATTTTGAAACTAATGTTAATAACTCAATTAAATTAAATCTTCGAAGAACTATATTGACAAGTTTCACAACTATTTTGGCATTATTATGTCTAGTTTTTCTTGCACCTGTCAATTTAACTGAAATGCCAATAGTTTTTATTTTTGGGGTTTTGATTGGAACTTTTTCTTCTTTATTTCTGGTGCTTGGAATAGTGGGGGATTTGAATTATGAAGCAGTGCTTAAAGCAAGAGACTCTTGAAATTTTTTTAAATAAATACCTGTTTGATTATTTTTATTCTTAATTAGATCCTTTGGTTTACCTTCAAATAAAATATTCCCACCTTTTTCTCCACCCTCAGGTCCTAGATCTATAATCCAATCACTCGTGTTAATAACATCTAAGTTGTGTTCTATTACAATTACAGTATTTCCATAAGAAACTAATTTATGAAGTATCTCTAAAAGTTTCTTTATATCATCAAAGTGAAGTCCAGTTGTAGGTTCATCTAAAATATAAAGTGTTTTGCCAGTTTGACGTTTTGATAATTCTTTAGAGAGTTTAATCCTTTGAGCTTCTCCACCGGATAGTGTTGTTGCTGATTGACCAATAGAAATATACCCTAAACCAACATCTTTTAGTGTTTTAAGCTTTGAATAGACTTGTGGATTATTAATAAAAAATTCTTCAGCATCATCTACTGTCATTGATAAAATATCATTAATATTTTTTTTATTGTATTGAATACTTAATGTTTCCTTATTATACCTTTTTCCATTACAAACTTCACATTTAACATATACAGGAGCTAAAAAATGCATTTCAATTTTTTTTAATCCATCACCCTCACAACTCTCACACCTACCTCCTTTAACATTAAATGAAAATCTGCCAGGTTTAAAACCTTTAACTTTAGCCTCTGGTAAATTTGCAAACCATTCTCTTATTGGTGTAAAAAGCCCAACATAGGTAGCTGGGTTTGATCTAGGTGTTCTTCCAATCGGTGATTGATCGATATTTATAACTTTATCAATATTTTCTATACCTTTAATGTCCTCATAAGGGAGTGTTTTTATAATTTTTTCATAAATTCTGTTATTAGTAGCTCCATACAAAGTCTCATTAATTAATGTTGACTTTCCACTCCCAGATACACCAGTAACAGTTATAAACTTACTTAAAGGAAATTTTACACTCACATCTTTTAAATTATTCCCGTTTGCCTTTTTAATTTCAATAAATTGTTTTGATGGAATTTTATTAAGAGTAGGCGGATACCTACCAATTAAACCTCTTATATAGCTACTAGTTAAACTATCTTTACTATTTAGTATTTTGTTAAATTCTCCGTTAGCTACAATAGATCCTCCATTGATACCCGCATGCTTACCGATATCAACTACATAATCTGCCTCTCTTATAATGTCCTCATCATGCTCAACGACTATTATTGTGTTTCCTAAATCTCTTAAATTCTTGAGAGTATTTATTAGTTTTTGATTATCTCTTTGATGAAGTCCTATTGAAGGTTCATCTAATACATATGTAACTCCAGTTAAACCAGACCCAATTTGACTTGCTAATCGAATTCTTTGAGATTCTCCACCAGATAAAGTAGAACTTTTTCTCGATAAACTTAGGTAATTCAAACCAACTTCATTTAAAAAATTTAATCTAGAAAAGATTTCTTTTTTTAATGGAGCTGCTATTAGTTTTTCCTGATCATTTAATTCATTTTCAAATTCATTAATCCACTTTAAAGAATTAGCTATGCTTAGGGAAGTAAAGTCAGAAATGGTTATGTTATTAATCTTAACACATAGTGCTTTTTCATTTAGTCTTTTTCCATTACAGTCATGACAAGTTTTTGAGTTTCTAAATTTTTCAAGCTCCCATTGCCTCCACCAACTTGATGAGCCATCATAGATATCGTCCATAATATTTATTAAACCATCAAATTGTCTTCCACCAAAAAGAACCTCATTTTGAAAAGATTTTGGTATTTTAGACCAAATAACATTTTCTAATTTTTTTGCATTAAACATTTTTTTTAGCTTTGGAAATATTCGTGATTTTGATCTTTCTGACCAAAAATTTATTGCTCCATCATTAAATGATAAATTTTTATCTGGTATCAATATATCTTCATCAAATGTATCTATTTCTCCAAGACCGTCACATGTTTTACAAGCTCCATATGGATTATTAAAACTAAATAATCTGGGTTCTATTTCATCAATACTAAACCCACTTACAGGACACATGAATTTATCAGACAATGTAATTATTTCATTATCATCAATATTAAATACCTCTACACTTCCTTCACTTTCTTTTAAACTAATTTCAATACTATTTGCTAATCTATCTCTATTATCTTTTGACGGTATTATTCTATCAATTACAACACTAATAGAATGTTTAAAGTTTTTGCTTAATTCAGGTAATTCTTCTTTTTGATAAAGTTTGTTATTAATCAAAAATCTCTCGTAACCTTTTTTAAAGTATTCCTCAAAGAGTTTTTTATACTCTCCTTTTCTCCCTTTAATTAATGGAGACATGATCATTATTTTTTTTGAATTAAATTTGAAATTAACTTCATCTATCATTTCTGAGCTAGTTAAGCCTTTGATTGGTTTTCCAGTTGCGGGTGAGTAGGGGACACCAACTCTTGAGAATAGAACTCTTAAATAATCATAAATTTCTGTTACTGTTCCTACTGTTGATCTAGGGTTTTTGGAAGTTGTTTTTTGATCAATTGAAATAGCAGGTGATAAACCTTCTATTTTATCAACCTTAGGTTTATCCATCATATCTAAAAACTGACGAGCATAAGCACTTAGCGATTCGATATACTTTCTCTGTCCTTCTGCATAAATTGTATCGAAGGCTAATGTTGATTTGCCAGACCCACTTACACCAGTTATTACAACGAGTTTATTTTTTGGTAAATTTAAATTTATATTTTTTAAATTATGTTCATGGGCATTATGAACAATAATGTGAGTAAGTGGTGAATGTTTATCCATTAAATTAGATATCAATTAAAGGGCTTTTAATATATATTAATATTACCTTTTAATAAAAATATTCATGGCTGGATCAGTAAATAAAGTAATTCTTCTAGGTAACTTAGGTAAAGATCCTGATATTAGAGCTACAACAGCTGGATCGAGATTGGCGAGTTTTTCAATCGCTACCTCTACGAAATACCGAAACAAAGATACCCAACAGTTAGAGGATAAGACTGAGTGGCACAGAGTTGTTGTTTTTAATGATAAGTTAGCTGATATTTGTGAAAAATATTTAAGGAAAGGTTCTAAGATATACATAGAAGGTCAACTTCAAACAAGGAAATGGACTGATAATAATGGTGTTGATAAATACACCACTGAAGTAGTTATTCCAAATTATTCTGGAGTATTAACGATGTTAGATACTCGTTCTCAATCATCTGTTAGTGATGAAAATAATAGTAATCAATTAGACTCTGCGGCAGATGAAGCAATGGGTGGTTCAGAAACATCTACAGCTGAACAACTCGATGATGACATTCCTTTTTAAAAAAATCATTGGCTAAAAAGAAAAAAACTAAAGCAAAACAGTTAGATGTTTTGGATACTAAAATATATCCAAACATAGATATTACAGATGAATTAGAAAAAAGTTACTTAGACTATGCCATGAGTGTTATAGTCTCGAGAGCTTTACCCGATGTTCGTGATGGTCTTAAACCTGTGCACAGAAGAATATTATATTCTATGTACGAGTCCTCTTATCATCATAACAAACCGTATAAAAAATCAGCAAGAATAGTTGGAGATGTTATGGGTAAATATCATCCTCATGGTGACTCAGCTATTTATGAATCTATGGTAAGAATGGCACAAGATTTTACAATGCGTTTACCTTTAATTGATGGTCAAGGAAATTATGGTTCAATGGATGGAGATCCTGCAGCAGCTATGCGTTATACCGAGGCAAGATTAGATAAAATATCATCTTTTATGCTAGAAGAGTTAGAGTATGAAACAGTTCAACTGAGAGCTAATTATGATGAAACATTAACTGAGCCTAAAGTTTTACCATCTAGATTTCCAAATATATTTGTAAATGGTGCCAGTGGTATTGCAGTGGGCATGGCAACTAATATTCCTCCTCACAATTTAGGAGAAATTATAGACGCTACTTTACTGCTTATTGATGAGCCAGATACAACATCTAAACAACTTCATAAGATTGTAAAAGGTCCAGATTTTCCAACAGGAGGAATTATATCTGGAACAGCTGGTCTAAGCTCAATGTATGAGACTGGGAGAGGCAGTGTTACTGTGCTTTCGAAATTACATGAAGAAAAAATAAAAAATAGAAATGCAATTGTAATTTCTGAAATACCTTATTTACAAAATAAATCAAAATTATTAGAGCGTATTGCTGATGTGGTAAATAATAAAACTATAGAGGGTATAAATGATATTCGAGATGAGTCTAATAAAGAAGGTGTTAGAATTGTCGTAGAGTTAAAATCTTCTGCAGTTCCTGAAATTATAAAAAACCAGTTATTTCAATACACACCTTTAAAAACTTCATTTAGCAGTAATATGTTGGCTTTAAAAGAGACAAAACCTCTAACGTTAAATCTACGAGATGGTCTCTCATACTTTATTAATTTTAGAAAAGACGTTATTACAAAAAGAACTGTTTATAAGCTTAATAAAGCTCGTGAAAAAGCTAATATTTTAATTGGATTATCAATAGCTGTTAACAATATCGATGCTGTTATAAATTTAATTAAAAAATCTAAGACACCCGCTGAAGCTAAAGAAAAATTATTATCAACCAAATGGACTATTAAATCTAATATAGCTCAATATATTAAACTCATAAATTCTTCTAATAAGTCCTCATCGTCTAAAGTTTCTTTAGACGAAGAACAAGCAAAAGCAATACTAGAACTTAGATTACAAAAATTAACTGCTTTAGAGAGAGACGATATACTCAATAATCTTAAATCATTAGTTGAAGATATAAATACATATCTAAAAATATTAAATTCAGATAAGCAATTATTGAAGGTATTAAAAGGCGAGTTGACTGAAATTAAAGATAGTTTTGCTACACCAAGAAAAACTGAAATTCAAAAGCATGATATAGAAGATATAGATACTGAAGATTTAATAATTGAAGAAGATGTTGTCGTTACAGTTTCACATCAAGGTTATATTAAAAGAGTATTAAAATCTTCATATAAGGTTCAAAAAAGAGGCGGTAAAGGGAAGAACGCAATGACTACTAGAGACGAAGATTTTTTAGAGCAAGTTTTTGCTGCAACAACAAGAGATACTATTTTATTCTTTACCTCGGTTGGTAAGGTTTATTCTATGAAGGCTTATGAACTTCCTGCAGGTACTCCAACTTCACGGGGTAAAGCTATAGTCAACTTAATACCAATTTCAAAAAATGAAAAAATCTCATCTATTCTCTCTCTTCCAAAAGAAATTAATGACTTTGATAATTATAATTTGGTATTTGCAACAAATCTCGGAAATATAAGAAAAAATAAATTAAAAGATGTGGCTATGAGTGGAACTAGAAAACTATCTCGTTCTGGTAAAACGGCTATAAAACTAAAAACAGGTGATAGACTAATAGGTGTTATTTCAGTAATTGAAAATGATGATGTTCAATTAGCTACCACTAATGGAAAATCTATTAGATTTGCTACAAAAGATTTAAGAGAATTTTCCGGTTTAGGTTCAGCGGGTGTTAGAGGTATTAAACTTGCCAAGGATGATAAAGTAGTCTCAGTTTGCAGCCTTGTTCATAATAAAATATCCATCGACGTAAGAGAGTCTTATTTAAAAGCAAAGAACGAAGCTAAAAAAGACTTATCTAAAATAAATAAAAAATTTCAAGAACTTGCCGAAACCGAGGAGTATCTTCTATCTATTACTGAAAATGGATACGGAAAATTAAGTTCTGCTTATGAATATAGAATTACAAATAGAGGAGGATCCGGAGTGACTAATATTACAATAACACCAAAAAATGGAAGAGTAATTCAATCTCTTAAAGTAAATTTAGATGATAATATAGCTTTAATATCAGACTCTGGTAAATTATTAAGGTGTAATGTTGGAGATAATATTCGAGTTGTAGGTCGTGTATCACAGGGTGTATCTGTCTTTAAGATAGATGCAAAAGAAAAAATAGTATCTGTAGCTCGATTAGAAGATTAAATTATAAATGTCAAAAATAGGTATCTACCCAGGATCTTTTGATCCAATCACTTATGGTCATCTTGATATAATTCAAAGGAGCCTAAATGTTGTTGATGAGTTGATAATTGGAGTATCAAACAATAAATCTAAAGATCATTTAATATCAGTTGATGACAGATTAGAATTGATAAATCAATCTATTCAATCATTGCCAAAAGAGGATTTAGATAAAATTAAAGTTGAAAAATTTGATAATTTACTTGTTCATTATGTCAAATCAAAAAATGCTTCCTTAATCATAAGAGGTTTAAGAGCTGTATCAGATTTTGAGTATGAA
The DNA here is from genome assembly GCA_902616855.1 of uncultured Alphaproteobacteria bacterium. GTDB lineage: Bacteria > Pseudomonadota > Alphaproteobacteria > HIMB59 > HIMB59 > HIMB59. Next base: position 135,779 of record CACMUL010000001.1, on the reverse strand, counting down.
TTTTTAATGACAGGAATGAATAGAACTATAGACAAAGAGATAGAAACAATATTCTTAATGTCTTCAGAAAAATATCATTTTATTTCATCAAGATTTATAAAAGAAATTCATAAATTAGGTGGGGATATTTCTAGAAGTGTTCCTAAACCAGTTCTTGATTTCTTATCAAAAATTTGAAATGTTCACATTTTCTACTTGGGCCCATAGCTCAGCCGGTAGAGCACCTGACTTTTAATCAGGGTGTCGCAGGTTCGAATCCTGCTGGGCTCACCACTTTTAAGGTGAGAAATATTAGAAAAACATATCAAACTCCTAATGTCTTGGTTCATTACAATCACAGAGAAAGTGAACTGAAATAGCTTGAGGGATATTTATTTTAGTGAACCACAAGTGAACCAGAATAAAACACATCAAATTAGATGAAATTGATATGAAATAATCAGAAATATTATTGAACCCACTTCATAAAAAGATACATAAATAAGGTTTTTAATTTCTGATACTACATTATTCCGATGATCCACATGAAAGTTTTATAAGACACATTTTTTGTTTTTTTATAAATTTTAATATAAGATAAAAATGTGAAAAAATTTTTTTTAATTTTTTTTATTTTTATTTTATCATCAAATATATCTAAAGCTGTAAACTTTGAACTTAAGCCCTCATTAACTCCATTAATCAAAGAAAATATTTTTTCTCATTCGGTTCAAGATAAAAATTATTCTGATAAATATTATAATTTAATTATAGATTGGGCATTCCTTCTAAATAAAGATGTTAGTAGCAACTCTAATTTTGTTGAAAATATCGATGGTAATGTATCATTTATTGGTGACGTAGTTCGAGTTGGTATAGCTTTACCAGATCAGTTTTTCCCAGAAGAGGGTGAATATACTCAATATGCCTATATAGCTTCGAGCCCTTCTTATGAAGTATTGAGTAGTTTTTATGATAGTAAGATTCACTCTCTTATTAATAAAGAGCTAGTTAAAGAAATAAAGAAACTTAAACCTATCAATATTTTTAATAATAAACCTTATGAATTTATAGAAGTAGAATTTAAAAGAAATGATTATTTTAAAAACGATTTATGGTGGTTAGCTTTTGACAATAGTACTAATTACAGTTGCTATGATAGTATCCTTAATACAGCTTATCAGTACGATATATTCATAGCTCCTGCTTGTATTGTTGACTTCAACGGTAATTGGGAAACTGAGGGTGGTTGGAGAGATGGTAAAGAAATCAAAGATACCTTAACAGTTGCTGGTTTTTACCAGAGAGAAGATTTGTTACAAATCGTATCTACTTCTCTTAAAGAAAAAGAAGATGAATTTCTAAATGCCCTTAAAAATAATTCCGACCACTACTCTTGGCTATATGTTGGAGATGGGGGCTTCGTCTGTTCAACCGAGTCAATCCCTCTAATTCATAGAGATGCAGCAATAATAAGCAGATGGGGTGGTTTTTACGAACCATATCTATTTAATAATTTAAATGATATTTTTATTGAAATTACTCAAAAAAAACAAAAAGAATGTTTTGCGATACTTCTTAACCTCGAAGATACTCAAAAGTTAAAAACAGCCCTTGATAAAAAGTCTATTTTATATAACGACAATAAAGAGATAATTGATCCATCAGTTTTAACGCTCCAAATTATTGACGATTTTTTTAAAGATTTAAATATTCAAAGTGAGCAATTCTATACTTTTTTTGTTAAATATTCCCGAGATGAACCTTTATTCAAAAAGTTAGTCGAATACGGTATCTCAGATCAAACAGGTTTAGATGCATTAACTTCAAGAATTTCAAAAGAGGCTCCAAGTTTAAGCGGTGGAACAAATCAAGATATTTATGATTTTCTTATAAAAGAAGAAAAAGCTAAAGCACAAAATATTACCATAGCCGAATTTATTAAATTAGAAAATCAAGCTACAATTGCTGCAAATAAAAAAGCTTCTGAAGATGAAGCTCAAAGAAAAAAAGATTTTGCCAAAAAATATCCCTATTATGCGATAATAAATTGTGGGTTTGGTGGAGGAAGTGACTTACCATTAGCACCCTGTTTTGTTTCGTCAAATGGAGTTAATACCACCATTAACTTAAAAAATGGTAATTTTTCAAATGAAAGCAAATATTTTCAATTTCAAGAAATTGGTTATTTCATAAATAATGAATCATCATTAATAATTGATTTAGAAAAGTCATTTTATTTAACGGCACAAAATGCTAGCGATGTCTTGACTATTACTATTGATGTATATGACAGATCTACAGATCAACTAATTTCAAGCGACCAAGCTTCGTCCTTATATGGTGTAGCAACTTCGGTTATGTATTGAGGAAGTATTTATACTGAGGTGTAAACTCAATCCTTTTATTTTAAAATAGATTTAATTTGATTCCATTAACCTAGTTTTTTTAGCCATAGAGTAGGGTCTTAATTTTTCTGAATCAATTAGGTCATAACATCAAAAACAGAACTAAGTTCTGGTTCATTAAAATATCTTTGAATGGTTATAAAAATGACTATTGTATATTTGTATTAGTGAACCACAAATGAACCAAGTAATGACATTGAAAAAAAATATTTGTAATCAAGGTCTTTTTGCTAAGGAGCGTTTGACTTTTAATCAGGGTGTCGCAGGTTCGAATCCTGCTGGGCTCACCACTTAAAACTATGATTAAAGTTTATTTAGCAGGAGAAATTCACACTAATTGGCGTGAAGATTTAATTCAATTGTGTAACTCTGCTAATTTGAAGACTCAATTTTTCTCTCCTGTCACCAATCATGAAAATTCTGATAATTGTGGCGTAGAAATATTAGGACCTGAGGATAAAAATTTTTGGAAAGATAATAAAGGTGCCAATATTAATTCTATTCGTACAAAAAAAGCTATAAAGGATAGCGATATAGTAGTTGTAAAATTTGGCGAAAAATACAAACAATGGAATGCTGCTTTTGATGCTGGATATGCTTCGGCTCTAAACAAATCAATTATTATTATACATAGTGAAGATCATCAACATGCTTTAAAAGAGGTAGACGCAGCAGCCTCTGCTGTTGTGTCTAATAATGAACAAGTAGTTCGTATTTTAAAATATGTCCAAGATGGATCTCTTGAAAAATAAATATGTAAATTTAATAAATCGACCAACTGTTTATTTATGGTTATAATCTAATATGCTTGATAAAAGAAAATTTTATATAAATGGTGAATGGGTATCTCCATCAAAAAACTCAGATTTTAATGTAATTAATCCAGCTACAGAAGAACCTTATGTAACTATATCTTTAGGTAATGAAGATGACACTAACATGGCTGTAGTGGCGGCAAAAAATGCTTTTACCTCATGGAAAAATACCTCTGTAGAGGAAAGAATAACTTTACTTGAAAAACTCTTAAAGATTTATAAGAGAAGATTTAATGAGATGACCCAAGCCATTTCAACTGAACTTGGTGCCCCCTTAGATTGGGCTTCATCTGCACAAACAGCCTCTGGAGAGTCACATATTGAAGATTTCATATTGAGATTAAAAAAATTTGAATTTGAAACAAAATTTGATGAAAGTTCTGATAATTATATAGTTTATGAACCTATTGGTGTGTGTGGTCTTATCACACCATGGAATTGGCCTATTAACCAAATAGCTCTTAAAGTAATACCAGCTTTTGCCACTGGCTGTACCATGATTTTAAAACCATCTGAAATGGCACCTCTGTCTGGTTTGTTATTTGCTGAAATGATACATGAAGCAGGTTTTCCTAATGGTGTTTTTAATTTAGTAAATGGAGATGGGGCAGGCGTTGGATCTCAAATATCGAGTCATCCTGACATAGACATGGTTTCTTTTACTGGCTCTACTAGAGCAGGTAAATTAATTTCAAAAAGTGCAGCTGACACTATTAAAAGAGTTTGTTTAGAGCTTGGTGGTAAGGGAGGTAATATTATTTTTGCTGATGCATATCCCAATGCTGTTAGAGATGGTGTAAGGAATATAATGAGTAATTCTGGTCAATCATGTGATGCACCTACACGGATGTTAGTTGAAAAATCAATTTATGAAAAAGCTGTTGAGGAAGCTGCAGATGAAGCTAAAAAGATAGGCGTAGATTTACCATCTAAATCAGGAGATCATATAGGACCTGTAATTAATAAATCTCAATTTGAGAAAATACAGTCGTTAATTCAAAGTGGTATTGACGAGGGTGCAACACTTGTAGCTGGTGGAGCGGGTAGACCTTCAAATCTTGAAAAAGGTTATTATGTAAAACCAACTGTATTCACAAATGTTAGTAATGATATGAGAATAGCTAAAGAGGAAATATTTGGTCCTGTGCTATCCATTATTCCTTTTGAGTCTGAAGAAGAGGCAATTTCGATAACTAATGATACACCATATGGATTAGGTAATTTTTTACAAACTGAGAATAAAGAAAGAGCTAGAAGAGTTTCAAAACAATTAAGGGCTGGTGTAGTTCAAATCAATGGAAATGCTCCTGATGCTGGAACACCTTTTGGAGGCTACAACCAATCTGGTAATGGACGAGAGGGTGGAACTTGGGGTCTGCACGAATATTTGGAAGTTAAAGCAATTAGTGGTTGGAAATAGATGATAGGATTTGTCATGGTTGGAACAAACGATCTTGATAAAGCTACTCGGTTTTATGATACCATTCTCGATATTATTGATTTAAAGAGGATTGAAAAAACTGATACTTATGGCTCCTACGCCCCTAAATCAAATCCCGAAGTAGTAGAATTTTATGTTACAACTCCTTTCAATGAAGAAAAAGCAACAGTTGGTAACGGAACTCAAATTTCTTTTTATATAAGTAATAAAGACACTGTCGATTTATTTCATTCTACTGCAATAAGTTTAGGTGCAAAAGATGAAGGCGCCCCAGGTGAGAGATATGAAGGTGAGTATTATTCTTATATCAGAGATTTAGATGGCAACAAAATTTGTGGTTACACTTACCTTAATAAATAGAAATTTATTTTATCTTTATGTCTTATTCTGATATTGAAAATAAATTGAATTCAGGAAAAATTATTATTCTTGATGGCGGAATGGGTGCTGAACTAGAAAAACTTGGAGCATCTATGGATGATAATCTTTGGTCTGGCAGATGTTCTGTAGATAATCCTGAAATCGTATACAAAGCCCATCAAAATTTTATTCAATCAGGCTCAGATATAATTACGACTAATACTTATGCTAGTACTCCAATTTCAATGAAAGAATATGGCTATGAAAACCATATCGAAGAATGGAATAAAGCGAGTGTAAAAATAGCTAAAAATGTTATTGATAATTCTAATTCTAATGTATGTGTAGCTGGTTCGGTTTCTACATATGGTAGTTGGGATAGAATTGAACCAAAATTCTTAAAACCAGGTTTTTTAAAACAATTAAGTATTTTATCTGAAGCAGGTGTTGATTTAATTATCCTTGAAGCAATGACTTCATCGACAAGAACCATAGAGGCATTATTAGATTGTTCTAATAAATTTGATATATCTGTATGGCTCTCAATATCATGTGCATTGGACAGAGAAAGAGATAAACTTATGCTTGGATATCAAGAAAGTATCAGTAATTCTGAGGCTTTTTTTTATGATGATTTTGAAAATTCAATTAATAAATTTAAAAAAATTCATGATGGTCCTATATTAATAGCTCATTCCGATATAAAGGTTATAAATCAAGGAATTCAAATAATTAAAAGTAATTATAATGGTATTATTGGGGCATATCCGAATAATGGTTTTTTTAAAAAACCACATTGGAATGTGGTAGAGAGTATTTCTCCACAAGAGTATTATGAAGAAGCTAAATTATGGGTTGAAAGTGGTGCACAAATTATAGGTGGTTGCTGTGGAGTCAGCCCTAGTCATATTAAAGCATTATCAGTTTTAAAGAATTAATTTTTAATTTAATTCTGTTTCTCTGTAAGAAGATGTATCTTCCATTAACAATTTAGTATCAATATTTATACCTAAACCTTCATTGTCCTCTATTTTGACAAATCCATCTTTTATTTCATAGTTTTGATTACTAAATTTTAATGAGTATGGAATATATTCAGGAAAAAATTCTGCCATCTCTGTATTTGTAAAACTCATACATACATGTACCATCGCAGATGCTGCAATCGACATAGAATTCCAACAATGAGGAGAAACTGTAACTTTTTTTTCATGAGATAATTTGATTATTTTTATCATATCAATAATTCCCCCAACGCCTGAAATATCTGGATTGAAAATATCTACTGCATCTAAGGCTAAAGTTTCAATAAAATGATTTAATCCACATTGCTTTTCACCTGAAACAATTCTCAAACTTGTTTTCTCTCTAATATCTTTAAGTGCTCTTGTTGCTTCACCATCAACTGGTTCTTCAAACCAATAAGGTCTAAATTCCTCAACAAGTGAAGCTAGTTTTAATGATATATTTGTATCTTTAGGGCAGGCTAGATCTAACATAAGAGGTATTTTATAGCCTAAAACATCTCTAATTTTTGAAACACATTTTGCTGCTTGTTCAACAGTTCTATTTTGAAGTGGATATATTTTAATTCCTCCATAACCATCGCTTAGTGTTTCTATACATCTTGATGATAAATTTTCATCATTTTTAAAATCCTCACTCCATATTGTTGCATAAACAGGAACTTTTTCTCTATAATCCTTTGATAATATTTTATAAAGAGGTTTTTTTTCTTTCTTCCCCTCTATATCCCAAAGGCTCATTTCTATAGCACTTGTTGCAGCGGAAAAGTCAATTCCACGATGTCCATCAGCTATTAAATTTGACTCTGTATAAAATCTATCTGGTGTTATGTCTTTTACATGAGATAAAGAGCTCATTAAATTATGAATAATTTCAACAATTCCTTTTTCTCTTGCAGGTAATGAAAAAGCCTCACCCCAGCCCTCAAAACCATCAGAGTTAGTTAATTTTAAAAATATAAATGGTTTTATTTGCGACCATCCATCTTCAGTTTGTTTTGAATTAGTTATCCATGTCTCCACTTTTCTTATGAATGTCATTATTTAAAATCTTTCAATTAATTTCTTTAAATGATTGTCACTTACACCACAGCATCCACCAATGATTTGTATTTGATCATCAATAAATTCTAGGCAAGAATTTGCAAATTCATCTTCATTACATGTAGCAATAGCTTCATGTGTGCTTGTATCAAATTTATGTATTTCTGGATAATACATCATAGGGCCACTCCAATGATCTTTTATAATTTTCAATCCACCATAGCTATCTTGAAACCACGTGTGCATAATACCATAAACATCTCCACCAATATTTGTTAGTGTTTTTATAATATCTTCAAATAAAATTATATCATCTTCAGGTAAAAATTTCGGTTGTTCTTGATATATCTTTTCATCATAAATTAGTGATTTTTCTTTTTCAGCTCTAAAATTTCTTCCAACTATCGTATTATCATATTTACTTACACAACAACTTAATCCAACCCATACGGGTAAACCAGTTTGTAAAGCAGCATTCAATAATAATTGTGAATGGTCTATGTCTAATAACATTTCTAATATTAAAATATCAACACCAGAATTTTTTAATGTGTTAGCTGCCTCTATATAATTCTCTTCTTCTTGTTTAAATGACGGAATAAACCTTGGATCAGGTACAAATTCATTTTCCTTTAAAGCAAAAAAATTGGAGAGACTTCCAGCTATAGCAACTTGATTTTCCTTATTACAGTTTTTTAATGCTTTTCTTGCTAATTCGACAGATCCAGTTAAAAATTCTATAGTTTCATTTTCACGATTTAAACTTTGTAAAACGTGTCTACTGGTTGCAAAAGTGTTAGCGGTGATGATATCACATCCAGCATTGATGAAGTTTTCATGAACTTTTACAACAATATCAGGAGATGTAACTGTTGATAATGCTGCAAAAGCAGGGCTCATATCACCACCTAATTTAGCAATCTCAGAACCATTTCCACCATCGAGGAAAATTTTTGAATTGTTATTTAATTTTTCTTTATAAATCATGATTTTTTTGTGTTTGGTGCTAGTACTACTGCTAAAATTCCACCAAGCACAATCATTGAACTTCCTATTATTTCACGCCAGCCAAAAGGCTCATCTGTCAAAATACTAGAACTGGTCACACCAACAAGTATTTCTGATAAAAAAAGAATGGAACACAAACCCGCACCTAATTTGCTAGGAGACCAGAATATTACTACACCTGTGGGTATAAAATAAAAAACAGATATAAAGAAAAGAAATGAAGACATTTCAACGAAAGAGTCCATTGTAGGCATAGGTCCTAAATAATCTTTCAAAAAGATGCCAGCGACAATGTTAAATAAAGTTCCATAAAAAAAGAAAGAAAAAATTGTTGGGAATACACCATCTGTCTTTGCGATTTCTAATTTTATCATCCCGCCAGCAAATAATGCCCCTCCAGCAAAAGCTAACCAATCACCAGCATTCTCTGGTAAAGGGATTATCGTTTGCTTACTAAATACTACCCATAGCCCCCCTAAAGCTAAACCAAGTGTTATAGCTCTTTCTATCCCAGGTCTTTTTTTCAAAAATAAAATTTCAAAAATAGTAGTCCATATTGGTGTCATGTAAAAAAGTATTAATGCTCGAACTACATCAGTTAAAAGAAAACTCAACGCATAACAAATAAAGCCGCCCCCACAAAGTAAGCCTGTTATCGGTAGCTCTAAACCAAAAGTTCTTCCATTAATTTTACGCCACACTGCAATTGGAGATAAAATTAAAACTCCAATAATCATTTGTGCGATGGTTCCCCAACCACCAGTAAGACCACCGTCTTCTAATATTCTTTGTGGTAACCAATATATACCCCATGATCCAGCTGATATAGCAAGGGCAGCTGCTATTTTATAATGATGAGGGTGCCTCATTATTATTAATCTAACAGAGGTTTAAACTTACTAAAGTTAAATATTTCCTCATATTTTTTTGCAAAAGCAAATAATTGTAAATCACTTTTCCTTTTTCCAATTATCTGCATACCCATTGGCATACCAAGTTCATCAAATCCGACAGGGATAGTGAATGTCGGTAATTCAAGAAGACTAGACAATATAAAAATTTCTAACCAACGGTGGTAAGTATCTAACTGAAAAGAATTTATTTTTTTAGGAAACTGTTGATTTTTATCAAACGGAAATAGTTGTGCAGAGGGTAAAGCTAGAAAATCAAAGTTTTTAAAAATATTTTCAATTTGTTCTTCACACCTTTTTTTTTGTTTATAAGCACTATCTAAGTCTTCATTATTTATATTTTTTCCGTGATTGTACTCCCATATAGCTTGGTAAGTCATTGTATTAATATCTTTTATGTTCATTGCTAAAGTATCTTCGTAAATACTTTTTGATCTAAACGTAATCCAACTATTCCATAGAGCTTCATTATCAAAATCTGGTTTTAATCTTTCAATTTTTACATACAAGTTTTCTAATTTTTTAAGTTGAGACTCACACATATCTAAAATTTTTGTTTCAATTTTATAATTATTATTCATGTTAGATAACCAACCTATTTTGATATTGGTTAAATCTTCATCTTTTATTTTTTGATTTTTAAAAAGTTCTTTTAAATCAAAAGAATAGTTATCCCTCGTATCACTTCCAATCATTTCATCTAATAAAAATGCCATATCACTTGGTGATTTTGCTAAACAACCAGGTGTTGTGAGTATGGGAATTTTTGATAATTGGTTCCCTCTATCAACTGAAATTAAGCCAGGTGTAGGTCTGTATCCATAAATATTTGCATATGCTGCTGGTCCTCTGCATGATCCCATTTGATCAGTGCCGTCTGCAAATGGTATTAGTCCTGCTGCTACAGCAGTACTGGCTCCTCCACTTGATCCTGCTGCAGATTTTGTATTATCAAAATAATTAGAAGTTGGGCCAAACAATCTGTTTATTGTATGTCCACCAACACCTAATTCTGCTGTGTTAGTCTTTCCAATTATAATAGCTCCGCTTTTAATAAGACGTTCAACAAACAATGAATTTTTTTTGGGAAAATAATCTTTTGTTCCAGGATAGCCATATGTTGTTTTAATGCCAACTACATCACTTAAATCTTTAATAGCTATGGGAATTCCATCTAAAGTCTTCTCAGATTGAGTTGAATTATCTTTATATATAGCTTCTTTTATAAGATCCCCTCTATCCTTAAGAAGCACTATTGCATTTAAATCTGGATTAAATTTTTCAATTCTATCCAAATAGTATTCCATTACCTCTTTAATAGATATTTGTCGCTGATTTATATTGTGTATTATTTCTTCAACAGATTGATCCTCAAGCATATAGGCTTAGCGAGCTTGTTTTATACTTTGAGTAACAATGTCTTTCATTTGCAACAATGATGCTTCTTTTGGATTTGTTGCATAGGCTTGATCCTGCATAGCTTTTTTTGCAATCCTTTCAGCACAGTCTTCAGGAACATCAATTTCACTTAAACTTTTAGGGATATTTAATCTATCAAGTAACAATTCAATATTTTGAGTAAATTCATTTACTGTATGATTTTCAAATTGCATGGCTTCTGACATTCTCTGAACTTTTTCATCCATACCTGGTAAATTGAAATGAAGAACAGGTGGTAAAACAATAGCATTCGTTAAACCATGATGAGTATTAAATTCTGCTCCAACCATGTGGGATATTGAATGAACATTACCTAATCCCTTTAAAAAGGATATTCCTCCCAAATATGATCCTATGATCATTGCACCTCTTGCCAACAAATTATTTGGTTCTTCTACAGCTAAAACAAGAGATTTTGAAATTAAATTAAGACTTTCCAAAGCAGCTCCATCACAAAGTGGATGAAAACCTGGCACACAGTATCCCTCGATACTATGTACAAGAGCATCGACACCTGTCCACGCTGTTAATTTTGGAGGTAATTCTAATGTCAACTCTGGATCTACTAGTGTGAATATAGGTCTTACATCTGGATGCCAGATGCAAAATTTCATTCCTTTTTCTAAATGTGTAACCATTGCTGTTATTTCTGTTTCAGCCCCGGTTCCTGCAGTTGTTGGGACAGTTATTATTTTTGGAAATGCATTTTCTTTTGTTATTTTTGGTACTGGTTGTTCAAACTCAAAATCCCATAATGGAGTTTCACTATTAACAGTTAAACATATAGACTTACCACCATCCATAGCACTCCCACCACCAATAGCTATGATTGAATCGTGACTTCCATTTTTAAACTGGTCACATCCTTTTGATATCTCATCATCTCGTGGGTTAGGCGATATATTATAAAATAAATCTGATTTAATATTATTTTTTGATAATAATGCTATTAACTTCTTTATAAAAGGAAGATCCTTGCTGCCACTATCTGTTACAATAAGAGGATTTTTAATATCAAATTCCTCACAAAATTTTGCAATTTCATTAAATCTTCCTGGTCCGTAATATGTGGTTGTCGGAAAAGTCCAGTCTTGGTTAGACAGGATATCTTTTTCATTTAGTTTAAAGTTTTTCATTTAGAATAATAAAGTTTATAACAAGTTAATAGTGATATGAAATGATTAATTTTATTTATAATCAAAAAAATACATTTCTTGCAATCTCTGCAATGGTTATTGGAGTTATATTCATAGATATACATGGATTGATTGTAAAATATTTAGGAGGTGAGTATTCTACAATTCAACTAGCTCTTTTTAGAAATACTTTTGCGATAATCCCCCTAATACTTTTACTAATTTATAATAAAGAAAGCTCAGACCTTTTTAAAAATATAAGTAAAAAATTTATTTTATTTTGTTTTATCAGAGGTTCTTGTTTTTTGGCTATTAATATCTTGTATTACATTGCAATAAATAATATGGAATTTGCTACAGCATCTACACTAACTTTTTCCTCTACATTTTTTATAGTAATTTTATCAATCTTCTTTTTAGGAGACAGAGTGGGTATATATAGATGGTCAGCTGTTATAATTGGCTTTGTTGGAGTTGTAATGATCATGAAACCTAATAGTAGTATTTTTTCTTATTATTCTATTTTGCCAATACTAGTTGCTTTCTTATGGGCTGTCCAAGTGATAGTACTAAAATTTATACCAGATAATTTTTCTACAGGAAAAATTCAATTCTATTCTCTCTTTTCATCTTTTCTTGGTTCATTAATATTTATTTTTTTTACAACTGGTCATACATATATTGAGAGCAATACTGACTTTTTAATTTTATCATTAATTGGTATTTTTGGAGGAACAGCTGCAATTCTATTTATTTACTCTTATAGGTTAATAGCAGCTAGTAAAATCGCAGTTTTTGAATATTTAGCAATACCCTCATCTTTTATTCTAGCATGGATATTTTTTGGTGAAGCACCTTTTGATCAACTTTTCCCTGGAGTTTTATTAATAGTTTTCGCTGGAATGATTATTATTTGGAGAGATAAAAATAAGAAAATTAATAAACCAAACTAAATGTTTATATCATTTAGATTTCATAGACTTCATGACTATGGTTCGATCAATTTCTCCAACTAACTCACCAGATTGTGCATTTATTATAGGGTAGGCTGTATCATCCTCACATATTTGGTCAATTAATGTTTCAATTTTAGCATTTTCATCTATGCATTTAGTTTTATCTGAAAATAATTTCTTTGACTCATCAGAACATTCCTTACGCATAACTTTTCCAGCACTTAATACTTTATATTTTGGAACATCTTCACAAAAATCTTTAACGTATTTGTCAACTGGATTTGCCACAATTTCTTCAGGTGTTCCAACTTGAGAAATCTCTCCATCTTTCATGATAGCAATATGATCGCCCATTTTTATTGCCTCTAAAAAATCATGAGTAATAAATACCATAGTGCGTTGCAATTTTTTTTGTATGTCTAATAGCTCGTCTTGCATTTCTCGTCTAATTAATGGGTCTAAAGCAGAAAATGGCTCATCAAATATTAAGATTTCTGGTTCAACTGCCATCGCTCGTGCTAAACCAACTCTTTGTTGCATTCCTCCCGAGAGTTCTCTTGGATAATTATTATGCCAACCTTTTAAACCAACAAGATTTAAAGACTCTGTAGCCTTGTCTAATCTATCTTGTTTCTTTTCTCCTCTAATTTCTAAACCATAAGAAATGTTTTCAAGAACTGTCCGATGTGGAAAAAGACCAAAGTGTTGAAATACCATACTCATTTTATTTCTTCTAAGATCAAGGAGGCTATTTCTACTTATTTTTGTAATGTCAGTATCATCAATAATTACCGATCCAGATGTAGGTTCAATTAATCTAGTTAAACATCTTACTAAAGTTGATTTTCCACTACCTGATAATCCCATTACAACAAAGGTTTCACCTTTTTGAATGGAAAAGCTGACATCTTTTACAGCTACTACATGTCCAGTTTTTTCTTGGACTTCGTCTCTACTTAAATTTGGATCTAAATTGTCTAAAATTCTTTTTTCATCATTGCCAAAAATTTTCCATATATTTGAGCAAATAATTTTATCCATATTATTCAGGTTTAAGGCTATTATAATTGTGAATTAATACTATTAAAATAAAATTATTTTTATAAATTCTTATATAGTTGATTAAATATAAATTAATATGTCTTTAGATCAAAATATAGCCATTAAAAATAAATTAAATAAAAATATAATCTTTTACATAAGTATTTTTATTATTGGGGCAGTAGCATATTATCTGTCGATTATTAATGAAGACCCTACAGTATTTCCTAAATCTATTACTGATGAATTTAAATTTACTGCATGGATAAATGCCGGAGAGGATTATTTAAAAGATAACTATAGATGGATAACGAGATTATTTGCATCTTTTTTACAAGCTGGTTACATGGCCTTGGAAAATTTCTTTGTTGAGTCTCCATGGATTTTAATAATGTCTTTAATGGCTCTTCCAGCTCTAGCATATGGAGGTATAAAACTAGCCTTATTTTGTATGTTTACAGTTTATTTTTGGGGAGCTGTGGATATGTGGGAAGTCTCAATGCAAACATTAGCATTAATGGGCTTATCAGTAATTTTATCTGTAATTTTTGGAGTTATCCTAGGAATACTCAGTTCTCAAAGTGATAGATTTGAAAATTTTCTAAAACCTATTTTAGACACCATGCAAGTAATGCCAGCCTTTGTATATTTATTTCCCGCTATGTTCTTTTTTGGAATTGGTGGTGCTCCAGCAATACTTGCTACATTAATTTATGCTATGCCTCCAATTATTAGGTTAACAAATTTAGGAATAAGACAAGTATCTAAAGAAACAATAGAGTCAGCTGAGTCTTTTGGATCTAATAAATTTCAGCTTTTATTTAAAATTAAAATTCCTATGGCCTTACCAAGTATTATGATGGGTGTTAATCAAACAATTATGATGGCATTAGCTTTAGTTGTTCTTGCAACTTTTATTGGTGCTGAAGGTTTAGGCGGTCAAGTATGGCAAGCAATTAGAAAATTAGATGTTGGTTGGGCAATGGAAGGGGGCTTGTGTATTTTATTTATGGCAATAATGTTTGACAGAATAAGTAGTGCTATTAGTAAAGAAAAAGAAACCTTACCAGATGATGTAAAAAAATTTTACTTATTACCGCAAAATTTACACAGAAACCCCATCGCAAACTTAATTGAATTACCCTTGAGAATATCTGTAAAGCTTATAAATATATTTTTTAGAACTACTATTAGTGTTTTTGCTAATATAATTGCTAGCTTAATTTCTCTTTTTAATAAGTCTAATAATAATTCAATTAAAAATTTTATAAATCAACGATATTTTTTATTCTCATCATTTTTAATTTTTATATTCATTTTTATTTTTGATGCATACATTTATAGTATAGGAACTTTCCCAGAAACATGGACAATTGATATCCAAAAACCAATAGAAGATACTGTTAAGGCAATGACTCTTGATCCTGGTTTTATATCATTTGCGAAAGGTATGAAGTATTTTGTTTACTTGTATTTACTAAACCCATTAAATTTATTTCTAACTCAGATACCTTGGTGGTATACAATGATTGTTTTCATACTTATTGGATATGTGACTGTAGGAATAAAGTTTGCCACAATTACTGCGATATTATTAGCCTTTATTGGAGCTACAGGTATGTGGGTGCATTCAATGATTACGTTATCTTCAGTATTGGTTTCAGTTTTAATTTGCTTTGTTATAGGTGTACCGCTTGGAGTAATAGCATCCTACAATAAATGGTACAGAGATATCCAAAATGTTGTTTTAGATGCAATGCAAACTTTGCCTTATTTTTGCTATTTAATTCCTGTTTTAATGTTTTTTGGTGGAAATATAGTATCTGCAGTTATTGCAACTGTTATATATTCTGTACCACCAATAATAAGATTAACAGCTCTTGGTTTGTCACAAGTGTCAGGAAGCTATTCAGAGGTATCTAAATCTTTTGGAGGAACAGGAATTCAAACTTTAAATAAAGTAAAATTTCCATTAGCTGTACCAAGTCTCGTTATGGGTTTTAATCAAACTGTAATTATGGCTTTTGCAATGCAAATTGTTACACCATTGATTGGAGGAAAAGGTCTAGGACTCCAAGTATTTAATGCACTTCAAAGATCAGATACAGGTAGAGGTCTATCAGCCGGTTTGGCTATCGTTCTTCTTGCTATTATCATAGATAGGATAACCCACGCTTGGACTAAGAAGCAAAGACAAGCCCTTGGATTAGATAAGTCCTAATGGGTTTTAAGAAAGATCTTCCCTTAACTAGTTCGCATTGGGGAACTTATAGAGCAAAAGTAAATAATGGGAAAGTTACAGAATTAATTGGATGGGAAAATGATAAAGATCCATCACCAATAGGTCCAGGTATTGTAGACATTCACGATAATAAGACGCGAATTGATAAACCTATGATAAGAAAAAGTTGGATTGATAATGGACCAGGAACAAACAATAACTTAAGAGGGATTGATCCTTTTGTAGCTGTATCTTGGAATGAAGCTGAAAATATAGTGGCCAAAGAATTAAATAGAGTAAGAGAAAACTTTGGTAATTCCTCAATATTTGGTGGATCTTATGGCTGGGCTAGTGCTGGAAGATTTCATCATGCTCAAAGTCAACTACATCGTTTTTTAAATTGCATTGGTGGCTACACAAGATCAAAGTTTACTTATAGTTTTGCAGCAGCAGAAGCAATGGTTCCCCATATACTTGGAAGTTATAGAGCCTATCTTGATACTTGCACTAGTTGGGACTCAATCGAAGAAAACACAGAACTATTTGTATGTTTTGGAGGAGTTCCTTTAAAAAATGGTCAAATAGCTCAAGGTGGTACTGGAAGTCATAATCAAAAAGAAAAACTTATTAGTTCCGCTAAAGCTGGCATAAGATTTGTAAATTTGAGTCCATTGAAAAGTGACTTGTTAGATGAGGTTAAAGGAAAGTGGTTACCTTTAAGACCTAATACTGATGTAGCAATTATGCTCGGTATAGCACACACTCTATACAAAGAAAATTTATATAGTGAAATATTTATTAAAAAATACACAGAAGGTTTTGATAATTTCCTACCATATCTTTTAGGAGATTTAGATGGAGTTGTAAAAGATGCTAATTGGGCTTCAGAAATAAGTGAAATCTCATCAGATGAAATTATTTCTTTGGCAAGAGACATGTCCTCAAAGCGAACTATGATATCTGTTAGTTGGTCTTTAACTCGCCAAGATCATGGTGAACAGCCTTTTTGGGCTGCAATTATGTTGGCATCAATGTTGGGTCAAATAGGTTTACCAGGTGGTGGTTTTGGCTTTGGTTATAGTGCAACAAATCACATTGGTGGGCAGTTTTCTATTATTCCTGGCGCTGCTTTTCCACAATCTGACAATAAAATTGATAATTTTATCCCAGTTGCAAGGATTAGTGATTTACTTTTAAATCCAGGTGAAACTTTTCATTTTGATGGCAAAGAGTATGAATATCCTGATATTAAATTAATTTATTGGGCAGGTGGAAATCCTTTTCATCATCATCAAGATATTAATAAACTTTTGCTAGCTTGGCAAAAACCTGAAACTATCATTTCTAATGAATGGTGTTGGAATTCTTTAGCTAAATATTCAGATATTATCTTACCTTGTACCACTCCACTTGAAAGACAAGATATAATGCTTACCCCAAGAGATCCTTATGTAATTTCAATGTCAAAATTAGTTGAACCTTTTAAAGAGGCTAAAAGTGATTTTGATATTTTTAAAGGAATTGCAAAAAAAATGGATGTCGAAAATCTTTTTACTGAAGGAAGAGATGAAGAAGATTGGCAAAAATGGATTTATCAAGAAACATCAGTCAAATCAAAGTCATTAAAAAATATTGATTTTCCTAGCTATCAGCAGTTTAGAAAAATAGGGTGGTTTAAAGTTCCACCACCAAAAGAAAATACAATAATGTTAAAAGATTTCAGAGAAGATCCTACTAAATTCCCACTCTCAACTCCAAGTGGAAAAATAGAAATATATTCTAAAACAGTAGATAGTTTTAATTATGATGATTGTCCTGGTCATCCAACCTGGTTAGAACCCTGTGAATGGCTTGGTAGTAAAAATAAAAACTATCCTTTACATTTAATATCTAATCAACCAAAAAATAAATTACATAGTCAAATGGATCACGGAGGCTATAGTAAATCTTTTAAAATTAAAGATCGTGAACCAATTGAAATGAATAGTGTTGATGCGAGCAGTCGAGGAATAAATGAGGGAGATATAGTAAAACTTTTTAATGACAGAGGTGCCTGTTTAGCTGGTGTAAACATTAATGATAATATTCGCCCTGGAGTTGTTCAAATTAGTACAGGTGCATGGTACGACCCTGAGGACTCTAAAAATTTAAAAACTATCTGTAAACATGGTAATCCTAATGTCCTTACAAAAGACAAAGGAACTTCAAAATTAGGTCAAGGTCCTATAGCACACTCATGTCTCATCGAAGTAGAATTATTTAAAGATAAAATTTCGCCTGTGACTGCATTTGACCCTCCTGTTATTATTCGTGATTATAAATCTAATAGAGTCATTGATAAATAAATGGGAAATTTACAAGAAGAAGCTGATCTAAACCAAACAATTCAAATTAGTGCGCGTAGATTTGAAGAGTCTCCATTCATTCAGCGCACTAATACTTCGAACATGGTCAGAGGTGTTTATGCAGGAAGGTACTTTCCTATGAAAATTGATGAAGATCCTTCAGAAAAATATTGGCTTTTAAGACAAAAAGCTCTTTTATTTGATGTTCCAGAAAAACCGATAGAAATATCAGGAAAAGACTCAGTTTCTTTTTTGAATAAAGTGCTGACAAGAGATATTTCAAAAACAAAAATTGGCAGAGGTTATTATGCACTTGCCTGTACACCAAAAGGTGGAATTTTCATGGATGGAGTATTATTTAGATTTGATGAGGAAAAGTTTTGGTACGTCCAAGCAGATGGCCCATTTGAAGATTGGCTTATTGCTCATAGTTCAAATTATGATGTTCAAATAAAAGACCCTAAATCTAGAGTTCTTCAAATTCAAGGTCCGGCATCAATCGATATCATGAAGTTAGCTTCAAGTGGAAAGATTGATGAAAATATGCCTTATTTTACATCCAATTTTTTTGATCTAGGAGGGCAAACTTTATATGTCTCAAGAACAGGTTTTACAAATGAATTAGGATTTGAAATTTTTTGTGATGGTTTTAAAACAGACCATCTGGCTCTATGGGACTATCTTATTGAATGTGGTAAACCATATGGTATGAAATTTTCTGCCTCTAGAGCCATGACAATTAGAAGAATTGAGGGTGGTATTTTTGGAAATTTAACTGATATAGATACAACAATTACTCCCTTCGAAGCTGGCCTTGGGTATTTTGTGGATATGGATAAAGATTTTATCGGTAAAGACGCTTTAATTAAAAAAGATAAAAGACCTTGTTTATTTGGAATAACTTGTAAAACAGCAGTTCCTAAAGCTGGAAGTAAAATAAAAATTAATGATAAACAAGTCGGTTACATAACAGCAGGTGTACCGTCTCCAACTCTCCAACAAGGAATTGGTTATGTAAGATTTTATGAACCAAATGATTATATGAATAAAGAGATAGAAATAATTCTCCCAGATAATTCTTCACACACCGGAGTTGTTGTGGATTTACCTTTTTACGATAAAGAAAAAAAAATTGTAAAGGGTATAGATAGATCTATTCCCATTAAACCTGATAGTAATTCTTTTGATGCAAAATAATTTCCTTAAAAATAAAAAAATTATTTTATCTGCTGGTGCTTCTGGAATAGGTCTAGCTACTGTAAAATTATTACTATCACAAGGTGCTTTTGTATATACTTGTGATATTGCTAAAAAAAACATTAATAAATTAAAAAAAAATTCATACTTTAATAAGAAACTCTTTATATCAGAATGCGATGCTTCAAAAGAAGATGAGGTAAAGAAATTTTATAAAGAAATATCATATAAAACTAAAAAAATAGATGGACTTATAAATAATATTGGAATAGCTGGACCCACATCTCCTTTAGAGAAAATTAAATCTGATGATTGGGAAAAAACTATACATGTAAATGTAAATAGTCACTTTTATTTTACCAAATATGCGATACCCATGATTAAGAAATCTAAAAATGGGTCAATAATCAATATTTCCTCTACAGCTGGTATTGATGGTTTTCCTAATAGATCTCCTTATGCGGCAAGCAAATGGGCCTTAGTTGGTATTACTAAAACTTTAGCAATGGAATTAGGAAAATTTAATATACGAGTAAATGCGATATGCCCTGGTTCTGTTAAAGGTGCGAGAATGATGAGAGTTATAAAAGCGAAAGCAAAAATGCTAAAGCGATCTGTAAGATCTATTGAAAAAGATTTTGTTTCTATGAGTTCTTTAAAACAATGGGTTTATGAAGATGATATAGCAAAAATGTGCTCCTTTTTAATTTCTCAAGACTCCCTTAGAGTCTCAGGTCAAGTAATTTCTATTGATGGAAATACTGAGAGAATGGATTAGGTTTTTTTTAGCTTTAAATAATCTCTTGTCTCTTGGGGACTCATAATAGAGGAGCCCAACTCATGAACTATTTTTATTGCCTTCTCAACTAATTGTGGATTAGTTGCAAGTTTTCCCTTTGATAAATATAAATTATCTTCAAGCCCAACTCTGGGATTACCACCAAGTAAAACTGTTTGTGCAACAAAGGGCATTTCATTTCTCGAAATTGCAAAGCCTGACCAAATAGCATTTTTAGGCATGACATCTAACATTGCAATCATAGCTGTAGTTTTTGCTGGAGCTCCCCAAGGAATTCCTAAACACATCTGATATAAGGGTGGGTCGCTTAGTAGTCCTTCTTCATAAAGCTGAGCTCCAAACCACATGTTACCTAAATCAAATGCTTCAACTTCAGGTTTAACTCCAATTTCTTTTAATCGTTTTGCTGCTTTTCTTAAATCATTTGGTGTATTGACTGCCAACACAGAACTATCACCAAAATTTAAAGTTCCAGCATCAAGTGTACATATTTCTGGTAGTAATTCCTCTACATGAGATATTCTTTCCATAATATTAGCCATATCAGTATATGGACCAAAATCCATTGGGTTATCTCCTTCACCTATATCTAAATCACCTCCCATACCGGTTGTTAAATTAATAATTACATCAGTGTCACTCGATCTAATTATTTCAACTACTTCCTTATAAAATTCAAATTTTCGACTAGGTGTTCCATCTTCCTCTCTGACATGAATATGAACTATAGATGCACCTGCTTGAGCAGACTCTATTGCGGATTTTGCTATTTGTTTTGGAGTCTTTGGAAGATCAGGATGTTTTGATGCAGTGTCACCAGATCCATTAACAGCACATGTAAGAAATACTTTAGTTTTCATCATTTTTGATAGTATTACACTTAATTAGCTATAAAAAAACATATTTCATAGGGTTTTGTTACCTATTGATGAATAAATTGCATATGTACTTTGACTATTTTTTGCTAATATAAACTTTTAATGGGAGGGATAATCTATGAGAATATCTAAAACAATTATTACTTTTATTCTATCCTCTATTCTTTTCACCGCAACATTCAGTAAAGCAAATGCCGAAAAATTATTAGCAGCCATCGCTGACTGGACAGGTGGAGAGATTTCATGTCAAGTAGCTGTAAGCATACTTGAAGATGAGTTAGGATACGAAATTGATAGAATCGTATTTGCCTCAGGAACTGGCTTGTGGGAAGCTATTGCTGCAGGTGATATTGATTTTGCATGTGAGTCATGGCCTAGTTACGCTGAAGCTGATGAGGTTATGTTAAATGGCGACTTAATTCATGGTGGGGAAGTTAAAATGACTTACTCTGGTGATGGAAGTGTAAAATTACTTGGAACTGTTGGTATTACTGGTATGTCTGATTATTATGTTCCAAAATATTGGGCTGATGCAAATCCAGATTTTTCTAGCTATGCTGATTTAAATAAATTCAAAGAAGATTTTGCGACTATGGAGTCTGGTGGTAAAGGTCGATTAATTGGTTGTCCAGTTGCTGGTTGGAACTGTCATGATCAAAAAAGATTAGACCTACTTGGTTTAGACTTTGTTGCTGATGAATTAGGAACTGAAACAGCTGCTCTTGCTGAAGCGCAAGGTATGTACGATAGAGGTGAACCTTTCTTAATGTATCTTTGGGAGCCTCATTGGTTCTTTGGTGTTAACGAATTAGTAGGTGTAAAATTAGCTCCAAATAAAACTTGTGATACCTTTACTGAGGCAAACAACTGGGAAACTTGTGGAGCTGACTCTTGGCCTGCAACAGGTTGGGCTGTTGACTATCCAATGAACTACGGTAATCCTGATACATTTGCTAAACCAGAAAACCAAAAAGCACTTGAATTCTTTGGTAAAATGGCATTATCAAATGCAGATCAAGCAGCGATGCTCGTTAAAGTTCGTGAAGGTGGTGAACTTAATGATGTTGTTGCTGAATGGAAAGCAAACAATAAATCTACTTGGGAGAAATGGTTACCATAATCCTAGGATAATCTAGATTTTTTATTTTATTTACTAGGCCCTGTATATTGCAGGGCCAACCTAATTGCTCCGTTGATATACTTTGACAGACTCTCTTTATTCAAATTTAATTGAAACTAATCTAGATAATAATAAAACTTTTTTAATATTAGATGATGGATCCGAGATTACTTATAAAAATTTCATAATTCTAGCATCAAAAATTTCTCACAAATTATCAAAATTAGGGTTAAAAGCAGGGAGTCATATTCTTGTAAAGTCTGCTAAATGTAAAGAGACTTTAGCTCTTTATTTATCATCTATTCTTACAGGATCAGTTTTTTTTCCACTTAATACAAGCTATACAGTTAATGAAACAATTTATTTTATAAAGGACTCAAAACCATCTTTTCTCATCTGTGATAAATCAGAAATTGATAGCTTAAGACCAATTTGCGATGAAATTGGCTGTAGAATTTTATCTTTAAATGCAAACGGAGTTGGAGAGATTACTGATGGTTTAGAAAACCTTGATAGTTTTTTTGAACCATCAAAAAGAACATATAATGATTTAGCAGCACTTTTATATACCTCTGGGACTACAGGAAAGCCTAAAGGTGCTATGTTAACCGAACAAAATTTAGTTTCAAATGCTCAAGAACTAATAAATTTATGGAATATAAATCGCAATGATACTTTAATCCATTCACTTCCAATTTATCATACTCATGGATTGTTTGTTGCTATTAATACCTCCATGATAAGTGGGGCTACTATTAGATTTATAAAAAATTTTAATACAGACTCAATTATTGAAGCATTTAATTATTCAACTCTGATGATGGGTGTTCCAACTTTTTATACGAGATTGTTGAATGACAAAAGACTAGATAAGAAATTAACACAAAATATGAGATTATTTATATCTGGAAGTGCTCCATTGTTAAATCAAACATTTAAAAATTTTTATAGAGTAACCGGTCATCAAATATTAGAGAGATATGGTATGACTGAAACTAATATGAATGCCTCTAATCCTTGTAATGGGGAAAGAAAGGCAGGATCAGTTGGTAAACCTTTAAAAGATATTAAAATAAGAATAAATAATATTCAAAGTGATAATAATAAATCAGAAAATGATATTGGAACAATAGAAATAAATGGTCCTAATGTATTTAAAGGTTATCTAAATAATCCAAAAAAGACACAAGAGGCATTTACTAAAGATGGTTTTTTTATAACCGGTGATATTGGATATTTTGATAATGATGGATATCTATTCATATCTGGAAGAAATAAAGATTTAATCATAAGTGGTGGATATAATGTTTATCCTAAAGAAATTGAAGATATTATTAATCAACACGAATTAGTTTTAGAGTCTGCTGTTTTTGGTATCCCTAATGATGATTTAGGTGAAGTACCTATTGCAGCAATAGTTATGAAGAATAATTCTACAGATTTAAATGATCTTAAAGATTTTTTAAAAAAACACTTAGCGAAATATAAAATTCCAAATAAATATATATTTTTGGATGAACTTCCAAAAAACGTCATGGGAAAAGTTCAAAAAAATACTTTAAAAGAAAAATATTCCTAAATCCCAAAAATATTCTTTTTTTTAATAATATTAATGTATAAGTTTTATATGTCTTCGGCAGTGATATTTGGTGCTACTGGTTTAGTTGGCAGTTATTTATTAAAAAACTTAATAAATGATGAATATTATACTAGCATTAAAATTTTTACGCGTTCAGAAGTAAATATAAAACATCCAAAATTAGAAATTATTAATACAGATTTAAAAAATGTTGAGAATATTAAAGATCAGATTATTGCTGATTGTTGTTTTTTTTGTATTGGTACAACAAAGAAAAACTCTCCTGAAAAAAGTGAATATCAAAGAGTAGAGCTAGATTTGCCTAAGGAAATAGCCAAAATATGTAAATCTAACTCAATTAAGTCCTTCGTCTATATCTCATCTGGTTTTGCTGATCCTAATAATAAAGGTGAATATTTAAGGTTTAAGGGCCTAGTTGAAGAAGAATTGAAAAGATTAAACTTTGATAACCTTGGTATTTTAAGACCATCTTTTTTACTAGGTAAAAGAGTACAATTTAGACTTGCTGAGAAAATTGGAATTCCAATTTTCAAGCTATTAACACCATTATTTTTAGGCCCGCTTAAAAAAATGAGACCAATTCATGCAATAAAAGTAGCTAATGCAATGTCAAATATTGTAAAGAAGAACTTAGATCAAACTACATATGAGTCTGATGAAATAGTTACGATTAGCGAATATTAAAGAAAATTTATATTGATGAAAAAACTAAATGTTGTTTACAATGATAACTATGACATTCCTCTACCAGAGGGCCATAGATTTGTTGGTACTAAATTTTCTGATTTATATAATTTTATCAAAAACTCAAATTTATATACAAATTTAACAATTCATCAAAGTAAGTCAGCTCCTATAAATGATGTACAAGTAGTACACAACCGTGATTATGTTATGAGTGTTAAAGAAGGTAATCTATCGAGAGATCAGGAAAGAAGAATAAATTTACCGTGGAGTGAAAAATTAGCTAAAAGATCTTTCCTAGCTATACAAGGCACACTACAAACATCTCAATTGGCGCTAGATTATGGTATTGCATGTCATTTAGCAGGTGGGACTCATCACGCTTTTAAAGATTGTGGATCTGGTTTTTGTGTATTTAATGATTTAGCCTATGCTTCAATAACTTTACTTAATCAAGAAAAAATAAATAAAATTTTAATATTAGATTTAGATGTTCATCAAGGTGATGGAACTGCTTCTATTTGTGAAAATATTGATAATATTTTTACATGTTCAATTCATTGTAAAAATAATTTTCCATTTGACAAAAAAAATAGCAATTTAGATGTACCAATAGATGATGAAGTAAACGATGTTAAATATATAAATATCCTTAAAAAAACGCTTGATCAAATTGAGTCTAATTTTACGCCAGATATTGTTTTTTATGATGCAGGAGTTGACGTACACTCTAACGATGATTTAGGTAATTTAAACCTTACTGATGATGGCATTAAAAAAAGAGATGAAATTGTATGTGAGTATTTCAAAGAAAAAAAAATACCTCTTTGTACTGTTATAGGTGGAGGATACAGCAAGAATAAACAAGAATTGGCATCTCGGCACTTTTCAATATTCGAAACTGTAAGTAAAATTTATTTATGAATTTTTTTGATTAACTCTTTGAATCAACCCAAATATTATAGCTATAGCCAATACAATCTTTAGGAATTCACTATATAAAAATGGTAATAAACCAAGATTTATAGCTTGTTCAAGACCTACAAAAAACGAAAGGTGACTAATACCACATAAAAATATTACAAATGCTCCAGCAAGAATAGTGGCCGATAACTTGATCAAACTTGTGTTTACTTCGGATTTGAGAATATATGCAATAATGAACGCAGAAATTACCATTCCGTATAAAAAACCAAATGTTGGAGAAAAAATGTAGCCAATTCCTCCACCATTAGCGAATAAAGGCAGTCCTAGCATACCTAAAACCACATAAATTAAGGTTGAATAAAACCCAATTATGCCCATTGATGCAGCTATAAAGAAAACCACCAAAGTTTGCAATGTCATTGGAACAGGGTAAAAGGGAATAGAAATTTTAGAAGATACAGTCAGTAAAATCACTCCTAGTATAGTTAAATAGTACTTAGAAAAGAAGTGTGTACCAAAAAGATTTTCTGTAATTGTTCTACTCATTTTATAATTATCTTACTTTATCTTCGTCCTTATAAAATCTTGGATCAAATTCATCTAATTTTATTCCTCTAAATGTCTTGTAAAATGAACCAAATTTATAGCTACCAAGTTGTTCTAATGGTGTATTTGTAAACTTTGCTTTAGCTGCTTCCTCCGACTCAGCCTCTATAGTTACCTGAAAGTCATATGACATAGTCATATCTATAATGAATTTTCTCATATCTAACCTCCTATTAATAATTATCTAAATATCATAAATATAGTGATTTTAACCAAAAAAATATAAAAATATTTAAAATTATACCCATTGGGAATGATAAAATCTTTGATATAAGTTCAATAAATATGGACAATAAAATTTTGATAATTAATGGCCCTAATCTTGAAATGTTAGGTAAACGCAAAGAGAGTGTTTATGGAAATTTCACATTAAAAGATTTGGAAAACGAGTTACTTAAGGAGTCTGAAACATTAGGATGTACTCTTGATTTTTTCCAAAGCAATATAGAAGGAGAGATCATCAATAAAATAAATGGCTTAGATGAGTCGTACACTGGTATCATAATTAATCCTGGTGGTTTGACTCATACCTCGGTTTCATTACACGACTCCCTTGAAATTAAATCAATATTCAAAATAGAAGTTCATTTATCCAATATATACTCTAGAGAGGACTTTCGAAGAAAGTCTCTCATAGCACCAGCTTGTGATTGTTCAATTATAGGTATGGGTAAAGATGGATTTATTTACGCATTAAGATATTTAATAAAAAATATATAAATCAAAGCTTAATTTAAATTTCATAAATATTTAATTTTTTTTTATTAAGTTATACACAGCCAATCTATTCCTGAGACTATTAAATAGTTATATAATGGTAACAGGAACGTTCTAATAGGAGGACATAATGAAAAAACTAATTAGTATCTTTGTACTTTTAGTTTCTTTTGCATTTACTTCAAACAGTTACAGTAAAACCGAAATTCATTGGTGGTATGGTAACAGTGGTTTTTTAGGTGATGTAATCATAGAAATAGCTAATCGATTTAACGAGTCACAAGATGAGTATATGGTTATCCCTACTGGTAAAGGAAGCTATGAGGACAATATGGCAGCTACAATAGCTGCTTTTAGAGCAGGTGATCAACCTCATTATTCACAAGTCTATGATGCAGGTGCAGCTATAATGGTAGCCCAAGTTAAAAATGGAGTTGTGATCGGCTTTGAAGAGATGGCAGAAAAATACGGTATTGATGTTGATGCTGATAACTACATTCCTGGTATAAAAAACTTTTATGCTGATGGTGATGGAAAAATGATCGGTGTTCCATTTAATAGTTCTACATGTCTCATGTATGCCAATATGGATATCTTAAATGAAGTTGGCATTGAAGAGGTTCCAAAAACTTACGAAGAATTTGAAGGTATGGCTCAAAAGATTCTCGATGCCGGATATATTCCTCTTCTACAAAGTCACAGTCCTTGGATTTGGACTGAAAATTTCTTCTCAAGGCATAATTTATTGATGACA
The DNA here is from genome assembly GCA_902616855.1 of uncultured Alphaproteobacteria bacterium. Classification (GTDB taxonomy): domain Bacteria; phylum Pseudomonadota; class Alphaproteobacteria; order HIMB59; family HIMB59; genus HIMB59. The sequence goes on along the minus strand of CACMUL010000001.1, from coordinate 108,367 downwards.
GATGGCAATAATGGCTATGATGCTGTTCCTACAAAAACACTTTTTGCTGATACAGAAGCTTTTGTTTATCACTGGACTAAAGTTAAAGAATGGTATGAAAAGGGTTACTATGGCTACAAGGGAAGAGCATGGGGAGATAACCAGGCACCATTTACTAACGGTGAGGCTGCGTTTTGGTTTGGATCTGCTGCATCTTTTGGAGGTATGAAAGGTGTACTTCCAAACTTTACAACTAACCCAATACCATATTGGGATTCAGTAACAGGCGGAAAAGAGTATCCTACATTTATTGGTGGTGCTGCTAATTGGATTTTAAACGGTCATACAGAAGAAGAGTATAAAGGACTTGCAAAATTTATTGAATTTATGGGTTCACCAGAAATGGATTTATACTATCATAACATGACAGGTTATGCTGCTGTAACAAAAGGTGGTATCGAATTAGCTGAAACTATAAATTTTTATAGAGCTTCTCCTTATCATAAAGCTGTTGGTGATCAATTAGGTCTTGAAGGTTCAACTATTCCTGGTGGATATAGAGCAGGTAACTGGCCTCAAATTCGTGAAGTAATATACGAAAATGTTGAGCCAATGCTTAATGGTGATATCACTGTTGAAAAAGCTCTAAGCAATATGGATAAGGGTGCAGCAAAACTATTAAAACAGTTTGCTAAAACTCTATAATTTATATTATTTTAAAAAGGAGGGTATTTATAATATCCTCCTTTTAACTTAATGAAAAAAGTTCAATTTAAATCAAATTATTCTCAATATTTTTTCTTAGCTCCTCAGCTATTAATTTTATTAATTTTTTTATATTGGCCAATTATTCAAACGTTTAAAGATGCCTTTACTATGCAAGATGCTTTTGGGTTTGGTTCTCAGTTTGCTGGTTTTGATAATTTTTTATTTATTTTTTCTGATCCCTCTTATTTCACTGCTTTCAAGTTTACAATTATCTACAGTTTCGTAATTACTCTTATTACAGGTTCAATTGGTTTATTGCTTGCTGTGCAAGCTAATAAAGTAATGCATGGGAAAAGTGCTTATAAAACACTTTTAATTTGGCCTTATGCTATTGCACCAGCTGTTGTTGGTGTTATGGCTAATTATTTCTTCAGTGAAAGATATGGTTTACTTCATCATTTATTTAATAATTTATGGGGGTTTAATTGGTATGAAAATGTATTTGATGCATATATTTATGTAATTATAGCTGGCTCTTGGAAACAAATAAGTGCAAATTTTATTTTCTTTTTAGCAGGACTTCAGGCTATTCAAAAAACAGTTATTGAAGCTTCTATTATTGATTGTAAAAGCAACATTCGAAGATTTTGGACAATTACTTTTCCTTTATTAATGCCGACTACTTTTTTCTTAATTATTATTAATATAACTTATGCCTTCTTTGATACATTTGGAATTATAGATACAACTACTATTGGAGCTCCTGGTAGCGAAACTAAAACTTTAGTTTATAAAGCCTACATTGATGGCTTCAAAGGTTTAGATCTTGGAAGTGCTGGTGCCCAATCAATTATGATGATGATAATAGTTCTTGTTATCACAATTTTTCAATTCAGATACATAGAGGGAAAAATTCACTACAATTAATGACAAAATATATATCTTTAACTATTAATCATTTTATTCTTTCAATTGGTTTACTTGTTATGATTGTTCCAATATGGATAATTTTTGCAAGCTCAACACATTCAAGCCTATTTATAAACACTAACGGTTTACAATTTTTTTTAGGAGATAATTTTATTGAAAATTATTCTAGGGTATTATTTAAACAATCTGGTTTCTTTAATGAAATAACAGCTCTTAAAATGTTTTTTAATAGTTTTGTTATGGCAACAGGTATAGCGACATTATCTGTAGTTACATCACTTATGGCTGCTTACGGTTTAGTTTATTTTAAGGTCAAATATGCAACTGTTATATTTTGGTTAATTTTTATTACATTATTAGTACCTTTGGAGCTTAGAATAATGCCCTCATACATAGTCATGTCAAAATTAAATCTTGTAAATACATTTGCTGGTTTAATTCTCCCCATTTCTGCCTCTGCAATAGCAACATTCTTTTTTAGACAATTTTATAAATCAATTCCTGATGAACTATTAGAAGCGGCTAAATTAGATGGAACTAATAGTTTGAGATTTTTTATAGACTTTTTGATTCCTTTGTCTAAAACGATGATTGCTGCTGTTTTTATATTTATGTTTGTATTTGGCTATAATCAATATCTTTGGCCATTAATAATGACTACTAGTGAGCAATATTGGACTGTTGTAATGGGTCTTAAGACAATGTACGGATCTATATCTGACCGTTTTGCTTTTGTAATTATGTCAATGATCCCACCAGTAATTATAATTATTTTTTTACAAAAATTATTTATTCAAGGAATATTTCAAAATAAATGAAGTTCAAACCATTAGAAATATTAACACACATAATTCTTATACTTGGAGTTTTATTAATGGTATTACCAATTTGGTTTTCTTTTGCCACTTCAACTCATGATAATGTTTCAATAATGACTGAGGGAATGAAATTTTTTTTAGGTGAGAGTTTTACTTATAATTACAATGAAGTTTTAAATGAAAAAGGGGGATGGTCTGAGGAAGTTACTGCTGCAAGAATGTTTGTAAATAGCTTTATCATGGCTCTTGGTATCGCAACGTTGAAAGTAGTCATCTCAGCTATGTCAGCTTATGCATTAGTCTATTTTAGATTTAAATTAGCTGTTCCAATATTTTGGTTAATCTTTATTACTCTATTAGTTCCACTAGAAGTAAGAATTTTTCCAAGTTATAAAATTGTATCTGATCTTGGTCTCACAAATACTTATACAGGTCTTATACTTCCACTGGTTGCTTCTGCCACTGCAACATTTTTCTTTAGACAATTTTATAAAACAATTCCCGATGAATTGTTAGAGTCCGCAAAATTGGATGGTGCAAATAGTTGGAGATTTTTTATTGACTTCTTATTACCTCTTTCAAAAACAATGTTAGCAGCTATGTTTATTTTTATGTTTGTCTATGGCTATAGCCAATATTTATGGCCTTTGATAATGACTACTGACGAAAAATATTGGACAGTAGTGATGGGAATGAAGATAATTTTTACAGAAAATTATGAGGGTGTTGCTTTACCTAGAACAGGTGAAAGATTTGCCTATATTATATTATCAATGCTACCACCTGTGTTAGTTGTTGTAATTCTTCAAAGATGGTTTATCAAAGGATTGATTCAAACAGAAAAATAAAAATGAGTTTTTTAGAATTACAAAATATTACTAAAATATATCCTAATGGCACTAAAGCTGTTAATGAGACTTCTTTAAATATTGAAAATGGAGAATTTGTTGTATTTGTTGGACCTAGTGGATGTGGCAAATCAACATTATTAAGAATGATTGCAGGTCTGGAGGATATTACAAATGGAGAAATATCTCTAGATGGAAATATTATTAATCAAATTGATCCATCTGAAAGAGATGTAGCAATGGTTTTTCAAAATTATGCACTTTATCCTCACATGTCAGTATTTAATAATATGGCTTATGGTCTTAAAAATAGAGGAATATCTAAAGAAGAGATCAATAACAAAGTTAATGATGTAGCTAAACTCTTAGAAATAGATCAATTACTCACAAGAAAACCAAGTATGCTTTCAGGAGGGCAAAGGCAACGAGTTGCAATGGGAAGAGCCATAGTTAGAAATCCAAAAATATTTTTATTTGATGAACCATTATCTAACTTAGATGCAAAATTAAGAAATCAAATGCGTTTGGAAATCAAACGTCTTCAAAGACAAATGGGCGTAACAAGTATTTTTGTTACCCATGATCAAACAGAAGCGATGACACTAGGGGATAGGATAGTAGTAATTAACAATGGTGTTGTTGAACAAGTTGGTACACCTAAAGAGATATATTCTAAACCAAATACTAAATTTGTTGCTGAATTTATAGGATCCCCACAGATGAATTTATTTAATTGCAAAATTGAAAATGGCATAGCTCATATAGCTGATATGAAAATTAACCTTAATAATTCTACAAACATAGGTGACGCTACTTTAGGTATAAGGCCAGACGATATCCTAATATCAGATAATGGAAAGCATTCTTGTGTAGCAAATTTAGTTGAGTATCTAGGTTCAGATATGATCATTTATTCAAAAATTGGTGATCAAGAGTTTAGTTGTAAATTGTCTTCGAAGATAAATCTAAATGCAGGAGATACATTTAAATTTGAAATATCTGGTACATCAGTGCACCTTTTTGATAACACTACTGGTTCAAGAGTATAAGTTTTACAAAGTTTATTTTGGTAAAATACAAACAGGGATAGGGTTCATTTTATGAACGTTATTTTTTCTAATCTCAAGATACTTTTTTCTATTTGATGATTCCTCATTAATCATTGCCTCTTCAATTTCAGAGTAACTTAAACCAACTTGATCTTCATCAGATCTTCCATCAGTCCATAAACCATCTGTTGGGGCTGCATCTATTATGTCTTGGTTTATATTTAGTTCCTTCCCCATATCCCATACTTCTGTTTTGAGACAATCTGCGATTGGAGAAATATCGACTCCTCCATCACCGTATTTTGTATAAAAACCAATTCCAAAGTCTTCAACCTTATTTCCTGTGCCAACAACAATACCGTTATTGCTAGCTGCTATTTGATACAAAGTCATCATCCTTAATCGAGCCTGTGAATTTGCATAACCGTGTTCAGAGTTATTTTTATCAAGAGCTGATTTAAAACTTTCAAACACAAGAGAGAGATCTATTTTAAAGTCCGTTACATTACTAAAATTCTTTTTTAACCAGTCTATGTGATTTATACCTCTTTCATTAGTTGTTTTGTGATCAAGTATAGGCATGTTCGCAACAAAAGTTTTTAAGCCTGTTTTTGCTGACAACGTACTAGTGACAGCAGAGTCAATACCTCCTGAAATACCAATAACTAACGCGTCGACATTGTTTGAATGTGCATAATCTTTTATCCAATTTGATATAAATTCAATTTTTTCTTTGGTATGCATGTTTTGTAATACGTTAGCTTAATATTAAAAGTTCAACTATTTAATTGATATTTTAATTCATTTTATCAATCAATATATGATAAAATTTTATAAATTTTGTATATTTAGATATTTATAAGAAAATTATGTCTTTTAGGGTACTTAAATTTTTAATTAAACACTTAATCAAAACAAGATCTGTTATTATAAAATTTGATGGAAATGACCATCTTATTGACAACGGCACTGATCCATTAATTTTACAGATCAATAACAAGAAATTTTTAAATAAAATTTTTTATGCACCTTCTCTCGTGCTTACGGAAGGATATATGGATAAAGATTACGAGTTAAGCAATTCGACTTTTTATGAGTTTTCTGAATTACTTATTGAAAATTATAATAAATACCTTGAAAAAATATCAAATACACTAATATTCAGAATTATTTTAATGATTAATCCACTATTTCAGTTAAATTTCGTTAAGAGTTCAAAAAGTAATGTCGCAAGTCACTATGACTTATCTGATAGGTTGTATGATTTATTTTTGGATGAAACTAGGCAATATTCATGCGCATACTTCGAAAATGAAAACGATTCATTAACACAAGCACAAACTAACAAAATGAGCAGATTAGCTGACAAATTATTATTAAATTCCAATGATAGAGTTTTAGACATAGGTTGTGGGTGGGGATCACTTAGTAGACATTTTGCAGACCATCATGACTGTAAAGTAAAGGGTGTTTCATTATCTGAAGAGCAAATTAAATACTGTAATGACCAACTTAAAAAGTCAGATAAAAAAGAAAATTTATCTTATTCTTTACAAGATTATAGAGATGAAGAGAATTCTTATACAAAAATAGTTTCTGTTGGAATGTTTGAGCATGTAGGAAAACCTTTTTACAAAACATATTTTAAAAAAATTTATAATTTATTATCTGATGATGGCATAGCGGTAGTACATACAATCGGCAATATTAGAGTTCCGAAAATGACTCCTGCATTTATTAGAAAATATATTTTTCCTGGTGGCTATATACCATCTTTGTCTGAGGTAATGCCAGCAGTAGAAAAATCTGGACTTATAATCTCAGATATAGAGGTTCTTAGATTACATTATGCTAAAACACTTTCTCATTGGTTTAAAAATTTTAAAAAAGAAGAAAAAGAGGTTCTTAAACTGTATGATGATAGATTTATAAGAATGTGGGAAGCTTATTTAAATTTAAGTGAATTATCTTTTACCAAAGGTGATAATGTGATTTTCCAACTAGTTTTAACAAAAAAAAGAGACTCATTTCCTTTGGTTAGAAAAAAAATTAGTTAAATATCTCTGTTTTTGAATTCATATTCAATTATATTTACTTAATGTCATATGAGCAAAAAATTATTAATTATTTTGAAAAGAATTATAAGAAAATAGGTGATGATTGTGCTTATATAAACTCAACAAAACAATTAATCTCTTCTGATACTTTAGTTGAAAATAAGCATTTTGATCTAAAGTATTTTACTCCTCAAAACATAGCTCACAGACTTTTTCTTTCAAATTATAGTGATATTCAATCCTCAGGTGGCGTACCTAAATATGTTCTACTAAATATTAGTTTCCCAAATAAAAACTATAATTTTGTGCAACAAATAATAACTAATTTTCATAGAATATGCCTAAGAAATAAGATTGAGATAATAGGCGGGGATACTACTTCTTCTGAGAAAATATTTTTATCTTTAACAATTATTAGCGATAAAATTAATAATACTAAAATAACAAAGAGATCTAATGCTAAGGTTGATGATAAAATTTATACATTTTCAGGTATTGGATATTCAAAACTAGGATACCTAAGTTTATATAGTAAGTTTAAATTACCTAATAATTTAAAAAATTTATCAGTAAAACAATTTTTAAAACCTAAAATGTATATTTATCAAGATATATTTAGGCATCTAAATATTACAAGTTGTATGGATTTATCAGATAGTCTTTTATCAACTTTAGAAACTATTTCGTTGAAATCCAAAAAAAAAATTAAATTAAATAATCTCAACTCTGTTAATTCTAAGCTTTGTAAGTTTTTTGAAGAAGAAAAATATATTTCACTTATTTTATCCAGTGGGGAGGAGTATGTTCCAGTTTTTACCTCACCTAAAAACTTATTATATTTAAATAAAAAAAAACTTTTAATTGAAAGGGGTATTAGAATTATATGTATTGGAAGTGTAGAAAAAGGAAAGGGTGTAAATCTAAAAAAATTTAATCTTGCCAAAGTAAAAAAATTTGACCATTTTAAAAATAATTACTCTCTTTTATAACTCTTTTAATATTTATTAAGTTGATTTTATTTAAATAAATCTCTTTATAAATATTACTGTCATTTTCAGCTCGAGTCTTTTTATACGCTCTATCGTAATGATATTCAATTAATGATTTCACAAACTGAAAATACTCCTTTTTTTTTAAATTTACTTCAATAAGTTTAAATTCCTCTTTTGGAATAATTTTCTTTAATACAATAAGCGCATTTTTCATTAAATCTGGTGAATTAGTAAAATATTTGTAATCTTTTAAAATGAATTTCACCCTCTCTGTTAAATTACTCTTTATTTTTACATTTTTACCCAAAGGCATATTTTTCCAAATTTTACTTGGAATACTTAACTTACCCACTTTAATACTTTCTGCTTCAACCCATATATTTTTTCTTGAATTGAAAGAGTGAAGTTTTTCATAAATTAATGTTTCAAATAATTTTTGTGATGGTTGAACAGTATTTGGTATATTTCCCAAAATAGAGCCTTTATGTTTGGCCAAACCTTCAAAATCGATCACTTGATATTTTTTTGATAATTCTTTAATAAAAAGTGTTTTCCCTACACCCGTTACACCCATAATTTGGTTAAATTTAAATTTATCAGTATTATTTTCAAAAAAATCTACTACATAACCTCTGTAAGTCTTATATCCACCCTCTAATAATGTTACGTCGTAACCTATTTGTTTAAGAACTAAATATAAACTAAGTGATCTAAGACCACCTCTCCAACAATAAATTAATGTTTTATTTTTTTTATCAAATTTTATTTTATTAATAATTTTGGAAATATTTGCACTAATAATACTAGCTCCTTCTTTTTTAGCTAAAAAAGAATTCTCTTTATATTTTAATCCTATTTCATGACGTTGTTTATTTGTTAATACGGGATAATTTACTGATCTTGGGATATGGTCTTCAACAAACTCTAATGGGGTTCTTACATCAATTATAGTATTATAATCATCGATAGTAGTACTTTTATACGATGTTTTATTGATGCGCATATTATTCATAATTTTTTTAATAATATATCCATATTACCTGAACTCTAAAGTAATAAATCTAAAATATGAAATTGATTGGAAATCAATTCACCTAGCAGACTTATTCTGGAAAATTAAAATTGAAGATAATTTATATGAAATTGATTTCACAATTAAAAGTTATGGTGTGACTGACAAAATTTATGGGTATGAGTCTATTACAAAAGTTAGTGGAGAAATTAAAGATGATAGCTTCAATCCCATAATTTACAAAAGTAAAACAAAAAGCTCTAAACAGGATAGATTTGAAAATATTATTTTTAACAAGAATGGTACTATATCAAATATTGAAATTTCAAAAGAACTCTCCAGTGATCAAATTAATTTGCAAAATACTTTAATCAATGATTATAAATTTTTCACTGATCCGATATCACAATTAGTTCAATATTTTATTTTCCAAACAGATTCAAAAAGGTTAATTATTGATGGAATTAACATTTATGAATTATCATCCATTACAAAAAATACTGAAAACTTAAAATCTAATAATCCTTCAATATACAAGGGAAACGCTGAAGTTATAGATTTAGTATTTCCTTTTTTTAAAGGTCTTTATAAAGAGAATAAAAAAAATAATTTAGAAGTTATAACGGTTTATTCATTTGAAAAAGAAATAATTAAAATTCCTGCTAAATTTAGAATTAATTCAAAAAAATTTAAAGCTAATCTTCATTTGAAAGAATATGAAATTCTTCAATAATGAAAGTAACAAAAAATAGATCAATCTTAAAAACTATAAGTTATAGAATAGTTGGTTTTATAGATACTTTTCTGATAAGTTTTTTTGTTATTTCTTATGGTTCAGAAAACTTTGATGCAACTTCTCCTTTCTATGTAGCTTTAATTGTTTTCATTTTAAAAATGATTACATACTATTTTCATGAAAGAGTATGGAATTTATACAAATATGGCAGATTTAATCAAAAAGTAATTAGACTCAGATCATTTTTCAAGGCACTCACATGGAGATTAGCCGCATCTACAATAACATTTATATCTGCTATGTTTATTACATCAAACTTAGATTGGACAAAATCCATTGTCATTTATGAAATAATGAACGGTATATTAATTTATTATATTCATGAGAGAGTCTGGAATAAAATTCAATGGGGAAGAATTAAAATATGAATTTCATATTTAAAATTGAAAATAACCTTATGGAGCTTTTTAAAGGCAATTTACCTTTATACAAAAGTTATTGGATTTATTACGTTCTTGTTAATTTCCTTATTTCGGCACCTCTATTGCTTGTCACAAAAATACATATACAAAATTTTATTTATACATTTTCATTATATCTTGTATTAAATCTAATCTATTACTTTACATCTTGCATTGGTGTTTGGAGAAGTTCTCAAAAATATAAAGGCAATAAAATACTATCTTTTTTAGCTAGATTAATCGTAGTAATAGGCATATCTACAACTATCTTAGAATTGAAAACTATCCTAACCATCATTTATAGTTTTTGATTATTTAAAAGCCTTCAAATATGAAAAAAAATCCATATTATCAATTTCATGGATGATGAAACACAATTAAAAGTTAGAAAATTTCTCAAAAGGTTAGGGATTAGCTCACAACAAGAACTTAATCAATTCATTGAAAATAACCCTGATGTAAAGGATCTATCGATAAAAGTATCTTTTGAAATTAATAATAAGAATGTTTTTGAGTTTGAAGATAAAATAAATAATTAATATAAATGAAAAAAATTCAAAATCATTTTATTAGTGGCATATTAATTGTTGCACCATTAGCTTTATCTATTTACGTTGCATGGGTAGTAGTTGGTATTGCAGATAAAATATTTAGACCTTTCATACCTCTAAATAAATTTGGTATTCCATCTGAAATACCTGGTGTTGGTTTAATAGTTGCTTTTTTATTTTTTACAATTTTAGGAGCCATAGCTGGAAGTTTTTTTGGAAAACTTTATCATCGAGTAGTTGATGCTGTTTTATCCAAAATTCCCGGCTTAAACTCAATCTATAATACAGTAAAACAGATTATTGATACATTTGCTACGACACAGTCTAATGCTTTTAAAGAGGTTGTTCTTATTGAATATCCTCAAAAAGATATTTTTGCCCTTGCATTTTTAACAAGTGAAACAAAAGGGGAAATAGCAAAAAGAAGAAATCAAAAGATGATAAATGTTTTCATGCCATCTACACCTAATCCAACTACAGGTTTCTTGATGTTTGTTCCATTATCAAAATGTACCAAACTTAATATGTCTGTCGATCAAGCAATCAAATACATCATTTCTGCAGGATTAGTTACACCCAAAGCACCGGAAATTAAAAAAGCTCTTCCTAAAAAGAAAAAAATTAAAAAGTTAACTAAATAATAGTTTTATTGCTTCTTGCTGCTTAAAAAACATAAGTAACTTATATATATCTTTTTTAAATTTTTCATTTTCATACTCTTTTTTTTCAATCAATTTTTTTACATATTGAAGTGCATCTATTATTAGTTCTTGATCATGATAAACATTTACAAACTTGAATAATGAGTCACCACTTTGACGATATCCTAATATGTCACCAGTGCCTCTAATTTCGAGATCTTTTTCGGATAATTTAAAACCATCTAAGTTTTCTTTGAATATTTTTAGTCGATTTATCGTATTATCAGGTAAATCCTTGCCATATAAAGCAAAACAATAACCTTGATTGTTACCTCTTCCTACTCTTCCTCTTAACTGATGTAACTGAGATAAGCCAAATTTTTCTGCATTTTCAATTACAATATAATCTGCATTTTTATTATCTATGCCTACCTCTACTACAGTAGTAGCAACTAATATTTTTATATTTCCTTTTTGAAAATTTTGAATAATTCTTTCTTTTTGATCACTCTTAATTTTGCCATGCAACATTTCAACTTCTGAACCAAATATATTCTTCAAAGACTTAAATCTTGTTTCTACATCTTTATACTTTTGAGTTTCTGATGCCTCAACTAAAGGGCAAATCCAGTAAACTTGAGACACATTTGAAATTTTTTTCTTTAACAAAATTTCTATATCTTTAACTTTGTCAATGCTCGATACTTTAGTTATTATCGATTTTTGAAAAGCTGGCTTTTCTTTTAGTATTACCTGTTCTATTTCACCATATTGAGCTAATGCAAGTGTTCTTGGAATAGGTGTGGCAGACATTAATAGAATATTTGTATTTACTCCTTTTTCAGCTAAATACAGTCTTTGTTGAACACCAAATCGATGTTGTTCATCGATTATTACATATGCCAAGGATGAGAAATTTAAATTTTCTTGAAAAATTGCATGAGTACCAATAATAAAATTAAAAATACCTTTTTCTATTTTTTCATAAATTTTACTTTTATTTTTAGTACTACCAGTGAGCAATATAGGCTTAACTTCTTCACTATCTAAATGATTTAATACATTACTGTAAATTTGATTAGCTAATATTTCTGTAGGCGCCATATACGCAACTTGTTTATGTTTTTGAATAAAAGGGATTGCTGTTAATAAGGATACAATAGTTTTGCCTGAACCTACATCACCTTGTAATAGTACTGTTTCTCGATATTGAGTATTATTATAATTATTTATATCGTTTATTATTTTATATTGATTTTTTGTCAACTCAAAAGGTAGCTCATTTATCAATTTTTCTTGTAAATTAAATTTAAGATTTAAACTTTCATTTTTTCTTTTTGTTTTTTCTTTTAAGTATCTAATAGCAAAATAATTCGATACTAATTCATCAACTGCCAACCTTTTTCTAAAATTCTCTCTATTTTCAATATCTTCTTTTACGGAGGGAAAATGCATTTTTATTAATGATTCATTGAAACTTGAAAAATTATATTTTTTAATAATATTTTCATTCAACCATTCATCAAATTTATTAAAATGATTTTTTGCGTCATTTAAAACTATTCTGATATCTTTTAATGTGATACCCCTTGTTAAAGGATAAATATTTTCAAAAGTTCTTAACTTATCCTCATTTTCTATCTCTTCTATGTAATCAGGGTGTGCTACGCTAAGATTGCTTTTATAAAATGATACTTTTCCACTAATAATTAATTCTTTGTTTTCAGGATATTTTTTTCTAAGAAAATTCCCTCTTATTGAAAAATAAATTATGTTTATAATTAAAGATCCTTTTTCACATTCAATCACGTAGGGTAGTTTAGGATTGAAAGGAAAATGATGTTTTTTAACCTTAACGAGAGTGGTGATAGTTTGTCCTTTTTCAAGATTTTTAAAGTCAATATCCTGAGTTCGATCTATTGATCTAGTCGGTAAATTATAAAATATATCAATAACTGTGTTTATATTTAGATTTTTAAAATAGGACGCTTTCTTTGGACCTATTCCTTTAAGTTTTTCTACATTCTGATATAAAAAATCGAAACTATTGTCGTTCATGAATAATAACTACAAAGATAAATTAAAAAAAATAAAATATCGATGTCAAACATTAGGTATAAAAGAATTAGATGTAATTTTTGAGAGAATTTATTCAAAACTTGTAAACACTAATGATGAGGCTCTAATTGATCAATTAGATGATTTATTAAAGAATGAAACACAATACATATTTGATGTATTTTTTAATGAGTCTTTCAAAGAAGATAGAATTAAGTACCTTAAAATTATAAATTTATCAAAATAATATTGGAAAATCCTATTTCTAAATTTGGCAATAAATCAATTTTATTATGTGAAGATGATAAGATAGCTCTAGACTATGAAAATATTCTAAATATACATTATTCCCATAAGAAAATATGTTATTTTCCAGCACATGACTCTTTACCATTCAGTTCTGAAAGTTCATCATCTGACATCTTACTTGATAGGTCAGAAAAATTACTAACATTAAATCATAATGATATAATAATAATAACTTGCAATAATCTTTTAAAAAAATTTCAAATAAACAAAGATGCTGATCATTTTTTAACATTAACTAAAAACCAAACTATTGAAGCTAATACAATTTTAGAAAAATTAGTTGAATTCAATCATTCAAACCAAGCAAATGCTTATAATAAACTCGAATTTTCACTAAGAGGGGATATTTTAGATATTTATAACAGTAATAATAATCCTTATAGAATTTCATTCTTTGATAATGTGATTGAAACAATAAAAGAATTCAATCCTCAAACACAACTTACTTTTAAAGATGAGAAAGAGAGGATTGATATATTTAACCCTAACATTGAGTTATTAGAGCCAAGTAATAAAGATAGTTATTTTGAGGATATCATTATGGGATATTCCATTTATACAATTAATAGAAGTGACATAATATTAAAAGAGAAACTAAATTTTCTTAAAACAATTTTTGATCAAGTCCAACCTGAGATCCCTTTTTCAAATTATTATTTAGAAGATAACAAAATAGAAAATTTTAAATTTACAAATATATTATCTAGCTCTCCTAAATCTTTAAAAATTACATCAAATACTTCTTTAGATGAATTTTCTAAAATGAGTAATAAAATATATTTTCATAGTGGAAAAAATTCCTCCTCAATAGAAAACGAATTTCATCAAAAGAAAAATATTGAACCAAATTATGGTAATAATTTATATTTCTATAAATCTTTAATCTCAAAAGACTATCTATTTGATGGAATCGTACACCTCAATAAAAACACTCATACTACAAAAAAAACGAATTTAGACACTATAATCAATTTTAATGATCTTTCATTAGGAGATGCAGTTGTTCATCAAAAGCATGGTATTGGTAGATTTATATCCATTGATAATATTGAAATTAATAATCGAATTAGGGAGTTTATTAGATTAATTTACCGCGGCAATGACAAGCTTTTACTACCAATTGAAAATTTAAACTATATTTCAAGATATGGGTTTGATGATAATAATCTACTTCTTGATAAATTAGGCACGAATGATTGGATTTTAAGAAAATCTTCAGTTAAGAAGAAAATTCGTTTTCTAGCTAATAAACTTTTAAAAAATGCAGCAAAGAGATCCACTATAAACATCAAAGAGTTTCAATATAATAATTCTGATCTTGAGAAATTTAATCAACAATTTCCATTTGTTGAGACTGAGGATCAATTAAACTCAATTGAACAATCTTTAAATGATTTAAAACAAGATAAACCATCTAATCGCCTTATATGCGGCGATGTAGGATTTGGTAAAACTGAAGTGGCTTTAAGAATTGCATGTGCAACATATTTATCAGGTTTTCAATTTGTAATAGTCGTTCCCACCACATTATTAGCAATGCAACACACTAATACATTTAGTGAGAGATTTTCAGTTTTTAACATTAAGGTTGCATGTCTATCTAGATTTACTTCGTCAAAAGAAAAAAAAGAAATTTTAATTTCATTAAAGTCTGGTGATATTCAAATTCTTATTGCAACACATAGTCTTTTTAAAAAAGACATAGAATTTAATAATTTAGGCACACTGGTAATAGATGAAGAACAAAAATTTGGTGTCGATCAAAAGGAATATTTGATCAACAAATACCCAACTATTCATTTATTTTCATTGTCTGCCACACCTATTCCTAGAACACTACAGATGTCTTTATTAGGTTTAAAAGATTTAAGTATTATTGGAACACCTCCATCAAATAGAATTAGTATAAGAACTTATGTTCAAAAATATGAGTCTGTTGCCCTTATTTCAGCAATAAAGAATGAATTAGAAAGGAATGGACAAATTTTTATTGTTGTACCAAGAATAAGCCATATTCCTTTTGTGGAAAATGAAATTAAAAAATTAAATATAGATCTTTCTTACGGAGTAGGTCACAGTAAAATGAAAGAAAAAGATATTGAGGATGTGTTCATATCTTTTACAAAAGGTGAGATACAGTGTCTTATTTCTACAAATATTATTGAGTCTGGAATAGATATAAAAAATGCAAACACACTAATAATATTTAATTCTAATTTATTTGGTTTATCTCAATTATATCAATTGCGAGGTAGGGTAGGTCGTTCAAATAAAAGAGCATATGCCTATTTATTTCATGACAGTGAAAAATTAATCAATAAAACAGCTCTAAAGAAACTTCAAGTTTTAGCTAACTATGAAAATCTAGGATCAAATTTTCAGTTAGCTAATGAGGATTTGGAAATAAGAGGCGCAGGTAATTTACTTGGTGATGAGCAAAGTGGTCATGTGAAAGATATTGGAATAGAGCTTTACCAAAGTATGTTAAAAGATGAGGTGGAAAGACAAAAAAATAATAATGCAGAAATTGAAGATGATTATGATGAATTTGAATTTGATGCATTTTTTGAGTATTACATTCCAAAGAATTACATATCTGATGATATTTCCAGGTTGATTATTTATCGTAAATTTACTAATTCAAAGAATATTCAAGAGCTTAAGAATGTTTTAGATGAGATATATGATCGATATGGTAATTACCCAGTTGAAGTAACTAATTTATTTAATTTACTAACTATTAAAATTAAATCTCTTGCCCTTGGTATTTCAAAAATAAATATAAAGAGAAATTTTATTGATATTACTTTTAAAAAAGCAAGTCAAAAAATACTAGATAATTTAATTCAAATGGCACAAGAAAATATTATAAAAATGCAAAGTTCTAGTTCTATTCAGATCAAAAATAATGACAGTAAGGACTTATTTTACACTATAAATCTATTCTATAAAAAGTTAGGATTAAAATGATGGAAGATCAACAACTCCCAAAAACTAATGCAGAGTGGGCAAATTATTATGAATCTATAATAGCCGAACTTACTGAAAATCAAAAAAAAATAGGTGAACCTATTTCAATAGATGAATTTTATGAACTTCCTATAAAAAGGAAACAGAAATATATCAAAAAACTATATTTTAAAATTGGTGATGCAGAGTAATTATATTCCAAATATAGATCTAGCGGATATTATAAATAAAGATCTTAATAGTGATGCTGCTGTACAAGTATCAAATAATATTAAAAAAGCATCTGAAGAGATTGGTTTTTTTACAGTAACAAATCATGGTATTCCAATTTCAAAAATTGATAATCTTTTAAAGACTTGTAAAAAATTTTTTTACTTAAATGAGGAAGAGAAACTTAAAATAGCACCAAAAAAATGGAATCCTAATACAAACACAGTTTACAGGGGTTATTTTCCTAGTTCTGTAAATGGTAAGGAGGGTTTAGACATAGGAGATCCACTTTTAAAGCAAAATATGGTTGAATTGTTAAAAAAGGAAAAATTTGAAGTTAATCATGATATGTCTTTTCTAGATCCAGACTGGCAAATTACGATAAATAATTATTTTGATGACCTTCATAATTTAGGAATAACAATATTTAAATCTATTATATCCTCATTTTCCTCAGATTTATCATTAGCTGAAAAGGCTTTTCAAAGACCCAAAACATTATCAACTCTAAGATTTAATTACTATCCTAAACAAGATAAACCTGTTGAAGTCTCTTCACAAGACGGCGTTGCTTTAGGTTGTGAAACCCACGTAGATAGTGGGATAATGACTATTTTATATCAAGATAAAAAAGGAGGCTTACAAGTACAAAATAGACATTCATTGGATTGGTACGATGTTCCTCATGATCCAAATGCTTTTGTAATTAATACAGGTTTAGCTTTAGAGTTTTTAACAAATGGTCAAATGAAAGCAACTAATCACAGAGTTCTTTTTAATCAGGAGGAGCGTATTTCGATACCTTTTTTTTTTGAACCTTCTTATGATTTTATTCTAGACCCAAAACATTTGGATATTTATGAAAATATCAATTATAATATTGATAATTATGAAAATTTTCTCACCAATTCGCTCAAAAAATTTGTTGAATATGATAGGCCTGCCTAAATTATCTTTTTTATTTTTATTTGCATTGATAACAGCATGTGGTGGCTTTAATACTGGTGTAAAAAAGTCAGACACACAAAAAATCAATACTGTAAAATATGGAACACTTGTAGCAGCTGAACCAGTTAAAATCACAGGTGAAAGTAGTGGTTTAGGCGCACTAACGGGCGGTTTAGTAGGTTTTGTCGTTGGTTGTGGAGATGGAATTTTAGATGATGATTGCAGAGATGCAGCGGCCGTTGTAGGCACAATTGGAGGAGCTATTGTTGGATATGTTGCAGGATCTTCGTTGGGTGATCATTCAGGTTTTCAATATGTTGTTGATGTAGATGATACTGAAGAAGATATTTCAATTGTACAGTCAGGCAAAGAACAAATTCCAATTGGTTCCAGAGTAACTATTGCTATCGGAGCAAATACTAGAATAATTATATCTGAATAGATTTAGATAAATAATGTTTATTGCTATGAATCGATTTAAAGTCAAATTAGGAGAAGAGACTTATTTTGAGGAAATATGGAAAAATAGAGATACACACTTAAATAAAGTTCCTGGTTTTAAAAAATTTAATTTAATAAAAAGTGAGTCTAATGAAGAATATACACTCTATGCATCTCACAGTGAATGGGAGTCAAAGCAAGATTTTATTAATTGGACTAAATCAGAAGCTTTTAGGATGGCTCATAAAAATGCGGGTGGGCATAAAAGTGTTTACTTAGACCACCCACAGTTTGAAGGTTTTGAAGTAGTGTTATAATTTTACCTTATCGAAACATATACACTGCCACCCATACTTAAAACTTTTCCGTAGTCCTCAAGTAACTTTGCAAAATCTGGGAAATAATCATTTTTACTGGCATTTTCGACATGTCTTTGAACACTCTCCATAGATGCAAATTGTTCATTTATTGTAAATAAAGTGTTTCCAGTTTCGCCCTTACTAGGATCAGTAGGGTCTTTAAACTCTGGTGCTTTCGTAAAGTAAGCATTTAATAAATGATCTGTTCCATCAGAATAAAATTCAGTCATCCATTTTCCATGAGTGCTAAAAATATTTTCAACTTCATCAGCTTTGTCATTTGGCACAGCATAAGAAAGATTTATACATACACGATCTGTCATAATTTCTCCTTTTAAATTTAATATATTAACTTTTGTTATATATTGAAATATTGAAGTTAGATTAAATGGCGGAAGGACTGGGATTCGAACCCAGGAAAGAGTTGCCCCTTTGCCGGTTTTCAAGACCGGTGCTTTCAACCGCTCAGCCATCCTTCCGATGTCAAAAACGTTTAGATTGTATATATTACGTTATTTTTAAATCAATCGTAATTTTTATGTTATTATTATGAGTGGTGTAATTTTAATTAATGGTGTTTTGTAATTGAAACGAATTAATTACCAGTGGTTCCGTCTATTCTATTAGTGCTGTATATAGCACCTAACATAAATACAACAACTGAAGCGGGAAACAAAAGATAACCAATTGTGTATGTATCAGGATAATACTGCATACCTATGTACAGAATTATTGCTTGGAGTAGACAAAGTAATAGAAAAATGAAATTTGTTCCAATTCTAGTTAATAGCACAGCCAAGGGTTTTAATACAACTATAGCTGCTGCACAGACAAAAATGATTGCTGGAATAACATTTAAAGATAAGCCCATTGACTCGGAATATGTATATTCCTCAAGAGACTCCCAAGGCAGGACCATGGATAGGAACATCATAATAACAGCCGAATAAACAAATTTTTTGCCTGTATTAGTCAAAATCATATGATATTTATAACAAATACAGGCTTTTTAGCAAAATTATTATGAGATTAGATAACTGCTTAAATTTTAAAGATTTCAGGAATTTAGCCAAAAAAAAACTTCCATCTCCAGTATTTCATTATATTGATGGTGCTGCAGATGATGAAGTAACATATAGAAGAAATACATCTGCTTTTGATGATGTAGATTTAATACCAAACGTATTAAGAGGTGTAAAAGATGTTGATTTATCAACAACTATTTTTGGAAAAAAAATAGATTTACCTTTTTACTGTTCGCCAACAGCTCTCCAGAGAATATTTCATTACGAAGGAGAAAGAGCTGTAGCTAAGGCAGCTCAAAAATTTAATACCATGTTTGGTGTGTCTTCTTTGGCTACGGTAAGTGTAGAGGAGATTTCGAACCTAGTGGATACACCAAAGATGTTTCAATTTTATTATCATAAGGATAAAGGATTAAACAATTCAATTCTTCAAAGAGCAAAAGATGCTAATTTTGATGTTATGGCCTTGACTGTTGATACTATAACAGGCGGCAATAGAGAAAGAGACATAAGAACTGGTTTTACATCACCTCCTAAATTTACTTTATCAAGTATGTTCAGTTATGTTACTAAACCAAAATGGGCAATTGATTACTTAACTAAAGGTAAATTTGAACTCCCACACCTTCAAGATTATGTAAAAGAGGGAACTAATACAGCTATTTCAATTGGTAATTACTTTTCTACAATGCTCGATCAAGATATGAATTGGAAAGATGCTGAAAAATTATGTTCTGATTGGGGCGGTCATTTTGCATTAAAAGGAATACTGAGTGTTGAAGATGCAAAAAGAGCAGTGGATATTGGATGTACTGGAATTGTCGTTTCTAACCACGGAGGTAGGCAATTAGATGGTGCTAGATCACCTTTTGATCAGTTGGCTGATATAGTAGAGACAGTAGGTGATAGAGTGGATGTAATTTGTGAAGGTGGTATTCAAAGAGGGACACATATGCTTAAAGCTTTGTCGTTGGGGGCTAAAGCTTGTGCAGGCGGAAGGCTTTATTTGTATGCATTAGCTGCTGCTGGACAAATAGGTGTAGAAAAAGCTCTAAGTATTTATAAAACAGAGTTAGAAAGAGATATGAAGTTGATGGGCTGCAAAAAAATTTCTGATCTTTCTAAAAAAAATATTAAATTTAAGTAAATAAAATTATCATTGCTTTCGTTGTCACGGATATTAAAGATTTTATAATATAATCTATTTAATAGAATCTTATGTTCATCAAATTATTTATAAAATTAATACTCTTATCTTTTTTTAGCCTAACATTATATGCACATGATCCAAAAAATTGTGACGTACTACAGAACTATGATTTCTCTGGTTTTGAAAGCTGGAAAATTGAAGTTGTAAATAGATCAAATGAATTTGGACTAGATGAGGATTTTGTATCAAAATTAATTGCTCCATATGAGGTTAACAAGAGTGTCATTGAAAATGATAAGTGTCAGCCAGAATTTACTTTAACTTTTTCTGAATATATTGAGAAAAGAAATTCAGATTTGAGAGTACAAAATGGTTTAAAAAACAAAAGTAAATACAATAATTTATTAAATAAAATTAATAATCATTATAATGTTCAATCAAGATTTATTTTATCTATATGGGGTTTAGAAACTGCTTATGGAAAAATTACAGGTAATTATCCCGTATTAGAAAGTCTTTTAACTATGTCATATGATGAAAGAAGAAGACGATACTTTACCAAAGAATTATATAACGCTCTTAAAATTCTTGAGCAAGGACACATTAATATTATTGATTTCAAAGGCTCTTGGGCAGGAGCTATGGGACAAAATCAATTTATGCCTTCAAGTTTCTTAAACTACGCTCAAGATTTTAATAATGATGGTAAGAAGGATATTTGGACTAACACAGAGGACTCACTCGCATCTATAGCAAGATATCTACAGGGAGTAGGTTCAAACAAATGGGATCCAAATTACACTTGGGGTAGAGAAGTCATCCCTCCAGATAATATTAAATCTCTAGAACCTGAATTGTTTGTAAAAAGAGAAAAAGGTTGTTTAGCAGTAAAAAAATTATCAAAAAAATTACCTTTAAATGAATTTAGACTAATGAATTTTAAAAAGATGAATGGTAATTCTTTAGATAATTTAGATATTAATAGCTATCTATTAAGGATGGGTAGGGAAAAGGGCGATTACAGGTATTTTATTGTTTACGATAATTATTTAAATATTCTATCTTACAACTGTTCTAACTATTATGGTCTTTCTGTTGGATTGTTAAGTGATAAATTTAAATAATATTAATAAAATACTGTCTTTACTTATTTTATCATCATGTACAATAACATCTATTGATATTGTAGATGATAAAAAAATTGAAGAAGAAGTCGCAACTCAAGAATACTTTAAAAAATCAGAAGTTATCATATCACCACTTGATGACTACAATATTGAGCTAAGTGTTATGGAAAAGTTTGTTACAGATGAAAGAATTAAAGGCAATAATATCCATCATTCTAATTTGCCTATACCAAGCGTGGTAAAACTGTCAGATCCCGGTAACTTAGATAACAATATTATTGTCAGAAACATTAAGTTAGATACTGAAAATAGGCTTTCATTAAGTCAAGAGATTATTGATAAAATATCACTAAATACAAAGGTATATTTAGAATATTTAAAAGATGAATCAATAATTCTAAGAAATGTTGTCGACTCAAAAGAAGAGAGCTCGATAAAGATGGATGATACAGAAATTTCATTTGAACAGTTAGATCAAGATCAAACTGAAATAAGTGAAAAACTTGATTATGAGAAAATTAAAACTCTAGATATTAAAAATTCTAAGAAACAAAACACTATATTAGTTGAAATTTATAAAGATTTAAATCTAGCAAAGCTCAAAACTAATAAAATCAAGAATTTAGGATTGTTTTATGAAGAAAATGAAGAGGGAGTTAAGGTTTTTGCTGGCCCATTTCTAAAGAGTGATATAAATCTTAAATTAGATTTTCTGATTAAAAATGGATATTTGAATGCAAAAAAAACCCCTTAATTTATTATTTATAGCGATAATTATTCTATTTCCTAAACAATCTCTTACTATTGAAAGTTTGGCAAAAACGGCGCTTGTAATCGATTTATCAACAAACGAAGTTCTTTTAGAAAAAAACTCTAAAGCCAAAACATATCCATCAAGTATGACCAAGATGATGACAGCTCTTGTAGCCTTTGAAAAAATCAAAAATGGTACTTTATCATTAGATCAAGAGTTTTTAGTAAGCAAAAAGGCATGGAAAATGGGCGGATCAAAGATGTTTATAGAGGTAGACAAAAGAGTAAAAGTTTATGATTTGTTACTCGGAATTATTGTTCAGAGCGGAAATGATGCCTCGATTGCTTTAGCAGAGGGTATATCTGGCTCTGAGGAAATTTTTGCTATTGAAATGAATAATTTAGGCAAAAAAATAGGACTAACTGAGACTAATTTTACAAATAGCAGTGGCTGGCCTGATGACAATCATTACACCACAGCTGAAGATCTTGCTAAAATTGCTAAGTACACGATTGAAAATCATTATGAATTATATCAAATGTACAAATTAAGTGATTTTACATACAGTGGGATCAAACAAGACAACAGAAATCCACTCCTATATACATTTGAGGGGTCTGATGGCTTTAAAACTGGTTATACAGAAGCAGCTGGCTACGGTTTGGTTGGATCTGCTGAAAGAGGAGATAGGCGCCTGATTATTGTTCTAAATGGACTAGACTCTTCCAAATTAAGGGCCCAAGAGTCACTAAGATTGATGGATTGGGGTTTCAACAATTTTCAATTAGTCGATTTTTATAAAAAAAATGAGGTTATTCAAGAGGTTGATACTTGGCTAGGTAAAGACGACAAAGTAGACCTAGTAGCTTTAAATGATATAAGTGTGAGCATTCCAAAAGCACAATTATCTTCTGCTAAAGTTAATGTGATAGTAGATGAGCCTATAGCAACTCCTATTCAAAAAGGCGACCAAATAGCCAAACTTCAAATATCATTTGCTGATAAGAATACTGAATTTCCTTTATTTTCAGGTGAGGACATAGAGCAAAAAAATTTCTTTTCAAGAATATTTTCAGCTATTTATTATATCATTCTTGGATCTAACTAAATAATATCATACAGAATGAAAGTAATCAGTTTTGAAGGTTTTGAATATTCTGGAAAATCGACACAGATAAAACTTTTAAAAAAATATTTTATAAAAAATAATATTAAATCTACTTTTACTAGAGAGCCTGGAGGTAATAAAGATCTAGAAAAGATAAGAAATGTGATTTTAAAATCTAATTTTGATAATTTAAGTTTAATAATGTTTTTCTTTGCATCTAGATTTGCATTATTATCTTCAATTAAAAAGAATGATTTTATTGTATTTGATAGATTTTTTGACTCTACTTATGCTTATCAAAAATATAATTCTAAAGAAAAAAAACTTATTATCAGTTTAATTAAGTTAATTGATAAGAAATTTATCCCAAAGATAACTTTTTATTTGAAGTTAGATAAAAAAAATTTAGTAAGAAGGAAAAATAAAAGATTATATTCAAATAAATTTGATAAAAAATATTTTGGACAGTTCCTAAGAATTCAAAAGAATTATGAAGAAATATCTAAAATAAAAATAGGTGAACGTAAGTTTGTTGCTATTGATGCATCACTATCTGCTAATGAAGTACATGACAAAATCATATTAAATCTAAAAAAATGCAAATTGATAAAGTAGTAAATACTATAAAATCTGAGAGTAGTGGCTTTTACTTATTAGAGACTACTAATAGTGAGAGTATTTCATATTTAGAGGAACAGATTTTAAATAATTTCTATGAGAAACAATATGAAAAAGATACAAGTTTTATTATTCTAGAGCCCGAAGAAAAATCAAAATTTATAACAATAGATCAAGTAAGAAAAATAAAAAAAGAGTTTCTACATACAAATGTGTTAAACCTTAGCAAAATAATATTTGTCAGAGAGGTAAATTATTTAAATATTAATGCTTTAAATGGACTTTTAAAAATCATTGAAGAAATACCATCAAAAACCTATTTTATTTTTTGTTCTAAAAACTTAATAAATTTACCTGAAACAATAATTTCAAGGGCTAGAGTTATCAGAAATTTGAATTCAAAGATCAATTTTAGTAATTTCAATTCAATGAAAGAAGACATAGTAAGACAAAATCAAAATATTTCAGAGGAATTAATACACTCTCTAATTAACCCCTTCATTGATTTAAAAAGTACTGATTTTTTTGAAAAGATTAAACTATTTAATAAAGATCAAATAGGCGTATGTTCTTTAATATTTTTAAAAATACTCAATTACTATTTAAGAAGTAATTTAAATAACAAAAAACTTTACAAGTACCTATTAAAACTTCATTCAGATTATTTAACTGATGTAGATGAAAGTTTAAAATTTAATACATTAACAAATGACCTAATTTCAATCTATTTTACAAGATTAAATTCTAATCTTATTAAGTATGTCTAATAATTATTTTACAACTCCGATTTATTATGTGAATGATAAACCCCATATTGGACATGCTTACACTTCAATTGCTGTTGATATATTAAAAAGATTTTATGATTGTAGAGGTCTCGATTCTTATTTTCTAACAGGAACAGACGAGCATGGACAAAAAGTTGAAAGAGCTGCTCAAGAAAAAAATATTGATCCTCAAAAATTTACGGATATGGTTTCAGATAATTTTAAAGATTTAAGTAATTTATTAAATTTATCTAATGATGATTTTATTAGAACTACAGAAGAAAGACATAAAAAGTCTGTTCAAAATCTATGGAGAGTTCTGTTGGAAAAAGATGAAATTTATTTGTCCAAATATAGTGGATGGTATTCCGTAAGAGATGAAGCTTTTGTAGCTGATAATGAAATAGTTGAAAAAAATGGTAAAAAATTTAACAGTTTTGGATCTGAATTATCTTGGGTTGAAGAAGAGTCATATTTTTTTAGACTTTCTAAATGGCAAGACAAACTGTTAGATTTTTATAAAAATAATCCAAATTTCATAGTCCCAAAATCTAGATCTAATGAAGTTATTAAATTTGTTGAGTCAGGGTTGAAAGATCTATCCGTTTCCAGAACAACATTTAAGTGGGGAATTGATGTCCCTACAGATGAAAAACATATTGTTTATGTTTGGTTAGATGCACTAACTAACTATATTTCAGCTCTAGATTATCCCAATAAAAATTCTGATTTATATCAAAAATATTGGCCTGGGATACATGTAGTAGGGAAGGATATAATCAGATTTCATGCTATTTTCTGGCCTGCTTTTTTAATGGCTGCAGAGTTAGATCCACCAAAGCAGATCGTAGCACATGGTTGGTGGACAAATGAGGGTAAAAAAATTAGTAAAAGTCTTGGTAATGTAATTGACCCTAAAGAATTGATTGATGAATACGGTCTAGACTCAGTAAGATATTTTCTTTTTAGAGAGGTTCCATTTGGTAATGACGGTGATTTTTCAAAGGTAGCTATCAAAAATAGAATTAATGGTGAATTAGCAAATAACTACGGAAATTTAATACAAAGAATTCTTAGTTTTATTTGTAAAAATTTAGAACAAAATATTGATTTAACTGAAGATAATTTTAATTTTGAAATTTTAAAACAAATTAACGACTCTGAAAAAGAATTGTTTGAGTATATGGAAAATTACAAATATGACGAATACCTTAAAAAATTATTTTTATTTATGAATGATTTAAATAATTATGTCGATAAATCTGCTCCCTGGGTATTAAAAAAAACAGATCCTGAACAAATGAAAAAAGTTTTGGCTAATATTTGCCTATGTATTATCAGGGTTAGTCAATATTTAGTTCCTTTTATGCCTTCAAAAACCTCAGAAGTATTCAATTTATTCGAAAATACGAATAACATCAAATTAGATATTTTTGATAATTTTAAAGAGGTAATTAACTTAAAATTTCTAAAAATACGAAAACCTGAACCTCTATTTACTAAAATTGAGTAATTTAATAGACAGTCATGTAAATTTTGGTCATGAATTACTAAAAAATTCAGTATCAGATATCTGTAAAGATGCTCAAGAAAATAACATAGAGCGAATTTTAAGTATAAATTCTAATATATACGAGTTTCAGAAAGATATTAATTTAATTAAAGATTTTAATTTTGTCGATATCACTTTAGGCCATCACCCAAATAATACTCTTGATATCAAACCTGAGGAAATAAAGACTCTTTTAAATGAAAATATTAAAAAATTTAAAGATAGAATTGTTGGAATAGGGGAAACAGGCCTGGATTATCATTATGATATTCCTAAAAATAAGCAAATAGAAAGCTTAGAGATACATTTAGATGCAGCTAGTGTTTATAATTTACCGTGTATAATTCATATGAGAGATGCTGAAGAGGATATGATTAAAATTTTAACTAATTACTCAAAAAAAATAAGTGATATTCTAATACATTGTTTCACTGGAAGTGAAGAATTTGCAAAAAAATGTATTGATTTAGATTGTTTTTTCTCTTTGTCAGGCATTATTACGTTCAAAAACGCAAATAAATTAAGAGATACAATTAAAATACTACCAATTAACAAAATTATTTTTGAAACTGATAGTCCTTATCTTACGCCTGATCCTTTAAGAGGTAAAATAAATAAACCAAGCTATTTAAAAATTATAGTTGAAAAATATTGTGAAATTACTGGAAACGACTACATTAATACGTGCGAAATCAGTACTTATAATTACAAAAAGCTTTTTAAATTAAATGACTGAAAAAACTGAAATAAATGTATTAGGATGTGGCTCAAGTTTTGGAGTCCCTTTATCTCATGATATATGGGGTAATTGTGATAAATCAAATCCTAAAAACCAAAGAACTAGACCTTCCATATTTTTAAAAAAAGCAGGAAAATCAATACTAATTGATACAAGTCCAGATTTAAGAAAACAATTAATCGATAATAAAATTGATAATGTGGGTTCAGTGCTATACACGCACTCCCATGCTGATCATATACATGGGATTAATGATTTAAGAACTATTTCACTGATAAATAGAAAAAAAATACCTATTTATGCCGATAAATTAACTTTAGAAACCCTTCAAACTAGCTTTTCTTATTTATTTACAAAGTCATCTACTCATGGATATGAACCAATTTTGAACGGTAATATTCTTGATGGGAATAGTGTTGAAATAGAGGGTTTTAAAATAGAGGTTATCAGACAAAATCATGGAAATATTGACTCCTATGGCTTCATTTTTGATAATAAAATAGCCTATAATTTAGATATAAAGTTTTTTTATGATGAGAACTATCTGGATAAAATAAAAGGGATTGAGTGCTGGTTTGTTGGTTGTTTAAGATATGACGAGCATCCTTCGCATGCCTCGTATAAAAAGGTTATTGATTGGGCCCAAAAAGTTAATGCAAATAAAACTTTTTTAAGCCATATGACGGCTCATATTGATTACGATACAGAGTACAAAAAACTATCAGGAAGTAGTGTATTTCCTGCATATGATGGCCTTAAACTGGAAATATAGTAAAATTTATCTTTTTAATCGTGGTCGTGATTAGAAATTTTTTCTTTTAAAGCTAAGCAAACATCCTCTGAAGAAGCCATTAAAACAGTGTCACTTATTTCACATGGAGTACTATAAGACATCTTATTTGAGGTTTTATCTTCGTCATTTGAAGAATGAGCTGTACACATACTTGCATATCCGTTGATTGACGCAAAAGATAAGATAGTAATCAATAATATTATCATTTTTTTCATATTATATTTTATAATTATGGTTGAGATTTGGATTAACAATTTTATTTAATTTTTTATTCTAGATTCTTATAATATATATTATGCAACAAATAGATGTGTAAATGTCAATAAAATCTGTAAAAGAACACCTTAGTATTATCGCCCCTGACCTAGAGATATCAGAATTTAAAGATTCAACAGCAACTGTTGAACAAGCTGCAAACGCTCATAATGTTGAGAAAGGACAAATAGTAAAAACAATTGCTTTAATTATAGAAAAACCAATTTTGTTAATGACTTCTGGAAATGTAAAAATCGATAATAAAAAATATAAGAATTTCTTCAAAAAAAAGGCAAAAATGCTGACTGCCAATGAGACATTGCAAATCACCTCTCACCCTATTGGCGGAGTTTGTCCTTTTGGATTACCAAATAAACTAGATATTTATTACGATAAGTCCTTAAATAACTTTGACATCGTTATACCAGCGGCAGGATCTACCAATAGTTCTGTGAAAATTCAAACAAAAAGGCTTATTGAATTAACTAGTGCTTTTGAAGTTGATGTATGTAAAAAGTAGGTAAAAACAGTATATTATTTACTGTTATTATACTTAGATTTTACAATTTTTGGAGCAGTTGCAAAAGTAGCCGCTGTCATAAAAGTTCCAAAAATAAGAAGAAAATGTGCGCTAGCCGTGATGCCAAAAATCAAAAAAGAGCCAAAATATAGTGAAAAAATTATACACCACATCCATGCTAAAAGTTGCATAATTAGGTGTCTAAGGGCCACACTAGGTATTTTTCTTAGAGGATTCCAGTCAGCGTCCATGACTACACTGTAAATTTGCATAAACATGTTTTTCATGGCCTTTTATACATGCGACAGATGTGACCAGATCACTTATTTTTAATAATAATTTTAATTATTTCAGTTAAGGTAGAAAATATGAGAAAAATTGAATTCTGGTACTCAATTGGAAGTACATATACTTACCTCTCCACGCAAAGATTAGCGCAGATAGAGACTGAAAATGAAGTTGTATTTGAATGGTGTCCTTTCAGTGTGAGATCAAGAATGATTGAAATGGAGAATGTCCCTTTTATGGCTGAAAAAAAAAGAGATAAGATTGATTATATGTGGCGGGATGTTCAGAGAAGAGCTAACTTCTATGGATTTGATGCAAAAGTACCTGCTCCCTACCCACTTAAAGAGTTCGATTTAGCTAACAAAGTTGCAATTTTGGGAAAAGATCAAGGGTGGATCAAAGAATATACTATTTTAACCTATAAAAAGTGGTTTTTAGACCATTTGGAGCCTGGATCAGAGCCAAATCTGAGTTCTACTCTTAAAGAAATTGGACTTGATTCAGATAGTTTAATAAAACAAGCTCAAACAGACGAAATTGAACAAAAATATTTAAAAAACACAGAAATGGCCAAAAATAAAGGCATTTTTGGAAGTCCCACATTTATCGTTGAAAATGAGGTTTTTTGGGGAGACGACAGATGTGAAGATGCCATAAAATGGCTTTCAAAATAATGTCTATTTTCAATTTTTTTGCGTTTTTAGGTATATTGAAATTTCATTAAGTATAAATCCCTTGGTAATTTTATGAATTTGACTATTGATTTACTAAAAAAAATATTGATAATATTTCAACTCAAAATCCAAATATTTCAAAAATTTTGTGAGTGTCGCAATTTACATAAGCTTTTTTACCTAAAATTGTCCAGTTTATATGATTTTCTATAGTTTTTTTTGAAATCACAGATTGGACTAACTGTTTTGATAGTTTTATTGGAAAGTAATGTTAACTATCACTTAATTTAGTGCTCTAATTTGCTATTTAATTGGATAAAATGTGTGAATATTTATTTAATTCCTTCAAAATCAAATTAATTTTCAATATTTATTCTTAATTACTCATTTTATGTTTATTTTATTTTTGATTTAGTCAGATTATTTGTTTTTTTCTTTCTAGATGTGATATATAATAAATTTAATTTAGTTAGTGAATACAGTATTTTATTATAAATATTTAATATAAATTATAATTAAGTTTATAGATTTCCAACTTTGGAAAATTTTTTTCTCTCGTTTGGATCAAGATACCTTTTTCTTAGTCTTAAGTTTTTAGGAGTAACCTCCAATAATTCGTCAGAATTGATGTAGGTCATCATTTCCTCAAGTGACATCATCCTAGGGGCAGTTAAATTTACGGCCTCATCAGAACCAGATGCTCTGACATTAGTTAATTGTTTTCCTTTTAGAACATTTATCTCTAAATCATTATCTCTAGTATGCTCACCGACTACCATACCTTGATAAACAGGTGTTTGGTGTTTAACAAACATTACACCTCTATCTTGAAGCTTCCAAATAGCATAAGCTATTGCTTTACCGTTTCCTGTGGAAATTAACGCGCCTGCCCTTCTCTCTGTAATCTCCCCTTTAAATGGTTTATACGAGTGAAACACTCTATTTAATACACCAGTTCCTCTTGTGTCTGTTAAAAACTTACTTTGATAGCCAATTAGTCCTCTAGAGGGCGCAATAAATAATAACCTTGTTTTATCAATTCCAGATTTTCTCATATCTAACATATCAGCTTTTCTTTGATTCATGTTATCAATAACTATACTAGAAAACTCTTCATCTACATCTATCGTTACCTCTTCATAGGGTTCACACTTTGTCCCCTCTACATCTTTGTAAACTACTTTAGGTCTAGAAAGAGATAATTCAAAACCCTCTCGTCTCATGGTTTCTATTAAAACACCTAATTGCAATTCACCTCTTCCTCCAATTTCAAATGAATCTTTATTTTGATTTTCTGAGAAGGTAATAGCAACGTTTGTCTCAGCCTCAGCTATTAATCTATTTCTTATTAAAGTTGATGTTACTTTTTTGCCTTCAGTTCCAGCTAATGGTGAGTCATTAACCATAATGTTTATTGACATAGTAGGAGGATCTATTGGTGTAGATTTTATTGGTGTTTCTATATCAGTTGAACAAATGGTGTCTGATACTGATGTGATTGATAAACCTGCTATGCAAACTATATCTCCAGTGTTAACTGAGTTAACAGTTATTTTTTTAGTTCCCTCAAATTTTAAAAGTTTAGTAAGTCTTCCAGTTTCAATGATTTTACCAGATAAGTTTAAAGCATGAACACTGTCGTTTATTTTTGCAGATCCCTGCTCTACTCTTCCAATTAGACATCTTCCTAAGTATGGATCATAGTCTAAAAGTGTTGATAACATTGCAAAAGGTCTAGTATTATCAACATCTGGTGATGGTACATGACTGATAATTTTATTTAACAGAGGCGTTAGGCTGGATCTATCATCTGACAAATCATTAACACACCATCCACTTCTACCTGATGCATATAAAACTGGAAAATCTAATTGTTGAGTATTTGCATCAAGTGAGACAAATAAATCAAAAACTTCGTTTAACACATCATCTGGTCTTGAGTCAGATTTATCGATTTTATTGATTACTACTATCGGCTTAAGTCCTTGTTTTAAAGCCTTTCCTAAAACAAATTTTGTCTGAGGCATTGGACCTTCTGAAGAGTCAATAAGCAAGATAACACCATCTACCATTGATAAGACACGTTCTACTTCACCACCAAAATCTGCATGTCCAGGTGTATCGATTATATTTATTCGAGTATCTTGAAAAATTATAGAAGTAGGCTTTGCTAAAATAGTTATGCCTCTCTCTTTTTCTAAATCATTAGAGTCCATAATTCTTTCTGATATTTCTTGATTATCTCTAAAAATTCCACATTGCTTCAATAAATTATCAATAAGAGTAGTTTTCCCATGATCAACATGAGCAATGATTGCAAGATTCTTAATATCGTTCATTGAGATAGATGTCTTATAGATTAAAATTAACTATTTAAAAGCTTATTTTTTGCTTCAGTTATTAAATTAGATAAATAATTATTACCATCTTTGTCAGGATGGAACTTCTTCATTAAGTCATAATATGATTTTTTAATATCATCATCAGAAGCTCCTTTTTTAAGACCCAAAACTGATAGCGCTTCCTCCTCTGTCATTTGTGATTTGTCTGAAGAGGATGTTGATTGTTTATTTTGACTAATAATTACATTTAAAATATTAAATCCACGAGGATCATTTATTTTTAGTTCCTCTAAGAGCTTCGATACCTCATTTTGAGATAGGGAGGAAAAAGAACGGCCTTTAAAAACTCCCTCTATAATATGAATTGTAGCTTGACGTGATTGTAACACAATTTCAATTTGTAAATACTTAGTATTAATTTTTGGTTTGAACTTACTTCCAAAAGAAGATCGCGAAAACAAGTTTAATATAGTTAGTAATGATGAGATCCTTCGAAAAAAAAGTAAAGCAGGAGCTAAAGCAACAGGTAGAAAATTTAATTTTCCTGAAAAAATTAAAAAACATCCTAGAATTAGTATTAATGAAATAATTAAATATTTTTTATAACGAGACGATAATTGATTGCCAAAAAAAACAAAGATACATATAGCTACAATTGAAAATAACAATAAGAGTTTAATCATCCTAAATTAATTTTTAATTGTTTAATCCTCTGCTCTCTTCCACAACTGTACTTGTAATATGTATATCTTATTGGATTTTTTTTGTAATAATCCTGATGATAATCCTCTGCAACATAAAAGTTTTTAAAAGGTAAGATCAATGTTTCTACCTTCTTTTTATGATTTTCCTGAATTTTATCTATGTAAAAGTTAAATTTATCTATAACAATTCGATCATTGCTGAAAAGAGCGCTTTTATATGAATAACCTTTATCACAAAATTGACCAGCACCATCAAAAGGATCAATATTTACAAAAAAAACCCTGATGATCTTATCTAAACTAACAATATCTGAGTCAAAAATAATTTCAGCCACTTCTATATGACCTGTATCACCCTTGACAACTTCTTGATAAGTTGGATTTTCAACATGACCTCCTGAATAGCCAGATCGAACGTCAATTACACCTTTTAATTTTTCATAAACCTCCTCAACACACCAGAAACACCCACCAGCTAGGTAAATTGTATTAATTTTTGCGTAAGCTGTAATAGGTAACAATAATAAGAAAAGAAAAAGTCTAAAGATCATATTGCGTTGATAAATAAATTACGAAACTTCAATGTATTTAGACCGGGCTTACCGTTTGAAATAGTAAATTTATCAACTTTAACTATGGGCATTACAAAATTAGTAGCACTTGTCATGAATGCTTCATCTGCATCAAGAAGGGATTTAATGGAAAATTTTTTTTCCTCAAATTTAAATTTATTTTTTTTTAATATAGATATTAATTTATGTCTTGTACAACCCTTTAAAATTCTAAAGTTAAGTGGGTGTGTAATACATTTATTTTTTTTAATAATCCAAATACTTGAGGAATTGCCCTCAGTTATCATATTTCTATTATCAAATAATACTGCTTCATGTGATTTATTCTCTTTCGCATGATTTGCAGCTAAAACATTACCCAATAGAGAAATACTTTTAATATCTGACCTATGCCACCTTATATCTGGGTAAAGAGATGTTTTTACACCTTTTAGTGCTAACTTATTTAAATATTCAAAGTTTTTATTAATTGAATAAATAATAATATTAGGCTTAAGTTTATCAGGGTATTTATGTTCCCTTGGGTTTTGATCCCCTCTTGTAATTTGGATGTAAATTATACCCATTTTTAATTTATTTAATTTTTTGATTTTATTGGTGATATTAATTATTTGATTTCTATTGAATTTAGTTTTCATGTTCATTTTTTTTAAAGAAACAAACAATCTGTTTATATGAAGATTTAAATCTACTAATTCACCTTTAAATACAGCAATAACCTCATAAACCCCATCAGAGAATTGAAAACCTCTGTCTGTTACACTGACATACGATTGATTTAGAGGTTTATATTTTCCATTAATATAACAGGTTGTCATAAGAATATCTTTTTGATTATATTAATACCATGATTCTTAAAAGACGAGATTTTATTAAAAAATTATCATGTGCGTGTTGTGCACCTTTATTTTTACCTTCTTGTACTGAGGTAGCTATTACAAATCGTAAACAACTCTCTATTATTTCAGATGAAAGTATCAACAAACAAGCTCTTCAAGCTTACGAACAAGTCAAAAAACAAGAAAATTTAATAGAGTCTGGGCAAAATTTTAGAGCTTTAAGAGAGGTTGGTTTCAGAGTTACGGAGTCTGTAGAAGAGTATTTTTTAAAAATGGGTCAATCAGACTCGATAAAAAACTATAATTGGGAATTCATATTAATTGATGAGAAGGAAACGCTTAATGCTTGGTGTATGCCTGGTGGTAAAATAGCTTTTTACACAGGGATCTTAGATGTTGCCGCTAATAATGATGGTTTGGCCTCAATAATGGGTCATGAAATTGCACATGCGGTTGCTCGCCATAGTGTTGAAAGGGCCAGCCAAGCATTAGCAATAAATGTTGGCACTACTATCTTGGATATTGCCTTAGAGGGCGCCCTTTCGAGTACCTCAGCTGATGATTATTTAGTAAATTTAGGTCTATCTTTACCTTTTAACAGATTACAAGAATCGGAGGCTGATTATTTAGGCTTGGCCTTTATGACTATGGCCAAATACGACAATCATGAGTCATATAAAGTCTGGCAGCGAATGGCTGAAGTGCAAAAAGGAAACACACCACCAGAGTTTTTATCTACGCACCCTTCCCCCAAAAATCGTATTGAAAAGCTTAAAAACTGGATACCTGAAGTTGATTTAAGATTTACCTAAAGCGTTGTTTTGTCATACTTCAAACAAATCAGAAATTTAATATATTTGATTTATGAACAAAGTTATTAAGCTAAAAAAGCAGTCTAAAACAAGTGAATCCGATAGCATAAAACAGCTAAACAGTAAGCTGAACAAACTTGATAAGAAAATCGATAATCTCTATGAAAGATTAGACGGTCATATCAACAAAATAGATAAAGTTTATTCTAGACTAGAGGAACATTTTTCTGGTATCGAAAAGCTTTTATCCTTCTTTAAATTTAGAAAATAACTATTTCGATAACTCATAATTTATGACTTCTGAAGATCCTAGTAGCTCTTCATAATTGTTTGAAAACCATTTTCTTACATTATTTTTATTAATAATGACTGGATTTCTATTGTGAATAAATTCTATATTTTCCAAAGAGGATTTAGTTAAAATTGAAAAATAAACGGTATCTTCTATCAATTTATATACACCTGCAAAAAAACTGACTGGTGTTTTGGTAAATAGTTTATATTTTTCTTTCAATTCTGGTGTTTTCAACCATTCAAAATAACTACTAAAAGGTACCAAACAGCGATTATTTGCAATGAGGCTATTACTAAAAGATTTTTCGTGTACTGTCTCTGATCGAATATTGAAAAGTGTTTTTCCTTTCGGAAGCCAATCAAATGACAAACCCCAACTTGATTGTTTAAATACAAATTTAGAGTTTAGATTAAAGACAATAGGTGCTTTATTGGTAGGGCAAATATCTTCATTTTTATAATCAAATATTGATTTGAAGTTATTTATAGTTTCCTTCTTAAAAGAGGAGTGATTGTCTTTAAGATTTAGCGAATATCTTCCGCACACTATTAAATTTTTCTAAAATTCAAGTAGTTAGAAATGTCAAAGTCCTTATATGAAGTTCTTAAACCTAAAAAATGAAAATAATCATCCCTAATTTTTTTCCCAAGAGAGGTATCAGTATAATTATCTAAAACACCATTGATATTTTTTTTGGCTTCAATAACAATATCGTTAGGTAGTTGCCTGAATTCTACACCAAGTGACTTCAATTTTTCTATAGCCACAACCTCTTTATACATAAAATCAGACAACATTTCTTGATTTTCTGACTGACAAGCATACTCGATGATGCTCTTAGCTTCATTATCAAAAGAGTTCCATTTATCTAAATTCATTCCTAATGAAATAGAAACTGTAGGTTTTTTAAAATCTGGATAATAACAATAATTTGTTACTTTATAAAAACCAAAAGCTAAATCCATAACTGGATTTGACCAATCTGCAGCGTCTATAGCTCCACTTGCTAAAGACTGAAGAATTTCACCTCCTGGTATATTTATAGAAGTTGCCCCCATAGTCTTTAATAAATCTCCTCCCATACCAGGACTTCTTATTTTAAGTTTAGAAACATCCTCTAGACTATTTAATTCGTTTTTGAACCAACCAAATAATGTAGATCCAGTATTACCAACTAAAAAATGTTTAATGTTAAAATTAGAACCTAATTCATCCCATAATAATTGACCATTGCCAGAATATATCCATGAATTAAATTCCTCTGCAGTCATTCCAAAAGGAACAGCAGCAAAAAAAGGATAGGCTTTGTTCTTTCCTCCCCAATAAAACTCTGCTGAGTGATATAAATCAGCTGTTCCAGATGACACGGCATCAAACACCCCAAACGGTGGGACTAATTCACCAGCTGAGTAAACATTAACTTTTATTCTTTTATTGGATAAGTTCTCAATTCGCTGAGCCAACCTGTTTGCACCTAAACCTATACCAGGAAAATTCTCTGGCCATGATGTAACCATATTCAACTCTGTTATTGTGCTTGCGTTTACATTAAAACTAGAGAGTGCGGCTGCACCCAGTACAGGAATTGAGGCTTTTTTAATAAAATTTCTTCTATTAATTTTTTTTTTCATATTTTTATATAAATAAGATAACACTTTATAAATAAAAATGAAATTAGAAGCAAAAAGTTTATTAGCCGCACTTAATGATCAAAAAATTGAATATAAACTTTTTGAACATGAGGCTTTTTTTACTGTTGAGGAGTCTAGCAAACTAAAATCAGATTTGAATATGCAAGGCGCGCATACAAAAAATCTTTTTTTGAGGGACAAAAAGAGAAATTTTTACTTACTCTCATGCTTAGATAGCACTGAAGTAGACCTAAAAATTATTAAAAACACTATACAGTGCCAAGGTAATCTCTCTTTTGGAAGTGCAGAATATTTATATGATAAACTTGGAGTCAAACCAGGCTCTGTTAGTCCCTATTCTTTAATAAATAATGTAAATAAGGATGTAAGTTTTTACTTAGATAAAAAAATCAATGATTATGAATTATGCAATTTTCACCCATTAGACAACACTAAAAAAATTCAAGTAAAAACAGAGGATTGTATTAAATTTCTAAAAACAATTACGACTGTGCGATTAATTGATTTTACGACTATGGAAGTAATTAATCTCTGAAATTTTGAAACTGTAAAGGAATTTTAATATCACTTGATTTTAATAATTCGATCATTGATTGTAGATCATCTCTTTTCTTTCCAGTAATTCTTACTTCATCTCCATTAATTGAAGCTTGAACCTTTGCTTTTGATGATTTAACAAGATTTGTTATTTTTTTTGAGTCCTCTTTTGATATTCCATTCATAATATCAATAAATTGTCTTACTCTGTTTCCAGAAGCTGTTTCAATTGATTTTAGGTGAATAAATTTTGGGTCTATTTTTCTTCTTACAATATTATTTTTTAAAATATCATTAAATTGAGTTAATTTAGTATTGTCCGTTGTCTCTATTGTAATAGAAAAATCGTTTCGTTCGATTGTTGAATTAGTATTCTTAAAGTCAAATCTATTATCAACTTCTCTTTTAGTATTATTGATGGCATTATCAATTTCTTGAATATCAGGTGACGAGACAACATCAAAAGAAGGCATAATTGAACAATACAATATTTTTATTTATTTCAACACTAATAGTTTGGGGGCCTACCTGGTATATTATTAAATTTCAACTTGGTATTGTTGATCCAATGACATCAGTTTTTTACCGGTTTTTTTTATCATCAATAATAATTTTAATATTTTGTATATTAAAAAAAATAAATCTTAAATTTACTCTGAAGGAGCATTTTTTTATATCTGCTCTGGGTATATCATTATTTAATATAAATTATGTGCTATTTTATCTATCTACAGTTCATTTAATAAGTGGATTTGTTGCTTTATGTTTTTCATCAATATTATTTATGAATGTTTTTAATAATATTATTTTTAAAAGTAAATTTCCAAAAATAATGACTTTGGTTGGAGGTTTTATTGGAACGTTAGGATTACTTTTCATATTTTATGATGAAATTATCAATTTTGAATTATCAAAGAGCACAAGTATTGGGATTTTACTTGGTGTATTGGCAACATATTTTGCATCTATTGGTAACTTAATTTCAGAGCATACCTCTAAAATTAAATTGAATGTTGTTGCAGTTACAGGATATGGGATGTTGTATGGCTCCATAACACTATTAATTTATCTTTTAATAACTGGCACTGAATTAAATTTTGATTTTAGTTACAGATATATTATATCGTTACTTTATTTATCTGTTTTTGGAAGTGTATTCGGTTTTATTCTTTATCTTTCAGTAATAAAAAATATAGGTGCCAATGATGCAGCATACATTGCAATAATTATGCCACTTATAGCTCTAATTATTTCTACAATATTTGAGGGTATGATCTGGAACTTAAATTTATACATTGGATCGTTCCTTGTGCTATTTGGAAATATATTAATTTTAAAAAGAAATTAGTTTTTGAATAATTTCTTTTGTAAAATTACGATGATGCTTACTATAAAAAAAAGTATAAACATAGGCGTGTATACAAATTCTATACCTATCATATCTGCAACATAACCTAAGGTAGGAGGTGCTATCATGAAAACCCCATATGTGCCTATTGTAATAATTGAAATACCAATAGTAGGGTCAACACCTTTAATAGAGGACCCATACGTGTAACAAATTGGAATAACAGAAGAAACACAAAAACCAGCTATGATAAATCCAATTATAGCAAAAAGTAGAGAACTACTAAATGCAATTACTAACGAACCAACTAATGAACCTACAACTGAGAAAACAAGAAAATTATAAATTCCAAATATTTGTTTTAATTTATCACCTATTAGTCTTCCAAAAACCATACTTCCATTAAAGGCTATTGCAGCAAGTCCAATATTGAAACCGTCTGCATTAATATAATCTCTCATGTATAAAGACCCCCAGGAGTCTGTCCCCCCTTCCAAAAAAACTGCTGTGATAGCTAATACAACCAAAATTATAAGAAATAAGGGCCAACTAAAAAATATTGAAAAAAAAGATAAGGGATCTGATTTATTATTTTCTATAGTTAAACTACTAAAAAAAATTAATGGAGCTAAAAATACAACATAAACAAGAGAATTTATAAAAAAACTAATATTAAACTCTAAGAATAAACTTGTTAACAACGATCCAGATAATAGTCCAATACTCCAAAATGCGTGAAAGCCTGACATCATTGGTATATTTAGTTTTTTTTCTAAAGAAGTGGCTTGAACATTAAGAATTACTTCAAAAAGTCCATAACAAACACCAAAGATAAGACTAAGTATTGCCATTAATTTGAATGAATAGGCAAAAGGTATGAGCAACCATAAAACACAAATTAGAAATCCAGATAAAAGTGATATTTTTTTTGATGGATAGAGTTGCATTATTTTTGGCATCGCTATCATTGTCAGCACAGAGCCAATAGAAAAAATTACAAAAAGATATCCCATGCCACTATAGTCAACGTTTATTTGATCTTTTATATCAGGGATTCTAATAGCCCATAGTCCTACAAAAAAAGAAATAGAGAAAAAAAGCGCCTTACATGCATTAATTTCTGATATTTGTATTTTCAATATTAATTCTAATTAATTAAATTATTACCAACCACCATCGTCATCTAATTTTTTGTCTTTTACAGTTTTCAAAGATGATGTTTTAACTAACTTCCAAATACCATTTCCTGAAACAATAATTTCATTATTTGACAATACTTGGCATTTAACAAAACAAAGTGTTTTTGTCATTCTCTCTATAGTAGGAATTCCAATAAGCTCATCTCCTTTTTGTGCAGAAAAAGTAAAGTGAGTATTCATTGATATTGTTACACATGGTCTATTACCAAACGACTTATATGCAGCATTGCCCATAACATTATCCAAAAAAGACATTAAAAAGCCGCCATGTGCAAAGTTTCCAGAATTTAAATGTTTCTCAGAAACTGTCATTCTATACTTATGTTGATTATTTTCTAATTTTGTTTCTAACTCTCCAAGTAATTGTGAGTATGAAGATTTTGATATTAACTTCCAGGTCATATATAACTTTATAATGCAATCATTTAAAAAAGAAATAATTTATGGAATGTCGTAAAATTATTATTTGTAATGAATAGATCTTATAGAATAGAAGATAATAGCTCTAACAGTTTTATACCGAGTTATTCTGGAACAAACGGTGCTATAGCAACTCATTCAAATTTATCATCAATTACTGCACATAATATTTTAAATGATGATAAAGGTAATGCCTTTGATGCTGCAGCTGGAGCTATGTTAGTTGAAGGCCTTGTAAATCCTCAAATGTTTGGCATGGGAGGTGAAGGAGTAATGATCTTAAAGCCCAAAAACCAAAATCCACTTGTCTTAAATGGTAATACTATATCTCCAAAAAAATTTAATTTTTTAAATTTAGTTACAAGAGGATACAAAGAAGTTCCTGATGAGGGAATTTTATGTGCTGGAGTTCCAGCAGCATTTTCTAGTATTTTTAGAATATTGCAATTATATGGCAAACTAGATTTTAGGACTATTTCTAAATATGCTAAAGAATACGCAAAAGAAGGATATCCTTTACACACTGGAATAATAAACCAAAATAAATTTGGGTTAAAAAGTCTAAAAGGTAAATTTATAAAAGAGTGGAAAAATTCTGCAAAACTGTATTTAAAAAATGATAAAATTCCAAAAGTAGGAAGTTTATTTAGAAATTTG
This sequence comes from uncultured Alphaproteobacteria bacterium, assembly GCA_902616855.1. Classification (GTDB taxonomy): domain Bacteria; phylum Pseudomonadota; class Alphaproteobacteria; order HIMB59; family HIMB59; genus HIMB59. The sequence goes on along the minus strand of CACMUL010000001.1, from coordinate 67,543 downwards.
GCTTACGCAAACTTAATAGATTATCTAGGTAATTACGAAAAAAAGATTACAGGATCTCGAAATAATAAATTTAATAAATTACATGATGCTTTTTACAAAGGTGATGTTGCAAATTCAATTTTAAAATATTCACAAAAAAATGAAGGGCTTCTTTCAAAAGAGGATTTTGAAAACTTTAATGTGAAATTTGAAAAAACAATTTCAGAAAAATATGGTGATTATCAAGTTCACAAAACTAATTTCTGGGGACAGGGATTAACTAGTTTAATGATGTTGAAGATGCTCAACAAACAAAAAATTAAATCACTTAATTCAGCTAGTGATATTCATAAATTTACAGAAATTTTAAAATTAACTTTTGCTGACAGAGAGATGTATTTCACTGGAAAGTACAACTCAAAAGTCAAAGCCAATCACCTATTAAATGACTCTTACCTTAATAAAAGAATGCAATTAATTAAAGAGAAGGCAATTGGCTCTATAATTCCAGGAAACCCCCTATCCAAGAAATCATTACTTCCAATTGAAAATGATATTAAACCATGGGGAGCTGGCACAGTTCATATAAGTATTATAGATAAAGATAATAATGCTATTTCGTGCACACCAAGTGGTGGATGGATCAGATCTAATGAAGTAATCAATGAATTAGGATTTCCCCTAGGTAATAGATTAATGACATTTTATTTATCAAAACCAGGTCACGTAAATTTTATAGCACCTGTACAACAACCAAGGACAACATTGAGCCCTACTTTGATTATCAATCAAAAAAAGAGAGAAATTTTAAGTTGTGGGACTATGGGCGGTGACGCTCAAGATCAATGGCAAGCACAATTTTTAATGAATTATATATTTTCAAATATGCCTATTGACCAAGCTTTAAATGAACCCAGAGTTTCATCAGAGCATTTACCTGCTTTTTTTCACCCTCATGATCCAAATTTGAAACAATTATTATTAGAAGAGCGACTTTCGCCCTTTATTTCTCAATTAAATAAAAAAGGACATAAATGCCTTAAAACTACAGACTGGAGCGAAGGTTTTATTTTATGCGCTAGAAAACAAGATAAAATTTATGATGCATATGCAGATATTAGAAGTTATAAGAGTCAAATATTTCAAGCACAGGCATTAGCATGGTAAAAAAAAAGAACAAATTAAATGATTTAATTGATGTAGTTAAGAGACTAAGAAATCCAAAAAATGGATGTCCATGGGATATACAACAAACTTCCAAATCATTAGCAAAGTATACTTTAGAGGAAGCTTATGAAGTTATCGAAGCAATTGAGTCAAATAATAACAAAGAGCTAGAAGGAGAACTTGGCGATTTATTACTACAAGTTATTTATCACTCAGTTATTGCTGCTGAAAAAAAGAAATTTTCAATTGATGATGTCATTGATACAAGTGTAAAAAAAATGAAATCTCGTCATCCTCATATTTTTATGCGTGATGAGTCAATCAAAACTGTTCAAGATGTTAATAATTTTTGGGAAATACAAAAAAAATTTGAAAGAAAAAAGAAAGGTGCTAAGTCTGTTTTAGATGGTGTAAGTGTAAACCTGCCTGCTGTTACTCGTTCACTTAAACTTCAAAAAAGAGCCGCAAAAGAGGGATTTGATTGGAAAAATGCAAATGGAACGTTAAAGAAGGTGAAAGAGGAATTAAATGAACTTTCAAATGAAATGAAAATTAATAATAAAAGAAAAATTAAAGAGGAATTAGGAGATTTATTATTTTCATGTATTAATTTATCAAGAAAATTAGGCCTAGATACTGAAACAGTAATTAGGGACTCTAATAGGAAATTTGAGAAAAGATTTAAAAAAATGGAAAAAACAATGAATAAAAAAAAATTGAAATGGAATTTGAATAATTTGGAGAAAGAATGGCAAAAATCAAAATAATTTTTTTAAGTACATTCTTTTTATTTTTTTCAAAAGGTATCTTATCCTATGAAATCACTGATTTAATAAAAATTCTCGTCGAAAAAAATGAAACAAATTCTAAATTTAAGTATGATAATCTAATTGATGAAAAAAATTTAGAATTAGCTGATACACTCTACATACCAGAAATTGATTATTCATTTAATGTTTCAAACAGCACTACTAGTACTAATGCTACTTCTACACTTAACTCAAATACTCATACATTAAGCGCCACAGTCAACCTCTATAACGGTGGGTTTAGCCAGTTAAATTTAATTACTACGCAAACTAGAAATCAAGCGTTTGACTATCTTAGAGAGTATCAAAAAGAGTTATTAATAAAAGAACTCCTAAATGGTTATAGTAATTTACAGACATTGATCTTTAAAAAGAAAAATCAACAACTGAATTTAGAATTTTATAGAAAAAAAGTCTTAGAAGCTGAAATATTATTTAAGGCAAACAGAGTTACAAAAACAGAAGTATTAGATTTAGAAAATGAGCTATTAGAGGCACAATCTGTGTCTTTAGATTATGATAGAAAAATAGATAATTTAATGCTTCAAGTTAGTAAGTTACTTGATCTAGAAATTTATGATGAAGATGTAAATTTTGATTATGTGATAGACGTATCTAATTCACAAATTACTAAGAAATTATTTTCAGAATTGATGAATTCCTCTTATGGCCAATATCTCTCTTTTATTGAAAACACATATTTACCTGAACTAGAAATGAGCAAAAAAGATTTGAGACCTTCTCTTGATCTAACCTATTCCCTAAGTGAGAGTGATAATTATTCTGCAGCAATTGATCATAGAAGATCCTCATCTTTGTCACTATCTCTTAGCGTTCCTATTTATGACGGCTATAAAGATGAAAATAATTTTAATATTGAGGAATATAATTATCAAAAAAAATTATTAGAACATAAAGACTTAAAGAGAGATTTACTTAATACTTACTTAGAGTCTTGGAACAATTATGATTTTTATTTAAATAAAATAAACAACCAAGAAAAAATAATTAATAGCTTAGAATTAAAATTACAAGGAAATGAAATTTTATATAAAGCCCAAAAAATAGATATTACACAACTTATTGAAAGTAAGAATGAATTAAATGATGCACATAACATTTTATTGGATTTGAAATCCTCAAAAAAATATTATTTAATAGACATTCTGATATTAAACGGGGAATTGAATACAATTATTAATGGATTGGGATAGACTTAAAACATTTTATCACGTAGCTACAGCAGGTAGCATCTCCAGAGCTATGGATACTATTCACCTCAGTCAGTCTGCTATTACTAGACAAATTCAATCTCTTGAGCATAGTTTAAAAACCAAACTATTTAAAAGACACACAAAAGGTATAACTCTTACAGAGCAAGGTTCTTATCTTTTTGAAGAAACTGAAAAAATTTTTGCCGATTTAAATTCTATTGAAAAAAAGATAGTTGAATATAAGTCAGTTCCCACTGGTAACCTCTCCATTAATACTACAGTTGCTTTTGGATCGATGTGGCTTAGCCCAAGAATCAATGAATTTATTCATGAATACCCTGAAATTAATCTTAAATTAAACTATTCTGAGGATGAGCAAGATATGCTTCGCCAAGATTATGATATTGGTTTATGGATGAGAAAACCAAGACATTTAGATTTAGTTTCAAAGCACATAGCAACAATCAAATACCATATTTATGGATCAGCGAATTACATAAATGAAATGAGTATGCCTTTGAGAAGATCAGAGCTTAATAGCCATAGATTAATTACATATGGAATAGGAAAACCATCCCCACTTTCTGACACCAATTGGATACTGAAAACTGGTGTTAAAAAAAACCAAAAAAATAGAAGACCTCATATTACAATCAATAATCTATATGGTTTATTAGTAGCTGTTGAAACTGGTGCAGGATTAGCTGCATTACCTGACTATATGGCTCAACATAAAGCCCATCTTGTTAAAGTATTACCAGATATAGAAGGACCAAGTTACGATGTTCATATGGTTTATCATGAAAATCTAAAAGGGAGTTTAAAACTTATAGCTTTTAGAGATTTTCTTATGAATAAAATAAGCCAATGGAGATTTTGACTATCAAAATTTTCTTTTTTTATTAAAAATATACATAAAAAAAACATGAATAACTTATTAAAAACATACAAATTTAGTAATTTTAGAGTGGTAAAGGGTAATGGATGTTATTTATACACCTCTGATAAAAGAAAATTATTAGATTTCTCAGCAGGGGTTGCTGTAAATTCTCTTGGATATAATCATCCAGTAATTAAAAATAGCCTTAAAGCTCAACTTAAAACAGGAATTACTCATCTGTCAGGATCACAAATACATGAATTTAAAACTAAATTATCTAAGTTACTATCTGATAATTCCAATAAAGGAGATGTATTCTTTTCTAACTCTGGTGCCGAGAGTATTGAGGCTGCTCTAAAAATTGCGAGAAATTATGGTAGTAAATATGGTAGAGATGAAATCATCGCAATGACCTCCTCTTTTCACGGGAGAACAATTGGTGCTTTATCCGTGGGTAGTAATAAAAAATATAGATCTAATATTGGTCCTGTTCCTGGGAAAGTAAAGTTTTGCAAGTTTAATGATGTCTCTCATCTCAAAAAATTAGTAAATAAAAAAACGGTAGCAATCATAATTGAATTTGTTCAAGGGGACGGAGGTATAAATATTTGCAGTAAGAATTTTGCAAAAGCTATAAAAGGAATATGTAAAAATAAGAAAATTTTGCTTATTGGGGATGAAATACAAGGTGGTATAGGTCGAACTGGTAAAATATTTGCTTACAAACATTACGGTGTCAATCCAGATATTATAACCTCTGCAAAAGGCCTGGGTTCAGGCATTCCCATAGGTGCTACAATAGTAAAAAAATATATATCCAAAATTATTTCTACTGGTTTTCATGGCTCAACTTTTGGTGGTGGTATGCTACAAACAAGAGTTTCCTATAATGTATTTAAAACTATAAATACTAAAAGATTTTTAAATAAAGTACTGATTAATGGTAATTTACTATCTAGTCTAATTAAGAAAATGCACCACCTACATAAAGATAAAATAGTTGATACAAGATGTTTAGGTCTTATGGCAGGTGTTGAGTTTAAAAATAGTCAAATAGCATCGAAAATATATGAAAAAATGTCAAAAAAAGGCCTTATTTCTACTTTAATACAGGGAAATATAATCCGTCTTACACCTCCATTAATAGTTTCTAAAAAGGAAATAAATAAAGCTATAAATATAATTTCAGAGTCACTTTAGGAATATTAACTTATCTTAACAAGGGTGATTTTATGATCACCCTTATATTTTTTTAGTTTATAAAGTGATTACTTGATCTGGAGGATTACCACCAAGTGCATTGTATAATTGAGGAAAACATCCTGCCACTACACCATCAACCAAACCCCTAGCTTTTACATCACCACTTCCGCATTGTTCAAGTGTTCCTTCAGCTAAATTTCTTCTAACTGCACAGGCATCGCAAACCATTAATAACATATTTTTTTCAATAGCAATTTTTGACAGTTTTTCACCAATGGGATCACCCTTTTTTAGACAAAATATGTTGTCATCGAAAAAAAACATACCTGCAACATCAACACCATGAGAATTTCTCTGCAATTGTGGTAAAATCATCGTACCTAGTTGAAATGTGCTCGACATACTTGTTTTAAAAACATAAGCAATTTTCATAATATCTCCTTATTTTTATATTTTTAATTAGATGTAATATTATTACATATGGATGTAATATTATTACATTTATTAATAGTCAAGAGATTGTTTTTGAAAAACTGTACCTATACCCTCTTCTGTCTCTAATTCATTGAGGAGTGCATTTTTAATTTCACCGCTAATAATGTGGATTTTTTGAACACCCATATTTAAAGCTTTTAATGAGTTTTCTACCTTTACAATCATTCCATTAGATATAATTTTCTCATCATAAAGTTTTCTTGCTACATTTTCATCAACTGTAGAAATTCTTTCTCCTTGAGTATCTTTGATAAAAGGAACGTCGGAGATAAAAATTAGTTTACTAGCTGAGAGATTTATTGCTAATTCAGTAGCAATGGTGTCAGCATTAACATTTAATACCTCAGATGAATTTTTATCTAAAACTAAACTTGGCATAATTATCATATCATGTTCCTTGAATAAGTTTTTAATTTGTAAAGCATCAACTGAAACGACGTCCCCAACTTGACCATAATCAATGTTATCAACTACTTCTCTTCTCTTTGCCGCTATAAAGTCCTTCTTTGAAATAGGAATTGGAAAATTTCTGATATTATATCGTGAACTTAAGCTAAAAATATCTATTAAAATTTGACCAGATATTTTTTTGGCTGCCTCTATGTCTGTGGGAGATGTTACTCTTCTACCATTTATTTTTTTTGGCTCAATACCATGTACATTGATCATATAGTTATCTAGCTGTCGTCCAAATCCAAAGACTAAAACAACTTTTAACTTCGAAATAGAGTTTAATAATTCTTTAATGTCGTTTATAACATTATCTATACTACCTTCATTATCACAAATTTTACCACTAACTTTAATGACAAGTATGGAATTTTGTAATATTGATTGGTAAAAACTTTGATTTTTCATTATAGATATAAAGGTATCATTTGTTTCAATCCTAATGATTGATCAAGATCAAAAATTATATTCATACACTCAACAGCGTTACCTGAAGCACCCTTTACTAAATTATCTAAACAAGCCTCTACAACGAAGTGCCTCTGATCTTTATAAGAAAGTGAAATATCACAATAATTTGAACCTACTACATTAGAGAGCTTAGTATTATTTTGTACTCTAATGAAAGGAGATAATTTAAAACAATCTATTAAACTAGAATTTAAGGACTCATAAGTTGCATCTTCATATGTTTCAATGTGACTTGTTAGATATATACCTCGAGAGAAAGGGCCAGACAGAGGCACAAATGATAGAGTCTCCTTTAAATTAGGAAAAGATTGATAAATTTCTGCTAAATGTCGATGTGAATTAATATTATATGAAAAAATATCTTTAGACCTTGTAGAATGATGATTTTTCATAGAGGGATTTTTACCACCACCACTTGATCCAGTAATAGCAGTAATAGATACTTTTTTAATTATAGATTGAAATGGCAATATAGATAGTTGAGCCGTAAGTGCAAAGCAACCAGGATTGGATATGTTGGAAGATTTTTTTATGTCATCGATTGAATTTTCAATAAATCCGTATTGAAACTTGCTTTGAATGTCAGCATCAAAATTTGATTTGTAATATTTATTATAATCCTCTTGAATAGAAATCCTAAAATCAGAACTTAGATCTATAATTTTAACTTTTGATAATAATTCTTTGACATATTCATGGGCTGAACCATGAGGTAATGATAAAAAAACACAATCGAGATTTTTAAAATCATCAAGATTAGATGTCTGTAAATCTTTTAAATTTAATGACTGTAAATGTGGAAATTCATCATCTATTTCCATTTCTCTTTGAAAGATTTTTGATAATTTTACTTCAGGATGTACAGAGAGAATTCGTATTAACTCAACACCTAAATAACCATTTGCTCCAATTATGCCTACTTTAATCATTATTAATCCTATTAATTATCTTAGCAAAAACATTGACATGGTTAGTTGAATTATAAATATTTAAAAAGTCTGAATTAGGTATAGAAAACTTATCAATTGATTGCTTATAAGCAGATACATTATTAGTTACAGGGCCACTTATTATTAGTAATTTATTATCTAAATTATTTGATTTTAAATTATCTATAATATTTACTGCTCCTGATACGTCATAAGCACAAATTACAATAACTTCGATTGACTCTGTAATATCAGTATTTTGAATTATTTCTTTAGTTCCATAATCGCCATGATAACCATCACCTAATTCCATTAGAATTATTTCAGCGTCCTCAGACATATTACTAATAATTGATGTTGAACAACTTTGTATGGTTTTTTTATCGTTCATGCAGGTACTAGGCAGACCGTAGTCTACAAAATCTGATGTTTTATAAGCACCATTATCCTCATAAGAATATAAGTCTTTTTGTGAAGCGGTGCCTGCTAATTTGCATGCATTAATTTTCTTAAAATAATTACTTAGAGTTTTTATTATAAAGGATGTGACAGTAGTTTTACCAGAGTCTATACCTGTTCCGATGACTGCAATAGATGGAACTTTATTGTTAATTTTCATTTCTTTTATTTTTGAATAATCAACTAGATTCAATTGTTTGTTACTTTTATCTACAATCGATCCAAGAACTTCACATTCTGTAGCTGGTCCTAAAAGAATATTAAAATCTTTACAATTGCCAATAACTCCTCCTAAATTTAAAATATGAATTTTGTCGTGTTTATTTAAATCAATAGGAACAGAACCTGTCATTCCTGAGGAAGCAATTCTATAACCCAAGGCACCAACGATAATATCTCCCTCAGTTAATTCAGTAATTCTTCCAGAGACTAACTCCAATTTATTATAATTCGGATTGACTGAAATTACTTTAACAGCAATTAATTGACCTTGATTACAATCAATTACATCTGAAATGCTCAATTCATCAATATTCTTGATGTTTTTGAGAACAGAGCCTATTTTTTTTGTGTTAATCATCTTAAGGTTGGTTTTATATAATTATCAAGAATATAAGCAATATTTTATTTAATTTGAGATATGATTAAAAATTAGACTAAAGCTTTAGATTACGTACATTTTTAGCTGCCTGACGAATTCTTTGCTCATTTTCAACCAGTCCTATACGAACAAAACCTTCGCCATATTCGCCAAAAGCAATACCAGGAGAAACAGCTACATCTGCTTTGACCATTAAATCTTTAGCAAATTTTAAAGAGCCTTTATTTTGGTATTTTTTAGGGATTGGTGCCCATGCAAACATACTAGCCGCAGGACTAGGTATATCCCAGCCAGATCTTGACATAGACTCTACTAAAACATCTCTTCTACTCTCGTATGTTGCTCTAATACTTGAGACACAAGTTTGAGGTCCATTAAGTGCTGTTGCTGCTGCTACTTGCACTGGCGTGTAAGCACCATAGTCTAAGTAAGATTTAATTTTAGTAAGAGCTTCAATTAGTTTTTTATTTCCAACAGCAAATCCTATTCTCCAACCGGCCATAGCGTAAGTTTTTGACATAGAAGTAAACTCAACAGCAATCTCTTTAGCTTTATTTACTTGGAGAATTGATGGTGGTGGTTTCTTATCAAAATATATCTCTGCATAAGCAAGATCTGATAAAACATAAACATTATACTTCAAGGCCATCTTAACTATTTCTTTATAAAAATTTAAGTCAACAACTTGAGCTGTTGGATTAGATGGAAAGGATACAATTAGAGCTACTGGAGATGGAGTGCTATTTCTTATAGATCGATCTAATCTTTCAAGATAAATTTCAGGATCAAAAACTCCATCTTTCATTGTCTGTAAATGTCTCAAAGAAGCTCCTGCAATAATAAATCCATAAGGATGAATAGGATATGATGGATTGGGAGAAATTATAATGTCTCCAGGTGTAGAAATTGCTTGCGCTAGATTAGCTAAACCCTCCTTGGAACCCAATGTTACTATAACTTCACTATCAGGATTTAAATTCACTCCAAATCTCTTTTTATAATACTTTGCTTGAGCTTTTCTTAATCCAGGTATGCCTTTACTGACTGAATATCTCCCTGTACCAGGTTTATCTGTAACCTCTTTTAATTTATCCCTAATATGTTTTGGTGTGGGCATATCTGGGTTACCCATACCAAAATCAATTATATCTTTGCCATTCTTTCTTAATTTGGCTTTTAGTTTATTAATCTCACCAAATATATAGGGTGGTAAGCGATCTATTCTATTGAATTCATCTTTCACAGTTTTAAAATAGTTATTTTTGATTATTTCTGAAGAAAAAAGTTAATTAATTTATTTTATCTAGGAGACCATTTAAGAATGGTTTATATTTGTGCCAGTCATTTGAGCTATATTTATAAATTTCTTTTCTTATTTGTAAATTAGAGGCTGTAGATACTATTCGATCATTATATTGGGGTTTCAAACAGCTATCTTCCCATTTTAAATCTAGGTATTTAATCAATTTATAAGTTTCTTTTTCCTGATTCATAGTAAGTTTATCATAATCTAAGTTGTAAATTTTGTCTTTAAATATGCTATTCCAATATCTCATAAGGTCTGAGTATAAAGACAAATATATTTTAATATCTTCAATATTATAGCTATACCCAAGATTTTTTGAGAGAAAAAATTGTTTGTAATTAGCCCAGCATAATGCTGCTGGATTTCTGTTTACATTTATTATTTTTGCCTCTGGAATAGAGCAATAAATAAGACCAATATAAAAAAAATTTAAAGGCGCTTTATCAGTAACCATGTAATTACCTTTGGATAACCTTTTTATGTTATTTAAATAATAATTTCTAAAGTCTATTAATTTTTGTGAATTTATTAAATCAACACCACGAGCAATAGATGCTCCAAATTTTGCAGCAAAAGATAATTCTCCTCCTCCTGTGACACTAGAGTGTGATGAGATAATTTGTTCAATGAGAGAAGTACCAGATCGAGGCATTCCAACAATGAATATTGGAACTATACTTATATTATCAGAGATATTTATGGTAAATTCTTTAATTTTTGAATAATTAGATTTTATTTGTTTAAAAATTAATTGATCATTTTCTATATTGTAATTTATTTGTTTACTTTTTAACATATTACCTTCGGTATAATGAAAAAAAGCACTTTTGTAATCCTTTAGATCTTCATAAATTTTAGCTAAAGTAAAATTAATGTGACAGAGCTCCTCTTTAGATGTTTTATTATCGTTATAAATTTGGATAATTTTTGAAAACTGCTCATCTTTTTTATAGAAAACTTTAATTGATGCCAAGTGTCTGTGAGCTTCAACAAAGTTTGGATTAAAAAAGATAGCATTTTCATAATTTTTTTTTGCGTCATCTAATTTACCTAACTCTTGAAAGACAGTAGCTAAATTGTAGTAGGCTTTTGCATAATCAGGTTTAATTGATATGGCCTTTTGGTAACTTTTTATAGATTCATCAAGAATTTCTAATTCTTTATAAGTATTAGCAAGATTGAAAAAGGCTTGAAAATAATTTGATTTTAGAGAAATCGATTTTTTATAACAATTTACTGCATCACTTAGATTTCCAATTTCTTTATAAATATTTGCAAGATTATAATGCACTTCAAAATCATTAGGGGATAATTCAACTGATTTTAAAGTAGCAGCTAAAGACTCATTGATTTTGCCATTTAATTTTAATACTGAACCAAGAATTTTCCATCCGAAAGAAAAATTTGGATAATCATTAGTGATTAATATTGCCTGACTCTCTACGTAATTAAACTCCTTATTCTTATAATTCTTTAAAAGACTATCTAATATATTTTTAGATGGGAAATTAGGATTTTTTGTTTTATTCATATATTCATTAATTTAGAATATTATTTTATTTTTTTCATTATCAACTATTACTGGACTCTCATAATATGTAATTTCTGGTTCAGAGTAACGTTCTGTAATCCACTTAATTCTATCTTCACTAAACCATGTTTTAGCATTTTCTATTTTTAAAAAAGTGTAGACTCCTCCAGCATATCCATTTTCAATATCTGCAATATAATTTTTTCTCAGAAGTCCCTCTACATCGATATATATTTCAGAAGTTTCAATAAATTTTTCTTTAAGAGCTTTTAAATTAAGATTATCAGATATTTTAAATTTAACTAGAACTGTAATCATAGGTTCCAACAATACTAAAAATTAAATGTTTAATTACAATATTTCTTTTTTCATTCCCACTCAATAGTAGATGTTTGTAGAGTCATTGTATATCAACCATTCCGAAGCCACTTTTAAAAGTGTGTAAGTTTTGTGTAAGTTTAATGACCATCATATTTCTTTAGTAGATTTTTAAAATTTTTTATTTTTTTATAAACATTACTTTTTTTATCATATTCAACTTTCCAAAAAGGAAAATTTGGGTATTCAAGTTTTAAATATTTTGTTTCTATAAGTGAATATTCTATTGCCAATCTTAAAAATATACCAAAAGTTACTGGACAAGTGTTATCCGCTTTTCTTTTTTTAGCTAACTTTAGCCTAATATCCTTAAAGTTATACTTTTTGGTAGAGGGAGTTTTTTTAATAAATTTTATAATATCTTTTGGGGTTGATATGAGCATTAATTCTCCTTTTTTCATATCAGCAAAATCAAAATCTAATTTTTTAATTTTTGGTAAAAATTCTCTATTAAATTTTTTAAATGTTTTTAATTCTTCAATTGATAATTTTGAAATATCTAAATTCATTCCCACTCAATAGTAGATGGAGGCTTACTAGTTATGTCATAAAGGACTTTGTTTACTCTAGGGACTCTATTAATTATATGAGTTGCTACTTCAGATAAAGTTTCAATATCAATCTCTGTAACGTCTGCTGTCATTCCATCAACTGAATTTATGCATCTTAAGACACAAGTCTCTTCATAAGTCCTCTCATCACCCATTACGCCTACAGATTTGACAGGAAGTAAAACAGCAAAAGCTTGCCATGATTTGTTATATAAATTTTTATCGATTAAAAAATTAATAAAAATTTCATCTATTTCTCTTAAAGTGTCTAGTCTTTGTCTGTTAACCTTTCCAATACACCTAATACCAAGACCTGGTCCTGGGAAAGGATGTCGGTTAACAAATTTCTGATCTAATTTGTAGAATAGACCTAATCTTCTTACTTCGTCCTTAAAAAGTTCTTTAAAAGGCTCTATAACGTCAAATTTAAGGTCTTTTGGTAAACCTCCAACATTATGATGTGATTTTATAGTCACACTCTTTCCACCATGGTAAGAGCGGCTTTCTATAATATCTGTGTATAGAGTTCCTTGTGCGAGATAGAAATCTTTTTGTGATAATTTTCTGATATACTTTGAGAATACCTCTATAAATAAACCCCCTATTATCCTCCTTTTAAGCTCGGGATCAGTAACATTTTTTAGTTTTTTTAAGAAAATATGTTCTGCATTGATTATATTTAATTTTAAATTGAAGGACTTAAATATAGATTTTATATTTTTAATATCATATTTTCTAAGCAATCCATTATTTACAAATATAAAGTGAACGTTATCTAATTTAAGATATTTTGATATAGCAAATGCCAAAACTGTAGAGTCGACACCGCCTGATACTGCACAAACAATATTTGGTTTTTTTTCTTTAACATTAATTCTTAGATATCTACCAATGGTTTGGTGTAAATCATTATTTTTCCAATTTTCTTTTAAGTTACAAATATTGAATAAAAAATTTTTTAAAATTTGATTGCCAAATTCAGAATGTGTTACTTCACAATGAAACTGTATAGCATATATATTTTTTTTATAAATAGCTGCTGGTATTTTATTTTTTGTTTTAGCAAGAATTTTAAAACCTTTTGGAATTTTCGTTAAACTATCTCCGTGAGACATCCATACTTGCTGCTCAGAGTTAGTGTTCTTAAATAAATCACATTTTGATATCTTAATAATTGTTTTTCCATATTCTCTTTGGTTACTTTTTTCTATAACGCCCGCAAATTCTTTTGAGATATATTGAAAGCCATAACAAATACCCAAAATTGGAATAGGTATTTGATCTAAAGGAATATCAATTTTAGGTGCGTTTTTATTTAAAACAGAGTCTGGCCCTCCTGATAATATTAAAATTGAATGGTTTAAAATATTAGTAACATTGTTGAGATACTTTGGAGGATAAATCTCTGCATAAACTCCCAGTTCACGAATTTTCCTTCCTATTAAATGTGTGTATTGAGATCCAAAATCTATAATTAATACTGATTTACTCAATTTGAGCGATAATTTGGAGCTTCTTTTGTTACTTGAACACCGTGAACGTGACTTTCATTAATGCCAGAATTAGTCAAACGGACAAATTTTGCATTTTTTTTGAGTATAGTAAGGTTCTTTGAGCCCGTATATCCCATTCCAGACCTCAAACCTCCCGTCAATTGAAATAAAACGTTAGATACTTGGCCTTTATACGGGATTCTTCCCTCAATACCCTCAGGAACTAATTTGATAGCCTCATTAATTTCGTCTTGAAAATATCGATCTGCTGAACCTCTGGCCATAGCTCCTAGAGAACCCATTCCACGATAGGACTTGTAAGACCTTCCTTGAAATAAAAAAACTTCTCCTGGTGACTCATCTGTTCCAGCAAATAAAGAACCTGCCATAATACAGTTGGCTCCGGCTGCAAGCGCTTTTACAATATCACCAGAATAACGTATCCCCCCATCGGAGATCATTGGAATTTTATTTTTATTTGTAATTGTGGCTATATCTTGAATAGCAGTAAATTGAGGTACTCCAACACCTGCTACTATTCTAGTAGTACAAATAGAACCTGGGCCTATGCCAACCTTGATTGCATCTGCTCCCAGTTTAATCAAATCTTTTGCAGCTTCAGGTGTAGCAATATTTCCTACAACAATAGGTAAATTTATTTTTTTTCTAATTTTTTTAAAAGACTCTAATACTGCTGATGAATGGCCATGTGCTGTATCAATGAATAAAATATCAACACCAGCTTTATCTAATTCTAAAGCTCTTTGTAAGTCATTAGGCTTACTTCCTATTGCAGCACCAACTAGTAATTGTCCATTTTTATCTTTTACAGAATAGGGAAATTTCTCTCCTCTTTGAATATCTTTAACAGTAATTAAACCAATACATTTATTGTTATTATCAGTTACAACTAGTTTCTCTATTCTATTTTCTTGTAGTAATTTTTTAGCAAGACCAAATGAAGACATTCCTTTTGATTGAGTTTGAGTAATAGAGATTACTTTTTTAGTCATTAAATCTTTAACTTTTGTTTTCTTATTTATAACAAATCTGACATCTCTATTAGTAATAATTCCCTGTAGTTTATTAGCTTTATCAACCACTGGAAAACCAGATATATTTTGTTTTTCCATTACTATTAAAACATCTTCAATTGTATTATTTGGACTCATTGTTATAGGATTATAGACAATCCCTGCTTCATATCTTTTCACCTTTTTAACTTCATAACTTTGTGTCTCAATATCATAATTTTTATGAATTACTCCTAAACCACCATTTTGGGACATTGATATTGCCATTTTTTGACTCTGTTACAGTATCCATAGCTGCTGAAATGATAGGGATATTTAATTTTATATCTTTTGTAAGATTTGTTGAAATATCGACGTTATTAGGGAGAATAGTTGATGCTTGGGGTTTTAATAGAACATCGTCAAATGTTAAATATTCTTTAACTTGGGCCATGGCCAATATTAGTTTTTTTTATATTAAAATCAAGATCTGACTAGGATAGTTTTCTTCCGTCATTAAGACCAGCTTCATAGTCTAATGGATCTACATCTTCTAAGCACCCTAGATTAATACCCATACCGTTTGGATCAGTTCTTCTATTGTGGTGGGTATATATCCCGCAGTGCTTGCAAAAAAAATGTTCAGCTAAGTTTAGATTAAATTGATAAAGAGATAGGTCTTCTTTTCCCTTTAAAAGTTTAAAATTAGATTTAGGAACCATTATCATTTTTGCATTTTTTCTAATACAAATGGAGCAATTGCATTGCATTATTTTTTCAAGATTTGAGTTAATCTCAAACTCAATAGCTTTACAGTGACAAGATCCTTTATGAAGCACTACTATTTTCTTTAAAGAAATTTTTTAAAATATTTTTAGTTTCACTCGCCGTTTCTAAAATTGACATATGACCAGACTCTTCTAAAATGACTGTTTTTGATCCCTCTATATTTGAAGCTAATTCTAGACCCACTTTTTTAGGAGTCATCTTATCATGTTTGCCAACGATACATAAAGTTGGGTGTTTAATACTTTTAGCAGCAGTTTCACCATTTGTGTATTTATCACAAGCATTGAAGTCGGCACCAAGCGTGCCGTCATTATTTGAAGATACCAACTGACCGCCCATACCTAAATGACTCAATCCTGGAACAGGATGGCCACCTTTATGACCTAAAGGCCCATGCACCCAATCCATCATAAGATCAACTGCTTTTTGATCTTTATTTAATGCTAAGTCTAAAAGTTCAGTGTTCATTTTCATTGACATAGATCCGTTGATTAGTGCCAGTAAATCTAATTTCTCAGGATGTCTTTGTGCAAATTCTAATCCCACCAAACATCCTTGAGAATGACCAACATATGAGGCTTTCTCAATGCCCAAAGCTGTTAACAGGTGTGCAACCCAATCAGCCATCTCCTCAATAGTTTTTAATGGTGGTCCTTCGGAGTCACCATGGCCGGGTAAATCTACTGCAATTGTATTGTAACCATGAAATGCAAAATATCTTGTTTGAAGCACCCATGTGACATGGCTCAAACCACTACCGTGTACAAATACAATCGAGGGTTGAATTTTATCTATTTCTCTTCCACTAGATGTGTAATATGCCTCTTTTCCATTAACTTTAAGCTTCATTTAGAAGCTACAAGTCTTGGCTTTTGAGATGCTCTGAAACCATTTTCAAAGTCATTAATAATGTCATCCATGTCTTCCAAGCCAACAGAAAAACGTATCATATCTTCTGTTAAACCTGCCAACTCTAATGATTTTTTGTCCATTTGAGAGTGAGTTGCAGATGCTGGATGAATAACTAGTGATTTTGCGTCGCCAACGTTAGCTAAATGTGATGTTAGTTTTAAAGAGTTTATAAACGCGTGACCAGCTTCTTTGCCCCCCTTAATTCCAAACGCTATCATTGAGCCAGCGCCCTTAGGCATTAATTTTGCCGCAACTTTATGATCAGGGTGATCCGGTAAGCTTGGATGATTTACCCAAGAAACACTTGGGTTGTTACTTAAGTAATCAACCATTATTTTAGTATTGGATAAATGCTTTTCCATTCTCACTGAAAGAGTTTCTATTCCTATTAAAATATTAAATGCGTTTGTTGGACTCATACATGGACCAAAGTCTCTCATGCCCTCTGCCCTTGCTCTCATAGTAAATGCTGCTGGACCAAATTCTTCTGCAAAAGAAAGACCATGATAACCATCATATGGTTCAGTCATTGTTGGAAACTTATCTCCCTTAGTCCAATCAAAGTCACCCTTTTCAACAATTATACCACCCATAGAAGTACCATGACCTGCCATCCATTTTGTTAGAGAGTGTGTGATTATATCTGCACCTAATTCAAAGAGATTACACAAATATGGTGTGTTAAATGTTCCATCGACCATTAAAGGAATACCTGCGTCTTTTGCTATTTTGGAAATTTCAGGTAAATCCATAATCTCTATTCCAGGATTACCAATCAACTCACCCCATATACATTTTGTGTTTGGTTGAATTGCTTTTTTAAAACCCTCTGTGTCTCTAGGCTTGACAAAAGTTGTTTCAATACCAAATCTTTTTAAAGTAAGTCTCAGTAAGTTAAAAGAGCCACCATACAATTGTGATGAGGAAACAATATGATCACCTGCACTACAAATATTTAGAAGAGCTAGCATCATTGCACTCATACCAGAGGCAGTAGCTAAAGCAGCAGAGCCCCCTTCTAAAGCTGCAACTCTCTCTTCAAGGACAGATATAGTTGGGTTGGATATTCTGCTATAGATATGTCCACCCTCCTCTAGATTAAATAAAGCAGCTGCGTGATCTGCATCTTGGAATAAGTATGATGTTGTTTGATAAATTGGAACAGCACGTGAGCCAAAATTTTTATCTGGCTGATGCCCACTATGTAAGGTTTTAGTGTTAAATTTATATGTTTTTGGATCGGTCATATCAAAATATAACATAGATTTTTTAATGAAAGTAATAGAAAAAAAGTCTCAGTTTTAAGGTTTATGTCGAAAAGACATAATCTTTAATTAATAATTTGTAATCCACATGGTTTGATAGGCCTTTAGAGTAATTGTTGATTTAATGTCAATAATTATCTCATTAGAAATTAAATCCCACCATTCATTTGACGCTATTAAATTTAATTCTGACAAATCTAAATATTGGAACACATTAGTTACATTGCTTACACAAAATATTGATTGCCTTTTGTCATGACTTTGCCTCCAAAAACCGAAAAAGTTTTTTCCCAAATTAAATGTAAATTGAGTGGCATTTGGGTGAAAAGCTGATTGGTTTTTTCTAATGTCAATAAGTTTTGATAACTCATTATAGATTTGATTATTTAGAGTATCATTATCAATAAGTAATTTATCGATTACATCATAATTCCATGATCTTCTATTGATAGATCTCTTATTGTTTGTTTTTTCAACTTGTTTATAATCATTTGTTGATCCAACAAGACTGTGAATATAAATTGCAGGTATCCCCTCGATGCCTAACATTATGGAGTGACAACATATAAATCTCTCTAATTGCATGTGGTCTGCACCAAAAAAGGTACCTTTAAGTGCGTCCAATAAAGAAATATTAATTTCATACACTGACTCAGTGTTATCTACTTTTTTTCTTTTGGTGGTTTGACCACCAAAATCAGTCATGATATCTACCAATGTGTCTCTTTCTTTATCAGTCAAAATACCTTCAGTAGGTCTAAGACCAATTCCATCATGAGAAGCTATAAAATTAAAATAAGAGGTATTATCTTTTGCAGGGGGCATGCTCATTGACCATTTTCTGATAGCTGTACTGTCACCCATTACTAATGTCCACAACAATAAAGGTGGTAGAGCAAAATTATATATTGCATTAGCTTCATCGTTTTCTCCAAAATAACTAAGATTTTCTAAATTAGGTAAATTTGTTTCCGTAATAAGAAGAGTATTCTTACTATAAGCATTTAAAAGAGTTCTTATGAGTTTAACAACTTCATGTGTTTGAGGTAAATTTAAACAATTAGTTCCATACTCTTTCCACAAAAAAGCAATGGCATCTAATCGAAATACTCTGATACCATTTTTCAAATATAAATGAATTAATTTAATAAAGAAAAAAAGAACATTGGGGTTTTTAAAATTAAAATCAACCTGATCATGACTAAATGTGCACCATAAATAAAAAGTTTCGTCATTGATTGCATACTCTTTAAATAGATCTGAACTTCTTGGACGCACCACACTCTCATATCCTTCTTGCACATTTTTTAGTTTAATAAAGAAATTTTTAGTATCTTCTTTGTTTTCAATAAAGTTTTTAAAATATTTACTTTTTATAGATGCATGATTTATAACTATATCACTCATTACTCTAAAATCTTTTGACAATAATTTTATATCTTGCCAATTACCTAAATCGGGTCTTACTATTTCATAATCTGTTATTGAAAATCCGTCATCAGAACTAAATGGAAAAAATGGTAAAATATGAACATTATTAAAGTGGTTCTTACAATATTTATTTAAAAATTTAGAAAGTGCTTTTAATTTGTTATCTGAAGTTTTTACAATTGAGTCACCGTATGTTATTAAAAAAATATCTTTTTGTGACCAATTAGGCTCAGTAATACCCTGATCTTTATTTTCAAATAGATCTAAAACTTTATTAATTAGCTTTAAGATCTCATTTTGATCTAAAATATCTTTATAAATTATTTGAAAGTGAATATTTAAATTATTTTTTAATTCTTCTCTCAACTTATGAGTTATCTTCTTTTACAGCTTTATTAAAGCTATCTAGGATAGTTGGATCTGCACTTTCAATTCTTCTCCAGGTTGGGATATTAGGATTTTCACTTGGAGACTCTAAAAATATCTTACCTGCTTCAATAATATTTTGTGCAAAAAGCTCAACCATTTCCTCTTCTTTATGTACATCAAAATCCAAACCATTCATTTCAGCGTCAGTTTTATAGATTTGAACCATATCAAGAGCCATACGAAAATAAGTTGCTTTTAATGAACGAAATTTCTCATGAGAAAATACCTGACCTTGTGTGGCTAATTTTCTAAAAATAGCTTTAGAAATATCGATAGTCATTTTAGAAAGACCTTTTTGTCTATTATTTTTTGAAACTTCCTGGTGTTTATGCTCATAGGTTTCAGCTAAATCAACTTGGCAAATACGGTTATTAGCAAAATTTCTATACATTTCAGACAGTATACCAACCTCCAAGCCCCAATCATGAGGAACTCTGATGTCATTTAATAAATCATACTTGAATGAAAATTCACCAGCTAAAGGATACTTAAATATATCTAAAAAATTAAGATATTCATTATAGCCAACCATTTTTTGTAGAGATTTCACTAAAGGTGTTACTAGTAATCTTGTAACTCTTCCGTTCATTCTTCCCTGTGCTACGCGTGGATAAAAACCTTTACAAAAATCGAAAGAAAACTTTGGATTTGCGATAGGATAAAATAATTTTGCTAATAAATTTTTATCATAAGTTACAATATCACAATCGTGCATAGCTACTGTTCCAGAGTCTTTCAAAGAAATTACAAAACCCATGCAGTACCAAATATTTCTACCCTTACCTTTTTGCAATGGAGATAAATCTAAATTAGATAAAACTTGATCTATTTTTTTTAATCTTGGACCGTCGTTCCAAAGAATATAAGTTTTTTGTGGTAAGACTGAAAAAAACTTTTTAGCTTTTAAAAATTCATTTTTATTTGCTTGATCTAGGCCAATAACTACATTTTTGATATACTTTACTTTTTTTAAAGTATTAACAATATAAGTCAATGCTGGTTTTTCTAACTCTGAATAAAGAGAGGGTAAAATTAAAGTCATAGGAGATGTTTTTGAAAATGATAAAAGATCTTTTTCAATCTCTACAATTTTTTTTGTATTAAAATTATGAAGGGTTGCTATGACACCATTTTGATGAAAATCAGGCATGTTAAAAAATTTTATTATCCAATGTTTTATTTAATTTATATAGGACTTGACTCCAACCGTCAGGTGCAAACTTTGATGATTTTATTATATTTTTTTTATTTGTACGCAATTTAAGAAAATATCCAGATCGGTTTTTTATAAGACAAGGGTAATTAGCAGAATTTAACATATCAATATCATTTTTACTGTCGCCAAGAGCAATAGTATTTTTAGAGTATGTACCATAAAATTGATAATCATATGCATGAGATATTAACTTTTTAGCTATTCTTTTGTTGCATACAGATGAAACTTGCATGAATCTACTACCTTGTATTAATACTCCTTTTTTTTTCAGATTTAAGCACATTTTTAAATTTTTTTAAATTTACCAAGCTATCTTTCCAAAGAATAATTTGACTAGCCTCTCTATTTAGCATCTTACTTGTATTATCTAAGTTTGTGTATTTTTTTAAAATCTTAGGGGAAAGATCTTGGGCTATTAAAAAATTAAATTTTTTTTGTTTTTTTAATAAAAATTGATGCCAATTCTTTGAAGATAATTTTGCGGTTCTAACTTTCCAATATTTTTCAAAAGAAGATGAGTTTTTAATTTTATTAAATCTAATTTTAGGAAAATATAAGACTGCTCCATTTTCACAACTAAAAGGCATATTACTTAATTTTAATTCTTTGAGTAATTTTTTACATTCACTAAATGTTTTACTAGTATTAAAAATAATCTCATTTTTATTATTTATAATTTTGGATATTATTTTCTTATTACTACCATAAGAATAATTTTCATGATCAAGTAGAGATCCATCAAGATCAGTAAAAATAAGATATCTTTTCATTTATATGTAATTTTTTTTATTGATTGGTTTTTATCTAATGTTATTAAAATGTTACAATAACTTGGCGTGGTTAATGACATCCATTTAGACAATTTTTCATAATATTTAATGAATTGATAGAGACTCTTTTTAAGACGATTATCACTTTTTAATGATCGAAGTCTTAATTCTTGTTTATATTTCCAATTAATAACATAATCCCAATTTGGTAATTTTATAAATATATAATAATTATATTTTTTAAAAAGTTTTTGGTAATTAGTTAAGGCGTTATTATAAGCATTTCTCCAAATTAAATTAGAATCACTCCTCTTTTCTAAATCATTAATATTCTTTTTTAAATATTTCATATCGATAGGTTTTGAGCCAACACACCAACCCTCAAGAATTATCAAATCTGCTTTATTAATTTTTCTTTTATAACTTTTCTTGTTGTCAGTTACTTTATCAAAAACAGGAATATAAACTGGGAATTTCTTTTTAATTAAATTATTTGTTACTTTGTATAGTAATTTTAAATTGTGAGTGCCAGGTACACCTCTAGTTTCAAATAAATTTGAGTTGGATTTTCTTGCTAATCGTTTTCTTTGATTTGATGATAAATAAAAATCATCAATGCTTAATACAACAACATTTTTTGAGTAAAATTTTAAAAAATATTTTTTAATAAGAACTGATAAAGTAGACTTGCCAGAACCCTGGGAACCTGCAATCATAATTGTCTTCTTATATTGCAAGTGAGATAATAAATTAAGGTAATTATCCTTAATTTCATTATAACTAATTTTCTCTCCTGTTAACGTTTTAAGCGTATCCTGAGTAAATTTCAGTTTATTTGTAATTTCTGACATTTATAATTAATATTATTTTAGATGATTTTTAACTAAAATTACATGTATCAGATAACGTAAAAATAATTTGATATTTAGATTTAAAATTTTATGTAACTTTAATTAACCTTTTACAGCTCCAGCTGTGAGACCGCTGATTAATTGCCTTTGAAAAAACCATATGATCATAAATAAAGGAGCTGTCGCAGAAACAACACTTGATACAGCCCACATATAATTTCCGCCATACTCTACTGTGCCGAGATAAGCATTAATTTTAGGAACCATTGTATAATTATGTTGATTAAGTAACAACGCGGTGACTGTAAAATCGTTATAAGCCAACATCATACTAAATAAACCTGCGGTAACCACTCCAGGCCACATTACTGGCATAATAATATATCTAAATGCTTGAAAATATGAGCAACCATCAATCAAAGCACTTTCATCTAATTCTTTTGGTACAGTTTTAAAAAAAGAGTACAGCAACCAAAGAGTAAATGGTTGGTTTATGGCTACCAAAACAATTATTGTAGTAGGAAGTATTCCCCATATATTTAATTGGAAAAAAGGAAATAAGTAGCCCGATACTAAAGTAATGTGTGGCATAGCTCTGAAAACCAAAGCTATAATTAGAATATAAAAAGTATATTTAAATGTTGATCTAGACAAAGCATATGCACCTAAAGTTCCAAGAAACAATGAAATTGATACTACTGATACAGTTACAATCATTGTATTCATAGTGGCTCTTCCAAATTCGCCTTCTGTCCATGACTCTAAATATGCTTTTATTGTTGTGGTGGCGCCTGTTTCAATCAAAGTATTAAAACCACTTAAAGCATATGTCCAATCAGCTCTCGAGAAAAAATCTGCTTTTACTTTAAAAGAACCCCAAAGTGTCCAAATAAAGGGAAAAATTGATATAGTAAGCCAAAACAATATAAAGATACTGTTTACAATTATTATCTGTTTTGAATATTTATTAATTGTTTGATTCATTTATCTTTCAGTTTTGAATTCTTTCCAAGTTCTAATTAGTACTGGGGTTAGTAAAAAAGCTATCCCTAATATAGTTAACATTGACGTAGCTCCAGCAGAACCAAAAAGCATTTTATTTTCATTTCTTAAGTCTTGATAAATCATCCATGATAATGATTGAGCTACACCCTCAGCAGAAAAACCAATTATTGGTTCAAAAACTCTAAAATTATCCATCAAGCAAATCAACATTATGAACGTAGCTACAGGGTATAAATGCGGTATAACAATAAAGCGAACACGTTCAAACCTCGACGCCCCATCAATGAAAGCAGCCTCTAGCGGATCTTGTGGGACTGTCTGTAAAGCTGCATAAAAAACAACAAATGCAAAGGGTGTATTATGCCATATTCCATAAATGATCAAAGTTATCCAAGTTAAATTACTCGAGGCCTTTAGGGAAAGATTTGGGTCATCAAAAAGAATTTGAATGCTTGCTCCAATTATTCCTTGGGAGTCAATCATCCAGAATAGTACTAAAGAACCAATTAAAGGCGTAACTATCATTGGTAAAATTGTACCAAAAACAATAAATCCTTTTAACTTCTTTGCTAAAGTATTAACGCTTAAAGCTACTATGAAACCTAAAACTATCACTGGTGGAGTTACAGCAAAACAAAATGTTAATGTAAACAATAATGCTTTATAAAAAGGGAGGTTTAAAACAATATCTTTGAATTCACCTACTGTTGACGTGTTATCCCATGCCTCTCTTATTTCATCAAAAGCTAAGTGATTTCTATCAATATAAGTGCCAAAGCCATTAAATCTTCCTAAAGGATTTTCAGCCTCTATTTTTTCTGTAGCCTCTACATCTACTCTAACATTTGTAGTACACCCAAATGGATCGCAATTTTCCACCTCCATAAGAACCTGTTCATTTTCAATATGAAGAGATTGAAAGAAACTAGAAACAATTGGTAAACCTATAAACAAAATCATTGCCAAAGCTGTAGGTAAAATAAACCAAAAGAAAGTTCTATGAGGCATTATATTTTTTTTGTAAGAAAGTGTGGAACTTTAATAAGATCCACACTTAATAGATTTAATTAGCTTTGGTTTATAAAAAACCCTGCTCAGTAGCCTTAGCTATGTAAGCAGCTTCAACATCAGCTAATGCTTTTTCGGCTGACTCATTACCTTGAAGAAATTCCACAAGTTCTGTACTTAAAGCGCCGTGCATTAAGCTCATGTGTGGAAAACTAGGGTAAGGTGTTGTGCCTCTACTTGCTGCATCAACAACAGGCCCTGCTGTATCGCCAGGTGTGTAACCTTTAATTAACCAAACAGTTGCATTTGGGTTGTTATTAGCTAAATCAGTTGATGAAGCAGCTCCAACCAAAGCTCTAAATGAGGCTTCTGCGTTTTCATCAGATGTATTTGTTGCAATTGCAATTCCATCCCACCACAGAGTGGTTGCTGGCTTGTCTCCACCACCCACAGTTGGTGAAGGCGCTAATCGTGTGTCAGCTTTGATATTTTGATCACCTTCGTCATCAAGTAAAGAAGCTGCACCTGAGTTCCAAACATGCATTAATGCAACATTACCAGACTCCCATTCTTCTTTAACAGCGTTTGTATCTTGTGTTAAAAAGTCAGGATTACTTAACTCAGTTAATTTTTTAATCATATTCAGTGCTGCAACACCTTTTTCATTATTCACATTAGGTTGTGCGGAACCTGATTTAAAAAATTCACCACCATGACCAAGATACATATTTACAAACTCTTGACCAAGATTCCATCCTGATTTGAAAGCTCCTGCATATGGATTTTCCATTACTCCAGCTGCTTTAATTTTTTCAGCAGCAGCAATTACTTCTTCATAAGTAGAAGGGACAGCTATACCTAAATCATTAAGAATACTCTCTCTGTACCATAGATGTTGTGCGTTAGCCATAAAAGCCACAGCATAAATCTTACCATCAATTGTAATCTTTTGGTTATCATTTAAGTTTGATCCATATTTTGCAACCAAATCATCTAATGGGCGTATTAAACCATCATTCATCAAAGGCGTAATTGAACCATTAGTAACTAATTTCGCTGAAAATTCAGCAGGGTTTGCTGATAAAGCAGCTACTTGTAATTTATTATGGTCAACAGAATGCGTGACATTAAAATCTGCATCTGGTCCAGCGCAACTTTTTACTTCATCCATAAAAATTCTGTATGTAGTAAATTCGTTAGCTAAAATATTAATTGAACCACTTGTTACACCACAGGGAGAATGGCTGCCTGCAAAAACACTAGTAGATGCAAAAGAGATCAATAGAGATATTATTAGTTTTTTCATTTATTTCCTCTTCTTTGTAATAATTAAAAGTTAATTAAAAAAACTATACTAAATAAAATAAAATTTAAATGTAAGAGAAATGGTCGCGGAAATTACTATGATATTCTTTTTTTATTTAAAACTAAGGCCCATTTGTTCGAAAACACCATGATTATCGACCATCACATAATTATCCATAAATTTGCCATTTTCTATTGTCCAAAAATCAGAAAATTGCATTTTAATTGCCTTTCCAGTTGGTTCTACTCCTAGATAGGTTCCGCTGTGAGTGCCAGTTAAATAACCTGTCGCACTTATCCAATTACCTTCTGCGACAACAATATCATTTTTTACATGATAGTCTGGAAACGCTTCATAAAAAGGTTTAAGAACCTTATATTTAAAATTTTCAATTCCGTGTATATCACCAAAACCTGGAGGTCCATGCCAAATCATATCATCATTCCAATATTTATGCTGTGCCTCTAAATCTTGTGCATTCAAGGCATCATACATATTTTGCAGTAGTATTTTACTTTCATTTATATTCATTTTTTTTCTCCTAAAATTTGTATTAAAATTGCTAATTCATTAAAACCAGTCCATTCTTTTGTGATTTTATTATTTTTAATTTCCCATTGTGTAATGCCCCAAAGATAACACTCTTTGTTAGATGGTTTCCCATAAATTCCATTTCCTTTGTGAGTTCCCACAGCACCCCAACGAATTGATACTAAATAACCGTCTTTACTATTTCCCATCCAATATAGATCTTCAATACTTAGTGCAAGATCAGGAAATGATGCAATTAATGAAATTATAAAATGTTTCAGCTTAGGTATTCCAACAAATTTTCGACTAGTTGATCCTTCAAATTTTATATTTTTTGTATAAACACTATCAATAGCAGAAAAATTTCTTCTATTCCAAATAGTATCAAAAACCGCATGCACAAATTCTCTAATGTTTTTGATTTTATCTGGTATTGCGAAACTTATTGGCTTTAACTTTTTAATATTTCTTTTGGGTTTTGAATTTCTGAAATCAGGAGCAAATGGACCAATATTTCCTTTATTAGCAATTTGTTTTGCTACTTCATTTAAGTCTAAGCCTAATTGTTTTATTAAACCTGCAGTATCATAAACAACATTTTCATAATATATTTCGTTATTTTTTGCTACACAGTTTGCAATACAGAACAACCTAACTGATTTACCTGTAGGTTTAGCAAAATTACTATAACCAGTGTTAGTACCTGTAATTATAGTTCTGTGTGAAGTATGAAAACTAGTTTTGTCGTCTCCTGCCCATATCACCTCATCAGCATATAATCGAATATTCGGGAAGGCGTTATTAGTATGAACTGTATCAGAGACAATTTTTTCAGATCCGAATTGTAATCCAAGTTCATCCCAAACACGACATTTTGGGCTATAAGTATCGTATATATAACCAATATTTTTTTCTTCCCA
Source organism: uncultured Alphaproteobacteria bacterium (assembly GCA_902616855.1). Classification (GTDB taxonomy): domain Bacteria; phylum Pseudomonadota; class Alphaproteobacteria; order HIMB59; family HIMB59; genus HIMB59. The sequence continues at coordinate 40,181 of CACMUL010000001.1, read as the reverse complement.
TATGCTGTACGTAATTCTGACAATATAATCAATTATATTTTTATATTGTTTTTCAAATCCCTGCATTGACTGAAATGGTAAATTTTTAGGATTTGGGTTTAAAGATTTAACATTACCACCTCCGCCATAAGATTTAAGAGAGATATCAAAATTTTTTGGCATATGATGATCTTTTAAAGGGGTTGGTTTTAAATCTTTAATTAGAATTTTTTTCATGAATAAATTTACTAATACTATTAAATAAAATTCAAAGCAATAATTTTATATAAAATGAATATTATTATTTTTTCTTTTGTATTATAAATAAACTAATGTCTGATTTTCAGAAAGAAAAATCATTAGTATTAAACTTTATAAATGAAGTTGATAAAGCTAGTGAAGATAACTTAATTAAAATACTTTCTAAGTACACATCTAATAATTTTAATATGAAATGTACACATCCTTTTAACGAGATAAAAGGCATTGAAGAATTTGCTACAAAATTTTGGTTTCCTATAAAAAAATCATTTAAGCCTATCCAAAGAAGAATGGATATCTTTTATGCTGGCACAAATTTAGTTGATAATCATTCTTCAAAATGGGTTGTGAATATGGGACATCTGCTTGGAAATTTTAATTTTCCTTTTTTTGACATTAAACCAAATTTTAAGACTGTTATGTTATGGTATTGTGAGTTTTATAAAGTAGAGGATAACAAAATACAAGAAGGTGCTTTTTTTTTAGATATTTTAAAATTTATGCAATATTTAAATTTATCAGTTATCCCAGAGTCAACAGGAATGATTGGCTTTAATCCAGGACCTAAAACACATCAGGGTTTATGCTTTGAAAAACAAAGTGAAATAGAAGGAAAGAAAACTCTTGAACTTATAACGAGAATGGCAAATCGTTTAATTGGTGAGGGAATGAGGACAACAATTCCTGATTTACAAAAAGATTGGCATGAGGACATGATATGGTGGGGACCTGGGGGTATTGGTGCATCATATACGTATGAAGGTTATTTAAAAGGCCACACGGGTCCTTTTGAAGATAATTTAGATTTTATTGATTTCTCCGGGCATATACTTGAAAACTCAGAGGGTAATTATGGTGGATGGTTTGGTTGGCCAAATTTAAAAATGAAACCAAAAGGTAATTACATGGGATTTAAACAAAACACAAATCTTATTGGGGAAATGAGAGTTGTTGACCTTTATAGAAGAGATGGAGATAAAATAGCAGAAAATTGGATATTAATTGATCATCTTCATTTTTTAAATTGTGTGGGTATTGATTTACTTGAGAGAAATAAAAACGAAGCCACTAAATAAATTTTGAAGCGAGTTTAGTACCCTCCACTAATGCAATAAGTTTTTCATAACAAATATTTTCATCAATTTTTCCAAAGCCCGCAAAAGTACTAAAGCCACAATCAGTTCCAGCCATTAATTGTTCTTTAGGTACCACTGTTGAATACTTTATTAATCTTTCAGCCACTACTTCAGGATGTTCTACAAAATTTGATGTAGAGTCAATTACGCCAGGTACTAACACTTTATCTTTTGGTAATTTTATTTCTTCAAAGACTTTCCACTCATGTGCGTGACGAGGATTAGATGACTCAATTAAAAAATATTTAATTTTTGATTTTAAAATTATAGGTAATATTTTTTTAAGAGCTATATCATGAGTATGTGGTCCCTCATAATTTCCCCAACAAATATGCATTCTAGTTTTTTCAATATCAACGTTTATTAAAGCGTAATTTAAACACTCAATTTGCATTTCAGCTTTTTTTAAAAATTCCTCCTCAGATAAATCTTTAAAATTCATATGCCTTGCAAGGGCTAAATCTGGACAGTCTAATTGAACATGAATATTTGCATTAGTAATTTGTTCATATTCATTTGCCATAATACTAGAGAGTTTATTTAAGTATTCATCATCACTAGCATAAAATTTATTTGGCATAAAAACATTAATAACACCCGGTGATGCCGCATTCATAAATGCTTTTGCATGATCATACTTTTTTAAGGCGTTGCTAAAGTTTTCAATATCATTTAACAAAGAAAAATTATCTTTTATTTTTAGTTCATTGGTGCAACATGGTCTTGAATAAGTAGGTGTTCCGCCACTAATAGCCAGCTTTTCCTTATAATCTGGAAAATCGTCTAAATCGGCAGGTGCTCTTCGTTCACTTTCTCCTGAAAAACCATCAATTCTATCTTTAATATAAGTAGCATAACTAATCTTGCTCATCTCACCGTCACTTATGAAATCTAACCCAACTTCTAGTTGTCTTTTTACAATTTGTTCAACATTTGAGCTTAAAATATTTCCAAATAATTTTTTGTTGTATTCTTCACCCTTATCCTTGGCAAAGAGATATTCTGATAGTTCTTTGGATCTTGGTAAGCTCCCAACGTGTGTTGTCAAAATTTTAGATGCCATGATAATTATGAATTGATAAATTTTTTATACTTATCTAAAAATTGTTTTTTCGAAAATTTTTTATTTTTTCTTAAGAAATCAAAAATTATTTTTTCTTTTTTTATCATCTTTTTAATTGCCGATGGTAATTCAATTAAAAAGTCTCTTTTTATTATAACAGCACCGTGTATATCTGCATGAATAAGGTCATCAGGTCTTACTTTCATATTAAAAATATTAACATTGCAATTAATTTTATGAATTTGATTGTATCCATGCCCTACTCTTATTTCACCACTTAATATTTGAAACTTTTTATTTATCTCCTGTAAATCTCTCATTGCTCCGTTTGTTATTGCTCCTACAAATCCAAAATTTAAATGTATAGATGCATTAAGTTCACCCCACCATGCACCAATTGTATTAGTCTTATCCTTATCCTCGATAACACAAATCTTAGGATAGTTCCCTTCGAACATATACTCGTAATATTTATCTCTATTTTTTATTATATTTGTATTTTTCTTTTTTCTGGATGTAATAACAGCTGTTTTGGCAAAACCAATAATTGGCTTTAATCTCGGATTTAGACAATGCATTGTTTTTTGTGTGTGTCCTTTTGATCGTAGAGTTGGGTCTAACATTTCTAGTGAATTTGAAATAGTTGGGGTGTCATAATTTCTTATGTATTCAATAATTTTCTTTTCTCTTTTTGTTAGTGGTTTCAATTGTTATCCAGTTTTTAATAAAATTTGTTTCCAAATTATTGTTTCATCAAATAGAACCCACTCATTTTTAATCCCTCTTGGACCAAATTCAGCCTGAGATATTCCCATTATATGAACATTTGCATTACTAGGATCAGAAAATAAACCAGGCCCCGAATGAATTCCCTCTAGTGACCATCTAATGGATGCCTTTTTATACTCATTTTTTTCCTCTAAATAGCTTACATGTTCAACTTTAAAAATTGAATTCGGAAACATTGATCTTATTGATGACCAAAAACTCTTTACCTCATCTACCCCTAATGCTTTCGTGCCTCCAGGCTGTTCTTGATTAACTGATCGATCATAAACTTTATCTATTATGTTAAAATTATTATTAAATATTTCCTTTAAAATGTTAGCATAATCTGTTCCAGTATTATTTGTTGAGATCGGTATTTGTATATATTTTACTTCATGAGAAGTTTTGTTATTAAAGGGAGCTGGGCATTTATCTTTACCGCCTTGATATTCAATTACTTTTGCTGCGTGTTTTTTAGGGTCAATGTTTAACTGTCGCACAATAGCACCCTGGTCTCTTACAAGCCATTCATCGTACACCTGGTTATTCTTGCAAGCACAATCAGCTATTACTCGATACTTGAGAGTTTTACCAGTAGCTTTTCCATAAATACCATCATTTAAATGCGTCGCCTTTGATAAAATTCTATGTGATGATAAATATCCATGTTCTTCATTGCCAATCCAAATAACATCTTCGCCTAATAACTGTCGGTCTGGAAATTCCTTCAAAGTGGCATAAGTAGCTTTCACTACAGCATCAGGACCATATATTACACCGTCAGGAGACCTAACTGGGATACCCTCAGCATAATAGTCTCTAATTGACTCAACATCTTTATTTTCCCAAATTTGATATGTTATTTTAAATATATAATCTGGTAGATCTAAAAATTTATTATCAAAACCTTTCATTATTAGAGGTTTTTTTGTCGTATAATAAAGATACTTCCTTCTTGATTGCTAATATTTTTTAAACTTCTATTTGATCCTCTGGGAGAAGAGAAAGAGTCGTTTGGTCCAATTGTAGTTTTTTGATCATTGCAAGTTACTTCCCATTCGCCTTCTAAACATAAATAAACTTCAGACTCTTTTAATGTGTACGGGTGAATGTGAGCATTTTTACCTTTTAACATCGTCAAACCAAAACCTGTATTATGGTCTATGTTTGGCTCAAAATCTTTGTTATGAACATTAAAATGGTCGAGGTAATTTAAAATTGAATTTGAGTCATAATGCTCATCATCTTTTAGATATTTATCCTTATTTTCATAACGTATTACATATTTTTCAATTTCTTCAGAAGTGTAATGATCGAAAGACTCTAGATCATTTTCTTTAATAGGTTCGAGAGCAACTTTTCCATCTGGAATTTTATTTTTATCGAGATCAATTAAGGTATTATCATTTAATAAGACCATTCCAGACTCTTTTGCTTTTTGTAAAACTTTTGGTGTCCATGTTATCACGCCCGGATCATTTTCTCCTAGAACAACAAATATTAATGCGTTTTCATCACTAACATTTTGAAATCCTCGAAACATGTTAGTGGGAAATGAGGCAACATCTCCTTTGTTTAAAACTACTTCACCCTCTTTACCATCTGTGCCCCAATAAAAACGCCAAGAGCCTGAAAATATCAAAAATACTTCTGCGGTAGTGTGGCTATGAAGTCCCGATCCGTTCATTGGAGCTGCACTTACTGCACCGATATTGAAACCATGTTCTTCAGCTATCTTAACGTTTTGCTTGGTATCCTCACTCACTCCAGGACCAACTATAGAATAATTCAGTCTATCTTGATGTCCTTTGAGCTTTCCTTCTACAAATGGAACTTTACTTGGAACTAGCTCATTAAACTTTACCAAACGACTGTTAATATCCTGCGTCATTAATTAGATTTTAAATTTACTCATTTTGTTAAATATTATTTAAATTATAAGGTTAATCAAAGTAATATTTATTTATATTAGATAGGTGAGGCAATATAACTTGAGCGAAATTAAAAATTTTGATACCGGTATCCCAATTAAAAGTGGGGCAAAAATTATAAATTTGGACCCTAAAGAAAATATATTAAATAAAAAAAAAATTAGAAATCTACTCAAAAAAATTTCTGAGTCCAAAGATAGTGATTTAAGTCAAAATATAAAAAATGCATATCATGAAAATGCTGAAATCTATGCATTCCATCCTGTAAATCATATAAAAGGCATTGATGAAATTATTAATACCCTATGGAAACCTTTACTGAATTCTTTTCCAGATTTAGAGAGAAGAGATAATTTAATAATTGGAGGGAGTTTTCAAGATAGAGTTTATGTCTCAACTGTTGGTCATTTGACTGGCACTTTTGTCAATCCATGGTTAGAAGTTCCATCCAATGGTAAAACTATTCATTTACGAATATGTGAAGTTCATCAAATAGAAAATGAAAAAATAATCAATTCTCATGTGTTAATTGATATAATGGATTTTATAAGGCAAGCAGGTTTTTGGCCAATTAATCCATCTTTGGGTATAGAAGAAATGTGGCCAGGACCCATTACTGGAGACGGAACAACCTTTGAAAACCTAGACTCTAATTTATCAGCTAGAACTCTTGATCAGGGTCTAACGATGCAGAGAAGTTTAGATATAAAACCAGAAACTGAGACTGGAGCTACTAAAGATAGTGTTAGACAGAAATTAATTAACCATCCTCAAAAAGATTTTTGGCATCCGAAAATGATGTGGTACGGACCATGTGGTATAGGCACTGCTAGAGGATTAAAAGGTTTTATTGAACATCATCAGCTACCATTCAGATTAACATTTAAAGAGAGAAATTATTGGAAAATTGGTCATTACATTGAAATAGGTGATGGTAATTATTCTATGACAGGTGGTTGGCACAGTATTCAAGCAACGCACGGTTCAAGTGATTGGCTTGGATATGAACCTACTAATAAATTAGTTACTATGAGAGTAATGGATTTTTATTTACATAATGAGGGTCTAATTAGGGAAAATTGGGTACCAATAGATATTGTCCATATTTTATTTCAATTAGGAATAGATGTGCTCAAATTAGTTCATAAGAAATAAACATGACAGTAGAATTTATAAAAAAAAGTATAAATGAAGCACAGAGGACCGAAGAAAATAACAAAGTTAAGACGATAGTTGAAAATACTTTAAAAGAGATAGAATTAAAGGGAGATAACTATGTAAGAGAATTATCAAAGAAATTTGATAAATACTCACCTAGTTCATTTAGATTATCTGAAGATGAAATAAGTAAATTAGTGGATGAAGTTTCTGATAATGACAAAGAGGATATTAGATTTGCACAAAAACAAGTTCGAACGTTTGCTGAGGTACAATTAAAAAGTTTAAGTGAAATTGAAGTGGAAACTCAACCAGGTGTAATTCTTGGACATAAAAATATACCTGTTCAATCAGTTGGCTGTTATGTTCCTGCTGGAAAATTTCCAATGGTGGCATCAGCTCATATGTCTGTAGTCACTGCTTCAGTTGCTGGAGTTCCTAGAATAATAGCAACAACACCACCCTATCAAGGAAAACCAAATGCTGCTGTGGTTACAGCTATGAAAATGGGAGGAGCACATGAAATATACGTTTTAGGTGGAATGCAAGGTGTTGGAGCTATGGCTATTGGAACTGAAACCATAGAACCAGTAGATATGATTGTTGGTCCTGGAAACGCATATGTTGCAGAAGCAAAAAGGCAATTATTCGGTAAGGTTGGGATCGATTTATTTGCCGGTCCTACCGAAACAATGATTATTTGCGATGATACTGTAGACGCAGAGATATGTGCTACTGATCTTCTTGGACAAGCAGAGCACGGTTATAATTCCCCTGCAGTAATGATTACTAATTCAAGAGATTTAGCAACAGAAACAATAAAAGAAATAGATAGACTGCTCAAAATTTTACCAACAAAAGATACTGCTGGTGTTAGCTGGAAAGATTATGGTGAAATAATTTTATGTGAAAGTTATGATGAAATGTTAATGAAAGCTAATGAGATAGCTTCAGAGCATGTTCAAGTGATGACAGATAGAGATGAATGGTTTTTAAAAAATATGACATCTTATGGAGCACTTTTTTTGGGTGCAAGAACAAATGTTGCGAATGGAGATAAAGTAATAGGAACAAACCATACATTACCGACAAAAAAAGCTGGAAGATACACTGGTGGTTTATGGGTTGGAAAATTTATAAAAACTCATACCTATCAAAAAATTACAACTGATGAAGCAGCTACAAAAATTGCAGAATATGGATCAAGATTGTCATATTTAGAGGGTTTTATTGGTCACGCAGAACAATGTAACGTTCGTGCAAGAAGATTTGGTGGTGTAAATGTAGAATATGGAAAACCAATATCTAAGTTAAAAGATCAATAATTATGTTTTAGAGTTTATTTAGATTAACAAAATGGCTGATATAGAATTAAAAACAATTAATAAGTATTACGGTAAAACACATGTTATCAAAGATTTCTCTCTAAAAATTAAAGACCAGTCTTTTACAACGCTCGTTGGTCCTTCTGGTTGTGGAAAATCAACACTCTTAAGAATGATAGCTGGTCTAGAGGAAATTAATTCAGGAAGAATTCTTATAAATAATAAATCTGTTAATGACTTACCACCAAGGGATAGAGGGATAGCTATGGTTTTCCAATCTTACGCTCTGTATCCACATATGACTGTATTTGAAAATATGGCTTTTGGATTAAAGATAGAAAAGAAATCAAAGGATGAGATAAATAGCAGAGTCAAAGAGGCAGCTAAAATATTACAAATCGAAGAATTGTTAGGTAGAAAACCAAAACAATTATCAGGTGGGCAACGACAACGGGTTGCAATAGGAAGAGCTATAACAAGAAAACCAAAAGTTTTTTTTATTCGATGAACCTCTTTCGAACTTAGATGCTGCTTTAAGAGTTCAAATGAGAGTTGAGTTGGCAAAATTACATGAACAACTTGATGCAACAATGATATATGTAACTCATGATCAAACTGAGGCTATGACTCTATCAGATGAAATAGTCGTACTGGATGAGGGCAAGATTTCTCAATTAGGCAAACCTTTGGAATTATATAATAAACCAAATAACTTATTTGTTGCTGGTTTTATAGGTTCACCCAAAATGAATTTTATTCCAGCTAAATTTATTTCAAAAAACAAAAATGATATTGAAATAGAATTTTTAAATTCCAAATTTATATTTAATTATGAAAATGATATAAATTTTAAAAAAGAGGAACTTATTGTTGGTATAAGGCCTGAAAATATCCACGTGTGTTTTGACAATAATCACCACTGGCGCAGCAATGCTTTTGTTGTTGAAAAACTTGGCTCAAGTACTTTTATCTACTTAGATAGTCAAATTGAACCTGTGGTAGTTGAGTGTGATGGTGATATTTCAGTTAAAACTGGTGATATTATAAATGTTAAATTTAATTTTGAAAAAATTATTCTTTTTAATGAATGAATAAAACTAATAATTGTAAATGAATAGATGTATTTAAAAAATTTTAATTTAAAAAATAAAACAGCACTTGTCACTGGAGCTGGTAAAGGTATTGGAAAAGCATGTGCTATTGCTTTGGCACAAGCAGGTGCAAATTTAATAATCATAAGTAGAACTAAAAAAGATCTATTGGGTGTGCAAAAAAAAATTATTTCTTACAAAAGAAAATGTACATTTTTTGAATGTGATTTATTTGATATAGAAAAATTAGATACTGTTTTTAAAAAAATTAGAAAAATTGATATTCTTGTCAATAATGCAGGAACAAATCGTCCAGCGCATTTTACTAAAATCAAAAGAGAAGATATGGATTATATGATAGATCTTAATTTAAAAATAGCTTTTCATGTTGCCCAATTATCAATCAAGAAAATGATGGTTAACAAAAATAGAAAATCTATAGGAGGAAGCATAATTAATATGTCTTCTCAATTAGGAAAAGTTGGCGCGCCTAACAGAAGCATTTATAATATGTCAAAATTTGGAATAGAAGGATTAACAAAGGGTATGGCTTTAGATTTAGCCGCAAAAAATATTCGTGTGAACTCTATTTGCCCAACCTTTGTAGAAACACCAATGGTTAAAAAATTTTTTAAAGATAAAAAATTCAAAGATACGGTATTAAAAAATATACCTCTTGGTCGATTAGCTAAAGAAAGTGATATTGCTACTGCAACAGTCTATTTAGCTTCTAATGCATCTTCAATGATTACAGGGACATCTTTAGTGATTGACGGGGGTTGGACAGCACAATAAAAATTATTTTAAATAAATTTTATAAATAATTTGATTAAAGCAGTCATATTTGGTTCAATTGGGACCTTACTTGAAACATCAGATATTCAAAGGCAATCTTTTAATCAAGCTTTCAAAACATTAGGTATAGATTGGTATTGGGATAAAGACAATTATAAAAAATTACTAAAAAAATCAGGTGGAGCTAATAGGGTTAATTATTTTTCTAATTTAAATAAAAAATTTGTTGACTCAAAAAAAGTTAGAGAAATTAAAACTCTCATTTTCAATAATTATTTAAAAAATAATTTTATTAATCCTCGTGATGGAGTTTTAGAGGTAATTAAATACGCTAAATTTAATAATATTAAAATTGGTCTAGCCTCAACAACCTCTATTGAAAATATTGATGCTATTTTTACAACTCTTAATAAAAAAATAAAAAAGAAAGATTTTGATTTTATTGGAAACAATAAATTAATAAAAAATGTAAAACCTCATCCAGATATCTATATAGAGGCTCTTAATGATTTAGGCGTAAACCGAGATGCTTGTATAGCAATCGAGGACTCTGTTGATAGTGCACTTTCAGCTTTCAATGCTAAAATAGAATGTGTTGCATTTCCAGGATTATTTCATTTGGACAATGATTTCAGTTTTTGTAAAAAATATTTAAATAAATTAGATATTTCAATTTTTGAAAATTAATAAATTAACTTTAAATCTTTAAATAATATTGGTTAGTATATTTAATTTTATTTTATCGAAAATTTTATCTAAAATTAAAAAAAATTTTTAAGTAAGGAGATAATGAATGGTCAATATGCTTGTAACAATAAATATTTCAAAAGGATGGGAAACTTGGTCTGAAATGGCCAAAAGTTTAGAGCCAAAAATGAATGAAGTTGGTTCTAAAATCATATGGGCTGGCTGTAATGCTGACGAGAGTTCTGTTTATGTATTAGTGGAAATGAAAGATCCATCTTTCATCAAGTCTTTTGGAGAAAGAGAGGATATAGTGAAGATCAGAGAGACTGCAGGGGCAGATGTTTCATCAACAACACCTATAGCACAAATAAGTAATTACTTCATGGGTTAAGATTTTTCAATATTGTATATCTGACATTTTCTAAAAATTATTATTTTAAAAATTTTTTATTTAAAAATCTTAGGAAGCAGATGGCGCGCTCTGCAGGATTCGAACCTGCGACCCTCTGCTTAGAAGGCAGATGCTCTATCCAGCTGAGCTAAGAGCGCATTTATTGGAATATTTACCACTTCAACTTTATATTTTCTACTTTAATATGCATTAATTTTTAAATGAACGATATTTTAATAAAAGTCGAAAATTTGGTGAAAACATTTGGTGGATTAGTTGCACTAAATGATTGCTCCTTAGAAATTAAGGATAAAGCTATAACAGGAATTATTGGACCCAATGGTTCTGGTAAAACTACGTTATTTAATGTAATTACTGGTAATCTGAAGCCAGATACAGGTAAAGTTTTCTATAATGGTGTTGAAATAACAAATGAAGAGTCGCACGACTTATTTCATTTAGGAGTATTAAGAACATTTCAAATAGCGCATGAATTTTCAAATATGACAGTTATTGAGAATTTAATGGTAGTGCCAGGTAATCAAAAAGGTGAAAAGCTTCTATATTCATTGATGAATAGTCAAAAAATAAAAAAAGAGGATGAATTAATAAAAGATAAAGCCATGGAAGTTTTAAAATTTTTAAAAATTGAACACCTTAAAAATGAGAGAGCTGGAAATTTATCTGGAGGTCAAAAAAAACTTTTAGAATTGGCAAGAACAATGATGGTAGATGCTAAAATAGTTTTTTTAGATGAAGTCGGTGCAGGAGTTAATAAGACACTCCTAAGAGATATAAGTGACTCAATTTTAAAACTTAATCAAGATAAAGGTTACACATTTTGTATGATTGAGCATGATTTTAACTTTATAAGTGAGTTGTGTGACCCTGTAATAGTTTTAGCTGAGGGATCAGTTCTTTTTAAAGGTTCTGCTGAGGATGTTAAGTCAAATGAACAGGTTATTGAGTCTTATTTAGGTAAGGGATTAAAAAAATAATGTTTTTTTCTGCTTCAAATTTAACAGGTGGTTATGGAGGTGTAAATATTATCGAAGAGTGTTCTTTTAGTGTTAACAGAGGTGAAATTGTGTCGATACTAGGTCCTAATGGTGCTGGTAAATCGACAGCTATGAAAGCGATGCTTGGTATACTTGACTTAAAAAATGGAAATGTTGTACTTGACGGGAAAGATATCACAAAACTTAAAACACAAGACAGAATAAAACTTGGTATCTCCTTTGTGCCTCAAATTAAGAATATATTCACTGAATTAACAGTAAAAGAGAACTTAGAGATGGGGGCCTTTTTAAACGATACAAATTTATCAACGAGATTAGAGGAGATGTATGATTTATTTCCTATAATTAAAGAGAAAAAGGATCAATTTGCAGGCGAATTATCAGGTGGTCAAAGACAACAGGTTGCAATCGCCAGAGCTTTAATGACTGAACCAGATGTTTTAATGTTAGACGAACCAACTGCAGGTGTTTCACCTGTAATTATGACAGAACTATTTGAACATATACTAAATATAAAAAAACAAAACATAGCTATACTAATGGTTGAGCAAAATGCCCGCCAAGCTTTAGAAATATCTGATCGAGGTTATATTTTAGTGACAGGAAAAAATGCTTACGAAGGGAAAGGTGATTATCTTCTAAACGATAAAGAGATAAGGAAGGCTTTTCTAGGTGGTTAAATGGATTTTTTAAACTCAATCACACTTCTTACAAACTTTATTATTATACCAGGAATTACTTATGGATCTCAGCTGGCTTTGGGTGCAATTGGAGTAACTCTTATTTATGGTGTTTTAAGATTTGCTAACTTTGCTTATGGAGACTTGATGGCTTTTGGAACGATGATTGTAATCCTTGTTACATGGTTTTTACAATCAAAAGGAATTACGTTTGGCTTACTTCCAACTGCTTTGCTAGCGTTACCAGTTGGTATCCTATTGACAATTGCAGTGAGTTTATTTTTTGACAAAACAGTATTTGAATATTACAGAAATAAAAAAAGTGACCCTGTAACTTTTATAGTTGTTAGTCTTGGTATTATGTTTGTATTAAACGCAGTTGTTAGAATTATTATTGGACCAAACGATATTAACTTTATGGATGGTCACAAGTTTATCATGAAAGCCAGAGAATTTAAAAAAATGACAGGGTTAAATGAGGGACTAGCATTAAAATCAACTCAAGTAATAACATTAATTACAACAATTATTACTTGCTCCATACTTTTTTATTTTTTAAATAAAACAAAAACAGGTAAATCTATGAGAGCTTATTCAAATAATGAGGATTTAGCTTTGTTATCAGGTATTGATCCAAAAAAAATTGTTTTACTAACATGGATAATCGTTTCAATTTTAGCAACTGTCGCTGGAACTTTGTATGGATTGGATAAAAGTTTTAAGCCATTTACTTATTTTAATAACCTTCTTCCTATTTTCGCAGCAACAATTGTTGGTGGTATTGGGAATCCTTTAGGTGCATTTTATGGGGGGTTTCTAATTGCTTTCTCTGAAATAGGCCTTACCTATGCTTATAAAAAATTTTTTAAGTACATTATGCCTGAAGGTTTAGAACCAAGCACACTAATACAATTTATCTCTACTGATTATAAATTTGCGATCTCTTTTGCGATATTAATAGTCGTTCTTATTTTTAGGCCAAATGGTATCTTTAAAGGAAAAGTCATATGATCAAAAATTCTGACTTTAAAATTTGTTTCTCAGTAATGACTGTTTTAACAATTTTAGTAGGTTTATTTCAATCATGGGGTATTGCATTATCAATGTTAAATCTCTGTCTTATCTCTGCTGTTATGGCGATGGGAGTAAATATTCAATGGGGTTTTGCAGGTTTAATTAATTTTGGTGTAATGGGCTTTTTGGCCATAGGTGGTCTAGCTACAATTTTAGTTTCAGTTCCACCTGTTCCTGAAGCTTGGAGTGCTGGTGGATTAGGAATTTTAATTTCTGGTTTATTTTTAGTTGCAGTTGTTTTAAGTGTTTTAACTATTAATAAAAAATTTCCAAATCATAAATATAAAAATTATTTTATATTTGTTATCATAATTTTATCTATACCCTTACTTAAATTTATAGCTGGTCCATCAATAAGTAAAATTGAGTCAATAAATGCGGCCACTTCAGGTTTCTTAGGTGGAGCCAATTTGCCAATTATATTTTCATGGTTTGTTGGTGCAATTTTGTGTGCACTCGTAGCATTTGTCGTAGGAAAAGTTTGTTTAGGATTAAGGTCTGACTATTTAGCAATATCAACTTTACTAGTCTCTGGAATAATAATAACAATTGTAAAACATGAGGAGTGGCTATCAAGGGGAGTTAAGAATGTTATTGGTTTAAAGAGACCAGTTCCATATGAAGTGGATTTACAAAACTCTGAGTGGTTTATTAAGCTTGTAGAGTTTTTTAACTCTTCCAAACTATCAAATATATTAGATCCTGATGAAAAAATTTCTCTCCTTAATCAATTAGTTATCACCTCTTCTGGTGTTTTTGTAAAGCTTTGTTTTAGTCTTTTATTTTTAGTAGTTGTAATTACAATACTTTATTTTTCAGAAAAAGCCTTGAATTCTCCTTGGGGTAGAATGATGAGGGCAATAAGAGACAACGAAGAGGCAGCAAAAGCTATGGGTAAAAATGTTGTCAAGCAACACCTATTTATTTTTATGTTAGGTTCAGCAATTATCGGATTTGCGGGTGCCATGCTTGTAACATATGACGGTCTATTTACACCCTCCAGCTATCAACCATTAAGATATACCTTTCTCATATGGGTAATGGTCCTACTAGGAGGAACAGGTAACAATTATGGTGCAATATTAGGTGGATTTGTTGTTTGGTTTATTTGGATACAATCTGCTCCATTTGCACTTTTAGTGATCAATATATTCACAAATCATTTAGAGGAAACAAACTATATTAAAGAACATCTATTGAATAGTGTTCCCTACTTTCGATATTTAATGATGGGTCTTGGACTTTTATTAGTTATGAGGTACCGACCAAGGGGCTTACTTCCAGAAAAAATTATTAAGAACTAATATTATTAGCCCCACCATTATGATGGGGCTATAAATTAGTAATTATCTTTGTGCTACGTCAGTAAATTTACCGCCTTCAATTCCTTTCTCAAGGAATGCACCAAATGCTTCTCCTACATCAGTAAAATTAACATCTGTTGCTCCGTCATAGTCAACTGCGAAGCCTGCACAGGCAAGATCAAGACCTTTACCAATTTCACCAGCATAAATCTTTGTACCCGGGCCATTAGCTACACTCATAATATTTGCAGCTACAGTTGCACTATCATCAGAACCGCCTTTACACATTGCTAACATAATTAGTGCAGCAGCGTCATATGACTCACCAACATAAACTGATGGGTCAACTCCATTAGCCTCAGCGTATGCTTTAAACTTCATTGCACCAGCACCTAAAGAACCAGGCATTGAACCAAATGAACCATCAAGATCTGAACCAAACGTATCTGTTAATGAGTCGCCTATCATACCATCAGATAAAACAAATGTATCAAAAGCGCCAGTATCTAAGGAACCTTGAATAATTTGATTTCCACCTTGGTCTAGGTAGCCTATAACAACTAAAGCATCACCACCAGCAGATGAAAGAACACCTACTTCAGCGCTGTAATCAGCTTTGTCACCTTCGTGAGCAGTTTTAGCTGTCACATCAATACCTCTTGCTATTGCTGCTGCTTCGTATACATCGGCTAAACCAACACCATAGTCAGTATTAACGTAAGTAATTGCAACACTTGAAATACCTCTGTCACTTGTAATGTCTGCTAATACCTCTCCACCTCTTGCGTCAGAAGGAGCAGTTCTGAAAAATAAACCATTGTCCTCTGCAGTAGTTAAAGCAGGTGAAGTCGCAGATGGTGAAATCATAGGTACACCGTTAGGAACAGCTACATTTGAAAGTACTGCACCTGTAACACCAGAACAGTCTGCTCCCATGATTGCTGTAACACCTTGTGAAATTAAAAATTCGGCTGCAGATGCTGCTGCTGCTGAATCGATACATGTTGAGTCAGCTCTTATAGAGCTAACAGTTGAACCACCTAATAGTTTACCAGAGTCTGAAGCTTCATTAAAAGCTAACTCAGCTCCTGCAGCCATACCTGGCGTTAATGATTCAATAGGTCCAGTAAAACCTAAAATAATGCCAACTTTAACTTCTTTAGCGTATGACGTGCTAAACATAAATAAAGCAAGCAGAGTAGTAATGAACTTAATCATTTCTTTCCCCCTTATTAATTAATAATTATGAAGTGATAATAGTATTATATTTAAAAAAATGAATATTTAATTACTAATGTGTCCAGGAAGTTTTTCTATTATTTGAGAAATTACTGGCATAACTCTTTGGTTTTACTGGTTTATAGGTTTGGTCAACAATCCTATACTGATATGAGTTCTTTTGACACCACAAGATAGCATCATCTAAATTGTCAAAATTTAGTTTTAATTGTTTAGTCGTGTTTTTTGAGCTATTCCAGCCCATTAACACATCCTTTTGAAGACTAGGATCAAACTCAAAGTCAATAATCCACATTTTTGTTTTTTTGAGGCCAGATTGCATATTGGTTTTTGAAGGAAGTTTAATTGTTACTTTTTTCATTTTTTTTTTTGGTCGGGGAGACAGGATTCGAACCTGCGACTTTCTGCTCCCAAAGCAGACACTCTACCAGACTGAGCTACTCCCCGAGTATTGAATATATATACTTTTGTCTTATAAATAGTCAAACAGTTAAATCATATGCAAAAAGTAACTAAAATAAAAAAATTACTTCTATCAAACGGTTTCTTCAAATTTTGGAAATATCAATTTTTAGTTCGTAGTTATAATAGGAAAATAAAACCTTATAAGATTTTCAGAGAAATTTTAAATGTCGGGGATGTTGTTTTTGCTCTTTGTTTTAGCCCCGAAGAAAAAAAATTTTATTTGATAAAACAGTTCAGACCATTTTACTTTTTAAGAGATAAAACATTAAAATATGAAATTGTAGGGGGATTAGTTGACAAAGGTGAGTCTTTGATTAATGCCTTAAAAAGAGAAATCAAAGAAGAAATAGGAGTTAATACAAAAAAAATTATCAAATTAACAACTTATTGCCCTGTACCAGGATACTCTGATGAAATAGTTCATGTTTATTATGCAGAAGTTGAAAAAATTAAGTTAAAAACTCTTTATAACAGAAATGAAAATGAAGAAATTAAAATTTTTAAATTGAGTCTTGCTGAGTTAAAAAAAATTAATGAGAGCAAATCTATACAAAACGTCCTAACAAAAATTTCAATTTATGAATATCTAAAAAAAATTAAAAAGAGTTGACGTTATTTACAATCTTGTTGTCTTTTAAGAAATCAGCAACTTGATTTGCTACATCAATTGCTACATTAGATTGAGCTTCTTTTGAAGAAGCTCCTAAGTGAGGAGTAAGAAGTAAATTTTTAGTTCCAAACATTACATTGTCTGTAGCAGGTTCATTTTCATAAACATCAATTGCAGCACCTGCAATAATTTCATTATTGAGTGCATCTTTTAAATCAGTTTCATTAATCAGACCGCCTCTAGCACAATTTATAATCACTGATGAGGGTTTCATTGTTGATAAGGTTTCTTTATTAATCATATATTTTGTTTCATCATTCAATTTTGTATGAAGAGAAATAATATCAGCTCCCTTAATTAAATCTTCAGTAGAGACCTTTTTAACATCAAATTTTGATAAATCGTCATCGCTTGCTGATTTAGAATTAGTAATAATTATCATTCCAATTGTTGAGCAAATTTCTGCAACTCTTTGACCTATGTTGCCGTAGCCCACTATTCCAAGTACTTTTCCTTTAAGCTCAGTACCAAGAAACTTAGGTTTTTCCCATTTACCTTGATGAGTTGAGTCGTTAGCAAGATGAATATTTCTCATAATTGAAAACATTAAACCGACACTTAACTCAGCAGTTGCCTCTAAGTTTCCTAGAGGCGTATTCATTACTAGTATTCGATTTTTTGTTGCTTGATCTAGGTCAACATTATCAACTCCAACTCCTGCCCTACCTATAACTTTAAGGTTGTTACAATTAGCAAGAATATCTGATGTTAGTTTAGTTGCAGATCTGATTAAAATTCCATCATATTGATCAATTACACTTTTTAGCTCCTCAGGAGACATTCCAGTTTTGATATCATAATCAATTTGTTTTGATTTTAAGACGTCTTCTACCTTATCGCTCATTTTATCAGAAATTAAAATCTTCATTATTTATACCTTCCCATTGTTTCAAAAAAAGACCATTCAATCCATGGTAAAACTTTTTCTATGTCAGAGGCTTCAACAGTTGCGCCTCCCCAAATTCTTATGCCTGCAGGTGCATCTTTATATGCATTAATATCGTACCCAGCGTCCTCTTTCTCTAATGTAGAACATATTTCTTTCACAAGTTTTTTTTGATTATCACTATCTAAAGCTACAAAGTCAGGATGTGTAAATTTAAAACATATACTTGTTGAGGAATATGTATTTGGGTCAACAGCTAAAAACTCTACCCAATCTCTCTGATCAATCCAGTCCTTAATGACTTCAAGATTTTTTTTTGATCTAGATATTAATTCTTTTTGCCCACCTATTTCAATACACCAATTCAATGCATCCAATGCATCTTCTGCAGCGAGCAAGGAAGGAGTGTTTATAGTAGCTCCTTCAAAAATTTCTTTGGAAAACTTCTTGTTTTTAGCTAATTGAAAAATTTTAGGCATTGGCCAAGATGGCTCATAAGTTTCAAGTCTTTCAACTGCTCTTGGTGATAGAGCAATCATACCGTGTGCAGCCTCTCCACCCAAAACTTTTTGCCATGACCAGGTCACAACATCTAATTTTTTAAAGTCCATATCCATGGCAAAAACTGCTGAAGTAGCATCACAAATAGATAAACCTAATCTATTGTCAGGTATCCAATCTGCATTGGGAATGCATACACCTGAAGTGGTACCATTCCATGTAAATACAACATCATTATCACAATTTACTTTTGACAAATCAGGGAGTTCTCCATAATTATCAGTTTTATGAACTATCACATTCTCTAATTTTAATTGTTTTGTAATATCCTTTACCCAAGTTAATCCAAAAGTTTCCCAACCACATACTTCTACATCTTTTAAACCTAAAAGGCTCCACATAGCCATTTCAATAGCACCAGTATCAGAGGCAGGGACGATACCTACTAAATAATCATCTGGTAACTCTAAAACTTGCTTCGATTTAACAATTACTTCATTAAGTTTTGCCTTACCGCTTTTTGCTCTATGCGATCTACCTAAAACGGCATCTTTTAAAGCCTCTAATTTCCATCCAGGTCTTTTAGAACACGGTCCCGATGAAAAGAATGGATGATTTGGTTTAATGGTAGGTTTTTGCATAATTAATATTTCTCCTCTACGTTTATGAACTATTCAATAATTTTGTAAAAAAATAAACCATCTAATGGTTTAGGTTCGAACCAAGTAGCTTTAGGTGGCATAAATTTTAAATTTTTAGAGTATTCTATTACTAAATCCATACTAACTGGTCTCATTAAAGTCGATAAATCTGTTATACCCGTATCAACTTGATTAATCAAATAATCAGTACCTAATGAGGGTGGGACGAATTCGACCCTTTGATCAGTAGTTTCGTCTTGAATATTTAATATTTCTTTCAAGACAAACTCACCAAAATCAATACAATCTGCGCCATTTGATGAGTAATCGTTTTTCAAATCTATTTTAAAATATTTACCCTGATAGTAGATAACAAAAAAACGATCTATCTTCTCATGATATTTTAGCTCTTCAACATGGAAATATGTTTTTAAATCAGATATGAACGAATCTTTATTGTAGACATCTGGAAATTTAACACTTCTATTGTAAGGTAAATTTAAGCATTTAGATTTTGGAAAAACAATAGATAGAAATTTAGTATCTTTATTAACGTCTAATTGAGCAAAACCCTCTATTCTATGATGACCATCTGCAACAAAAAGTTCCTTAAAATTAATACCAGTGAAATCCGTGTTAGTTTTATATATTGAATGAGTGTACTTGCCAGATTTAAACTTTATTAGTGGTTTTTTATCATGATGAATATCAAGGTTTAAATCTATATTTTCATCATCGTAAAAAAGATATATGGGACACAATTGAAATTTTACTTTAGATAATTGATCAGCTCTTTCTTTGCCTTTACTGACTAAAATTTTTTCGTGGGGCTTTATATTCCTATTTATGTAGTCTTGTATATTTAACAAAGAAATTAATCCTGTTTGCGAATGACTGTCAGAGTCTATTCTATATAAAAAATAATCATTTTCAGACTTATATATAATTTTTTCATCGATGAGTCTTTGATAATACTTTTTTGATAAATCAAAAAAATCATTATCAGAAAGTTTCTTATTAAAATAAATATCTGGCCTTAGAATTTGTAAAAGATTAAGCTTGTGTATCTGATCAGAGCTAAAATTATAGTCAATAATATCAGTACTAGGTGAAATGATTGATTGTAGATATCTATTGTTAAGTACATAAGTATTTGGTAATAATGGCTTCATTTATGAACAGAAAGAAAGCACCTTATTACTTTGCTTTACTAGTAGCTTTGATATTCTTTTTTTATGGAATATTTTCAGTTTTAATTCACTAATCTTTTTTGTTTGTTGAATTTGGAAGACTCTTCTCTTCGTACCAAATAGATTTGTCTGGAATGTTGCCATCCCATAAATAATTCTCATAATCAAATTTTGGCATACCTTTATCTGATCTTTCGTAATAAAGTCCGAACTCTCTGCAATATTCTGATAATTGATCTGCCTCAATCTCTAATATATTTAGTTTTTCCCATTTTTTTGAGGATGCAACCCATTTGAAACCTTTAGATTTTAACCAATCCTTGTGATAATAAGTTTCAGAACCTGATACTGCGAATGTAATATTTTCACTCATAAAGAACCTCTTGAAATAATTTGTACGGATAATATGTAAAAATAGATAAATTTTCAAAAGAATTTTTTGAATTTACAAAAGAATTTAGATCTTTGAGGTTATATATCAGCATATCGGGCATAAATTGCTTTTGTTTGTCTAAATTGCTTAAATTATTATCTGAATTACTACTTAAAGTAACATTAATTTTTAAATTACCATTAATCTCAATACTGCAATTAAAGTTAGTTAATTTGTTAGTAATCTTATCAAGAATTTTGTCATTTTTAAGAATTGATATTTTTTTTTCACGATATTGATAAATTAAGTAAAAAAGCTCTGGGCATAATTCAAACAAAACATCTTTACTATATAGACTATTCTCAAATTTATTAAGATCCTTAAAATATTTTGCATAATTAATAATATTTTGTTTTAAAGATTCCGCGTAAAGTTTTTTTATATTTGTTTCGTCAATTAAAAAAAGGTTATCAATTAATTTTGAGTTGATCAATTTGTTATAATATTTTAAATCATTTGAATTACTTACAATTGGATAATCAGTTATAACTTTAATATTATTTTTAAGACAAAGATAAATATATTCAAACTTTATGCCGGAAGGTAAAAAATTTAAAACAAAATCTACGCTTTTATCATTAATAAGATCTTCATAAGCACCGTAATATTTTTTAAAATTATGTGTCTCAGCAAATATCTGTGCTATTTCAATATTCCTTGAACTATTAGCATATAGATTAAGTGTACTTGATAGTTTATTTTTTTTTATAAAGTCAATTGATTTTTGGTCTGAACTCAATATAGCTAAATTGCTTTTCATTTTAATTTTATTATAATCCTTGAATGAAACAGGTTTTTTTAAGCTATCACGATATACATACTGATTGTATAAAATTAGCAAAATTAATAAAAAAAAAATATAAACCTAAAAAACTAATTCTCATATCTAGGGGTGGCCTCATACCAGGATCTATTATTGCTAATTATTTAGGAATTCAGGATATTGATGTTATTGCTCTTAAAACTTACTCAGACAGGAAAAAAAATACTGATATTAAGATTTTTAAAAGAATTAAATCTGAAAAAAAACTTATTGTAATTGATGATTTAGTTGACAGTGGTGACACAGCAAAAATAGTTAAAGATATGATGCCAAATTCAAAGTTTGTTGTTTTGTATGCTAAGACTTCAGGAAAAAAACAAGCCGATCTTCATTTATATGATTTTAAAGATAAAGATTGGCTTGTTTTTCCTTGGGAACAGGATTAAATATTTTTTTTATTTTATTGAGGCACCTCTCCGTCTATACCTTGAACATAGAACATCATAGAGGCCAACATACCATCGTCAGCAACTTCTCCCTCTTTAACAACTAGCTCGCCAGCTTGATTATAAATTGGCCCTTCGAATGAATGAAGAGTTCCATTTTCAATTGCTGTCTCCATATTTTTTGCCTCCAAGATTAAGTCTAATGGTAAGAGTTTTGTGTTATAAGGTGACATTTCTACCATACCGTCCTTAAACCCCTGCCATGTATCTTCGGAAGACCACGTGCCATCAACAACCGCTTGTGCTTTTGCAGCATAGTAAGGTCCCCAGATATCCTCAATCGAAGTCATATGAGAGTTTGGGCAGAAAGCTTCTTGATTTGAAGCTTGACCAAAAGCGAGAACACCAGCTTTCTCAGCGGCTTGGCAAGGGGCATATGAGTCAGTATGTTGAACTATTATATCTGCACCTTGGTTTATCAAAGTGTTAGCTGCATCAGCCTCTTTTCCAGGATCATACCAAGAGTAATTCCAAATAATTTTAATTTTTACATCAGGATTGACTTTAGAGGCAGCTAAATAAAATGCATTTATTCCTCTTATAACCTCAGGAATTGGAAAAGAAACTATATACCCAATGGTATTAGTCTTAGTCATTTTACCAGCAATGTGCCCGATAATAGTTCTACCCTCGTAAAATCTTGCAGAATATGTTGAAACATTATCCATTCTCTTAAACCCAGTAGCGTGCTCAAATTTTACATCTGGAAACTCTTTAGCTACCTCAAGAGTTTGATCCATGTAATTGAAAGACGTTGTGAAAATTAGATCATGACCTGATGCAGCTAGTTTTCTTATAGCTCGAACTGCATCTGCATTTTCTGGAACATTTTCTATATAAGTTGTTGAAATTGAGTCTCCTAAAGCATTTTCCATGTAAATTCTGCCTTGATCATGCATGTATGTCCATCCGTGATCACCTGGAGGTCCAATATATATAAAGCCAATTTTCTTTTGATCAGCATGAACTGCAGATACAGAAATTACAGCTAAAAATGAGAATAAAGTAAGTATTTTTCTTAACATATTTAAATCCTATCTTTTAAAAAATTAATAAAATTTATTATAGAGCTAATTTCATTAATAAATAATGAATCTAGTTAATAATAAATATGTGATTAATTTATAACAAAAAAGAAATGGATGCCCTTTATATGAAAAAAAATAAGTGGATAACCTATTGATTTTTTTCAAAAGGTATATTTAAGGATGATGGTGCACTAAGTTTAAGTCTAAGTTTATTGGATGAAATAAAAACTAATACAATAATAGTTGCCAAATATGGCATCATGTTAAAAAATTGACCAGGTAATTTAACACCTATGGCTTGTAAGTTCATTTGCATAATTGCAACACCTCCAAAGATATAAGCACCAACTAAAAGTCTCCAGGGCTTCCAAGTCGCAAAAACAACTAAAGCAAGAGCTATCCAACCCCTACCAGCAGTCATACCCTCTTGCCACATTGGGGCATAACATATTGAAATATAATAACCTGCTAAAGAACTCATAACACCACCAAAAATAATAGTTAAATATCTTGTTTTTATAACATTATATCCCAAGGAGTATGCTGAGTTATGATTTTCACCAACAGCTCTGACTATGAGGCCAGTTTTTGTTTTTGACAAAAAATAAGCAACAAAAAAAACTAACAAAAAAGAAATCACTATGAAATAGTAAGGATTTAATCCATCTATGGGTGTTCCACCAAATTTTTTACCAAGCATTGCACTCAAGCCAATACCAAAAATAGTTAATGCTAATCCAGTGGCTATTTGATTAGTCATAAGATTTAAAACAAGAAACGCAAATATTCCTGATAAAATTACTCCAGATATTATAGATAAAAATAAGGAATAAAAATAATTACCAGTTATAACTAAAGTGATAAATCCAGTTACCGCTCCCACTAACATTAAACCTTCTAATCCGAGATTGAGGACGCCACTTTTTTCAGTAACCAACTCACCAATTCCAGCAAAAACAAGCGGTGTTGTAGATATTAAAACTATATTTAAGATGCCTATAATTAGCTCGATACTCATTTAATAAATACCTTATATTTATTTAAAAAATCTGTGCCTAACAAAAAGAATAGAACTAAACCCTGGAATACAAAACCTACTGCAGAGGGTATCTTAAGAAATAATTGTGCATCCTCAGCTCCTAAATATGTTAATGCAATTAGTAAAGAGGATAAAATTATTCCAAAAGGATTCAATCTACCTAAAAATGCAACAATAATTGCAGTAAAACCATAATTAGGTGAAATATCTCTGTACAATAAACCTATTGGTCCTGAAACCTCAAATAGCCCAGCTAATCCTGCGCATGCTCCACTTATAATAAACGTATAAAAAATTAAATTTTTGTATTTAAAACCAGCATATTGAGATGCTTTAGAACTTAAGCCAGTAACTTTAAGTTTAAATCCAAATAATGTTTTGTTGTAGATAATATAAGTTATCAAACAAATTATTAATGCAAAATAGACACCAATGTGAACACGAAGGCCATCAATTAATACAGGTAGTCTTCCAGCATCAGGAAAAGGCATCGATTTAGGCAAACCATATCCTGCAGGGTCTTTCCACGGACCAACAACAAAATAATCCAGAATAAAAAGAGCCACATAGGTTAACATCAAACTAGTTAAAATTTCATTTGTATTAAATTTTGTTTTAAGAATAGCAGGTATAGTTGCCCAAAATGCTCCTCCTAAAGCACCAAATAAAATCATTGTTGGAAGTAAAAAAAAACTTGTCGAGTCATTTAATAATAGTCCGATACCACCGCCAAATATTGCCCCCATTGTTAATTGCCCCTCAGCTCCTATATTGTAAATATTGTTTTTGAAACAATAAGATAATCCTAAAGCTATAATTGCAAGCGGTGTAGCTTTTACAAATAATTCTGAAATACCGTAAGAATTTGAAATAGGACTAATAAAAAAAATTTTAAAAGACTCAATCGGACTTAAGTCCAAAATTAAAAAAATAAATGAGCCAAAAAATAAAGTTAAAGCAACTGCAACTAATGGTGACAAATAAAATATTAAATTTGAGTAATCCTCTCTTAATTGCACTCTAATCAAAAAGACCACCCATATACTTGCCTAATTTGCTGATATTTATGTCCTCTACATTTAAGGGATTTGATAAAGACCCCTCATATAATACCGATATTAGGTGACATACTTCAAGTAATTCATCTAAATCGTGTGAGATAATAATAATAGATACTCCCTTTTGTGATAATTCTACTATTGTATTTTTAATAAATGCTTCAGAACCTGCATCTATGCCCCATGTAGGTTGAGATAAAATTAATAGCTCAGGATTTGACATAATTTCTCTTCCAATAATAAATTTTTGAAGATTTCCTCCAGAGAGTTTACCAGCTTTGACATTATAAGAGGGAGTATCAACATTAAAATTTTTTATTACATCACTTGCATAAGAATTAATCTTTTCAAAGTTTATAAAATCACCTTTCTTAAATTCACTTTTATGGTTCATACTTAAAAATATATTTTCAGATAAAGACATTTCAGGTACTGCACTGTGGCCTAATCTCTCTTCTGTAACATATGAAATAGAAAGAGATTTTCTTTGAAATGTTGATAGATTATTAATGTTTAACCCTTTAAAAATAATGTCTCCAGTAAATTCATAATCGTTTTCATTAAGTAGAATTTCCATTAATTCTTTCTGGCCATTTCCTGCTACTCCAGCTATGCCAAAAATTTGTCCTTTTTTTAAATTTAAATCAATTGTGTTTAAATTAATTGTAAATGGATCTTTAGATTGAGTTGATAAATTTTTAATATTAAAAATATCCATAGAAAAATCAATGTCGCTAACCTGTTTTGCTTTAGATACCTTATAACCCAACATTTTATATCCTAAAGTTTCAGGATCTTCATTTTGTGTTGAAATTGTGCTTACTACTTTTCCATTTCTCATAATTGTTACATAATCAGACAGATTTATAATTTCTTCTAATTTATGAGATATGAAGATAACTGTTAGTCCATCTTTGACTAAATTTTTTATAATTTTAAATAATTTACTAATTTCGTCTGGTGTAAGAACAGAAGTTGGTTCGTCCATGATTAGAATTTTTGGATTATTCAATAATGATCTAACAATTTCTACGGATTGCCTCTGACCAACTGATAGAGAACTTATAGGAGAATTTAAATTTAAGTTAAAACCGTACTTATCACATATTGTCTTAGACTTATCTTTTAATTTACTTAAAGATATATTTTCATTCATACCCAGAATTAAATTTTCTGCAACAGTAAGTGACTCAAATAAACTGAAATGCTGAAAAACCATATTTATACCTAAGTTCTTCGCAATAGATGGAGAATTAATTATTGCTAAATCAGAATTAATTAAAATTTCACCACTATCAGGTTTTACATGACCATATAAAATTTTTACTAATGTTGACTTTCCAGCCCCATTTTCACCTAGAATAGCATGAATAGATTGCTCTTTAATATTAAAGGACACATCATCATTTGCTATAACTCCAGGATAAGATTTATAAATATTTTTAAATTCAACTATGGATTGCATAAATATTAATAGATTCCTTTTTTTAAAGATTAAATTGTTTTTTTTATTTTAGGATAAAATTATAAATATAAGGGTTCTGAGTCGTAAGATGACCAAAGATACCATGTTACAATAGTTGAATATTTTCGCCATTTGTTAGAATGAAAAGATAATTTAGTTAAATTTTCATCTCTGTAATATTTCTTATAGGCATTAATGAAACCAAGGTCTCCAAATGGTATTATGTCAGGCAAACCTAAATAAAATATTGAAAACATTTCAGCAGTCCATTTACCAATGCCAAAAATTTGAGTTAAATTATTATTAACTTTTTCAAAATTACTGTTGCTTAACTTTATATCAGTTACTAAGTGATAATTATTTAGAAGTGAATTTAAACACTTTTTCTTATTTTTACTTAAAGGTAACTTTTTTATTTTACTTTTATTTATGTTAAAATTTTTAAAATTTATAGGACCAATTATACTCTTTGAATTTTTATAAATAGACATAGCTGCAGAAACAGATATTTGCTGGGAACAGATAGATTTAAATAAAACATCAAATTTATTTTTATTTGTTTTTAATTGATGATTTGGATTATAGTAACGCTTAAAAACAGGGTCATTCTCTAATAAATAAGTACACCCTTTTTTCCAATAATTCATTGATCATTAAATGACTTAACTAAACTCGAAGTGTCATATTTTTTATAAATTGTATTTTGTAAACTTTTATACTTTTTAAAAACACTTTTTGTAAGATTTAAGTTTAATTTAGATTTTTCTGCTTGTTGTAAAACATATTTTAAATCTTTAGTCATTAATTCTGTAGAAAAACCAAAATTAAATTTATTTTTGGTAAGTGTTAAATACCTATTATTGAATTGCCAAGAACTAGCAGCACCGTTTTTAATAGCATTAAAAATTTTTTTTTGATCAAGATTATTTTTTTTACTAAAAAGATAAGCCTCAGATATAGAGTATAAAATACCACAAATTAAAATTTGGTTGGTAAATTTTGTTAATTGACCTGAGCCTAATTTACCCATATGCGTTAAACTTTTAGAGTAAGAGGAAATTATTCTTTTTGATTGATTAAAGTTTGGTTTATTTCCACCAACCATTACTGATAAAGAAGCTTTTTTGGCACCCTCTTCCCCACCTGTAATAGGGGCATCTAAAAATTTTATTTTTCTATTTTTAAATAACCTAGAAAGTAAATCTATTTGTTTTAATGATATAGTTGAGTGATCAATAATAATTGACTTTTTGTGAAAATTTGAAGTTTTTACAAACTTATTAAAAAAAAGAATTAACAGCATGATCATCTTTTAAGCAAGAAATAATAAAGTCAAATTTGATATCATTTTTAAAATTATAACTTTCAGCTATAAATTTTTTTTTCCATTTATGTTCAACTGATTTAGTTCTATTAAATACAAAAAGTTTAAAATTTTTATTTTTAGACAAATATCCTGCCATATGGAAGCCCATTTTCCCAAGACCTACAAACAAAATCTTATAGGTTGGCATAAAAAATTATTTTTTTTTCTAATTTTGAATAATCAAATTCCATATTTGGAAGATTTGTTTCAAAATTTAATAGCTTTAAAAAACTCATAGCAGGAAATAAATCCCAAATTTTTGATCCGTAGACAGTTAAAAAAGATCTTTCTCCTTCTATAGCTTCAATAACATCATAACCAATTGACCTAGATCTTAATTTTTCTGTGTAAGAAGAAATAATATCCTTAAAATAAATCTTGGCGTGCTCACCCAAAAATCCAATTTGATTACTATAATTTTGGGCTTTTATTTGCTTATGATTTTTAAATATTGAATTGTTATAAGTATGATAAAAGACATCACCAATAGGATCATATATTATAGCAAATTCGCATTGGGTAGATTTTATAAATGACAACATTATTGCAACTTTATTAATACCATTGATAAAATTTCTTGTTCCATCAATCGGGTCTACTGTCAAATATTCATTTTTTTTTATTAATTCAGAATTACCCTCTTCAGATATGATATTAGAAAATCCCATATTTTTAAAATATTCGATTAGTTCATTTTCTATAATTACATCATAACTAGTAACTTTAGAATTATCCTCTTTAGTTGAAACTTCATTTTCACTTAATTTTCCTATATTTGGTATAATTATGTCTTTAGCAATTTTCTTTAAAAAGGTATGTGTGTCTAAAAAAAAATTATTATCAATCATCATTAATTATTTTTTCTAGAATATGAGAGTCTTTTCGAGAAACACACAAGATTAATATATCGTTATTTAAAGGGATATGATCATTATTTTTTAACTCTAATGACTCATTTGTTAAGGTGCATATGTGATTGATTGCTTTAGATTTTTTAATATTTTCATATATATCATTTTTATATTTAATTTCATAAATTACATACTCATCTTTAAAAATAGAATGATAAGATAAAAGAGAGCCTTTAGAAATTTTTTCAATAATTCTAGATGTTGTTAACTCTCTTGGATTAATTATAACATCTATGCCCAAATCATTTGCAAATGATGAGTATGACTCATTATTTATTACTGATATAACTGATTTTGATCCTCTTTTTTTAGCAATTATTGACAATATCGTATTAATTTGATCATTATCTGTGACGGTAATTACCAAATCAGAATTATTCAATTTGATTTCTTCGTACAGAGTTTGATCGAGAGCATCGCCATGAAAAATTGTCGTATTTTTAAGCAAGCCTGCCAGAAAATTACATCTTTCTTTATCAAGTTCTAAAATTTTTAAGTTTATTTCTTGATCATCTTGTTCAATAAGAGTTGATAAGTTTTGGCCAATATTACCCCCACCAACAATGAGTACATCCAATACATAATCTTTGAAACCAAAGAACTTTATAAGTTTATTAAGATATTTTTTCTTAATTAATAGGTAGAGTTGGTCAGAGATAGATATATTTTTAAAGTCAAAGTTTATACTATCATCTTTACTATGCCCTAAATAACAAAGATTATTTGTTTTGAAGAAAAATTTTATTTCTTCGAATGTGTGATTTTTAAATAAATTAGATGATTGCATTCCAATTAATAAATAATCTTGGGTTATTAAGGACTCACTAAAAAAAGCACCAGGCAAATGAATTTTTTCAAATATATTATTTGAGACCTCCCATTCGGGAGATATAATATGATCAAGAAAGCTATTTGACTCAATCAGTAATGATTTATTTTCATCTAAAATTAAATTTTGATTTCTAACCCTTGCTATTGATTTATCAACGTTTAGAAATTCTTTTGCAAATTTACTTGTTATAATATTTTTTTCATCACTTCGAGTAACAGCAATAAAACAGTCAATTTTAGACTCAAAATTTTTATAGAATGAGGGATTTAGAGGATCATCATAAAGTGTTTTAATATCAAATCTTTCAGCTAGATTTTTTAATTCATTGATATCATCATCTAATAGAAATACATTTTTTCCCTTGCTCTGATAATTTTTTTGCAAGATTTGCACCAACAATTCCTGAACCAAGAATAAGTATATTCATTAATCTATTTTAATGTTTAGAGATTTAACTTTACGATACAAAGAAACTCTATCTAATTTAAGCATTTTAGCAGTCAAAGTCATATTGAAATTATTTATTTTTAATTTTTGGAGCAGATAATCTTTTTCAAATTTATCTTTCGCCTCTCTAAAATTTAAATCATATAGATCAGTGCTGTCTATAGAGTTATTCATTAAATCCTCAATTAAGTTTTTTGATACAAATAAACTATTATCTGTTAATAGTCCTATAATATTTTCAGAAAGATTCATTATTTCAAATATGTTTCCAGGCCAAGTATGATTTAATAATAATTTCTTTACTTCTCCATCAATTTTAATTTTGTTATCAAATTTCTTTTGTGCGAAGATATTTAAATAATGTTCAAAAAGTGGAAAAATTTCATCTTTTCTTATAGTCAATGGATTTAATATAACTTTGTGATCAATATTATTTACAAATGGATCTTTCATATCTATTTTTTTACTATCAAATATTATAGATGCATTTATTTTTTTACTTTTTACTAAATTTAAATAATTTAATAATTCAATTTGATTAAAATTTTCATAATCATTTAAATAAATAGTGAAATAATTGTGTAATGAACTTAATTTTAATAAATCAGACTCATTCATTAAATTTTCATTTAAGTTAATAAATGTATCAGGGTTATTTAATGATAAATTCATGTGGATAGTATTTGCAAGAAAGTTTTTTCCAATACCATTAGGTCCTATTACTAAAATAGAAGAATTATTTTTTATCTTGGAGAGTGTTTTAAACACGCTATCTATATAATTACCATAACCAATAGAGTCTATCTTAGAATGAAATGAAATTTTGTTTCTATAATTATTAATCGTAACACGTTGTTTTAATTCTAGTAAATTTTTTTGAATTATATGAATAAGTTTTTTTGTTTCAAATGGCTTTTCAATAAAGTCGTTTGCTCCTGCTTTAACAGACTCAATTGCATTATCTATATTGGCGTGACCGCTAAAGGAAACAATTACTAAATTTTCATATTTATTCTTTAAATATTCAATTATATCTATTCCTTGTTTTGTGCTATTTTTAAGCCATAAATCAACTAATACAACATCATAATCAAAATTTCTCAGTTCAAGATCTACAAATTCTTTATATGAGTTAGCATATGTAACCTCATAACCTTGTTTAGTGAGTATAAGTGAAATTTGTTTGCAAATTTCTAGTTCATCATCAATTACTAGTATTTTAGTCATAAAAAATTATTTCAATTTTAAATCCTGAATAACTGTTCGTTGTTATATTCATCTTATGGGAGTTGTCAGTAATTATTTTATTTATTAATGATAATCCTAATCCAGACGAATTTTTTGTTGAAAAATATGGTTTAATTAGATCATCAATATCACCGTCGTATCCAGGACCATTATCGAAAAAGGTTAAAATTAACTTTTTATCTATTTTTTTTAAAGATAATTCAATTGTAGGATTATTTGTTGATATTAAAGCTTCAATAGAATTTTTAAAAAGATTATTAAAAATTATATCCAAATATGAATGATCAAAATTAACATATAGATTTGCTTCAATATTATGAATTATTTCAATTTTATCATAATTTCTTTTGTATTCCTCTATGTAAACTAAACAAATTTCTGATAAATTTAATTTAGTAATATTTGCTTTAGGCAATCTTGCATAAGTGGAAAATTCATTTACAAGGTTTTGAATTAAAAAAATTTGTCTCTTAATAGATTTAATTGAGTTAATTAATTCTTCGTCTTTAAGTTGACTTTCAATAAATTCTGTCGATAAAAGCATAGGTGTCAATGGATTTTTTATCTCATGAGAAATTTTTCTAGCAAGATCTGCAATAGCATTATTTTTTTCAGCAAATATTAGGTCGGTATAGTCATTAAATATTATAATTTGATCAAATAGAGAGTTATTATCAATAAAGATAGATTTCACAAAAAAAAACTTTTGAATATTTTCTATTTTAACTTCTAAATTTATTTCATAGGATTTTTTATAAAAATTTTGACTGTTATCAAAATGATTTGAAAGTAATTTAGTAAAGTTTTCAAATGATGTATTTTTTTTATTATTAAATATTGAGGATGCTGAATTTTCGAAAATCATTGATTTATTATTTAAAACAAAAATACCATAAGGTGAATTTTCTATAATATTGTTTATAAAACTCAGTTGATCATTAATAGTTGCATTTACCTCCTGTAGATTATTTTTTTGATTGATTATAGTTTTACTCATCTCATGAAAAGAGTTTGTTAATACAGAGATATCATCTTTATTACTCAATTTTTCAAATTCCAATTGTTTATATTTTCCTTTTCTGAGGTCTATAATTGAGTTATTCAAATCTCTTATTGGTTTAGCCAATCTAAAACTGAAATTTGTTCCTATTATGATGAATATAAAAATTAAACTCGTAGAAAGAATTATATAGATAGTAAAAAAGGTTATTTGAATATTTCTTTTATTATTATCTATAGAATTTATAGCTTCGTATGATTGTATAATATTCTGATAATAATTTAATGTTTCTAAATCGATATTCTTAAGAAGCAATAAATAATTTGAGTTATTTAAATTTACTTTGGAAAAAAGCTGATCATTTGAAAAAAAAATAGTAATATCATTTTCACTTTTAGAACTTGCATCCTTTAAATTTTGGTCTGATAAAAATATTTTTTCATCTGAAATATGTTCTATAAATTGATTACCATTATTATAATTGTAAACGGTAGTAATATTAAATCTCTGTATAATATCTCTATCGATTAACCTTTCAGCTAGAACATAATTTCTTATAAACTTTGAGTCTGTTATTAGATCTCTTTCAGTTTGATTAATGTATTTCTGTGCCAATTGATAAGAGTTATTTACTGTAGATTTAAAAGCAGGACCTAACCAAGTGCTTACTTCAATATTAAAAAAAATAGCAGATGCTAGCAGTATTATTCCACTTGGAATAATTGAAAAAAGACCAAAAAAAAGAAAAAATTTATTAAAAAGTCTTAGACCTACTACCTCTCGATTTTTATATTTTAAGTAATTAATAAGAAAAATTGATAAGTATAAAAGAAGTATCAATAAAAATACAAAATCAGCAATTAATATATATTGAATAAGCTCAGCATTACGAACAATCTCATTTGATGAAATAAGTGAATATACAGTTAAAGAAAAAAGCGTTATAAAAATAGAAATCAATATAAATGCAGAAAATTTATTAAAATAATTTGACATTAAATAACTCTAAAATTCATTTTGTACTTCTTGCAGGGGGTAATAGTTTACGATTTTCATCTAATACAAATAAGCTTTTAGCAAAATTTAAAAATAAAAATTTGCTAATACATAATATTGAATTTCTTAAAGAACTTAAATTTAAAAAGATAACCCTTATAATTAATAATCTAAAAAACACTAATATTAACATTTTTGATGATTTAGAAGTAATAAAAGGAGGAAAAACAAGATCAGAAAGTGTTAAGAACGCTTTAAACAAATCCAAATTTAAATCAAAATATATAATCATACATGATGCAGCAAGACCGTTAAATTCTCATAAATTAATCAAAAACATAATAAAGAACTTGTTAGAAAGAAATTATGATTGTGTAGTTCCATATACCAAGTGTTCTGATACTGCTATTATTGGTCACCATAATATTGACAGAGAAAGACTTAAACTAATTAAGACACCACAAGGATTTATTAAAAATAAAATTACACTATTACATAATAAAAATGAAAAAAAGTTATTAACTGACGACAGTCAACTTTTCAGAAATGAAAAAAATAAATTTAAAATCAAATATTTATTACAAAATGAAATAAATTTAAAAATTACATACAAAGATGAATTAGTTTCATTAAATAAATTAGTTGAAAAGAATATCTTAGTAGGAATTGGATATGATATTCACAGAACTATAAAAACTAATAAAAATAATTTAATAAAACTTGGTGGTGTAAAAATAAAATCAAAAGTAAAAGTTATTTCTCACTCAGATGGAGATGTAATACTGCATGCTATCACAGATTCTATTCTAGGAGCATTATCTCATAGAGATATAGGTACCTATTTTCCAAATAATAAAGAAAACTATAATAGAAATTCAGTAGAATTTTTAAATTATGCTTTGGACAAAATGAATTTAAAGAAAAAGATGATTAATAATATTGATATAATGATTGTTTCAGAAGAACCTAAAATAAATCCACATTTTAAAAAGATTTTAGAGAGTATTTCAAAGAACCTTAATATCAGTAAAAATAGTATTTCTATCAAAGCAACTACAAATGAAAAGTCTGGATTAATCGGTAAAGGAAATTTTATAGCTTGTTGGTCAAATGTTTCTCTGAGAGAAAACTAAACTACTTTTTTTAGTTTTTCAAAGTCTTCATCTGCGTGATAACTTGATCTTGTCATCGGTGTGGAGGAAATCATTTTAAATCCCAATTTTAAGCAAACATTATAAAAACTTTTAAACTCGTCGGGAGAGTAAAACTTATGAACTTTTTCATGATGTATAGATGGCTGAAGGTATTGTCCTATAGTAACAAAATCAATATTAGAATCTTTCATATCTTTTAGCACTTCTATTATTTCTGAATAATCCTCACCTAACCCAACCATAATACCAGACTTTGTAAATATTGATCTGTCGAATTCCTTAACTTCTCTTAAAAGCTTTAAACTCTCAATATAATTAGAACCAGGTCTAATTTGTTTATAGATTCTTGGAACTGTCTCTAAGTTGTGATTAAAAACATCGGGCTTCACTTTTGCAATATCAATGTAGTTTCTATTTTTTCTTAAGAAATCGGGTGTTAAAATTTCTATTGTTGTATTATTAGATAATTCTCTTATGTACTTAATCGTATCAATAAAGTGCTGAGCACCACCGTCAGGTAAGTCATCTCTGTCTACGCTTGTTACTACAACATGCCTAAGACCTAATTTTAAAACTGATTTAGCAACGTTAAGAGGCTCCATAGGATCAGGTGGCTCTGAGGGTTTACCTGTTTTTACATTACAGAATGCACATGCTCTAGTACAGGTATCTCCTAATATCATAAAGGTTGCATGTTTTTTTTCCCAACATTCTCCAATATTTGGACATGCAGCTTCTTGACACACAGTAACTAAGTTATGAGATTTAACTATGTCTAGTGTTTCAAAATATTTTTTTGATGTTGGTGCTTTTACTTTAAGCCAATTAGGTTTTTTGATTGTCGTAGGATTAAATTTTTTAATTTTTTCTGGATGTCTGATCATGTTTAAAAATGTAAAGGTTTTTCAAAAGCTGATAAGACGCTTTCGTGAATAGATTCTGATAAAGTTGGATGTGCAAAAACAGTATTAATAAATTCATCTTCTGTTGACTCTGATGAAATAGCTAGGCCAAATGTGGCTATCATTTCTGTAACATCAGGTCCAATAAGATGTGCGCCCAATACCTCTCCGGTTTCAGAATTAAAGAGTGTTTTAACAAAACCATATGAGTTAGACATAGTTTGTGATTTACCATTTGCTAAAAATGGAAAATTACCCGTCTTGTAGGGAATGTTATTGTCTTTAAGTTGTTGTTCAGTGAAACCAACAGTAGCTATTTGTGGTAAGCTATAGATACAACCAGGAATATGATTTTCTTTTGGTTTATGAGTATCATTACCTGTTAAAATATGAGTGACACAATTTATAGCATCGTGCATGGCTTTGTGTGCTAGCCATGGGGCACCAATAATATCACCAATTGCATATAAACCGTTAATATTTGTCTCATAATTATGGTTTGTACTCACGTAACCAGTATCAGATAGATTTAAGTTAAGAGAACTTATAAAGTCTTTATCTAAATTAGGTATCACACCTACAGACAGTATTAATGCATCACATACTACATTTTGGTCAATATTTTTAAAGCTTACATTATTTTTATCTTCAACGATTTTCTCAATTTTTGCATTTAACTCAAATTTAATACCCTTTTTTTCAAATATTTTTTTTGCTTCATTTGAGATGTCGATATCAAACTGAGGTAAAATCTTATTTTGAGACTCAAACACTGTAACGTCCGAACCTAAAGCATTATAAATACTCGCAAATTCTATTCCAATAGCTCCTGATCCGATAATACATAATTTTTTTGGAAGAAATTTAGGTATCATTGCTTCTTTAGAACTCCAAATTAAATTAGAAAATTTAATGTCACCAATTGTTCTAGGTTTGCATCCCGTAGCAATAATCATATTCTTAGAGGAAATTTCATCTGAAGTTGTATTTACAAAAAATTCATTATCAATTTTTTTTGGATATGCTCGATGTTTATAAATATCTATTTTATTTTTTTTCATTAGTGAGTAAACGCCTTTTGATAAATTATCAGATGCTGTTCTTGACATCTTTACAACTTTATCTAGAGCAATTTTAGAAAGATCTTTCTTATCAAGCCCAAAATGATTAGCCTCTTCCATAAATTCTGCTGAATGTAATAATGATTTAGTTGGAATACATCCCCAATTAAGACATACACCTCCAAGTTTGTCCTCTTCAAACAAAGCAACCTTTATACCAAGTTGTGCAGCTTTTATAGCAGCAACATAACCACCCGGACCACCGCCAATTATTGTTAAATCATACTTAATTGTCATCTGAAATATTTTCTAAATTTTGTACAATACTAGAAAAAAATTGTGATGCTAAAACTCCATCAACAGCTCTATGATCACAAGATAATGTCAAATTTATAAAACTCCCTATTTCAATCTTACCTTTGTCCACATAAACATCCTCAAAAATCTGCCCTACTGCTAATATATAAGTTTGTCCTGGTAAAATAATAGCATCAAAACTACGGATATTAAATGAACCCAAATTAGATATACTTATGACACCATCTGACAGATCAGAGGGAGAAAGTTTATTATCTCTTGTTAAATTTATCTTTTCATTAAGATTGGAGTTGATTTCATTTAAACTAAAATTATTTATCTTTTTAATTACAGGCATTTTTAAGCCAAACTTAGAGTCAACGGCAATACCAATATTATGATCTTTATTAATAATAAATTCACCATTATCCTTATATGTACAATTTGAGTCTGGAAATGCTTTGAATGCATTTGATATAGATTGCATTAATATTGCGTTTAAAGAGTACTTATTGCCTTTTAATTTTTGATCTTTTCTAAATTTTAATAGAGTAGCCATATTAACTCTAGTATTTAAATAAAAATGTGGAATGTTATTTTTTGAATGTATTGTTGCTTTTGCAATGGCCTGTCTTAATCTGTTAATATTTGAACTTTCAGACAAATAGTTTGAGTCTGATAGATCTCTTAAAATAATTCTATTATTTGGACCTGTGCCTTTTAATTTTGACAAATCTATAGATTTTTCATTTGATATTTTTTTGGCAAGTGGAGATATAAATACTCTTATAGCCCCATTATCAAAAGTTTCATTTATATTAAGATCATCAGTACGTATTCTTCTTGAAATCGATTTTATTTTTGAAATGTCTATATTTTTTTTTTGAGCTAGTTTTTTAGCTAAGGGAGTAATTAATATTTTATCTGAAATCAAATCTTTATCATTTTCAGAAAGTTTTATTTCTAAGGTTTGTATTTTATTATCTGAATTATTATTTTTTAGAAAATTATTTATATCCTCTTGTGTAAAAGTCAAATCATCAGAAATTATTGCAACTAATTGATTAACATTTGCTGTTTCACCCTCCTTTGATATTATTTTAGCAATATACCCATCTTCTGGTGACTCGTATTCCATTGTGGCTTTATCTGTTTCAACTTCGAATAAAACCTCACCACTTAATATTGGATCTTTTTCTTTTTTAATCCACTTAACAATTTTACCCTCCTCCATTGTGGGAGATAAAGATGGTAAATTAACTTCATATAACATTAATTTTTATATGACACTTTTTTTACGGCAGATAAAATTTCATCAGTGTTTGGTAATGCCAATTTTTCTAAATTTTCTGCATATGGCATTGGGACATCTTTTCCACTAACTTTAATTATCTCTGAGTCAAGGAAGTCAAAGCAATTTGATTGTATTAAATAAGATAAGTGTGATCCAAAACTTGTACTACCAAAGCCATCCTCAATAATTACAACTCTATTGGTTTTCTTAACGGATTTATATATCAATTCTTCATCTAGAGGTTTAATTGATCTTAGATCTATAATATCAGGACTAATACCCAGTTTTTCAATTGATGGAAGAGCGTTTAATATTCTCTGAACAGACATTGAAAAACCAATAATAGTTACATCATTACCTTCTTTAATTAGATTACCTTTGCCAATAGGAATTAAAAAATCTTTCTCTTCTGGAACGTTCGTTTTTTCTTTATAAAGTAATTCATGTTCTAAAAAAACAACAGGATTGGGATTTCGAATAGATGATTTTAATAAACCTTTTGCATCTCTTGCATTTGAAGGAGCAATTACTATCAAGCCAGGAATATGTGAGAACCAAGATATAAAACATTGGCTATGTTGTGCTCCAACTCTAGCCGCAGCACCATTTGGGCCTCGAAAAACTATAGGAACATTTATTTCTCCACCTGACATATATAAAGATTTAGCAGCAGAATTAACTATTTGATCAATTGCTTGCATAGAAAAATTAAAAGTCATAAATTCACATATAGGCTTAAGTCCTGCCATGGCTGCTCCAATAGCTAAACCTGTAAAACCGTGCTCAGAAATAGGAGTATCTAAAACCCTTTTTGATCCAAATTTATCAAGAAGTCCTTGGGTTACTTTATAAGCACCATCGTATTCAGCTACCTCTTCTCCTAAAAGAAAAACATCATTGTCTAATTCCATTTCTTCTTCAATAGCTTTATTCAATGCCTCTCTCATAGATATTTCTTTTTCAGACCAATTCTTTTCATCTGAATTTTCTTTTGTTTGATTGAAAAGAGAATTCATAGAAATTTTTACTTCTGTTGTAGGTGGTTCAGAACCGTTGGAGGAGACTTGTGGTAATTTTTCAATAGGTTTTTCTGGTATCTCCTCTATTTCCTCACCATCAACTTTAAGTAGAGCTATCTCAGTATTAACACTTATATTTTCAGTGCCCTCTTTAACTAGTATTTTCTCAACTTTACCATCATCGGGTGACTCTAATTCCATAGTAGCTTTATCAGTCTCAATTTCTGCTAAAATATCTCCTGAAACTACACTATCTCCCTCTTTAACTAACCATTTTACTAAATTACCTGTTTCCATTGTTGGAGATAAAGCTGGTAGAAGTATTTTCATAAATATACCTCGGTGTATAATTCTTTTAAATCTGGAAGTGGAGACTCAAGTGAAAATTTTTCTACATCTTTAATTTGTTTCTTAATATCACTTTCAACTTTTATAATCGTGTCCTCTTGAATTTTATAATCATTTAATAAAGTTTCTTTCATCATTAATACAGGGTCTATCTCTTTCATTTTATTTACTTCATCTTTAGTTCTGTATAGACCAGGATCAGACATTGAATGGCCTCTAAATCTATATGTATCCATTTCAATAATGTAGGGCTTAGAA
Organism: uncultured Alphaproteobacteria bacterium; assembly: GCA_902616855.1. Taxonomy (GTDB): domain Bacteria; phylum Pseudomonadota; class Alphaproteobacteria; order HIMB59; family HIMB59; genus HIMB59. Next base: position 502 of record CACMUL010000001.1, on the reverse strand, counting down.
TTTTTTTCGATATAATTTCTTGCCCTTATAGCTGACTCACTTACATTAAAAAAATTCATACCGTCTACTTTTTCGCCTTTAATGCCGAAAACAGTTGCTCGTTCGTACAACTCACCTCCTGCTGCTGACCTTCCAATAGATGTACCCATTCCATATTTATTGTTTTCGATAATAAATAATACTGGTAACTCCCAAAGTGATGCTAAATTAAATGCTTCAAAAACTTGACCGTTACTCATAGCTCCATCCCCTAAATAGACTCTTGAAATCTTTTTTTCGTTTCTGTATTTATGTGCGAAACCTATACCAACTCCTAAGGGTACTTGTGCTCCAACGATACCGTGTCCACCATAAAATCTATTAGCTTTAGAGAACATGTGCATTGATCCACCCTTACCTTTTGAAATTCCATCTTTCCTTCCAGTTAATTCAGACATTACTAGTTTAGGATCTACTCCACGAGCTAGTATATGTCCATGATCTCTATAAGCGGTGATAACTG